>CAZGHW010000097.1:0-1542 GCA_964525695.1 uncultured Rheinheimera sp. | reverse complement strand
GACGTGTGCGTGCACACCACCATGCGCGAAGCCAACGACCGCGGCTTCGAGTGCGTGATGCTGAGCGACTGCACCGGCGCCACCGACCGTGGCAACCACGAGGCGGCGCTGAAGATGATCCAGATGCAGGGCGGGGTGTTCGGCGCGGTGTCGGACTCCAAGGCCGTGCTCGAACTGCTGAAGACCTTTTGAGGGAGAGCCCGTGAGCCAGAACAAGACCATCACCCGCCGCCGCGTCGTCCAGGCCGGCCTGGCGTTCCCCGCGCTCGTGGGTCTCACCCACAAGGCGCATGCCGACGACAAGATCCTCATCGGCTACTGGCCCATCGCCAGCGGCCTGCCGCTGTACGTCGGCCTAGAGAAGGGCATCTTCAAGGAAGCCGGCCTGCAGGTGGAAGGCGCCAAGTTCGCCAGCGCGCAGCAGGTGGCCGAGGCGATGATCGCCGGCCGCATCCAGGGCAGCGCCAACGGCACCGCGAGCGCCGCGCTGGCGCTCGCCGAGATCACGAGCCCGGGGTTGCTGAAGATCGTCTGCAGCAACCCCAGCAACCGCAAGCTGGTGCTCGACCAGTTCCTGGTGCCCAAGGATTCGCCGATCAAGGCCATCAGCGAACTGGCCGGCAAGAAGGTCGCGTCCGGCCCCGGCATCCAGAACGTGACGCTGGCCAAGATCATTCTCGAGAAGAACGGCATCACGAACCCGCAGGTCACCGAGCTGCCCGTGGGCCAGCACGTGCCGGCGCTGGCTGCCGGCCAGATCGATGCCGTCTACACGCTGGAGCCCACCGGCACCGCGGGGCGGCTGAAGGGCCTGACCCGTGTGCTGGAGAACGGCGTGATCGCGAAGTACGTGCTCGGCGACCCCGACGCGCCGTGGTTCGGCGGCTCGGCCACCGTGAGCACGGCCTTCCTGAAGGACAAGCCCGATCTCGCGAAGAAGTACATCGCCGCCTATGCGAAGGCGGTGGAGTTCGTGCGCAAGAACCCCGACGAATCGCGCAAGAGCCTGGACGGCTTCACCGCCATCGAGGAAGCGCTGGCCAAGGAGGTGCCGCTGTCGGGCTTCACGCTGTACAACGAGTTCAAGCCCAGCGACGTGGAGTACTTCCAGAAGTTCTTCGACGTCTTCACCGACCGCAAGATCTTCAACAAGCGGCTCGACGTGAAGTCGCTGCTGTACACGGCATGAAGCTCGACCGGCGCTGGCTGCCCGTCATCGGCCCGCTGCTGCTGCTGGCGCTGTGGCAGCTGATGATCAGCGCGCAGTGGGTCAAGCCGGTGCTGCTGCCGCCGCCGGGCGAGACCTTGCGCCACCTGGGCGAGGTTGTCGCCAGCGGCGCCATCCTGCCCGACCTGTGGGCCACGGTGTACCGCACGCTCGCGAGCTTCGCCATCGCGGTGGCCATCGGCGTGCCACTGGGCGTGATCCTCGGGGCGAGCGAAGGCGCCTACCGCAGCGTCGAGTTCGTGATCGACTTCTTCCGCAGCACGCCCAGCTCGGCGCTGATCCCGCTGTTCCTGCTGATCTTCGGCATCACCGAC
>CAZGHW010000096.1:0-2293 GCA_964525695.1 uncultured Rheinheimera sp. | reverse complement strand
GCATGCGGGCTTTTCCGCTGTATTACCAGACCGGTAATAAAGCACTGATCGCATCCAGTGAATACCGTTACATTACCAATTGGCATGTGTATCAATTGTTTGATGTGGCGATTGCCGGTTTTGTCGATGCCGGTCGGGCTTGGGATCATCCACTACCGCAAAACGCACTGGACCAAGATGCTTTATATGGCTATGGTCTGGGATTACGGATCCTGCCCAGCCATTCCAGTCGCGGTAGCATTATCAGTATTGATTTGGCCAAACCTGTCACCGATAACCCTGAGTTATCCGGCTGGCGTTGGCGTTTAATCGCCAAACGCGAGTTTTAACCGACGGCTCAGAACGCTGGTGCAAGGTCAATCACCAGCGCCCATGCCCAGCGCGGCGTTACTGCTGACAATGAAGGCAAAACACGGTGCTGCGCTGCCCTAAACGGATTTCGGTGAGTTGGCGCTGACAAAGTGGACACGCCTGACCACCACGGCCATAGACCAATAATTCCTGTTTAAAATAACCAGGTTTGCCATCGACCTGGCTAAAATCTTTCAGCGTGGTGCCGCCCTGCTCAATGGCAAAAGCCAAGGTTTGCTGAATGACTCTGACCAAGACCGCACATTCGGCCAACGTTAACTGCCGTGCTGGCCGGGTTGGCACAATCCGCGCTTTAAATAGCGCTTCATTGGCATAGATATTCCCCACTCCGACCACCACATGGTTGTCCATCAGCACCAATTTAATGGCACTACTGCGTTTTTGGCAGCAGGCGAATAACAATTCAGGCGTAAAAGCGGCCGTCAGTGGTTCAGGTCCCAGCGCAGCCAGCATTGGATGCAGACTGTCTTTGGCTTGCCATAACACGGCACCAAAGCGCCGGGTATCATTCAGCCGCAAGACAGTACCATCATCCAGCACCCAATCAACATGATCATGCTTACCGGCAACGACACTGGCGGGCAACCATTTCAGATTGCCGGACATGCCAAGATGGATCAGGATATCGCCGGTTGGCAGATGGATCAGCAAATACTTGGCACGCCGCGACACCCCCAGGATCGGTTGCTGCCGAAGCGCCAGCACTTCATCTGGCACCGGCCAGCGTAATTGACGTTGTCGAACCACCACTTGCGTTAAGGTTCGGCCTTGTAAATGCGGACTAATGCCGAGTCTGGAGACTTCGACTTCGGGTAATTCGGGCATAAGTTCCTCGGAGTTGCGGGCAGCCTCAGACACAGAGCAGCTGCTTGTGGTCGCTTATTTATTCCACGACTTGATTGAGCTCGGCTGGCATCAGTTGGTCGGCCTGTTCGGCGGTTAACGGATAAATGGCTGCCATACCCTGACGTTGCAGATAAAATTGTTGCTGTTGTTGAAACAACCACCAATGTTGCGGTGCTTCGGCCCCCGCGAGTAATAACACCACCCGTCGTAGCGGCTGCGAGCCAAGTTCAACTTTGGCTGCTTGTTTCTTGGTTAAAGGTGCAGGCAGCTGCAGTTGATGCCAGTACTGGGCCAGTTGCACTGGCGATAAGGAGGATTCTGTTAGTGCCGGTTGGAAGCGCCATTCAGTACCGGCCTGTTGTAAACTGGTGCTTTCAAACTGTAGTTGTAATAAAGGTTGCTCGGCAGTGACCAATTGTTGTTGGGCTTTTGGGCTTTGTTGTTGTTCCATCAGTTGCTGCGGAATCAAGAAAAATAACAACAGCATCGCTAATACACTGAAAATAATTACATTGTTCCAGTCACGTTTACTCAGTGCCATAGCCCCAACCCTTTCATTTTGATAATGCAGTGTAATAGATTGTGACGCACAAACCTAGTCACCCAAGTACAGAACCTGATGATGTGAACATAACGCAGGACAAAAGTTCCGGTCAACGACATCCAATCGATGCCAGCGATTACCGGTAGGTCAATCGAAGATGGACTCCATACGGCACGAAACATCGGCGCAGTCCGGCAGTGGCGGCAAATTGAAGCAGGGATTTTCTTACAGAAGGGCTAGTTTGGAACCTTTTGGCACAGTTTGCTGGCCAAACTGGTCAGAATAAGATTTTTACACAGGTGTTTTCGGGAGCTCAAAATGCAAAAAGTTTTGCGTTTTGCCGGAAACACGCCTCAACCTCTGATTGAGGTCGGACTGTAAAAACACAAAACCCGGCAATTGCCGGGTTCCGTTTATTCGATTACTTGATTTTCGCTTCTTTGAAAATCACGTGCTTGCGCACTTTAGGATCGAATTTTTTGATTTCCATTTTTTCTGGCATGGTGCGCTTGTTTTTATCAGTTGTATAAA
>CAZGHW010000095.1:0-2378 GCA_964525695.1 uncultured Rheinheimera sp. | reverse complement strand
TACCGGCCTGTCACGCCGGGGGTCGCGGGTTCGAGTCCCGTCCGCTCCGCCACTTCAGAAGGTAGCCGTAAGGCAAAATGCCAAAGAGCGCAAGCTCACTCCAGCGCGGAGCGGTAGTTCAGTCGGTTAGAATACCGGCCTGTCACGCCGGGGGTCGCGGGTTCGAGTCCCGTCCGCTCCGCCACTTTACTGCCTGGATGCAGTAAAGACATCAACCAGCCTAGTGCTGGTTTTTTTGTTTCCTGCCCTATGTTCAGGGCTGCTGGCTTTGAACTTACTGCCGCAACGCCATCACAGCGGAGTGAATGCTGTTTGCACATTCACTCCGGCGACTTGGATTTGGTGTTATTTCGGGTATTTCTCGGCTCGCAGACAGGCTGCGCGTGAGGCTCGCTCTGGATCCGGGCTGACTTGCCAGCCTTGCAGGTTTTGCTGAATTAACTGGCAAAGTGCGGCAATATGCAAAGGTTCGGCGTTCAGTGCAGTGATGTATTCATAACGCTCGCCACCGGCATGTAAAAAGTATTCTTTGTTTTCTTCGCCAATTTCTTCAATGGTTTCCAGGCAATCCGCGGCAAAGCCCGGGCAAAATATTTGCACGCTTTTCACGCCCTGTGCTGGTAAAGCTTTGAGCGTTTCATCGGTATAAGGTTTAAGCCATTCCTCGCGGCCAAAACGCGATTGGAAGGTAGTCAGGTATTGATCTTTACTGAGCCCCAATTGTTCCGCGATCAGGCGCGATGTTTTATAACA
Source organism: uncultured Rheinheimera sp. (assembly GCA_964525695.1). Taxonomy (GTDB): domain Bacteria; phylum Pseudomonadota; class Gammaproteobacteria; order Enterobacterales; family Alteromonadaceae; genus Pararheinheimera. Next base: position 1,625 of record CAZGHW010000095.1, on the reverse strand, counting down.
TTCACAATGATAAGGGTCACCATTGAGCAGATAGCGTTTTGGTACACCATGATAAGACAGAATTAATTTATCAGCCTGGCCATGTTGTTGCCAATGTTGGCGGATTTTTTCCGCTGCGGCATGAATAAAAGCCGGGTGATCAGGATAATGCGAAATAAAGCGCAGATCCGGCAGCCAGCGCCGGCGCATAAAGTTTTTCGCCAGTTCATCAAAGGTGGACGCCGAAGTCGAGCCTGAATATTGTGGGTACAGCGGTAACACCAGTAATTGCCGGACGCCCTTGGCAAACATCTTGTCCAGTACAGTGTCAAAACTCGGATTGCCATAACGCATGGCAAAATCCACCACCACATTGTGCAGGCCCTGTTGTTGCAGTTGCGCCGCGATAGCATCACTTTGTGCCTGAGTGTTAAATAGCAGTGGCGAACCCTGGTCGGTGAAGACGGTGGCATAAGCTTTGGCCGAGCGGCGCGGCCGGATCCGTAAAATCACGCCATTTAAAATCAACCACCACAACAGCCTTGGCACTTCGACCACTCGTGGATCAGATAAAAACTGTTTCAGGTAACGTCGCAGCGCCTTGGGCGTCGGCGCATCAGGGGTGCCGAGGTTAGTTAATAAAATCCCTATTTTGTCGGTTTGTTGATGATTGTAATCCGGAGTATTGAGATAGCGCATAAGTTTGAAACTGCTCTGCTGGCTGAAGAAAGGGAAATTACGTTAATTTTGCCCGAATGGTTTAGCGAAGCAAAGCAGCAATTGTAGCAGTTGGCAGGGGGTAAAAAACAGAGCGGGCCGGATCTGTGTTCTCAGGTCCGCTCATCTAGAGGTAAAAGATTAAAACGGTAACTGCGCGAGCAGGTCATCGTCAACCAAGTTGGCCAATGTCACTTGCAGTTTTGGTGTGCGCGCCATTTCACGGCGGATGGCAAAGTCTGCCTCTTTATTGCGAGCCCAGCTGCGACGGGCGATGCCGTTATTGACGTCAAAAAATAACATCGACTTTAACCGCTGCGCAGCTTCCAAAGAGCCGTCAAGCAACATGCCAAAACCACCATTGATCACTTCACCCCAACCGACACCACCGCCATTATGGATGGACACCCAAGTGGCGCCGCGGAAGCTGTCGCCGATGACGTTGTGAATGGCCATATCAGCGGTAAAGCGACTACCATCATAAATGTTGGAGGTTTCACGGTACGGCGAGTCGGTGCCGCTGACGTCGTGATGATCCCGACCCAGTACCACAGGACCAATTTCCCCGCGCTTAATCGCCTCGTTAAAGGCGGCGGCAATCTCAGCACGGCCTTCGGCATCGGCATATAAAATCCGCGCTTGTGAACCGACCACCAGTTTGTTTTGTTTGGCGTCTAAAATCCAGGTGATGTTGTCTTGCATCTGCTGCTGGATTTCTTCTGGCGCTTGCAACATCAGTCGTTGTAATACTTCGGCAGCGATGGCATCGGTTTTGTCCAGATCTTCCGGCTTGCCAGACGTACAGACCCAGCGGAAGGGGCCAAAGCCATAGTCAAAACACATCGGGCCTAAAATATCCTGCACATAAGATGGGTATTTAAAGTCGATGCCATTTTGCGCCATTACATCACCACCGGCGCGCGAGGCTT
>CAZGHW010000094.1:0-3623 GCA_964525695.1 uncultured Rheinheimera sp. | reverse complement strand
GGCGAGGGTTAGTAGCCCTTCAAGAGTTCGAATCTCTTTCTCTCCGCCACTAAATTTAAAAAAACCCAGCAGCAATGCTGGGTTTTTTGCCTTTCAGACCTATGTCAGGTCAACCAGAGCTTTTTCTAACTTATTGTAAAATATTGTTTTTTATCATGTAATTTTCCGCCGACATTAGCCATAGCCAAATGAAGTTGGCTCAGCTATGCTAGCCGCTATGAAGTGCTGCCCGGCAGCCAGAGATAACAGTGGTAGGTATTGAATTGATTAACATTCTGTTAGTTGATGATCATGAACTTGTCAGACACGGCATCAGCCGGATCCTCAAAGATGAGCGTGGTTTTAAGGTGGTTGGTGAAGCTTGTTCCGGTGAACAGGCGGTACAGTTTTGCCGCAGTGATAGTCGTGATGTCGTGACGCCGGACGTGGTGCTGATGGATATGAACATGCCAGGCATGGGGGGCATGGCAGCGACCAAACGAATTTTGCATTATTGCCCTGATATCAAAGTGCTGGCGTTATCTGTTTCATTTGAAGAGCCGGTGCCGACCAAAGTGATGCAACTGGGGGCGGCAGGTTTTATCTCGAAGAATGCAGCACCGAAAGAAATGATTGAAGCCATTCGTAAAGTTGCGGCCGGTCAGCGTTATATTTCTGATGAAGTGGCGCAAAAAATGGCTCTGAGTAAAATTCAGTCCAGTAGTCAAAACCCTTTTGATGAATTATCCGAACGTGAACTGCAGATTATGCTGATGATCACCAAAGGCGGGAAGGTTAACGACATAGCCGATCAGTTGAATGTCAGCGCCAAAACGGTTAATTCCTATCGCTATCGTATGTTTGAAAAACTCGGCATCAGCGGAGATGTTGAATTGACACACCTGGCGCTGCGTCATGGCATGATAGACATTGCCTGAGTTATTGATGTCTGCCAGCGTATTTGATGCCAAAACCTTTTTAGCGACAGTACCACAGCAGCCGGGTGTGTATCGGATGCTTGATCTGCGTGAACAGGTGATTTATGTCGGTAAAGCCAAAGATTTAAAAAAACGGCTGGCCAGTTATTTTCGCAGCAATCTAAATAGCAGTAAAACCAGAGCTTTAGTCAGTCAGATCCGTCAGGTAGAGATTACTGTGACGCACAGCGAGTCTGAAGCGTTGATCCTGGAAAACAACCTGATCAAGCAGTTCATGCCCAAATACAATGTGCTGCTGCGGGATGATAAATCCTATCCCTATATTTTGCTGACCGATCACCGCCATCCCAGAATCACCTCACATCGCGGTCCGCGTAAAATTGCCGGTCAATATTTTGGTCCTTATCCCAGCGCCGGTGCGGTCTGGGAAAGTCTGAAACTGTTGCAAAAAATTTTTCCGGTGCGTCAGTGTGAAGATGGCTTTTATCGGGCTCGGACCCGACCTTGTTTACAGTATCAGGTCAAATTGTGCTCAGCGCCTTGTGTTGGCAAAATCAGTGATGCAGCTTACGCCGAGCAGGTGCGGCTGACGAAGTTGTTTTTATCCGGTAAAAATCAGCTGGTGATTGATGATTTAGTGCAACTGATGGAACAGGCTAGTCAGCAACTGCAATTTGAGCAAGCAGCCATCTTGCGGGATCAAATCCAGGCACTGCGCAAGGTGCAGGAACAGCAAACCGTTAGTGGCGATCAGGCCGAAATGGATGTGGTCGGTTTTCATTACTCGCATGGCATTGCCGCCGCCCATGTGTTGTTTGTGCGCGATCAAAAAATTCTGGGCAGTAAAACCTATCATCCCAAAGTGCCGGCTGATACTGAGCCGGATGAAGTGCTTGCGGCTTTTTTATTGCAATTTTATCTCAATGGCATCAGTGGCCAAACCATCCCGCGGGATATTGTGGTTAGTACCGAACTGGCCGATGCTGCTGCCATTGCTGAAGCTATTAGTCAGCTGGCAGAGCGAAAGATTAATTTAATTGCGGCCAAACGTGGTGAAAAGTCACGATATCTGACGCTGGCGAATAAAAATGCTCAAACCGCCTGTGACAGTAAGCTTTCCTTGACTGAACAAATGCGGGTGCGTTATCAGCAACTCTCTCAGCTCCTTCATCTGCCAGCCATAGGTCGGATGGAATGCTTTGACATCAGTCATACCATGGGCCAACAAACCATCGCTTCTTGTGTGGTGTTTAATGGTGAAGGGCCGGATAAAGCCGAATATCGGCGTTTTAATGTCGAAGGCATCACGCCAGGCGATGATTATGCAGCGATGTTATTTGCGCTGAATAAAAGGTACGGCAAATTACAAGATGAAAGCCGGGTGCCGGATTTAGTGGTGATTGACGGCGGCAGCGGTCAATTAAATCAGGCGATTGAATTTTTTGCTAATTGGAGCTTGGCTAAAAAACCCTTGTTACTTGGCGTTGCCAAAGGCACCAGTCGAAAACCTGGTTTGGAGACGTTGATTTTAGCAGGGGCGGATCGGGATATGAGTTTACCGCCGGATGCGCCAGCGTTACATTTGATCCAACAGATCCGCGATGAAGCGCATCGTTTTGCTATCACAGGGCACCGCGCTAAACGCGGTAAAAAAATGGTGCAAAGTCCGCTGGAAAATATCTCTGGAATAGGTGAGAAACGCCGACAAGCTTTGTTACAATATCTCGGCGGTTTGCAAGGGGTGCTCAAAGCCTCAGTGCAAGAGCTGGCAACGGTTCCAGGCATATCGAAAACGCAGGCTGAATTAATTTATCAGGCCTGTCACAATAAAAATTAACGACGTATTGAGATCCGGTTGATGTGGAACGTTCCTAATCTGTTAACTTTGTTCAGAATATTTCTGATCCCTGTATTTGTATTTTGTTTCTATTCTACCCATGAACATGCCCGATTTCTGGCGGCTTTTGTGTTTTGGCTGGCCGCAATTACTGATGCACTGGATGGTTATTTGGCGCGTAAACTGCAACAGTCGACGCCCTTCGGCGCTTTTCTTGATCCGGTGGCCGACAAAGTAATGGTGGCGGCTGCACTGGTGTTGATTGCGGTTGATATGCAAACCTTGTGGGTGACTATCCCGGCTTTTTTAATGATAAGCCGCGAAATTATTATTTCAGGGCTACGGGAATGGATGGCTGGGGTGGGGCGCAGTGCTCAAGTCAAAGTATCTGATATTGGCAAATGGAAGACCGCAGTGCAGATGCTGGCCCTGATTGGCTTAATTTGGCAACCGGTGGATTGGATTTATCAGCTTGGCATGATTTTATTGTATCTGGCGACTTGGTTAACGCTGTGGTCGATGCTGGCTTATTTGCGCGCGGCCTGGGCAGATTTAAATCAATAATCAACAGCTTGCCGTTTTAAGCAGCAACTCAGTTAAATTTTGAGCAAACGATTTATAAAGTGATAATTACTGGTTGACGGAATTATTAAACTCAGTAGAATGCGTCTCGTGTTACGGCGTAAGCCAGTTAGGAAGCGGGCATAGCTCAGTTGGTAGAGCGCTACCTTGCCAAGGTCGAGGTCACGAGTTCGAGTCTCGTTGCCCGCTCCAAATAACACAGTGCAGTTGACATCAATAGATGTCAGGGTAAGGCGGGTTGGCAGAGTGGCCATGCAGCGGATTGCAAATCCGTCCACCTCGGTTCG
>CAZGHW010000093.1:0-4699 GCA_964525695.1 uncultured Rheinheimera sp. | reverse complement strand
ATGAACGTGAGCAAACCTTAAACCAAATGCTGGTTGAAATGGATGGTTTCGACGGCAATGAAGGTATTATCGTCATTGCTGCCACCAACAGACCTGATGTATTGGATCCAGCTTTATTGCGGCCGGGTCGGTTTGACCGTCAGGTGGTGGTTGGTTTACCAGATGTCCGGGGTCGTGAACAAATTCTCAAAGTGCATATGCGTAAAGTGCCACTGGCTGATGGCGTAGATGCATCTTTAATTGCCCGCGGTACGCCAGGTTTCTCTGGTGCTGATCTGGCAAACCTGGTGAATGAAGCAGCCTTATTTGCTGCCCGTAATGCCCGTCGTGTGGTGTCAATGGATGAGTTTGAGAAAGCCAAAGACAAAATTCTGATGGGTACTGAACGTCGTTCTATGGTCATGACGGAAAAAGAAAAAGAAATGACGGCTTATCACGAAGCGGGTCATGCGATTGTAGGTCGTTTGGTGCCGGAACATGATCCGGTTTATAAAGTCAGCATCATTCCGCGTGGTCGTGCGCTGGGTGTCACTATGTACTTGCCAGAGCGTGATCGTGTTAGCCATTCCAAACGCCATCTGGAAAGTATGATCAGCTCGTTGTTTGGTGGTCGTATTGCAGAGGAAGTCATTTATGGCTTTGAATCGGTCAGTACCGGTGCTTCTAACGACATCGAACGCGCTACGAACTTAGCCCGTAAGATGGTGACGCAATGGGGTTTCTCCGAAAAACTTGGTCCATTGTTATACGCAGAAGAAGAAGGTGAGGTGTTCCTCGGTCGCTCTGTGACGAAAAACAAGAGTATGTCTGAGGATACCGTGAAACTGATTGATGCTGAAATTCGCGATTTTATTGATCGCAATTACAGCCGTGCTAAGCAGTTGATTGAAGAGAATATGGATATCCTGCACGCCATGAAAGATTGTCTGATGCAGTATGAAACTATTGATGCCAAGCAAATTGATGATTTGATGGCACGCCGTGAAGTGCGTCCGCCTGAGCATTGGGAACCAAAAGATAAAAAACCGGATCAGTCGACTGGTGGCGATAGCCCAGCTGCGACTGAACTGAAAGTGGATGATAAACCGGCAGAAACGCCAATCCATTAACACTTTGTTCCGTGTACTGCAAAAACCCCGACTTGTTCGGGGTTTTTTCTGCCTGCGCCAGACTGCGACAGCCCGTTGCAAATGATTAAAGGCTAAGCTTCAAGATAGCGGTTGTGGCTGACAAGCTTGCTGTGATGAAACTGCATTTTAAATGAGGTATCGATGTTATTAACCTTACCCCGGCAGCGACAATTGTCGTTACAGCGCTGCAAACTGATGGGGATCTTAAATGTAACGCCGGATTCTTTTTCGGATGGTGGTCGTTTTGTGGGTCGCGAGGCGGCTTTACGTCAGGTTGAAACCATGTTGCAGGATGGAGCTGATATTATCGATATTGGTGGCGAGTCAACCCGGCCTGGTGCGGCTGAAGTCAGTTTGCAGCAAGAGCTGGATCGGGTGCTGCCAATCATTGCGCTGATCCGGCAGGAATTTGATACCGTCATTTCAATTGACACCTACAAAGCTCAAGTGATGCAACAAGCCATCGACGCTGGTGCCGATATTATTAATGATGTCCGCGCTTTACAGGATCATGGTGCTGTTGCTGTTGCCGCAGCGACTGGCGTGCCTGTCTGTTTGATGCATATGCTTGGCATGCCAGGCTCGATGCAAAGTTTGGCGCAATATCAGAACGTCAATGCTGAAGTTCTTGCTTTTTTGCTGCAAAGAGCTGAAGTTTGTATCGCAGCTGGGATTGCTCGCAGTCAGATTATTTTAGATCCGGGTTTTGGCTTTGCGAAATCCATCCAGCATAACTATCAATTACTGGCCGGGTTTGACAGCCTGCAAACTGCTGGCTTTCCATTATTAGCCGGCATGTCGAGAAAATCGATGATAGGGCAATTGTTAAATATTGCCGCTTCGGAACGTTTGGCAGGCAGTATCGCCTGTGCCACAATAGCGGTCATGAAAGGTGCAAGGATTATCCGGGCACATGATGTAAAACAAACAGCGCATGCAATTGCGGTTGCAGAAGCGACAATGTATGGAGTCTTTGAATGAGCAGGAAGTATTTTGGCACTGATGGAGTGCGTGGTCGGGTTGGTGAATTTCCAATTACCCCTGAATTTGCGATGAAATTAGGCTGGGCTGCTGGGCGGGTTTTATCACAGCGTGGCACACGTAAAGTTTTGATTGGCAAAGACACCCGCATTTCTGGTTATCTGCTGGAAACTGCGTTGGAAGCAGGTTTAATTGCCGCTGGTATTGATGTTCGTTTATTAGGACCTATGCCGACGCCTGCGGTATCTTATCTGACCCATACCTTCCGGGCTGAAGCCGGTATTGTGATCAGTGCATCGCACAATCCTTATTATGATAATGGCATCAAATTTTTCTCCGCCGACGGGAATAAACTCGATGATGAGATTGAATTGGCGATTGAAGCTGAATTAGAACAGCCGATGGTTTGCGAACCTTCCGAGAAACTAGGCAAAGCGCAACGTATTGATGATGCTTCAGGCCGTTACATTGAGTTTTGTAAAAGTCATCTGCCCAAGCATATGTCTTTAAGTGGACTTAAAATTGTGCTCGATTGTGCCAATGGCGCCACCTACCATATTGCGCCAAATGTATTTAAAGAGCTTGGCGCTGAAGTTCATACGATTGCCTGTAGCCCGAATGGTCTGAATATCAATGAAAAATGTGGCGCAACTCACACGGATCTGCTGCAACACACTGTGGTAGAACAAGGTGCTGATTTAGGTATCGCCTATGATGGGGATGGCGATCGCGTGATGATGGTTGATCATACTGGCCGTCAAATTGATGGGGATGAAATCATTTATATGATTGCCCGGGCAGAAAAAGCGCGTGGCCAGTTAAAAGGCGGCGTCGTTGGTACCCTGATGAGCAACATGGGGCTGGAGCTCGCATTAGCAGAGCTGGATATTCCCTTTGTGCGCAGTAAAGTGGGTGACCGTTATGTGATGGAATTGCTCAATGAAAAAGGCTGGCGGCTGGGTGGTGAGAATTCAGGGCATGTATTGAACCTGGAACATGCGGGGACTGGTGACGGTATTATTGCATCTTTGCAGGTGCTGGCAGCCATGCTGGACAGCAAACTGTCGCTGGCTGAATTAAGCCATGGCATGACCAAGTTACCGCAAGTGCTGGTAAATGTGAAGTTTGAGAAAGGCACAGCACCACTGGAAAACTTACATGTCAAAGAAGTGATTGCCAAGGTTGAGCAAGATTTAGCCGGTCAGGGCCGGGTGCTGATCCGTAAATCCGGTACCGAGCCGCTGATCCGTGTTATGGTAGAAGGAAGAGAACAACAGCAAGTACAAAATTTTGCTGAAAAAATTGCTGCTGCAGTCAAGATTGCCAGCTAATTACAGTCGCGATTTTTGCTGTTTTCTCTTGTGAGATAGGGCGAGGTTCGTTAATATCTCGCCCGCTTAACACAGGGAGCTCGCATGACACAACGCAGACCATTGGTAGCCGCCAACTGGAAGATGAATGGCAATACTGCTTTAGTTGACCAGACCAGCCAGCAACTTGCAGCTTTAGCCGCGTCTACAACTGAAATTTTGATCTGTCCACCTGTAATATTCCTGGCCAACTTTCCAAAACACAGTCGTTATTGTTTGGGTGGTCAAAATCTAAGCGATGAGATCAAAGGTGCCTTCACAGGTGAAATCAGTGCTGATATGCTATTGGAAGTCGGTGCTAGTTATGTGATTGTTGGCCACTCAGAGCGACGTGCTCTGTATGGTGAATCTGATCAGGTGGTGCGGGCTAAAACCTTGCGGGCTGTATCGGCTAAATTAACGCCAATTGTTTGTTTTGGTGAAACTTTACTGCAAAGACAGCAAGAAAAAACCTTTCAGGTTATTGCAGAGCAATTAGATGCAGTGTATGCTGCGCACCCTGAATTGTTAGGCCAGACTGTGGTTGCTTATGAGCCTGTTTGGGCTATCGGTACCGGTGAAACTGCCAGTCCGGAACAAGCGCAACAAGTGCATCAGTTCATTCGTGCTCATCTGGCACAATACGATGCAGCTTTAGCGCAGCAGATAAGAATTATTTACGGCGGCAGTGTCAATGCAGAAAATTGCCAGGCATTGTTTAGCCAGCCAGACATCGATGGTGGTCTTGTCGGTGGGGCAAGTTTAAAACCGGCAGAATTTGCTGCCATTTGCTTAAGTGCACAGGAATAAACATGTACGAGTTATTTTTAGTTCTGTACCTGCTGGTTGCTCTGTCTTTGATTGGACTGGTATTAATCCAGCACGGTAAAGGTGCAGATATGGGTGCCTCTTTTGGTGCCGGTGCTTCAGCAACAATTTTTGGTTCTTCTGGTACAGGTAACTTTCTGACCCGTTCAACCACAGTGCTGGCAACAGTGTTTTTTGCCTTAAGCTTAGTTTTAGGCAATTACAACACCACACATATTGAAAAGAAATCTGAATTCGAAAATCTGGCTGCTCCAGTGACAGAAGCATCTGCACCTGCTGTACCAGAGAAAAAAGACACAACAAAAGATATTCCAGTCGGTAATTAATCAGCTGTTCTGTGTTGTAAAAGTTTGAATGCCGAGATGGTGAAATTGGTATACACGCTACCTTGAGGTGGTAGTGCCCTAGGCG
>CAZGHW010000092.1:0-6250 GCA_964525695.1 uncultured Rheinheimera sp. | reverse complement strand
TTATTACAAACGAGAAATATCGTTGAGCAGCGCAATTCCCATTAACATCAGCAGAACGAAGGCTCCGATCTTAAAACCTGTCTCCTGCGCTTTCTCAGAGACCGGTTTGCCGGTGAGAAGTTCCACCACAAGATACATTAAATGGCCGCCATCCAAAATAGGCAGCGGCAGTAAATTTACCACACCGAGGTTGACACTGATCAGCGCGAGGAAAGATAAAAACGCAATCAGGCCTAAATCGGCGCTGTTTCCAGCCCCTTGTGCAATCGAAATGGGTCCGCTTAAGTGTTTCACCGACACATCACCAAACAGCAATTTTTCCACCATCGAGAAGCTAAGTTTCACTAATTGCCAGGTACGAATAATGCCCTGCCAAACAGCCTCCAGCGGGCCATATTGCTGCACCACGTACATATCATCCGGTAGCGCTTTGATTTTTGGCGCCAACCCAAGATAACCTTGATGGAAACCATCCGGCATTTCCCGGCTATCCGGCGTCACCGTCAGCAGTTGCTCCACGCCGTTACGGGAAATCAGCAGTGGTACAGGTTTGCCCGGATTATTTTGAATAATATTCACCAACTGCGGCCAATTGTGTAAAGCGACACCAGCGGCAACCAGAAGTTTATCATCCACTTGTAAACCGGCTTTTTCGGCAGCACCTGCCGGCACCAACTGACCGACTTCCAATAGGGCGGATGGTTGTAATGGGGTGATCCCCAGACTGGCAAAAATTGAATCCTTGTCTGGATCAAAGCGCCAATTTGAAATATCTAACTGATAATCAGTGCCTGTCTGACCGGCAGTTGGTGCCAGCGTCAGCGTTAACTCTTGATGGCCGATTTGCCCGACCAGCAATAGACTGACAGCCTGCCAGTCCCGCACTTCTTCGCCATTGATAGCAATAATTTGTTGACCGCTTGGTAATTGAGCCGCGCCAGCAATAGATTGCGGCGCGACCTCGCCCACTACAGGACGCAACGAAGGCACACCCAGCAGATACATCAGCATCAACACCAGAATGGCAAATAAGAAGTTCGCCATCGGGCCGGCGGCTATCACGGACATCCGCTGTAACACGGTTTTATTATTAAACGCCAGATCAGCAAACTCTGGCACCACCGGGTCAACCCGCTCATCCAACATCCGGACATAACCACCCAGCGGAATGGCGGCAATCACAAACTCAGTGCCTTGGCGATCGCGCCAGCTAAAGAGCGTTTTGCCAAAGCCTATCGAGAATTTTTTCACCAGAATGCCATTTTTACGCGCCACCCAAAAATGACCAAATTCATGCACAGTGACCAAAATACCAAGCGCAACCACAAAAGATAACAAATTCCACAACAATGCCGTCATAGGGCAAAAGTCCTTAATAAATCCCGGGCAAACTGCCGGCTTTGTTGATCCAACTGCAGAATATCCTCCAGCGAGACCGCCTTACTGTGGGCAAACTGGGCCAGGCACAAGGCGTTCAGTTGCGCTATCGCAGTAAATCGAATTTGGTGCTGTAAAAATGCGGCGACCGCAATTTCATTGGCTGCATTAAGCGCAGTGGTTGCCCCCTGACCATAACGACAGGCTTCAATCGCCAGTTGCAGACAAGGGTAACGGGCTGGATCAGGCTTTTCGAAGGTAAAATTGGCAATCTGAAAAAAATCCAGTGGCTTAGCCGGACTGGCAATCCGCTCTGGGAACGCCATCGCATGGGCGATCGGCGTGCGCATATCGGGATGACCTAACTGCGCCAGCACAGACCCATCGGTGTATTGCACCATTGAGTGGATGATACTTTGTGGATGGAGCACCACTTCAATATCTTCCGGCTGACAGTTGAACAACCAGCGGGCTTCAATAAATTCCAGCCCTTTATTCATCATGGTGGCACTGTCGACCGAAATTTTCTGCCCCATGTTCCAGTTCGGATGCGCCACCGCCTGCGCCGGGGTGATCTGGTCAAATACCGACAACTCGGTCTGGCGGAACGGGCCGCCACTGCCGGTCAGCAAAATTTTAGCAATACCGGCTTTGGTGATATCACCCTGATAGCTGTGTTGTTGCAACGCAGGAGGGAGACACTGAAAAATAGCGTTATGTTCGCTATCGATAGGCAACAAGGTGGCTTGATGCTCAATCACGGCATTGATAAACAACTCACCTGTCATCACCAACGCTTCTTTATTGGCCAGCAGTACGGTTTTGCCTTGTTTCACAGCGGCCAGCGTCGGTAATAAGCCGGCGGCGCCAACAATAGCTGCCATCACTACATTCGCATCCGGATGCGCTGCCAGCTCGGCAAAAGCCGTTTCACCAGACAGCACTTGCGTCGGACAACCAGCACTCGCCAGTTGTTGCCGCAACAGCCTGGCGTCGGCTTCAATCAGCACTGCAGCAAAACGCGGTCTGAATTCCAGACACTGCACCAACAGCTTATCGATTTGCCGACCTGCCGTCAGTGCCAATACCGCAAATCGGTCCGGATGTTGCCGTACCACATCCAGCGTACTACCACCAATGGAACCAGTAGAACCAAGAATCACCAGTTGACGCATCATTAAAAGCCACCAAATAGCGCAACAAATAACGCAAATAACGGTGCTGTCGCCGTCAGACTGTCAATGCGGTCCAAAATACCGCCGTGGCCCGGAAAAATACTGCCACTGTCTTTTAAGCCTGCGACTCTTTTAAACATGCTCTCAGACAAATCACCGAACACCGATAACAAGCTGAGTAACACTGCCGCCAGATACCATAACATCAGCTCAGCTGGCCACTGGCAAGCTGCTGCCACCGCGGTGACAAATAACAGCACAAATAACAGACCACCAACCAAGCCTTCCAGTGTTTTGCCAGGGCTGACCTGTGGCAATAACTTATGTTTACCAAACGGCTTACCCACCACATAACCACCGATATCGGCCGCCCAAACCAAGCCAAGTAAAGCGCAAATCAGCCAGGCACCGGTATATTCTGATGCGCTGTAATTAACATTTCTCAGCAGCAGCAGCGCCGCGAAGCTCGGCACCAGTGTTAGCCAGCCCATCAAGACTTTCAGTAGACGGAGCTTGGCCCAGAATTTCTGGCTATGCTGAAAACTCAACACCAGCAGCACCGCCAGCAACCACCAGCCGATACCAGTCCAGATGACGGTTTCAGCCGCAGCATTGGTTTGCACCGGCCAATGTAAGGTCGCTGGCAAGAGCTGATAACAAAGCCCATACCAGGCCGTGGTGCCGATGACAAAACTACTGCGCTCTGTGATGCCTTGCCAGCCACAGAAACCAGCCCATTCCCAGGCCGCAATGACAAATGCAGCACCTAAAAATAATGCAAAGCCGACTGGCGGCAGGAAAAATACGGCAGCCAGCGCTAACGGCGCCAGCAACAGTGCGGTAAACAGTCGTTGTTTAAACAATCTTATTATCCTTCTGTCGAACCGGCAGCCAGTTGTCTGATCTGCGCGCCAGTACAACCAAAACGCCGCTCGCGGCTGACGAAACTGGCAATGGCATCGGCAAACACCTGGTCATCAAAGTCTGGCCACAAGGTATCCAGAAAACAGAGTTCGGCATAGGCCGCCTGCCATAATAAAAAATTACTGATCCGAATATCGCCGCCCGTGCGAATCAGTAAATCCAGCTCAGGTTGTTCATGCATTTGGATATGCTGCGCCAGCAACTGCTCGGTAATGTCGGCTGGCGCTAAAGTTCCGGCCGCAACTGCGGTGGCTAATTGCTGCGCCGCATTGGTAATATCCCAGCGGCCGCCATAATTGGCTGCGACATTGAGCGTCAAGCCGGTATTGTCTGCGGTCAGCGCTTCCGCTTGACGGATGTTTTTTTGTAGTTTGTCACTGAAGCGTGACAAATCACCAATAATTTTCAATCGAACCTGATTTTTATGCAGTGCCTTTACTTCTTTTTCCAGCACAAATAAAAATAGCTGCATCAGGCTACTGACTTCATCTTCCGGCCGGCGCCAGTTTTCACTACTGAAGGCAAATAATGTCAGGGACGGGATCCCCAGTTTACGGCATAGACTGACGGCACGTCTGACCGCATCCACACCCTTTTTATGACCCCAGACCCGAGGGCGCCCCTGGCGCTCGGCCCAGCGGCCATTACCATCCATTATTATTCCGACATGTTGTGGCAAAGCGTTATCAAACGCCTTTGTCTCTTCTGTCATCACTGCCTGCCTGCAAAAACACGGTGTCAGCCACCGGTAAAATTTACCCGAACAAAAAAGCGCCGCGAAGTGAGCTGCACGGCGCTTTGTTTACAAAGCCACGGACGGAATTAAACTTCCATCAGTTCCTTTTCTTTTGCTGCTAAAACTTCGTCAACCTTCTTCACCCAAACATCAGTGATTTTCTGGATTTCATCCGCGGCGCGACGTTCATCATCTTCACTGATTTCTTTGTCTTTTAATAAAGCTTTAAAATCGGCATTGGCATCACGACGAATATTACGGACTGCAACGCGTGCACCTTCAGCTTCGCCACGAACTACTTTCACCAGATCACGCCGACGTTCTTCCGTCAGCGCTGGCAGTGGTACCCGAATCGAAGTACCAGCACCAATAGGATTTAAGCCCAGATCCGATTGCATAATGGCTTTTTCAACTGCCTGAATCATTGAACGGTCAAATACCGTGATCATCAGGGTCCGTGCATCTTCGGCTGAGACGTTAGCAACTTGCCGCAATGGCGTGTCCGAACCGTAATATGACACCTGAATGCTGTCGAGCAGGCTTGGATGGGCTCGACCGGTACGAATTTTCGATAATTGGTTTTTCAGCGCTTCAACGCTTTTTTCCATCCGGGTTTTACTGTCTTTCAGAATATCGTTAATCACCTGGTTGTTCCTTTGTGTTGTATCGCACAGCAGCTGTGCTTGTTCACGACGGCAGATAGTTTACTGCAAATTTTCCGCGTGGTCGATCACTGTGCCTTCAGTCTCGCCCATAATGACACGTTTTAACGCGCCAGGTTTGTTCATATTAAACACCCGGATTTGCATATTGTGATCGCGCGCCAGCGTAAAGGCGGCTAAATCCATCACTTTCAGTTCTTTATCCAACACTTCATTGTACGTCAGTTGACTATACAGGGTGGCCGTTGGATCCTTCACCGGATCGGCCGAAAACACGCCATCCACTTTGGTCGCTTTTAACACACAGTCGGCTTCAATTTCGATACCGCGTAAGCAAGCTGCTGAATCTGTTGTGAAAAATGGGTTACCGGTACCGGCAGAAAATATCACTACCCGGCCTGACTTTAACAGACTAATGGCTTCAGCCCAACTGTAGTTGTCACAGACGCCGTTTAACGGAAATGCACTCATCAGACGGGCATTGACAAAAGCACGATGCAGCGCATCCCGCATCGCCAGACCGTTCATCACGGTTGCCAGCATCCCCATATGGTCACCTACCACCCGATTCATGCCTGCTTTGGCCAGGCCTTCACCGCGAAAAATATTACCACCACCGATCACGATACCGACCTGGACGCCAAGCTCGACTAACTCTTTGATTTCCTGTGCCATCCGATCCAGCACTTTTGGATCAATACCAAAGCCTTCATCCCCCATCAGGGCTTCGCCACTCAGTTTTAAAAGAATTCTTCTGTAGGTTGGTTTTGGACTTGTGCTCATGAGATCCCCATCTGGCCGGATTGAAGTTAAATCTGTATTCATCGTTGCGGTTTCCTTGTCGGTAGCAAAGCCGTTGTGGCTACTGCCTGTGCAGTCCGCCCTGCATGGATGATGGAGCATTGCTGCAATACCATCATGCACTGTTTTGGTCTGTTGTTGCCAATTGCTTTGGCAACAAACTGGCAGTCACCTGTGCTGGTGACTGCCCTGTCAGCGCCATCAGACTTTGTAAAGCTTAAAGCTCTGACTTGGTTAATGGAGTTTGACAGTCTTTTTATATAAAAAAACCGCGACTGGTATACACCAAAGTCGCGGTTATTTTAGCGGGTTTTAGCCATTAGCTAAAGCTCGCATTATTTTTTAGCAGCAGCGATTTGGGCAGCAACTTCAGCAGCGAAGTCAGTTTCTGCTTTCTCGATACCTTCGCCTACTTCTAAGCGAATGAAGCTGACAGCTTTAGCACCGTTTTGCTTCAGGAAATCACCTGTGGTGATGTTAGGATCTTTCACGAAGGCTTGGCCTGTTAAAGATACTTCGCCAGTGAACTTCGTCATCCGGCCAGCAACCATCTTCTCAGCGATTTCTTTTGGCTT
>CAZGHW010000091.1:0-6289 GCA_964525695.1 uncultured Rheinheimera sp. | reverse complement strand
CCGTACTGATCGGAACAACAATCATGCTGAAAGGTGTGGTTGTTGTTACGCTTACGTTCTAAACAAAACATTGAAATTACGGTAAAGCCAGATCTACATAAAAATGTAAAATTTATGGTTGTTCTGCCGATAAGTTTAGAGGGCACAGTCTGCAGGTGAAATTGTCGGCTGGAAAAGGTGAGTGCCAAAGGTTGGTGACTTAAATCATTTAAGGAAAATATGATGAAAGTGGATCCTCAAGTTGCGACTGTGCCGCAGACCAGTAGCAGAGCTGCAAACTCAGTGAAGATTCCTGCTCAAAAGGAACAAGCTGAATTCACTCGGACGAGTTTGGCAAGTGACGTTTACCATCAGACTGCCAATTTGGCACAAGATCCGGTGTACAACCGACCTGTTGTGCTTGACATGATTCAAAAGAACGAAACCTTTCAAGAAATGTCGGATAGAACTGCTAAAGCAACGGGTCTATTACAAGCTATGGTATTGCCTAAAACGGCTGAAAAAATGTTCAGTGCGTATGAACAAGTTGAAAAAGAAATTACTCAGATAGCACCTGAATTGGCAGATAAAGCTTGGGGATTTTCAGTTGCTGAAGACGGCCGCTTAACCGTAAGTGGCGATTTAACCAATGAGCAAACACAATTGCTTGAAACTAAGCTTAACGAAAATGCAGAATTAGTGAATTTAGCGCAAAGTTTTAAAGACACTTATCTGCAAGGGACCAGCTTGTTACGAGATGCTGATGGTCATAGTCAAGGTTGGGGGAAATATAATGTTAACCAACAAAACTTTGCCGAGATAATTGATTTTAAAGCTTTGTTTGATGCCAGCAAACATGAAAATGGTGTTCCGGCAGTCGGTGGTGGGAAATTAAATCAATTCACCTTGTCTGATTCTATTTATCAGCAAATTAAACGTGGTGCATGATAAGTATGTGGTGAATGAAAGAGGGGCGATGATGACCCCTCTAAACATGAGAGTTACTCTTTCATTGTTTTGACAAAATATCCGACACTTATATCAAAACGGGTAACTCTCAATTTTTCAATTCAAAATGTCAGGTCTGGTCGAAACTCATTCATTTTACTTCATAAACAAATAGGTCGACGGGCACGTCGGGAATAAAGGTCACATTAACTGTTTTCTCCTTTACCTAAGCGTCACAAACTCCTCGGCCGATGTCGGGTGAATCGCCACGCAGTTGTCAAAATCGGCTTTGGTGGCGCCCATTTTGATGGCGACGGCAAAGCCTTGCAGCATTTCGTCGGCGCCAAGGCCGATCACGTGCAGGCCTACCACTTTTTCGTCAGCTCCGGCGCAGATCAGTTTCATCCGGGTCGGTTGGCGGTGTGAGGTTAAGGCGCTGTACATGGCGGTAAACTCACTGTTATAGATTTTCAGATCGTCGCCATAACGTTGCCGGGCTTCCGGTTCGGTCAGGCCGATAGTGCCGATGGCCGGATGGGAAAAAACCACGGTTGGCACCAGTTCATAATCCAGATGTAACTCAGTTTTACCATTAAATAGCCGCTCTGCCAGCCGGCGACCTGCAGCGACGGCGACTGGCGTTAACGCCACCCGGCCGGTATTGTCGCCAATGGCATAGATACCTGCGACATTGCTGTTCTGATATTTGTCGGTGCGGATAAAACCCTGCTCGTCTGTCACCACACCCGCTGCGGCCAGATTTAATTGCTCAGTCGCCGGGGCGCGGCCAATGGCCCAAATCAGACAATCTACCGTCAGGCTGGTACCATTTTTTAAACTTAATTTTAACGCGCCAGCCGCGGTTTTTTCGACCGCCTGTACCTCAGAGTGCGGATGCAGCGTCAGGCCATCGCGGGCCATTTGTTGCACCAGCGTATCCGACAGGACCGGATCAAAACTGCGCAGCGGTTTATCATGCCGCACCAGCAGATGTGTCTCTGTGCCCAGGGCGTTCAATACACCGGCAATTTCCACTGCGATATAACCAGCACCCACCACAGCCACTGATTTCGGCTGCTCGGTCAGGGCAAAAAAACCATCGCTATCGATGCCAAGTTCAGCCCCAGGGATCTGCGGCCACTGTGGTTTGCCGCCGGTGGCGATACAAAGATGATCGGCACTATAGTGCTTGCCGTTCACTTCAACAGTGTGAGCATCCACAAAGCGGGCAAACCCCTGTATCACTGTGACATTGTTTTTTGCCAGCACCCGATCGTAGGAGGCGTGGATCCGGCTGATATAAGCCTCCCGACTTTTAATCAAAGTCGACCAGTCCAAAGCCTGGGCTGTGACGTTAAAACCATAATCCGGTGCCAGTTGTAAGGCTTCGGCCACCTGACCGGCAAACCACATGGCTTTTTTCGGCACGCACCCGACATTGACGCAAGTGCCGCCCAGTGCTTTGGCTTCGATGATGGCGCACTTTTTACCGTGGCTGGCGGCGCGGTTGGCACTGGCGATACCGCCGCTGCCACCACCAATGGCGATATAGTCAAAATGTTCGGTTGTCATAACGTTTCCTGTGGTGAAGTTTGTGCTGATCGCAGCATGAATAGCTTCAGTTATATGGGGTGTGGCTGGTAATTACAAGGGCAAGCGGTTGATGCCAACAGTTGCGGGTTCTGGTAGGCGGTGCGGTGAAACGGCTGTATAGTAATACAGTGCTTTATTCTCAATGCTTTTAGGAACACCTCAACGATGCTCAATTTGTTACGACCGTTTTATCCAGACTGGCGCGGGTCACAGCAGACCGCTGGGAGAGGCTGATGACGCAATGGATGCTATGGGCAGGTTATGGCCTGGCAGGGTTGGCTTTGTTGTGGGTGGCAGCTTTGTGGCGCAAGCTCGCTGGACAGGACAACCAACAGACAGAATTACAGTTGCTGGCCACCCGGTTACAGGCGCAACTGGAAGCGGCGCAGTCGCAGTTGCAAGAACAAAAGCAACAGTGTTACCAGTTGCAGGATGAGCAGCGCCAGCAGCAGCAGCATTATCAACATCTGAAAGAAAAATATGACCGGCTGACGGTGTTATTGCAAGAACGGCAGCAGCAGTACCAGGCGCAACTGACACTGTTGCAAGAAAACAAACTACAATTGAAACAAGAGTTTGAATTGTTGGCCAATGATATTCTGCAACGTAAAGGTGCTGAGTTTAACCGCCAGAGCCAGCAGAGTCTGCAGCAATTATTGCAACCGCTGCAAGCCGATATGAAAGGCTTTCGGGACAAAGTTGAAGCCATCCATACCGAGGAGTTGAAACAACGCTCAGAGCTGAAAACCGAGCTGGTGAACCTGCAAAAACTCAATTTTGCCATTACCGATCAAGCCGCCCGGCTGACCAATGCCTTGCAGGGACAAAAGAAAACCCAGGGCAACTGGGGCGAACTGATGTTGGAAAATGTGTTGGAAAATTCAGGTCTGCGTGCCGGGGTCGATTATCAGCGCGAAGTCAGTTTTCAAACCGAAGATGGCCGGCGTCGACCGGACGTGATTGTGTATCTGCCGCAGCAAAAACATCTGGTGATCGACGCCAAAACTTCGTTGGCCGCATACACCCGCTTGATGAATGCTGAGTTGGACAGTGAACGTGAGCTGGCGCTGGCAGAACATTGCCAGGCAGTGCGGGATCGGATTAACGAGTTGGCCGATCGCAATTATTACCAATTGGCCGGGCTGAATTCGCCGGAGGTGGTGTTTATGTTTGTGCCTATTGAATCGGCTTATGTCGAAGCACTGAAACATGATCCACAACTGTATCAGAAAGCGCTGGAACGCAATGTGCTGGTGGCGACCCCGACGACTTTACTGACCAGTCTGAATATAGTGCGGCAACTGTGGCGCTTTGAAGATCAGAATAAACACAGCGCCGAGCTGGCGAATCGGGCGGAAAAATTTTATGCCAAGCTGACCTCTTTTCTCGACAGTATGCAGGGCGTGGGCAAACAACTGGAAAAAGCCCGTGAAAGTTACGACAAAGCTTTTGCCCAACTCTATAGCGGTAAAGGTAATTTAATTAAACAAGCCTCTGAATTTAAAGAGTTAGGTGTGGCGGTGAAAACAGAATTAGCAGCCGAGTTAGTGGAAAAAGCCAGGCTTGAGTTACCCGAAGGTGGCAGCTTGTGAGCTGGCGCTGCTGCTGGCTTGGCTGGTGTTGCAGCCTACTGCTTAGCAGCGGTCAGGCGGCAGCAACCGGTGTGTTGCCTGCGGCAGAGCAGCCTTGTGTGCTGGTGGCGCATCTGAACGAAAGTGCGGACAATGTCGCCGGACAACCCACCCAACTGCCGCGTTGGTTTGATTTACACCGGCGGTTATTGTTATTGCTGACCGATGCCGCCGGTTGTCGTTTGCGGGTGGTTGGTAGCCCCTGGCCGCGCTCGCTGGCGTTATTACAACAAGGGCAGATTGATTTGATGCTGACGATGTCCTATACCGAACAACGCAATCAGTTTGCCGATTTTATTGGTGCCCATTATTTGGAAGAATCGGTGCTGGTGCTGAGAAAAGACCTGGTAGCTAAGGTGAAGCAACTGGCCGATATCCGCTTGTTGCCGGGTCAGATTGGGGTGCTGCGGGATGCTTATTATGGTGAGCCGTTTGCGCAATTGGCGCGGGATCAGCAAATCCAGCCTTTTTTACTCTATGCCAACTCTTTGACACAAAAGCTCAATATGCTGAAAAAGCGGCGGGTGCTTGGTATGATTGAAGACAAAACCCAGTTTCTGGAGTGGAGTCGCCGTGAGCCGGTGCTGGCGGCCGAATATCAGATTGCGCTGATTTTACATCAGGCTCCGGTGTATATTGTCGCCAGTCGTCGCAGTGTGCCTGCACCTGTGCGGCAGAAGTTACGCCAAGCCTGGCAGCAGGTATATGGCGGTGAGCAACATTTGGCGATTTTGGCCGAATTTGGCTGGTCTTTGCCCTAATCAAGAGCCAGGCACTTTGTTGTCAGAGCTGAGTCACCTCGAACCGGAGGCTATCGATGACCGCTGCTTTTTTGCCACAAGGACAGACAATACCTCAGTCGGCGCGAAGTGAACTGCGTCCAGTCGCCTGGGTCGGTGGCGCTATGGATCAGCATACCCGCTTATTACAGCGCCATCGCGCTTTGGATCAGCATTATTTCCAGTGGTTTGAGCAGCGACAGCTAACAGGCTGGCTGCAAGCCCAAACCAGACCGGCGCTATTGATTGGTCACAGTTATGGCGCTTGTACTGCCGCCACCGTGGTCGCCAGCGGTATTGCAGTCGCAGAACTGGTAACGATAGATCCGGTCAGTTGGCGTAAACCTGACGGGCAGGCAATACGGCGTTATGCCGGCCACTGGCGCAATTACCTGGCGGGTGATCAGCGCCTGAATTGGGCCAATCTGGTGGCCAGAATGGGCGGGCAGTGGCAACAATGGCCCGCTCAATTCGCCCATCAACATCAGGTGCTGGCGGCCGATCACGCCACAGTGGTGGCGGCCGTGTTGCAATTATGGCGTCAAGGCAACTGACTAAGAGGCCGAGCTTGTTGCTGGTAAGGTTGCAGGCGGCGCCAGTTGTAGCATGGTTGCCCTGAGTTGCAGCCATTGCTGCTCCAGTTGCAGCCAATCGGTTTGTTGCTCATCTGGCAAGGCAACTTGTTCCACAGCTGCGGCCTGATTAGCCAGCTCAGTTAAACCAAACAAGGCCGCAGTGCCTTTAATGGCATGCGCCTGATAGCGGATAGCGGCCACATCTTGTTGTTGCACCAATTGTTGTAGCTGTTGTTGCAACTGCGGTATGGTGGAGACAAAGCGCTCGGTCATGGCTGCCAACTCGGCCGCTGGCAATTGTAGCTGCGGTTTCGCCGGTAAATTAGGGAAGAACTGTTGCAGCACCGCGGCAAATTGGCTGCGATCCACAGGTTTGGCTAAGTGACTAACAAACCCTGCGGCCAGATACTTTTGCACTTCATGCGCCATGGTATTGGCGGTTAACGCCACACAAGGCGTGTCCACTCCAGCGGCTTTGAGTAAAGCAATGGCAGTGATACCGTCCATTTTCGGCATCTGAATATCGGAAAAAATCAGTTCAAAATCATCGCGCATCGCGGTTTCGACCAATTGTTCACCGTTTTCTACTGCGACCACCTCCAGCCCGGTATGTTGCAGCATTCTGACCAGTAACTGTCGGGTATCGGCCTGATCCTCTGCCAGTAGCACCCGGCCACGGATCGGTTGCCGACTCAGCTGCGCTGGCGTTTGTTCGTCGGCATGCATCGACAGCGGCGGCAATTGTTGCAACCAACTGCTACCGTCAGCGGTTTGCAAGGCAATA
>CAZGHW010000090.1:0-6497 GCA_964525695.1 uncultured Rheinheimera sp. | reverse complement strand
TCGGACTCGACCGGCTTGCCGGGCAGTCCGACAGGTGCGGTGGATAAAGGTTGCGGTGATAGTGTTGGACTGCCCCGGCGCTGCCGTGTCGAGTCCAACCTACGAATATTATCGAACTCAAATAACGGACACTCACGCAAAGCATTGACCTAAGTATGCAGAAAGCTAAGCTACTGATTTGGATGTAAAAAAGCCCGACATTGCGCCGGGCTTCAGATAGGGAGAATTAGAGCTGACTTAGATGGCCGTTTCCAATTCAGCTTTACGCTTTAACAACGTTTGGTCGGTCGTTTCAATGGTACTTAACACTGCCTTGGCTTTGTTTTTCTGATCGGTTTTGATCAGCGACTCGACGTAGTGCAATTGCACTTCAGCATGTTTCGGTCTGATTTCCAGTGACTTCGCAAAGGTTTCTTCTGCTTGCTGGAATTTTTGCTGCTTCAGTAAAATTTTACCGTAGGTATCCAACACATCCGGATGATTCGGCACTAGTTTCAGCGCGCGGCGAATTTGAACCACGGCTTCATCCAAGTTGTTTTGCTCTGACAGTAACCAAGCGTAGTTATTTAACGCGACAAAGTCTTTACTGTCATCTTTGAGTACTTGCTGATACACCTGAATGGATTCAGCAGGTTTATCCGCCAGCACATAATTGGCATAAAGCGCACTTAAAGATGCGTTTTCGCCATGTTGTTTCAGATGCGCCTGGATCATTTCTGCCGCTTTGGCCGGTGAGCGGTAAGCTGCAATCAGATCAGCCAAGGCTGACAATGCGGCCGGATTTGGTGCTTGCTGATAACTTTGTTCAAGTAGTTCAATTGCCTTCGTTTGCTGGCCAGCGGCTGCAAAGAGTCGGCCTTTAAGGTACATCACTTCCGGGTTTTTATTTTCTTCCTCGCCCAGTTGTTCTATGGTGGCCAAGGCAGCTTTAAAATCACCGGATTCAGCCAGATAAGAAGCTTTGCTACGCAGCAGTTTCGGATGGTTTGGTAATTTTTTCAGATTTTTATCAATCAGCTCAATCGCTCTTTTGTAATCACCGGTGCCAGCCAGGGCGCTGGCAAAGGATAATTCAGCGTCGGCTGAATCCGGATTGGCAGCAACCCATTCCCGACTCACCGCCAACACTTGCTGTGGATTGTTCTGCTGGGCATGGGCATTGAGCAATAATGCCCAGTACAACGGCGATTTATTACTCATTTTAACCCCAGCACCGGTCAGTGTTTCAACAGTGGCCTGTGGTTTTTGTTCTGACAAATAAATCGAAGCCATCGTCAGACGTAAATCCGGATTATCCGGGTTTTTCGCCACGGCATCTTCGCTGATTTTCACCGCATCTGCGGTATTTTTTAACGCTTTGCTGATGGCATAATATTGTGACAAAGCTGGAACATAGTTTGGATCTTCAGTGATGGCTTTTTTCAGCAGCGCGGCAGATTGTTCCAGTTTATTTTCCCTGGCTGCCACCATGGCTTGCAGCATCAGCGTAAATGGATTGTTTGGCGTATTTTTTTGCGCCAATTCCAGCATTTTACTGGCATCCGCCTGATTATTCTGTAATAAGTCGATGTATGCTTTGAGGTTATAACCCACCAGTGCTTGTTTCGGATCTGCCAACCATTTATCCGCCAGTGCATCGGCTTTATCGAACTCGCGGTTACGAATATAGTTTTGCGCCAACACAATCCGGGTACTATCCGCATTTGGATCGGTTTTTAACGCATTTTCCAACTCCTGCAAACCTTGCTGTTCCAAACCTTCAACGCCAAGCTTAACAGTTGCCAGCATCGACACAGCGGCATCATCCTTAACACCGCCGCTTTCGTATTTTTTAATCAGGTCACGGGCGGCACCGGCTGAACCTTGTTTCATCAATTGATATGAGGTAGCGGCAATGACCCGGTAATCCAGACTGGCTGGATCTTTGGCTAATAAACTTTTACTTACTTCATCGGCACGGCCGTTTTTCAGCAACAACGACGCATGTAAGGCTTCCAATTCCGGATTGGCGGCCAGGGTGTGCTTAATCGCATCTAAATGCACCAACGCCTGGGTTTCCAGGTTCAGGTTTAATGAACTTAACGCGGCCAGTAAGCGGGTTCGGTCGTCTTTCATGCCATTGTTAAGCGCACGCTCGGCATGTTCTTTCGCGCCAGTGAAATCTTTCCGCTCATACAGCACCACGGCCTTTAAAAAGTTTGCAAAAGGCTGCTCTGGAAAGGTTTTTAACAAAAATACCAATTCTTTTTCAGCATCATCATACTGCTCCAGCGTCACCATACTTTGCGTCATCATCAGTTGGGCGGCAAAGTCGCGTGGCATCACAGTTAAATAAGCTTTGAAAGTGTCGATGGCGGCTTTATCTTCGGCATTGCTTTGCTGTAAACGCGCTTTAAATACTAACGCATCCGGGTACAACAAACTGGCATCGGTAATTTTACCCAAAGTCGCGATAGCAGCCGGCAAGTTTTTGGCGTTGGTGTTGATGGCCGCTTCGGCAAAAGTAGCGACATCGGCATTGCGTTGTTGTTTACTCAGCCGCTGAAAAATTTCCTCAGCCTTGGCTGGGTCATCAGAATCTGCTTCAACCAAAGCGCGGTATAAATCGAGATAATCGTGTTGGGCTGGCGAAATGGCGCTGTCAGCAATAAATTTACTCAGCACAGCTTTATAGTCTTTATTGCCGAAGTAACTGCGGAATAAACCCGCGACCACCAAGTCTTTTTCGACACCAAGTTCAATAGCGCGTTCAAATTCTTTACTGGCCGCGGCTAAATCACCTGATTTCAGATAAACCTTACCCAGCGCCAGACGATAGTCTTTATTGTCAGGCTGTTGTTGCACGGCAGATTTTAGTTCGATGACCGCTGAGGCATAGTTTTCTTGTTGTAAAAATTTCTGCGCATCAGCAAAGTGCGCGGCGCTGTCTTTTTGACTACAGCCGGTACTGAGAACTGCGATGATACCAGCTGCAACTATACTACGTGTTTTCATGACGAGACTCCGGTTGACTCAGCCAAGCTGAGTGATTATCCATAAACCCTGTGAGACAGGTGATCCAGCGGCCTACTGCGGCATCGCAGCGCCGTAAGTAATCGCTGTTAGCTTTGTTTTTGTTCCACAAAGCTCAGTAATGAACCAAAAGTTTCAAAAATTTCTGCTGAAATTTCGTCATCATCGACACTAATGCCAAGCTGCTCTTCCAGCGTGGTAATCACACTGATCACTGCAACAGAGTCGAATTCTGCGATGGCGCCTAATAAAGCAGTGTCGGTCTGATAAATTTTATCAATTTGTAAAACAGAATTGAGAATATCGGTAAGTAATTGATGTGTCATGGATCGTTCCTTGAGTAGCGCGGTTTTTGCAACAACTGAATCACCTGAGATGATTATGCACGGCACAAATCAAATCTGAACAAAAAATACAGTCGGCTTTCTGATTAAAGTGTTTTATTATTGCACACAAAAGGACTAAAAGTGAATTGTCTTAAGGGTCGTATGATTATCAATCTGCATGATATTGTGCTGTCGGGCGCACAGCAATTTTCAACGCGTACTGCTTTGAAATTTAAAAGCGAATCAATCACCTATCTGCAACTTGCCAACTTGGTGCAGGCCGCAGCAGCGACCTTACAGCAACAGGGACTGAGCCGGCAGGAACGTGTGGCCGTTTATTTACCAAAACAATTTGAAACTGTCACGACATTATTTGCCAGTTCAATTTGTGGGGGTGTTTTTGTCCCGGTCAATCCGGCGCTGAAACCGACCCAGGTGCAGCATATATTACAAGATTGTAATGTCCGTATTCTGGTGACTAGTCAGGACCGTTTGAGCAGTTTACAAGCTGAATTAGCCTTGTGCCCGGATTTACGCACTGTACTACTCGTCGATGTACCAGTAGGTTATCAACAACAATTAGGCCATTTGCACATTACAGCCTTTCACCAGCCGACTCAGATGGCAGCGCCAGCGCAACGAGTAGCGCTGACCGATGCCGATATGGCGGCGATTTTGTATACCTCTGGCAGCACCGGCAAACCCAAAGGGGTGGTGTTATCGCACCGCAATATGATTGTCGGCGCTTATAGTGTGTCGCAATATCTGCACAATACCGCCGATGATGTGTTACTGGCGTTGTTACCACTGAGCTTTGATTACGGTCTGAGTCAACTGACCACCGCATTTTTACGCGGCGCCAGCGTGGTGTTGTTAGACTTTTTCCTGGTGCAGGATGTGGTCAAAGCCATCAGTCAGCATCAAGTGACAGGCTTAGCGGCGGTGCCGCCTCTGTGGGCGCAACTGGCCAAAGCAAAATGGCCTGAAGGCGCCACCCTGTCAGTGCGTTATCTGACTAATTCTGGTGGTGCTATGCCGGACGCACTGTTGAGCCAATTAGAACAGATCTTTCCCAATGCGCAGCCTTATTTGATGTACGGTCTGACCGAAGCATTTCGTTCTACCTACTTACCGCCTGAACATTTAGCCCGCAAACGTGGTTCGATGGGGAAGGCCATTCCAAATGCGGAAATTATGGTGGTGCGCGAAGATGGTTCATTGTGTGGACCGAATGAACCGGGTGAGCTGGTACACCGTGGGCCTCTGGTCAGTCTTGGCTACTGGAATTCGCCGGAGAAAACCGCTGAGCGCTTTAAGTTTGATCCAGTGCTGCCTGCCGGCGTCCAGCATCGGCCTTTGGCGGTTTGGTCTGGTGATACGGTGAAATACGATGACGAAGGTTTTTTATATTTTATCGGTCGGCGCGATGAAATGATTAAAACCTCTGGTAATAGAGTCAGTCCGACTGAGGTGGAAGAAGCCGTGTATGCGCTGGATCGGCGCATTGTTGATGTGGCAGCTTTAGGTTTGCCACATCCGGATTTGGATCAAGCCATTATGGTGTTGGTGGCCTGCCAGGCTGATGTAGAGATTGACAGCCAGGCCTGGTTGCTGCAACTGAAACGCACCTTGCCAGGTTTTATGGTGCCCAAGGTGTTGTTACAAGTGGGCACTATGCCGAAAAATGCCAATGGCAAAATTGACCGTAAATTACTGGCGGGCCAGTACCAGGATTATTTTACAGGAGCTGCCCAGTGAGTTCGGAGCTAAACAAGACAGTAAAAACCCCACAACATGATGAAATGACTCAGTTTGCTTTGCAAGGTGCTGAGCTGACGGTCGGTGGCCTGAGCATGAGTCAGATTAGTGCTGCGCTGGATAAAAAAGTGTTTTATGCCTATGACCGCCGGCTGATCACAAGCCAGGTAGAACGCTTCCGTCAGGCGATGCCAGCGCGTATTCAATTGCATTATGCGGTCAAAGCCAATCCTTTTCCGCCAGTGGTGCAACATTTAAAACCTTTGGTGGATGGGTTTGATGTGGCTTCACAAAAAGAAATGCTGTTGGCGGTGCAAAGTGGGATGCCAGTCAAAGACATCAGTTTTGCCGGTCCGGGTAAAAGCGATGCTGAACTGGTATCGGCGATCACCCTCGGTGTCACTTTGCACGTGGAATCAGTCGGTGAACTCAAACGCATTAACCAGATCGGCCGCAATGTAGGCATCACGCCGCAGGTGGCGCTGCGGGTGAATCCGGCCTTTGAACTGAAATCCTCTGGTATGAAGATGGCAGGCGGTGCCAAACCTTTTGGTATTGATGAAGAACAAGTATTTGACTTACTTGCTGATTTTTCTGCTTATGCGGTGAAGTTGCGCGGTTTTCATATTTTCTGCGGTTCGCAAAATCTCAAGCCGGAAGCCTTGATGGAAGCTCATCAACTGACGTTTGCGCTGGCTGCAAAACTGACCGCGGCTTGTCCCTACCGGCCTGAAGTGATTAATTTAGGCGGCGGTTTGGGTATTCCATATTTTGCCGGTGAAAAACGACTGGAGTTAGCCCCTATTGGTGCCTGTTTACAGCAATTGACTGAGCAATATCAGGCTGATTTTGCCGGTATTGAACTGGTAATGGAGTTAGGCCGGTTTTTAGTGGCCGAAGCTGGTTTGTATGTCTGTCAGGTGCTGGATAAAAAAGTGTCACGTGGCACCACTTATCTGGTCTGTAATGGTGGTTTACATCACCACCTATCAAATTCTGGCAATTTTGGTCAGGTGATCCGGAAAAACTATCCGGTGGCGATCGCCAACCGGATGGGACAAGCACAAACCGAGCAAGTGACCGTGGTCGGGCCGCTGTGTACGCCGCTGGATATAGTGGCTGATCGGATGGAATTACCGGTGGCTGGGGTAGGTGATTGGGTGGCGGTGTTCCAATCCGGCGCTTATGGACCCACTGCCAGTCCACAGGATTTCCTGGGTCACCCGGCGGTCAGTGAGATTTTATTGTAATTGCTTCCAAGGTTTTGATGTCCAACCTACTGATTTAACATATATTAGTAGGTTGGACTCGACCCGGCAGCGCCGTGGCAGTCCAACACTATCACTGCAACCTTTATCCACCGCACCTGTCGGACTGCCCGGCAAGCCGGTCGAGTCCGAC
>CAZGHW010000089.1:0-6972 GCA_964525695.1 uncultured Rheinheimera sp. | reverse complement strand
AGTTGCTCTACCAACTGAGCTAAAGCGGCTACGTCAGTGGGTGCGAATTCTAGTGGAATGATTTAGGTGGCGCAACAGTAAAACAGAAAAAAACTGACATTTTCGCACTGAATGCTTAATCCTTCGCCAATTTTGCTGTTTTTGGCAAATAAAGTGCTAAACCACGGAAAATTAATAGCGGATCCAGTTGGATAACCAATTCAGATTGCAGATAAGGTAATAAAGTGGCCGCGTCGCCACCGGTACAAATCACTGTCGAAACAGGTCTTAGTTGCAAGGCGGCCTGTAACGCCCCAGTCGCAGCGGCTAAACATCCATTGAGCAGGCAAGCCCCGGTTGAAGTGCCGGGTTGCAAACCACTGAGCAAACCATCTTGGGAAAACACCCGCGCCGTGTTGGTGGTGACAGATTTTTCCAACAGCCGTAATCCCGGTAAAATCCAGCCGCCCAAATGTTGCCCCGAGGCATCGACCCAATCTACCGTAATGGCGGTACCTGCATCGATCACCAGCAAATCCTGTGCTGGCCATAAAGTTCTGGCGCCAAGCATGGCCAGCCAACGGTCAACCCCGAGTAATTGCGGTTGCTGATAACTACTGGTCAGGCCGTGCCGGCTGGCCTCACTGCGTATTTCGGTCCAATTCAACTGTGCCAGTCCGGTTTGTTGCTGGATTTCCTGATAACGTTCAGTGTTGGCAACCGACGAGCAAAACACAGCTTCAATGGCAAAGTCAGCTAAATCTGCCGCCTGATGCGAAGCCAGCAGGCTGAATTCTCCTTGCTGATACAGCACGGCTTTGCAACGACTGTTGCCGATATCCAGTAGTAATACCGCCATTATGCCTGTCCTCGTAAACTCAGCTCGCCACCATAAAAACTTTGTGTCTGCTCGGCTTGTTGCAACACAATCCCGCCTTGCGCATCCACTCCGAGGCAAATACCTTTCATTTGTTGGCTACCGCTGCTCAGAGTAACCAATTGAGCTGCAAACTGATCACGCTGATTAAAAGCGCCGACAAAGGGCCGGAAACCATGCTGTTCAAATTGTTGTAAATGCTGGCATAGCGCTGACTGCAAACTGGCAATCAACTTATTACGGTCGACCTTGCTGCTGACATGCTGTTGTAAATCAGTCCAGCTCTGGCTGATGTGCTGTTCCGCCACAACCGGCATCTGTACATTCAAGCCCAAACCAATCACTACATCACAATGACTGTGGCTCTGCCCAGCGAGCTCCACCAGGATGCCAGCCAACTTTTTGTCAGCCAAATAAATATCATTCGGCCACTTTAGTTTGACCGGTAATTGAAATTGTTGCTCTAATACTTCCGCAACGGCGATTGCAATCACCAGACTCAGGCCCATTGCGGCCTGAATACCCTGCTCCAACTGCCAGTACAATGAAAAATACAGATTGCTACCAAAAGGAGAAAACCAGTTGTTGCCACGCCGGCCACGTCCGGCAGTCTGAGCTTCTGCAACGATGACCGCACCTTTTTGCAAAGATACCCCTTCCTGCAGCCGTCTTAATAGTTGGGTATTGGTGGAATCTGTCACATGCTGCAGCAGAATATCTGCTAAGCCAGGCTGTTGTAACTGTTTGATCCTGTTGATATCCAGCAGTTGTAATGGCGCAGCCAACCGATATCCTTTACCTTTGATGGCATAGATATCAAGACCGAGTTGTTGTAAGGCCAGGATATGACGGGCTATCGCTGCACGGCTGATCCCTGCTTGATGTGCCAGCATTTCTCCTGAGCACAACGCCCCAGACGCCAGTTGCTGAATCAACTGTCGCTGCAGCGCCAGACTTTGCGGTAGTACTTTACTCATCTGCCTGCATCATCCTGACTTCAGGTTCCAGTTCGACTCCAAACTGTTGTCGGACCTTATGCTGGATGGCATTCACCAACGCCAATAACTCTGCCGCTGTGCCCTGCCCATAATTCACCAGCACCAGCGGCTGTCGCTCATAACAACCGACGCCACCCAGCCGATAGCCTTTAAAGCCACTTTGTTCAATCAGCCAGGCCGCAGCCACTTTATAGCTGCCATCCGGTTGTGGATAATTGGGTAGTGCCGGATAGCTTGCCTTTAATAGCTGAAACTGACTGGCACTGAGCAGTGGATTTTTAAAGAAACTACCACAATTGGCCAATTGGGCCGGATCCGGTAATTTTGACTGCCGTATGGCAATAACGGCACTTGTGACATCCAGTGGGCTGCAGTCTGCAGTTAACTGCTCCAATCCCTGATAGCGGGTCACGGCACGACCATGACGTGTTAACTGTAAGCCGACGGCCACAATCAAACCTTGGCCGGCCAGCTGTTGTTTAAAAATACTGTTGCGATATCCAAATTGACAGTCGGCACGACTAAGGCGGATCACAGCACGCTGTTGCCAGTGATAAAAATCGACATAAACACAGCAATCGGCAAACTCGACGCCGTAAGCGCCGATATTCTGCACCGGCGCCGCACCGACCGAGCCAGGGATCAACGCCAGATTCTCCAGTCCCCACCAGCCAGCACCGGCCATCTTCATCACTAACTGATGCCAGTTATGGCCAGCTTCGACATGCAACAAGAGTTGCTCTTGCTGCACAGATTCGGTGACACCAGCTGCCAGATAGCGAACAATTTCCCCCTGATAGTCAGTGAGGAAAATACTGTTGCTGCCCTCGCCCAACACCAATGGGGTGGTTTCCGGCTGATATGCCTGCAACTCAGCCAGCGACGATAGCAGCGTCACCCGCTGCAAGGTGGCTGCGAAGCGAAAAGTAGAATAAAGGCGGGCATCTTGCGCCTGAAGCTGTTGCATGCGAGAACCAAAGACCATAAAAAACGCTATTGTAATAAATAACCTGGCTTTGCAGAAGCGTTATCCGGTGGCGCTGGTTAAACCCAGGCTTTGAGCATAGCCACCACACTGCGGCCAAGAGCACTTAAGGCATAACCGCCTTCCAGACAAGCGACGATCCGCCCCTGGCAATATTGATTCGCCAGCGCTTTTAGCTGCTCAGCAACCCATTGATAATCTGATTCATTCCATTTTAGATGTGCCATTTCATCTTCACCATGTGCATCAAAACCGGCCGATACCAAAATTAATTGTGGGGCAAACTGTTCAATGGCTGGTCGCCATTGTTCGTTGAATAACTGACGAAATAACCCGCCATGGCTGGCACCAGACAATGGCATTTTCAGCAGTCGTTCCGTACAGGCCGGATCGGTATAAGGGTAAAACGGATGCTCAAACGAGGAACAGAACAACACTCGCGGATCATGGCGAAAAATTTGCTCAGTGCCATTGCCGTGGTGCACATCAAAATCGACAATCAGCACTCGCTCCAAATGATACTGTGCCAGCGCATAAGCGGCACCAACGGCGACATTGTTGAAAATGCAAAACCCCATCGCCTGAGCTGATTCAGCATGATGGCCTGGCGGCCGGATCGCACAAAAGGCTTGCTGGTCATTGGCCAACATCACCAGATCCACTGCATTAATCACGGCACCAGCTGCAAAACGAGCGGCCCTGACTGATTTTGCCATGATGGCGGTATCGTCATCCAGCCAGGCTAAGCCAATGTCCGGTTGTTTTTGCTGTACCAACTGGATATAAGCCGGATCATGCGCCAACGCCAATTGCTCATCGGATGCCGCCGTAGCGTCTTTTTGCTGAATGACATATTCCAGCCCTGAACTTAGCAGTTGATCGGCAATGGCGTGCAACCGTGCCGGCGCTTCCGGATGATCTTGACCCACATTATGCTGTAAACAAGCCGGATGGCTGAACACTGTGACTGTCATTTATCGGCTCCAGCCTGTAACATCAGTTGTAAATTCACTTCATCCGGTTCTTCTGAGCGTAACCGCTTAAAGCCAGCTTTTTCAAACACCCGCAGCATGGCTTTATTTTCGGCCCGCACATAGGCCATCATGGCATGGATATTCCGCTGTCGGGCTATCGCAATCATTTCTTGCAACAGGATCTTGGCCATGCCTTTACCCTGATGGCGTTCACGGGTGACAAAAGCCACTTCGCAACTGTTGTTACTTTCAATCAGGTAATAGCGCCCAACGGCCTGAATTTCCAGTACCGAGCCTTGCTGGCGTACAATACAGAGGGCTAAATCTTTTGACTGATCGACACTGACCAGCACGCTGGATTTTTCCCGCGACATTTGTTTTGGATGATGGTTGTAGCGTAATAACAACGTTTCTTTGGTATGTGAATAAAAAAATTCCTGCAAACGTCGTTCGTCTGCTGGGTTTAATGGTCGTAAATCGAAGGTTTCGCCACCGATATTGAGAATTTTCAACCCAACAGTGCCAAGTTCTGGCACTTCCATTGGCGTCTGCACCTGATAATTCGGCACCCAATAATGTTTACGCACTTCGGCTAATAATCCGGCGCGAAACTTCGGATGCGCCACCCGAATTAATTCCAGTGCTCTTTCGCGAATGCTTTTACCGCGTAAAGCTGCCACGCCATATTCTGTCACCACATAATGCACATGACCTCTGGAGGTGACAACGCCACTGCCTTCGGCAATATGCGGCACGATACGTGAAACGGTGCCATTTTTCGCCGTCGATGGCATGGCGATAATAGGTTTGCCACCTTTACTCATGGAGGCACCGCGGCTGAAATCGACCTGACCGCCGATGCCACTGTAAAACTGATAGCCGATAGAATCCGACACCACCTGACCGGTTAAATCCACTTCAATGGCACTGTTGATCACCACCATTTTATCGTTGCGGGCGATATTCGTTGGCGAGTTCACATACTCGCTAGGGTAAAACTCGATATGTGGATTACGATCGACAAAATCATATAAACTCTGACTGCCGACACAAAAACTGGTGACCGTTTTACCCGGATGAAAGGTTTTCAGACTATTGTTAATCACACCCTTGCGCATCAAGTCGACAATACCATCTGAAATCATTTCACTGTGTACACCCAGATTTTTATGATTGCCCAGATATCTCAGTACTGCTTCTGGAATTTTACCGATGCCAATTTGTAAAGTGGCGCCATCTTCAATCAGCATCGAGACATATTGCCCAATCCGTTCAATACGCTGTTCAAATTCAGGCGGCGCGACTTGTGGCAATGGCTGAGAAACTTCGATAAAAGCATCAATTTTGCTTTTATGGATATAGGCATGGCCACTGGTTCTGGGCATTAGTGGATTAAACTGCGCTATCACTTTTTTGGCATGGCGAACGGCGGCAGAGACGACATCGACCGAGACACCGAGTGAGCAATAACCATATTCATCCGGCGGACTTAGCATCACTAAAGCTGCATCCAGTGGCAATATATCAGTACTAAATAAGGTGGGTATTTCTGATAAAAAACAAGGCGTATAATCGGCACGCCCTTCTGCTACTGCTTGCCTGACCTTGTCACCACCGATAAACAAGCTATTGACTTTAAACAAGTCTTTATACTTTTCGTCGACCCACTTGTTGTCAGATATCGTTTGAATATGAACGACTTCAATATCATGTAGTTGATTGGCATTCTGAATTAAATCATCGATCAAAGCGTTCGGAACTGCGGCATTCGAACCAATGAAGATACGATGACCAGATTGTAGCAATTCACTCCAATCCAATGCCGTGGCGGTACTTTGCATCACAACAGCCTCTGTCGTTTTTTTGCTCATTATGACGCGTTACCTCTAAAACCCTTTGATCTGCCACAACAAACCGACAGCGATATTATTTATCCAACCTAGAGTTTAAGTATTTTTCAGCAGTAAAGCTATGCGACTATCAGCCAATAGATGCAGCATGCGAAGCTGATAACCTCAGGCAAAAACTGTTACCGTCTGCCGGCTAATCGCGATCAACTGCCCTGCTGGATCCCATAATTTTGCTTCAATATGATGATAGCCATCGGCCGCATATTCAATATTTGCCAGATAGCGCCACCAGTCAGCCGTACTAAATTGGCGGCAATTCCCAACAAATTCCACTGTCCAGGTTAGTGAACTCGCCATTGCCGGTGCTGTTAATAACGTCAGGCTGACGGGTGGCCAAGCATCAATCAACGCCAGTAATTCGGCATAACCGGTATTGCATGCCAGACCATCACTAAACCTGATTTGGCCGCCCAAGGTCGGCTGTTGACTGCCACTAAATGGGAGTGTGCCCTGCTGGATTTCATAGTCAAAGTGGGTCGTAAATTCTGGTACTGGTCCGTGTTTTGGTAGAGTAGCCACTGGTGTGTTCCACTCCGGTGCAGAGATACCGGCGATTTGATAGTTCGAACTACGCGGACTGCCAAAACTAGCCAGCAGTACCAACATCGTTTGCCCCTGCTGCTGAATTTCAGCCATCGCCTGGATCACCGAACTGCCCTGCCGGAGCACTTTACGCTTAACTTGGGCTGGGCCCGCATTTAATGGCGCAACAAATGAAACTGATAAAGATCGCAATTGCGTTGTTGCTGGCAATAACTGCAGTAAGTGTTGTAATGCCAGCGCTGCCGCCATCCCGCCAAATACAGCCCGACCTTGCCCCCAAGCTGAGGGCACTTCAAAAGCTAAATCGTCATTTTGTCCTGGCGCAAACTGCGCCATCACCTGATTAAATTGCATCGTCATACTCTGTCAGTGTTTTATGCCAGTGTACGTAATTTGGATTGCTACGAATAGTGATACCATCCAATCTTAAATGCGTGGTCGGACTCACCATGAAATGCGACGCATAGCGGCAGTCCAACATGGTTTGTGGATAAAGTGATGCACCACTGTTGTCGGACTGCCCCGGCGATGCAGGGTCGAGTCCGACCTGTAAATTCGTAGGCTGGACTCCCCACGAAGTGCGACGCGTAGCGGCAGTCCAACAGTTGATGGCTGATACCATTCCATCTAATTTTCTGTTCTGATTGGAATTAGTAGGTCAATGGGATGGACTCCTCCACCCCGAAACGGCATCAATGTGCCAGAC
>CAZGHW010000088.1:5368-7191 GCA_964525695.1 uncultured Rheinheimera sp. | reverse complement strand
GCCAACGATACACTTTTGCCTGAGGCTGCGCGAACACGGCAGGTTCGGTCAAGACGATGCAGTCATTCAGCAAATCTGCACTGGCAGCACCTGTTGGTAACACTTCTTGCAATAAACTCAACTTTTGTAATTCGGCCTGGCGTGCAATCTCTGGCGCTGTCAGTTGGTTGATCCCGGCCACCAGCGACACACAAATTGTGGCAGCCCCACCAAGTAACAAAGCATTTTTACTTACAAATTTAATCACTTAGCGTTCTCCTTTATGCGGATGCGCTCTGTGGCCATAGGTTCTGGGTCTGGTGTAATAGTCAATCAGTGGCACGGCCAGATTCGCCAGCATGACGGCAAATGCAACTGCATCCGGGAAGCCACCATAACGACGGATAATAAATATCAGCATGCCAATAAGTGCACCATAAACCAAGCGGCCTTTAGTGGTCGTCGAGGCTGAAACCGGATCCGTGGCGATAAAAAATGCGGCCAGCATAGTACCACCAGATAATAGATGAAACACTGGACTGGCATTTAAATCCGGGCTAATCAGCCATGCCAGGCTACTGGAGATGGTCAGTCCGCCCAGTAAGGCCACTGGGATCCGCCATTGAATCACTTTTTGCTGTAACAACCACAGACCACCGAGTAAATAAGCCAAATTCACCCAACTCCAGCCGACACCAGCCAAGTTATCAAATATCGGTTGGCGCTGACTTTCCGGCACAGTTCGACCGGCAGCTAAATCGGTTTTTAGGGTATCAAGCGGAGTCGCCATGGTGATGCCGTCGGCATCAGTTTTCAGTTGAGTCAAACTATAGCCAGCGCAACTGAAGTTGGTAAACACCGCGCAAACCGGATCGATGATGCTTTGTGGTTGTGCTTGCAGTTGCTTCGGTGGTAACCAACTGGTCATTTGTTGCGGAAATGAGACCAAGAGCATGACATAAGCTGCCATCGCTGGATTAAACAGATTATTCCCAAGGCCGCCATACAATTGTTTCACAATGATAATCGCGAAGGCCGTGCCACCCACAATGATCCACCAAGGTGCATAAGACGGAATAGCGATCGCCAATAACACGGCGGTTAACAAGGCGCTGTTATCTTTTAAGCGTGGTAATACTTGCTTGGCTCTTAGTTTGAGGACTAGTGCTTCGCTGATCCAGGCAGTGGCCACGGCGAGGATAATTTGCAGTAAGACACCGTAACCGAAAAAATAACATTGGGCGGCAATACCAGGGATGCAAGCCAGTGTCACAGTTCGCATCAGGACTGAAGTATGTTGCTGGCTGTGGTGATGCGGAGAGCTGGCAATTCTAAAACTCATACGGGGTCCTTAGGTTCGGTGGCCTGTTGTGCCTTTTTTGCTTTAGCACGAGCGATGGCGGCGGCGATGGCAGCAGCTTTTGCATCGGCAACTGTCATGGCGTTCGCATCAGTTGCAACTGCTGTGGAGGCTGCTTGGGGATCAGCCATGGCAGGCTCTGTCTCAGAACACAGGACGGTTGGCTTCGATTCTGCCTGGCCGTCAATCGGTGTTTCAGTCTGGGCTTGTTGCTGCGCTTTTTTCGCTTTGGCACGGGCAATTGCGGCGGCGACAGCGGCAGCTCTTGGATCTGCTGCCCCGGCTGTTGTTGCAGTGACTGCAAGGTTTGCTGTTGGCTCAGCAGTCGTTGGCTGAGCTGGTTCAGCGGAGCCGGCGTTAAGACCGGCGTTAACAGTGGCTGGCTCATCATTGATTTGCTGCGCTTTTTTCGCTTTGGCACGGGCAATGGCGGCGGCGACAGCGGCAGCTCTTGGATCTGCTGCCCCGGCTGTTGTTGCAGTGA
>CAZGHW010000088.1:0-5268 GCA_964525695.1 uncultured Rheinheimera sp. | reverse complement strand
CATTGATTTGCTGCGCTTTTTTCGCTTTGGCACGGGCAATGGCGGCGGCGACAGCATCACTGCGATTAGGGCTTGCGCTGCCAGCTTCGTTAGCAATCGCTGGCCTGTTTGGGCTGTTGGCGGCTTCCGCATCAGCTTTGGCTTGTTGATAAGCTCTGGCTTCAGCTTTTTTCTGTTCGCGGGCGGCAATAATTTGTTCCCGGCTCAGGGTTTCAGCCTGGCTTTCAACATGGCTGGCTTGTATTCTGGCTTGTGCTTCTGCCACTTCGCGTTGTTTTTGTTGCTCAGCCATTTGTTGTTGACGTTGAGCTGCCAGCGCCTGGTTGCGCGCATTGCGTTGTTGTTTTTCCCGCTCCAACCGTTCGTTGCGGGCTTCAAAGCGGGCTTTGGCTTGTTCTGCTTTTAATTCTTCCCGACTTTGCTCACGGATTTCGGCTTTGGCAACGCGATAATAATGCACCAGCGGAATTTCACTCGGGCAGACATAAGCGCAGGCGCCACATTCAATGCAATCAGCTAGATTATATTCTTTCAGTTTGTCCTGATCTTTGGCTTTGCTATACCACAACAGCTGTTGTGGCAGCAAAGTAGCAGGACAAACTTCGGCACAGGCGCCACAGCGGATACAATCCAACTCAGGACCTGCCACCGGCAATTCAGCCTGAGTCGGGGCCAAGATGCAGTTGGTGGTTTTCACCAGCGGCACTTGCAGTGAGGGCAGGGTAAAGCCCATCATCGGCCCCCCCATAATCACCCGTTGATTGATTTCAGGGGCAAAACCGCAGTTATCCAGCAAAGTACCGATCGGTGTGCCAATCAGGGCGTGAATATTTTGTGGTTGCGACAAAGTTTGGCCAACCACGGTGACAATTCTGGCGATCAGCGGAATATCATCCAGTACGGCCTGGGCAATCGCAAAAGCTGTGCCGACGTTTTGCATCACGATGCCAATATCCAGTGGCCGACGGCCTGCAGGCACTTCTTTACTGGTCAGCAGTTGGATCAGTTGTTTCTCACCCCCCGAAGGGTATTTAGCGGGCACCACCCTGACCAGATAGCTGTCGCGCTGACTGGTTGCCGCTTGCATGGCGCTGATCGCATCAGGTTTATCATCTTCAATCCCAATCAGCACCGCAGCCGGATTGAGCAATTGACACAAAATATCAATACCTTTGACAATAGTGGTGGCGTATTCCTGCATCAACACCGCATCTGCTGTGATATAAGGCTCACATTCGACGGCATTAATAATCAGATAATCGACCCCAGTACTGGCAGCAGACTTGATATGGGTCGGAAAGCCAGCGCCCCCCATGCCGGCAATACCGGCTTGTTGGATCCGTGCTAACAATTCATGCCGCTCTGCACTTGCCAGATCCAGTGGAAAACGTTCACGCCATTGCTCAAGCCCATCTGGTGCTATCACTACACAAGGCTCAGGTAAGGCAGAAGGGTGAGCTGATGGATGCGCTTCGATAGCCAGCACAGTACCTGAGGTCGGCGCATGCACCGGCACGGCCATCGCATTACTGGCATGGGTTAGTGGCTGCCCTTTGAGCACCCGATCCCCAGCTTGTACCAGCACAGTTCCTGCTACGCCGATATGCTGGCGTAACGGCACATAAAGCCTGTCCGGCAGCGACATACGGCCAATAGGTTTTTGTTGGGTTTGTTGTTTGCGGGCTGGCGGATGGATACCACCGTGAAAATCCCACAACTGACCTGCTTTAATTTGCTGAAATAAAGACTGCACTTAGTTGGTCTCCACCACTTTGACCGGAATTGCCTGCAAATCCCATTTCCACCGCTCGGCGGTTGTCGCAATTGGCAGCATATCAATACAGTTCACTGGACAGGGCTCCACACAGAGATCGCAGCCGGTACATTCATCGCTGAGCACGGTATGCATTTGTTTCGAGGCACCGAGGATGGCATCCACCGGACAAGCCTGAATACATTTAGTGCAGCCGATGCATTCATCTTCACGAATAAAAGCAACTTTTTTGATGGTGGGACCGGCGGCGCCATCCAGCGGTGTCGCTTCCACGCCCATCAAATCGGCTAACTTTTTAATGGCGGCTTCACCACCCGGTGGGCATTTATTAATGGCATCGCCATTGGCAATGGCTTCGGCATATGGCCGACACCCAGGATAACCACATTGGCCGCATTGGGTTTGCGGCAATATATCGTCTATCTGATCAACCAGCGGATCAGCTTCAACTTTAAAACGTAACGCGACATAACCCAGCACAGCGCCAAATACCAACGCCAGACATCCTATGGCTATCATTGCAACTAACATCGACATATTAAACCTTGACCAGACCGGTGAAGCCCATAAAGGCCAGAGACATCAGACCCGCAGTAATCAGGCCAATCGCAGCGCCGCGAAATACCACCGGCACATCGGCACTGGCCAGCCGCTCACGCATGGCGGCAAATAATACCAGTACCAGTGAAAAGCCAACGGCAGCGCCAAAGCCATAAATGACCGAACCAAACAGGCCATGATTGGCATTGACATTCAATAGCGCAACACCCAGAACGGCACAGTTGGTGGTGATCAGCGGCAGAAAAATACCCAACAGCCGATATAAGGCCGGACTGGTTTTATGCACCACCATTTCAGTAAATTGCACCACCACCGCGATCACCAGAATAAAACTCAGGGTGCGCAGGTAACTGAGTTCGAGCGGTGCCAGAATATATTGCTCGACCAGATAGCTACATAAAGATGCCAGCGTCAGTACAAAGGTGGTCGCCAGACACATGCCGATGGCGGTATCTAGTTTGTTGGAAACGCCCATAAAAGGGCACAAACCAAGGAACTTCACCAGCACAAAATTATTGACCAGTATGGTACTGACTAACAGCAGCAAAAATTCAGTCATCATCAATGCATTACCAGGTTATCTGTTTCGGAACAGGGCTTGGTTCGTGCCTTGCACGGCCAATCTCGCCAGAACGCTGTTTTTGGGTGCGCTATTATGCGGACTTTGCGTCAGGCAAACAACCCGATAAACAACAAGGTTTTGCGTTTATCGGTACAAAAGTGCTGCAGTGCTGATTTTTTCTGCGCCCCGTGTTACAACGGCGCTGGTTTGCCAATGTAATAACCTTGAGTGCCATCAATAAATAACGACTCCAGGGTATGTTTTTCTTCCTGCGATTCTACACTTTCTGCCAGCACGGCCACACCAATACGGTGGGCCAGATCGATCATCAACCGCATAAAATACTGATTGTTTTTATCATCATCAATCTGCCTGGTATAACTACCATCCATTTTAATAAAGTCTGGCTTTAAGTCGCGGAAAAATTTAAACGAGGTAATGCCGGTACCAAATTTTTCCACCGTCAGTCTGCTACCACAGCGGTGCAACATATCGATAAAACGCTTACTGGTTTTCAAATTCTGCTGCATGCCAAACTCACTGACTTCAAACACCAATTTGCTGGCCAGGGTGGCATCTTTTAATAGCCGTCGTTCCAGCCAGATCACAAAATGGTCATCATGCACACTGCGCGGCGATAGGTTGATACCAAAATACTGATCCAACAGATTCCGGTGTTTAATGGCGGTAATCGCTGTTTCGACAATTAACCGATCAATTTCCGTGATTTTATCTAGTTTCTCGGCCATCGCCAGAAAAGCTGCTGTCGGTAGTAACTGATTTTCCAGGGTCTTGAACCTGACCAGTATCTCGCTATAGGTCTTTGACGAGCGGTTGGATGGCTGGATACTCTGGATCAGTAATGACAGTCTGTTGTTATTGATGACATCTTCAATCACCAGTCGCCAGTTCTGATTACCATAACTACTAGCCGCCAGATCACCGCTGGCGCTTTCTTTTTGCAAGTGCCAGCTATTACTTTGTTTGGTTTGCGCCAGACTGATCGACATATCGGCAACCGCCAGTAATTCTCCAAGCGCTTTGCCGGTTTCATAACTGACCAGGCCGGTATAAGCCACTGAGTCTAGTTCAGTCAGTTGCTGATATTCATTAAACCGGCTTTGCAACTGGTGGGCGAAATTTTCCGCTTCTTTGCTGGTCACTCTGGGGAGCAGCAAACCAAAGTCTGAACTATTGAGCCGGAATAGCTGGAAATCGCGGTAATTACCCGCCACTTTCTCCAAGATTGCCGCCACAGCCTGAATGTATTTATCACCTTCCTGATAACCACGACTTTGGTTGATTTGCTGTAATTCGGTACAACGGCTGATGGCAAATATGCCAAAATCAGCCTGA
Organism: uncultured Rheinheimera sp.; assembly: GCA_964525695.1. Taxonomy (GTDB): domain Bacteria; phylum Pseudomonadota; class Gammaproteobacteria; order Enterobacterales; family Alteromonadaceae; genus Pararheinheimera. The sequence continues at coordinate 1,015 of CAZGHW010000088.1, read as the reverse complement.
CTGCCTGCCGCCAGCTGTTCCTGATAATACTGCATAAATCGGTTGCGATTCGGCAGCCCAGTCACAGCGTCTTTAAAGGCATCTTCGGTGGCCTGACGGGCATGTTGCGACATTTGCTGAAATTGCTGTTGGCTAAAGCTGGCAAACTTTGCCATGGCCTGGCCGACACTATCAAATTCGGCCGGCAGTTCCTGCAACTGCAGATCTGCTTGCGGATCACGCATAAAACGTTCGATCGCTTGGCTAATACTGTAATTTAACCGTTTCAACAGATTTTTTTGCAAGACCGGCATACAGAGTGCGGGCAGCAGGCAAAGTAATAAAGGAGCCAATACTATCAACAGCAGTGCCTGCTGGAACACCGCATCGGTCTGATCGAAGTTCGGTTGAAAACTCAGTTGCAGGTTGAGATCCTGATTTTTCATCACTGCAGCTTGGCGTTCGATGCCAGCCAACTGATACAAAGTATCCAGCCAGCTGACTTTCGCTGTGGCGGCATTATGCTCATGTAAGATCACACCATCGAGCTGACTGAGGATCAGCAACTGCGGATTAGTGCTGGCTCTGATCTGTTGCACCAAAGTTTTATAATCTTTCCCAACGAAATTTTTCAATTGATGGGCGATGGCATTTTGCTGCAACTGATAGATGTGATTGATTTGTTGTTGCTGGTTAAGCAGTAATGCTTTCAGCCCCAGTGCAGTGAGTAGGAAATAGCAAAGCAACTGAATAATAAATAAGGTGCGTAATATTTTCATAACGACAGTTTTTCCATGTTGCAGGACAACTCGATCTGAGCATCGGTTGAATCAACTATAGACGTCATCCTGAAAAACCAGGACTAGTGCTTTAAAAGTCAATTAAAACAAAAAATTGCGCTAAAAGAAATAAAGATCTAATAACAGTGGATAAAGGAGATTATTTTGAATAAACGCCAGAGTTGGCGCTAAATACTTTGAGGTGGCTCCCCAGGTTGGACTCGAACCAACGACCTACGGATTAACAGTCCGCCGCT
>CAZGHW010000087.1:0-7695 GCA_964525695.1 uncultured Rheinheimera sp. | reverse complement strand
GGAGCTGGAGCTGGAGCTGGAGCTGGAGCTGGAGCTGGAGCTGGAGCTGGAGCTGCAGGCTCAGCCGTCAGCACGACTTCAGTAACGACTTCAATCGGCGCTGCTGCTGCGACTACGGCAGCGACAGGCTCAGCCGTCAGTACGACTTCAGTTGGCACCTGGATGGCTGGCACGGTTTCAGCAACAACTACTGCGGTTTCCTTCACAGCCTCCACCACAGGTTCAGCTACAGCAACAACTGCAACTTCTGTTGGTGCAGGTTCAGCCGTTACCGGTGCTGCAGCAGCAACTTCTGCAGATTCAAGCTCAGCCGCAACTACGACAGCATCAGTCGGTTGTTGGCGTTGACGTTGACGTTGCCGTGGTTTGGCTGCGGCAACTTCGGTCACTGCTTCTGCAGGATTTACCACAACTGCGGTCTGTGGCTGCTGGCTCAGATGCTGCTGGCTATCAGTCTCCGGGCTCAGAGTCTCAGTCGCCGCCTGCGCTGGAGTAACTTCAGGTGCAGTGCTGGCAGTCATGTCAGCGCCAGCTTCCATTGGCAAGGCCAATTGTTGCTCTGCACTCACAGTTGCAGCTGTTGTTTCATCCGCAGGGTAACGAGCCGTCACCGATTCATCGGCTTCACCAGCTTGTTGCTCTTTTTTCCGTTTTTGACCAGCAGCTCTTAAATGCCGTGGCGAGCGACGTGAACGGCTGCGATTTTCAGCGTTTTGTTCAGTGTCCGCGACTTCTTCGGCGTCAACTTCAGCAGCAACAGCAGCAGTGACTGGGAGTTCATTGCTGCTGACCTCAGTTGCAGGGGCCGCAACTACAGCAACTGCTTCTGCCGCAACAGCTTCAACTACAGGTTCTGCCACAACAGCTTCGACTGCGACGATCGGAAGTTCAGCACTGACGGCTTTTTCTAACCGGACTGATTTGCGCATATTGCGACGTTGCCGACGTTCAGTCACTTTACTGGAACTGACTAACTCTTCGTCCGCATCAGCCACGGCCACTTTTGCTAATTTCTCAGCCTGTGGTTTTTTGGCTTCATGCCGATCAGCTTTCTCACCACGCTCTGCCCGGTCAGGACGTTCAGTCCGTTCCGGACGCTCAGTTTTGTCGTTGCGCTCTGCACGTGCAGGCCGTTCGCCACGGTTCGGGCGATCTTGCCGATTGCCTTTTTGCTCATCACGAGGTTTGTCGTCGCGTGCTTTGTCCTCACGGACTCGCTCATCGCGCTGTTGACCACGTTCTTCCTGACCTTCCGGCCGGCGATTTGGGTTGTTACGGCCATTACGACGGTTTTTGTTGTCACGGTTATTGACGCGACGTTGCGGCTGCTCGGTTTTTTCCACTTCAACAGTGGCAGGTGCACCACCAAACAAGGCTTTGAAGAAACCCGTAATTTTGCTAATCAAACCGGCGTCGGCGACTTCAGTCACCGCAGCAGTTTTAGCAACAGGTTTCGCTACCGCTGCGCTGGCAGCTGGCACTGGCGCTTCTTGTAACGAAATAGCTGCGATAGCAGGTTTTTCTTTCACTGCATCAGACACCGGCTGGTACAAGGTATTTTGCAGCGCTGGCGCTTTGACCATGTTGTAGCTGGATTCTTCAATCTCTTCATCGATACGAATACGCGTCACTTCATAGTGTGGCGTTTCCATATGTTCATTCGGAATGATATAGATGCGTACACCCAAGCGGCTTTCGATGCGGCGGATTGATTCACGTTTTTCATTCATCAGGTAAGTGGCCACTGAGACCGGCACCTGGGCATGAATTTGGCTGGTGTTGTCTTTAATCGCTTCTTCTTCGATTAAACGTAAAATCGACAAGGCCGAAGATTCAGTGCTGCGGATAGTGCCGCGGCCATGACAACGTGGACAGACATGCGTGGCAGACTCGCCAAGGGATGGGCGCAGCCGCTGACGTGACATTTCCAACAAACCAAAACGCGAAATCCGGCCAATCTGGACGCGGGCGCGGTCTTGTTTCACCGCTTCTTTTAACCGGTTTTCCACTTCACGCTGGTGACGCACAGGTGTCATGTCGATAAAGTCGATGACAATCAAACCACCTAAGTCACGCAGGCGTAATTGACGGGCAATTTCATCGGCGGCTTCTAAGTTGGTGTTAAAAGCAGTTTCTTCAATATCGCCACCTTTGGTTGCTTTGGACGAGTTGATATCAATCGCCGTTAACGCTTCGGTGGAGTCAATCACGATCGAGCCGCCAGAAGGTAACCGAACTTCACGACGGAAGGCCGTTTCAATCTGCGTTTCAATCTGGAAATGCATAAACAGTGGCACTTCGCCCTGATACATTTTTACCCGATGGGCAAAATCAGGCCGGAATTGCTGGATGTAGAGTTTGGCTTCTTCGAAAATGCGGCTGTTGTCGATCAGGATTTCACCGACATCACGGCGCAGGTAATCGCGGATCGCCCGGAAAACCACGTTGCTTTCCTGATGGATCAAAAATGGCGCAGGGCGGTTTTGTGCTTCAGTGGTGATGGCTGACCAGTGTTTCATCAGCGCTTTTAAGTCGTAATCTAACTCTTCGTAAGATTTACCAACACCCGCAGTGCGGACAATCAGACCCATGCCATCCGGCATTTCTAACTGACCTAACGAGTCTTTTAATTCCTGCCGTTCATCGCCTTCGATGCGGCGAGAAATACCACCGGCTCTTGGGTTGTTTGGCATCAGCACCAGATAAGAACCGGCCAGACTGATAAAAGTGGTCAGCGCAGCGCCTTTTTGGCCACGTTCTTCTTTATCAATCTGGATAATAACTTCCTGGCCTTCACGGACCACTTCTTTGATATTTGGCCGACCATCGAAGGAATAGCCTTGCGGGAAATATTCGCGGGAAATTTCTTTTAATGGCAGGAAACCATGACGCTCGGCGCCATAGTCGACAAAAGCTGCTTCTAAGCTTGGTTCTACGCGGGTAATCCGGCCTTTATAAATGTTGGCCTTTTTTTGTTCATGGCCTGGGCTTTCAATATCCAGGTCGTACAATTTCTGGCCATCGACCAGGGCAACACGGATTTCTTCTTCCTGCGTTGCATTAATGAGCATTCTTTTCATTGTGTCTGACTCGTTCGTTCAGCCACAACAACAGCGCGCATTTCGTTTGCGTGTCAGATGTTGTCAAACATGTTTTTGATGCAGTCTCCCGACTGGAATGCTTGAATAATCAATTAATTATCAATTGTTATTATCAATCTTGCTAATCCGGCCGGATTGGAACCCCAGCCGTGTTACAAATTTGCTCTGAATCACATCGCTGACGAGCGCTGCGTTATAGCCGTCTTTTTTTAATTTTTTTGCTCACAGACAGGAAGCGGTGTTGTGCTGGTGTTGGTAACAGATTACGCAGCATTACCTCAAGCATCTGGCGTTTATTCTCGTTCAGGATAGATAAAGTCGTTGGTTTTCACCACGAATTAGGTATGATCCGTTTCCCGAACGGTGCCTCACAGCTTCTCTTACGTCTTGTTGAGCGCCCTAATGGCCTGATGTGGCTTGACCACTGGCACAATTAGCGGGCTGATTATCCCACCAATCAGACATTAATAGCAACTTAAATGTAGTGAATTCTACCAGCGGCAGAGCAGCAAATATCCATGACAGATGAAATCAAAACGCCAATCCAATTTATTGATGTGGATGAAGAATATGCCGGCCAGCGGCTGGACAACTTTTTGCTGACGCGACTCAAAGGTGTGCCCAAAAGTGTGATTTATCGCGTGATCCGAAAAGGCGAAGTGCGGGTGAATAAAGGCCGTACCAAACCTGAGTACAAATTACAGTCCGGTGACCAGGTGCGGGTACCGCCGCTGGTGGTGGCAGCCGAGAAAGATCAGGTGTCGACCAAACTGTCGCTGGTTAAAAACCTGGAAAGTCATATTTTATTTGAAGACAACGATTTAATCGTGTTGAACAAACCAACCGGCATGGCAGTGCACGGTGGCAGCGGCTTGCAATTTGGCGTCATTGAAGCGCTGCGGGCGCTGCGGCCGACCGCGAAATTTTTAGAATTAGTGCACCGCTTGGACCGCGATACTTCTGGCTGTTTGCTGATTGCCAAAAAACGCTCAGTGCTGACCAATTTGCATGAACAACTGCGATTAAAAACCGTCGAGAAAAAATATTGGGCGCTGGTGGCAGGGCAGTGGGATGCCCGCGATAAAAAAGTCACAGCACCCTTGAAGAAAAATACCCTGCAATCCGGCGAACGGGTGGTGCGGGTGGATGAAAAAGAAGGCAAACCTTCAGAAACCCGCTTTAAGATTTTACAGCGTTACGCTGAAGGCACTTTAGTAGAAGCTTTTCCGGTGACAGGCCGCACCCATCAAATTCGGGTACATACTGCCTGTATGGGGCATCCAATAGCCTGTGATGATAAATACGGTGTCAATGAATTTACTGAACAGATGAATAGTCTGGGGCTGAAACGTCTCTATCTGCATGCCAAGACGCTGGCATTTACCCATCCGAATACTGGTTTGGTGATGAAGTGGGAAGCGCCGCTGGATAGCGAGCTGGAAAAAATTCTGACCCGTTTGGTGAAAAAGTGATAGCTGGCTGTCGTCACCTCGCGGTGACCCGACAGCCTGAACCGTCAGCAAAGAGATTGAAGTAATCATGTCAGCAGTAAAAGTAGTGATTTTTGATTGGGACGGCACAGTGATGGATTCAGTTGGCAAGATTGTCAATTGTGTACAGTTGGCCGCGGCCCAAAATCAACTGGTGGTGCCTAGTTATGACGAAGCCAAACAAATTATTGGCTTAAGTTTGGATCCGGCCTTTGCCCGTTTGTTCCCGCAAGCGGACGCCGCAACACGGCGATTGCTGGCGGAGGCTTATAAAGATATCTATCAGCATCATGATCAAACGCCAACGCCTCTGTTTGCCGGGGCAAAGGAACTGTTCAGCCAGTTGCAGCAGCAAGGTTATCTGTTAGCGGTTGCCACTGGTAAAATGCGCCGCGGTTTACAGCGGATGTGGGATGAAACCGACACCGCGCATTTTTTTACTGCCAGTTGTTGTGCCGATGAAGCCCAATCCAAACCTCATCCACAAATGTTGCAGCAAATTCTGGCTTATCTGAAATTGCAACCGGCACAAGCCCTGATGGTTGGCGATACAGTGCATGACTTGGCGATGGCACAGGCTATTGCGATGCCGCGTGTGGGGATCACCCATGGTGTGCATGGCCCGGCTGATTTTGCCCCTTTTGCCCCTAAAGCTGTGATTGATTCGCTACCAGAATTACCGGCGCATTGTTAATAGTGAGCATGAGTAAGGCCGGCAGTGGTAACTGCCAGGCCTGAGTTATGTTAGGGCTGTTGCAATAGATCCCGGCCCTGCGCTTTGAGTAATTGGTGTAAGCGGATGAGGGGCAAGCCAATCAGACTATTGGGATCATCGCCTTCCAGTTTACTAAATAAAGTGATACCAAGACCTTCACTTTTGAAACTGCCAGCGCAGTTGAGTGGCTGTTCGCGCTGTACATAACACTGGATATCTTCGGCAGTGAGCAGCCGAAAGTGGACATAAAAGGGGTCAACACAGTGGCTCAATTCACCGGTGGCGGCATTAACCACTGCTAAACCCGTTAAAAAAGTCACTTTGTGACCACTGAATTTAGTTAACTGCGCTATGGCATTGTCAACCGTATGAGGCTTGCCAAGAATTTCGTCACCGAATAACGCGACTTGGTCAGATCCGATCACCAGACCTGAAGTTAACTTCGTTGCCACAGCTTGGGCTTTGGCAATTGCCAGACGGCTGACCAGCGCCTCGGCACTTTCGCCTGGTTGTGGCGTTTCATCGACCTCAGGTTTAGCAGTATTAAAATGCGGTGTCAGCTTTTCCAGCAAGGCTTTGCGGTACACAGAGGTTGAGGCTAACCACAAATTTTCAGACATAACAGGCTCCGGTAAAGTCAGGATAAAGGCAACAGCCGGCACTATACTGATTTTTTCAGCAGTTGGCGCGCGAAAAATTAACAAAAAACCGATCAACCCTTTGACAGTACAGCCCTTGATCTATATGATGCGCGCCTTATGCAAAAGGTAAAAATCCCAATCACTATAGATCCAACCCGGACTGCGCAAAAACGGCTCAGTTACGATGGTATTATTCCGATGAATACCCTGACTCGTTTTAACGAGTTACTGGCAGATTCAGCGGGTGATGTTGCTGTACTTATAAATTGCGGAACCGACGAACAAGGATTGGTCTTCATTGAAGGTCAAGCCCGCTGTACTGTCAGTCTGACCTGTGAAAGGTGCGGTGACTTGATGTCACTGGCGATTGACAGCAGCTTTGCATATACCCCGGTTAAAGGGGATGATTCGGCTCACGATGATATTCCGGAACGCTACGACGTGATCGAAAAAAACGAACACGGCGAAGTCAACTTGAGGCAATTGGTTGAGGACGAATTAATTCTGGCTTTACCGTTGTTCCCGATGCATGATGTTGATCAATGCGATCCAACAAAGTTGCAGACGAGCTTCGGGCATATAGAGCCGGAACCAGAAAAACCGAATCCATTTGCAATATTGCAAGAATTGAAGAAAAAGTAATTTAGGAGAATAGCAATGGCTGTACAACAGAACAAAAAATCTCGTGCAAGACGTGATATGCGTCGTTCTCATGATGCGTTGACTGGGCCAACGCTGTCTGTAGACGCAACGACTGGTGAAACGCATCGTCGTCACCACATCACTGCTGACGGTTTCTACAAAGGCCGTAAAGTTAAATAAGTCGCGGTGCACTCGTTGCAACCAATACGGCTTACTTTAGCGTTAGATATGATGGGGGGCGACCATGGCCCCCTATCTACTATTCCAGCAGCCATCGAGGCTGTTGCCGAATTCCCTTCTTTAGATTTAATTCTCTGTGGTGACAGTCAGTTACTACAACAGCAACTGCAAATTGCCGGTTATGCTGACCATCCGCAACTTAGTATCAAACATGCCTCTCAACAAGTTCTGATGACCGATCGGCCTTCGGTGGCTTTGCGCACTAAACGCGATTCTTCGATGCGGGTGGCATTAGACTTGGTCGAAAAGCAACAAGTACAAGCATGCGTTAGTGCTGGCAATACCGGTGCTTTAATTGCGATGGCGCATTTTGTGTTAAAGATGCTGGGCGGGGTCGAACGACCGGCTTTGGTCAGTGCTTTACCCACCACAGTCGGCAGCCCGGTCTTTATGTTGGATTTGGGCGCCACCGTCAATTGTGATGCCGACACTTTATTTCAGTTTGCCGTGATGGGCGCTGTGATGGCGGAAGAAGTCGAAGGTATTGCTAAACCTAAAGTTGCGTTACTGAATATGGGCGAAGAAGAAATCAAAGGCTCAGATCAGATCAAACGCACTTCTTTATTATTGTCTGAATGTACCGATATTAATTACATCGGTTATATCGAAGGCAATGATATCTTTTCAGGCAAAGCGGATGTGATTGTCTGTGATGGCTTTGTCGGCAATGTCGCACTGAAAACTTGTGAAGGTGTGGCAAAACTTATTATCAAACGGCTGGAGCATGCGTTAAAAAACAGCATGTCTGCGCATTTATTCGGCTGGATGATCAAACCTCTGCTAAAAAGTATCGGATCCGGCGTGAACCCCGACCACTATAACGGTGCAAGTCTGATAGGATTGCGCGGAATTGTAGTGAAAAGTCA
>CAZGHW010000086.1:0-8724 GCA_964525695.1 uncultured Rheinheimera sp. | reverse complement strand
TATCCTTATACAGAAACATTGGTATCTTCGCCCACGTTGATGCCGGCAAAACCACGACTACCGAGCGTATCCTGAAACTGACCGGTAAAATCCACAAGCTGGGCGAAGTTCACGAAGGTGAATCAACCACAGACTTCATGGAACAGGAAGCTGAGCGTGGTATTACCATTCAGTCAGCTGCGGTTAGCTGCTACTGGAAAGGTCACCGTTTCAACGTCATTGATACCCCGGGCCACGTTGACTTCACCGTTGAAGTTTACCGTTCGCTGAAAGTTCTGGATGGTGGTATCGGTGTATTCTGTGGTTCAGGCGGTGTAGAACCTCAGTCAGAAACGAACTGGCGTTATGCCAACGATGCGAAAGTATCGCGTCTGATCTTCGTCAACAAGTTAGACCGGATCGGCGCTGACTTCATCCGTGTTACTGAACAAGTGAAAAAAGTCTTAGGCGCTCAGCCACTGATCATGGTGCTGCCAATCGGCCGTGAAGATACTTTCACTGGTGTGGTTGACCTGCTGACAGAAAAAGCTTACGTGTGGGATGATTCTGGTCTGCCAGAAAACTACACAGTCACAGATATCCCTGCCGATATGCTGGACGACGTTGCTATGTACCGCGAGCAGTTAATTGAAACTGCCGTAGAACAAGACGACGACCTGTTAATGGCTTATATGGAAGGTGAAGTTCCTTCAATCGAACAGATCAAAGCTTGTATCCGTAAAGGTACCCGCGATCTGGCCTTCTTCCCAACTTTCTGTGGTTCAGCCTTTAAAAACAAAGGTATGCAGTTAGTTCTGGACGGTGTTGTTGATTATTTACCATCACCAACTGAAGTAAACCCACAGCCACTGACTGATGAAGAAGGTGCTGAAACTGGCCAATTCGCTATCGTTTCTGCTGACGAGCCATTCCGCGCGCTGGCATTCAAAATCATGGACGACCGTTTCGGCGCCCTGACCTTTATCCGTATCTACTCTGGTGTACTGAACAAAGGCGATACCGTACTGAACTCTTTCACCGGTAAATCAGAACGTATCGGCCGGATGGTTGAGATGCACGCCAATGACCGTACTGACCTGACCACTGCTCAGGCCGGTGACATCATCGCGCTGGTAGGTCTGAAGAACAACACGCAAACAGGTCACACGCTGTGTGATCCAAAAGCACCATGTACTTTAGAACCAATGGTATTCCCAGAGCCGGTAATCTCTATCTCTGTGACGCCAAAAGATAAAGGTTCTGTTGAGAAGATGGGTATCGCTATCGGTAAGATGGTGGCTGAAGATCCAACTTTCCGCGTTGAAACTGATCCGGATTCAGGCGAAACCATCCTTAAAGGTATGGGTGAACTGCACTTAGATATCAAAGTCGACATCCTGAAGCGTACTTATGGCGTTGAGTTAGTTGTAGGCCAACCGCAGGTTGCTTACCGCGAAACTATCACCCGTGAAGTTGAAGACAGCTACACCCACAAGAAACAATCTGGTGGTTCAGGTCAATACGGTAAAATCGACTACCGCATTCGTCCGGGCGAGCAAAACTCTGGCTTCAAGTTCGTTTCTACTGTCGTTGGTGGTAGCGTTCCAAAAGAGTTTATGCCTGCTATCGAAAAAGGCTTCGCCTCTATGATGTCAACCGGTACTATGGCTGGCTTCCCGGTATTAGACGTAGAAGTTGAAGTATTCGACGGTGGTTTCCACGCAGTTGACTCATCAGCCATCGCGTTCGAAATCGCTGCCAAAGGCGCTTTCCGTCAAACTATGCCTAAAGCTGGCGCTCAGCTGTTAGAGCCAATCATGAAAGTTGACGTGTTCACGCCAGAAGATCACGTTGGTGACGTGATCGGTGACTTAAACCGTCGTCGCGGCATGATCTCTGGTCAGGAAGCTGGTGTAACTGGCGTTCGGATCAAAGCAGACGTACCACTGTCTGAGATGTTTGGTTATATATCTACCCTGCGTACAATGACATCAGGTCGTGGCCAGTTCTCTATGGAGTTCTCGCACTACTCACCATGTCCGTCAAACGTATCTGACGCTGTGATCCAGAAAGAAAAAGAAAAGAAAGCTGCTGCTGCTAAAAACTAAGGTTTAAGCAGTTGCAAAAGCCCCGCCAGCGTCAGCTGCGGGGCTTTTTTTATTGGTTGACCACCAAGCCCGGCCTATGGCATCCCCAAGCAAAAATCACCGCCACACTGCTGCTAGTACAGGCAATTCATCGCCTGTTCGGCTGTGCTGTGATAAAACCACTGAGGTCTGGCAGCCCTGACCGAAAAACTTTGTTTGACGTCTGGCGCTGAAAGCGTTAAAAAGTCGGCCTCTTACCGGAACCTGTGGCGCTGTGCCTGGTCTGATTGACCGCCATCGGCTTGTTTCGGCAATATTTTGATCTGTGCGCGAACCATCAAGCTTGCATGCCGCATAACCCGCATGCAGCCAGCGCACTTGCAGGCTTTGAGGCTTGCCCAGTAGAGGAACCGCAGTAGATGCAAGAAATGCTTATGGCTATCTGGCAGCAGGATTTTGACCAACTCCTTCAAATGGGCAAAGTGGATTTATTGATCGGCTGTTTATTGCTGATTTTATTCCTGGAGTCCGCTTTTGTATTTTTACCACTGCCAGGTGATAGCCTGGTGCTATTGGCTGGCGGCTTATTAGCCACTGGCGTGATAGCGCCGGAAGTGGTGTATCTGTACATCCCATTAGCAGCCGGTCTTGGCAGCATGGTCGCTTACTGGCAAGGCCATGCGCTGGCACACACCCGCTTTATGCACCATATCGAGCGAATGGTTCCCGACAACAGCTTACAACGAGCCACCGGGTTACTGGAACGACATGGCTTACTGGCGATGTTTTCTTCCCGTTTTATTCCATTTGTCCGGGTACTGACGCCGATGCTGATGGGGATGACGCGTTTACCACTGCGTAAAGTGTTGATGATTAGTCTGGTCAGTGCTTTTTGCTGGTCGGTGGTGCTAAGCATGCTGAGCAGCTTATTGATGAAAATGCCGTTCTTGCAGCAATATCATCAAATGCTTGGCAAAGCCCTGCTGCTCATCTCATTGCTGCTCTTTGTGCTTGCGGTCCTGGCGATTGTATATCGGTTAATCCGACGTACTAAAGTGGCCACCGGCGAATAATTCCGGCATCTGAAGAAAAAAACACCGCCCTGTCAGACAGGGCTTCGGCTGAGGTATTTCATCCGCCTGATGCATCGCTTAACAGCTCTGTAGCAGCAGTTTACCTTGCAGATAGAGTACCGCCTGGCCTGACACCAGGATCCGCTCATCCTGCAGCGCACAGCGCAGCTCACCACCGCGTGATGATGCTTGCCAAGCCAGCAGTTCGGATTTACCAAGCGCAGCCGCCCAATACGGCGTTAAAGCCGCATGGATAGACCCCGTCACTGGATCTTCTTCACCGCCATTGGCTGGCCAGAAATAACGACTGATAAAATCATACTGGCCGTCGGCAACACCAGTGCCGGGCGCTGTCACCACCACGTCCCATGGCCCTAACTGTTTTAACAGGGCAAAATCCGGGCTCAACTGCTGCACTGTAGCGGCCGCGGCAAACACTACCACCCAGGCTTGGGCACTGCGTAATATCTTAATGGGCGCAGGCAGCCCAGCTTTCGTCAGCAAGCCCTGCAATAACGCCGCTGGCACTTCATCGACTGCCAGCGCTGGCCGCTGTGGAAAACTCATCTGTAACCAATCATTTTGCTGGCAGACCGTTAAATCGCCAACCGCTGTGGTACTGAATTGGATGCTGGTTAACTCAGGCTGGCGTTGAAATAACACAAAAGCAGCCGCCAGCGTGGCATGACCACAAAAATCAATTTCGGTCAGCGGTGAAAACCAGCGGATAAAAAAATGCCCGGGCTGCAACTCAAGTACAAAAGCGGTTTCTGAAAGGTTATTTTCCTGCGCAATATTTCGCAACAGCGCATCATCAAGCCAACTGGTTAAAGGCACCACCGCCGCCGCATTGCCACGAAACTGCCGGTTGCTAAAAGCGTCGACCTGATAAATATCCAGTTGCATCTGAGACTCCTGCCAGAGTTTAAATCAATCGTTTAACTACCAAATCAGCGCCAATACCTTTGAGTTTACCCAGCAATTTTTTCACCTGTTCCGGGTAGTCCCGTAACATTTCAATCTGACTAAAATGCTGAATTTGTTCAGTGTTAGCAAAAATATGTTGTTGCTCTTGCTGTAACTGCGGTTGTAATTGCCCCAGCTCATCCTGCACCAGCACGGCATTTTCAAAATCCAGCGCAAAAGCCCGTGGATTTAAGTTATGGCCGGTGAATAAATGGCGCTGACCATCCACACTCAGGCCCTTCAAATGGAAGCTATTATCCTGATGCCGCCATAACCGCAGCTCCAGCAAACCAGCATCAATAAACTTTTGATTATTTTTCACAAACTTGCGCAAAATCGTTTCGTACAGGTACGGCAAACCGCCAATACGGCTGAATTTCTGTCCCGGCGGAATATAAAAGTCATTGGCAGTTTTATCACCGACCACAATAGTGACTTTCACGCCGCGTTTCAGACACTTGCGCAGTGCTTTAGCCAGCACCGGCGGTGGATTAAAATACGGCGTGTAAATCAGCACCTCACGTTCGGCCAGCCCGAGCAACGCGAGGATACTTTTGTTTAGTTGATTATTCAGCCGCCCCAGCCCCATCAGTAATGACGCGGTTAAGGCTGAGCCTTGCGGCTGATCCGGTAATGGATAACGACCATTGCGGGCATGTTTTAGCCAGTTGCGATGACCCGCTTTATAAGCGTGCGCAATATCAGCTTCCGCCGCCAACAGGTTTTGCACCACAGTGAAATCGCCCAGCACCAGCTGTTGACCCGCGACAAAGGCATCGGCCAAGGCCTGATTATCAATTTGCAAATAACGATCGGCCCGATAGCGCTGTTGTTCGGCCAGATAGATGTTATTGAGCGAAGCACCGCTGTAGAACAGCGAATCATCAAACACAAAACCTTTTAAATGCAGCACACCGAATAACTCACGTTTTTTCACCGGCACGCCATAAATTTCGATCGGCAGCGGATAATCGGCCGCTACAGCACGGTAAAAATCGGCATTGGTGCGACCGCCACTTTGACCGATCAGGCCACGACGGGCGCGATGAAAATCGACATAAATCTGCACATCCAGCAGCGGGTTCTGTTGTTTAGCAACAAACAAGGCCCGCAAAATTTGCTCACCAGCTTCATCCGCCTGCAAATATAACGCAGTGATCAGAATGCGTTTTTTCGCTTGCGCTATCAGTTGCAACAGCTGTTGTTTATAGTCAGTGGCATGGCAGAACAACTGCACTGCATCAGCCTGAATGGCTGTTGTCGGCAAGGCCGCCAGACGGCGTTTATTCAACAAATTTTGCAGCATAAAAAATGTCAGTTCTCGTTAAACCGGGCGCACCCCGGCTCGCAGGCAAGCTGCGAATGGACTTTCATAGCGGGCTATTATGCGTTAAATGTGCCGATCTGGCAAAAAGCACGCTTAGCACAGCGGCGATGCAGCGTAAAAGCTACGCAGCGCCAGGGCTGGCACTGCCTGCCCCACCCCAGCAACGCCGCAACAATTAAGCAGTACCGCCCACCGTCATCCCATCCAGTTTCAGCGTGGGCTGACCGACGCCTACCGGCACGCTCTGGCCTTGTTTACCACAGACACCAACACCGGTATCCAGTTTTAAGTCGTTACCGACCATCGACACCTGTTGCATCGCTTCCGGCCCATTGCCAATTAAGGTAGCGCCTTTAATGGGCGTGGTAATTTTCCCATCTTCTATCAAATAGGCTTCTGAGGCGGAAAACACAAACTTGCCGCTGGTGATATCCACCTGACCGCCACCAAAATTCGGCGCATAAATGCCTTGTTTCACCGACGCAATAATTTCTTCCGGCGTATAATCGCCAGCTAGCATATAGGTATTGGTCATTCGTGGCATCGGTAAATGGGCGAAGGATTCACGCCGGCCATTGCCGGTTGGTGCCACATTCATCAACATAGCATTGTGTTTATCCTGAATATAACCCTTGAGGATACCTTTTTCGATCAACACGTTATGCTGACTAACAGTGCCCTCATCGTCGATATTTAACGAACCACGGCGGTGTGCCAGGGTGCCATCATCGACAATGGTGCATTGGCTGGACGCCACTTGTTCACCAATCCGGCCAGAGAAGGTAGAAGCGCCTTTACGGTTAAAGTCTCCTTCCAGGCCATGACCGACCGCTTCATGCAACAACACGCCTGGCCAGCCAGCACCTAATACCACTGGCATCATGCCCGCAGGTGCATCGACAGCAATCAGATTCACTTGCGCCTGGCGCACTGCTTCGCGGGCAAATCCCATCCAGCGCGCTTCGCCATTGACCAGCTCACTGAAATAACTGTAATCGGTTCTGGCACCACCACCGGCACCACCCCGTTCACGCCGACCATTGTCATTGAGCAGAACTGAGCAGTTTAACCGCACCAAAGGCCGGATGTCAGCGGCATAAGTACCATCACTGGCGGCGACCAGCACCTCTTCATACACGCCGGATAAACTGACCATCACTTGCTCAGCTCTGGCATCCAGACTGCGGATAAATGCTTCAATCTGATGTAATAACGCGACTTTTTCGGTATTGCCAAGACTTTGAATCGGCTCAATCGGCAGATAAATCTGGCTGTTACCGGTTTTGGCAAAAGCCTGCACTTGGCCTTGCTGTCCCGCCACTGCGATACCACGCGCAGCTTGCGCCGCTTGTTTCAGTGCGGTGGCTGAAATATCGTCGGCATAAGCAAAGCCGGTTTTTTCGCCGCTGATGGCCCGTACACCAACCCCGCGTTCAATATTAAAAGAACCGTCTTTCACCAGCCCATCTTCCAGCACCCAGGATTCATGCACGCTGGACTGGAAATACAAATCGGCATAATCCAACTGATGCGAAAACAAATAGCCCAGCGTTTGGGTTAAATCGGCACTGCTGAGGTCGCTGGCGTGGATCAGATTTTGTTCAACGCTGTTGATGATGGCTGTATTGCTCATAAAAACTCACTTTTAAATCTGTTGTGTTGCCGGATTGGCATCTGTTGCCGCAGCCTGGCCAGTTCAGCCAGGTCGACATCAGCATAAATAAAGCCTGGGGCGGTACCGGCATCGGCCAGCACTTGTCCCCAGGGATCGATAATTAAACTATGACCATAAGTCTGGCGGCCATTGGCATGGGTGCCGGTTTGCGCCGGGGCCAGCAGATAACTTTGGCATTCAATCGCTCTGGCTCTGAGCAGTGTATGCCAATGGGCTGCGCCCGTCACTGTGGTAAAAGCCGACGGCAGTGTCAGCAGCTGACACCCAGCCGCAGCATAACACTGAAATAAACCGGCAAAACGCACATCATAGCAGATGGCCATGCCCAGTTTCAGGCCAGGTAACTCGATCGTAACCGCCTTATCCCCTGCTTTGGTCTGAGCTGATTCCAGATAACGTCCGGTGTTGTCCTGGATCGCTGCATCAAATAAATGGATCTTCTGATAAGACGTCAGCAATTGTCCGGTTGGCGCATACAATAAACTACTGGCGGCGAACCTGTTGGGATCAGCTGTCGCAGTCGGAAAAGTGCCACACAGCAGGTAAATATTAAACTCTCGTGCCAGTGCTGCCAGTTGTTGCTGCCAAAAGCCAAGCCCCAAGGGTTCCATCAACGCCAGATTCGCGCCTTCAGGGCCAGCAAAACATAAGGCGCCTTCCGGTAACGCCACCAACTGCGGTTGGGCTGTCACTGGCAACTTTGCAAGTAAAGATCTGATTTGCGATAAATTTTCAGCTGGCTCAGCCGCACCGGTCCACTGTAGTGCCACCAAACGCCATGGCAAAGCTGCTGCTATGGGATGCTGTTCAGTCACCATCTGAGCCTCGTTGCTGCGGATCAATAGGTTTATCGGCTGGCTGTGCCTCTGTCACCGGCAGCGCTTCTGGCATAGGCCGGTCGGGTCGGAACTGCGACGGCGGGGCCAATGGGGCTGTGGTCGATGCTGCTGGTAATTGCCCGGGTGGCACTGGTGTTTTCGCTCTTAATTCTGCAGGCAGTGGCACTTTTTTACTATCGCGTTTCACTTCAGTCACCAATGGATTGGCCAAATCTCCGGTCACGGTAAAGTTAATTTTTGAAATCACTTCGGCCGACTGGAACACTTCATCCAGCGCCAATGCCGCTACACCTGATACCGGGTTCACCATCCAGGCCAGGATCACCGGAATGCTGGAGGTCACTTTGGGTGAAAAGCTCATTTGGTAATCCAGTTGCCTCGCGGTTAAATCAGCGTAGCCTTGCATCTGAATATCCCCGGCTACGCCAATCACCTGGGTATCCGCGGTATGAGAGACACCTTGTTGTAACGTCATAGTGCCGGTCATTTTGCTAAAGAAAAAACCTTTAGCAAACACATCCCGAAAATCCAGCCGCAGTTTGCGCACCAGCGAATCCAGACTCAACAACGAGAAGATCCTGGCCCCGCCGTCACTGACTTCAGATAACGAACCTTCCCCCAGTTGCCACTGCACAGCGCCATCCAAGGTGCGGCGATTAAACTGAAAAGGGGCGCCTTGCCAACTTAAACCAGTGAAACTGACCTCTGCCGGACTGCCACTCAGACTGCTGCTGACTTCATAATCCTGTAACAGCGCCCCCAGCGCTGGGCTCTGGAG
>CAZGHW010000085.1:0-9318 GCA_964525695.1 uncultured Rheinheimera sp. | reverse complement strand
GATGCACGCTCTAACAGACGGCTGTGTAAATAGAACACGTCGCCTGGGTAAGCTTCACGGCCTGGTGGACGACGTAACAACAGCGAGATCTGACGGTAAGCAACGGCTTGTTTTGACAAGTCATCGTATACGATCAGGGCATCTTCGCCGCGGTCACGGAAGTATTCACCCATGGTACAGCCAGAGTATGGTGCCAGGAATTGCAGCGCAGCAGCTTCTGAAGCAGAAGCAACGACCACGATAGTGTGGGCGAGGGCACCGTGCTCTTCCAGTTTACGAACCACGTTGGCAATAGTCGAAGCTTTCTGACCGATACAAACGTACACGCATTTCACGCCAGAAGATTTCTGGTTGATGATCGCATCGATCGCCAGCGCTGTTTTACCAGTCTGACGGTCGCCGATGATCAGCTCACGCTGGCCACGGCCGATTGGGATCATTGAGTCTACTGATTTGTAACCAGTTTGCATTGGTTGATCAACAGACTGACGTTCGATAACGCCTGGTGCGATTTTTTCAACTGGTGCAAAAGCAGCCGCTTCAACCGGGCCTTTACCGTCAATTGGTTCACCCAGAGTGTTCACCACACGGCCTAACAGACCAGGACCGACCGGCACTTCTAAGATACGGCCAGTAGCTTTTACTTTGATACCTTCACGCAGGTCCGCATATGGACCCATCACTACGGCACCTACAGAGCTGCGCTCTAAGTTCAGTGCGATAGCGTAACGGTTACCAGGAAGCTCGATCATCTCACCTTGCATACAGTCAGCAAGGCCATTGATCCGGATAATACCATCGGTAACAGACACGATAGTACCTTCGTTACGAGCTTCACTGACAACTTCAAACTGAGCAATACGTTGTTTGATCAGTTCAGAGATTTCAGTGGAATTCAGTTGCATGCTCTAATCCCCAATTATGACTGCAGCGCAGTGGCTAAACGGTCTAACTTACCGCGAACTGAGCCATCAATAACCATATCACCGGCTTTGATTAACATACCGCCGACAACTGTCGGATCTACGCTACAGTTCAACTTAACATTGCGTGCTAAACGCTGTGACAAGGCTGCGATCAGCTTTTGTTGCTGGACATCGCTCAGTACAGTGGCAGAAACAACTTCAACAGTGGCTTCTTTTTCGTACTCAGCTTTCAACACTACAAAGGCTTCAAACACAGCAGGCAACGCCAATAAACGTTTGTTTTCAGCCATCACTTTAATAAAGTTCTGACCATGTTCATTGAGTTGCGCACCACAGACCTGGATAAAAAACTCTGCCTGCGCTTCTGCCGCAGCATTGCTTTGCAGCCGCTCGGCAACCAGGCTGTTATTCGCCACTTCAGCGGCGAAAAACAGCATATCAGCCCAGGCTGCCAGCGCATTTTGTTCGACCGCGAAGTCAAACGCTGCTTTGGCATAAGGACGAGCTACATTCGTCAGTTCAGACATGGCTCTTCCTCTTTACAGTTCTGCAACCAGTTTTTCCAGGATGTCGCTGTGGGCAGCTTCATCAATTTCGCGCTGAAGAATACGCTCGGCGCCAGCTACTGCTAAAGCAGCCACTTGCTTACGTAAATCTTCTTTCGCCCGGATGCGTTCAGCTTCGACTTCAGCTTTGGCTTGCGCCAGGATTTTTTCCCGCTCTGCCTGTGCTTTTACCGCAGCTTCTTCAATAATCTGCGCTTCGCGTTTTTTCGCCTGGTCAATCAGGGCAGAACCCTGTGCTTTGGCTTCAATCAGCTGTTTTTTTGCATTCTCTTGCGCTAAACGCAGGTCCTGTTCGGCGCGATCACTCGCGGCCAGGCCATCTGCAATTTTTTGCTGACGAGTTTCAATCGCGCCGATAATTGGTGGCCATACCCATTTCATACAGGCAATGACGAATACCAAAAACGCGATTAACTCACCAATGAGAGTGGCGTTAATATTCACGAACGCTTCTCCTTAATTACTAAAAGTAAAAGTTCTGTCAGATGTTTCAAATTACATCGCAAACAGCATGTACAGACCAATCGCAACACCGATCATCGCGATGGCGTCGATTAAACCTGCAACGATAAACATTTTACCTTGTAATGAAGGAGCCAGTTCTGGTTGACGAGCTGCAGACTCCAGGAATTTACCACCTAAAGTACCGAAACCGATTGCAGTACCTAAAGCGCCTAAACCGATTAACAGAGCGACTGCGATCAGTTTTAAACCTAATACCATTTCCATGATTTTCTCCGAGTTTCTAAAGTTAAAGTTAAAGTTAAAGTTAAAACGAAATTTTTATAGTCGAAATTAATGCTTCTCGTGCGCCATGCTCAGGTAAACCACTGTCAGCACCATAAAAATAAAGGCTTGCAGGGTAATAACCAGAATGTGGAACATTGCCCAAGGGAAGTGCAGTGGTAACTGCCATACACCTAACAGCGCAATCAGGATGAAGATTAATTCGCCAGCATAGAGGTTACCGAATAACCGCAGAGCCAGTGACAGTGGCTTGGCTAACAGTGCCACCACTTCCAGAATGAAGTTGAACCAGTACAACCAAGGGGTATTAAACGGTTGGGTGGTCAGTTCTTTAATAAAACCGCCTACGCCTTTGATTTTGATCGAATAACCAATCATCAGAATAAACACCCCCAGCGCCAGCGCGATGGTCATATTTAAATCTGTGGTTGGAACCACTTTCATGTAGACGTGGTGTGGATCATAACCCATAGCACCGCCAATCAACTGAGCAGTGTAAGGAATGAAGTCAACAGGCACTAAATCCAGTAGGTTCATCAGGAAAACCCAGACGAAAATGGTCAGTGCTAAAGGCGCAATCAGCGCGCTCTGGCCGTGAAAAGTACTTTTCACAGTGTCGTTGACAAATTCCACAACCATTTCAACGGCACATTGCCATTTAGTTGGTACACCGGCGTTGGCTTTTTTCGCCACAGCACGGAAGGAGAATAGGAACACAAGTCCCATAAGGATTGACCAGCCTAAAGTATCAACATGCCAGGTCCAAAAACCTTCGCCGACACTCCAGTTGGTCAAGTGGTGGGTAATATACTCTTTGCTTGTAAGCTCAGCACCAGATGCCATCGTTAGTCCCAATTATCGTAGTTAATCAAAATCGGTAAAAACACTTGTAATATCAACGCGAACACCAGTCCGCTAAAGAATAGCCAGTCAACTATTACAACGTGTTTAAGCACTGCCATTACCAGCAATGCCATCAATAAAAATTTGAAGGTTTCGCCGCGATAAATGGACTTCAGAATCAGTTGCAGCTGATCAGTCCCGCGAAAACGAAACACATACCACGTAAACACACAATGGGGCAAAACAACACATAACGCACCCAACAGGGCAGATTTAGCAGCTAAGCCGTTACCGGACCAAGCCAAAACCAGACCACTCAACAGCAGGGCTGACGCCAATTGCCAGAAGAATGTCTTTAAAATCAGTTTAAAGCGCTGTTTAGTTGTGGTTAAAGACACAGTCGACCACCAAAAGAATACGGAAAACACAGCACAAAAAACTCGCGCAAGTATACTTAACTGCCTTATTTTTGCAACCAAAAGCGGCGCTGGCGCACGATTTGTCGGTATTTCAGTAACCCGACTGCTTAATTTTCAGCCTCAGCCACACCCAGTTTTGCCAGAATCCCATCTAATTCAGCCAAATTGCTATACCCGATCACCAATTCGCCTTTGCCTTTTTTGCTATAACTGATTTGCACCGGCGCGGCAAAACGTTCACTTAACCTTTGTTCCAAAGCAGCAACATCCGGATCTTTTTGTTTCGGTTCTGTTGCTGGTACAGGTTCCAGAATGCGGCGCACTAAAGCTTCTGCTTCACGTACGGTCAGTTGTTTGGCGGCGATCACGCGACCGGCATCCGATTGCTGTTGCTCTGTCAGGGTCAATAAAGCTCTGGCGTGACCCATTTCAATATCACCGTGTTCCAGCAAGGTTTTGACATCATCCGCCAACTGATTGAGCCGGATCAGGTTGGTCACAGTCGCCCGTGATTTGCCAACCGCATCGGCCACTTGCTGGTGGGTTAACTCAAATTCAGTTAACAAACGTTGCAAAGCGACAGCTTCTTCCATCGCATTCAGATCTTCGCGTTGAATATTTTCAATCAGCGCGATCGCCACGGCCGCTTCATCCGGCACATTTTTAATGATACAAGGCACTTCAGCCAAGGCAGCCAGCTGCGAAGCGCGCCAGCGTCTTTCCCCAGCAATAATTTCATACGATTGTTCTGCCAGTTGGCGCACCACAATCGGCTGGATCACCCCTTGGGCCCGGATCGAACTGGCGAGTTCTTCCAGTGCATCCTGCGACATATCTTTACGTGGTTGATATTTACCAGGTTTTAACCATTCGATCGGTAATTTTTGTAACTCATGCTGATGTCTTTCAGCTGCAGTTACCTGTTGTTCTGTGGTTGGCTCTGTGGTTGTTGCCGCAGGTCGACCTGTGGTTAACAAAGCATCCAGACCCCGGCCTAAGCCACGTTTTTTTACCGACATTTGTTCGTTCATTCCTTTTTTACTCAGACTGCTGCAGGGGTCTTCACTGTCTTTTTGTCAGCGCGCCGCAAAATTTCACCAGCCAGTGCCAGATAAGCCTTGGCACCGGTCGAGCTTTTATCGTAATACATCACTGGCGTGCCAAAACTAGGGGCTTCTGCTAGCCGGACATTACGTGGGATCACAGCCCGGTACACTTTTTCACCAAAATGGCGTTTTAATTGCTCAGAAACATCATTGGCCAATCTATTGCGCGGATCATACATAGTCCGCAAAATACCTTCGATCTTCAGATCCGCATTGATCACCGACACCAGTTTGTTGATGGTATCGACCAAGGCTGTCAGGCCTTCCAGCGCATAATATTCACACTGCATTGGCACTAACACTGAATCCGCTGCAGCCATCGCATTGACGGTCAGCATATTCAGTGACGGTGGGCAGTCGATAAAAATAAAATCGTAATTATCACGGTAATTTTTCAGTGCATTGCGCAGTCGCAATTCACGGGCAAATACGTCCAGCAACCGGACTTCCGCCGCTGTCACATCAGAATTGGCTGCCACCAAATGATAACCACCAGCAGTTTCTGTCACGACAACTTCAGGTAATGGTTTTTCATCAACCAATAATTCATAAGCGGTAGCCGGCACTTCATACTTATCGACGCCGCTGCCCATGGTGGCATTGCCTTGCGGATCTAAATCGATCAGCAGCACTTTACGTTTGGTTGCAGCCATTGAGGCTGCCAGATTCACTGCGGTGGTGGTTTTACCAACACCACCTTTCTGATTCGCTATTGCGATGATTTTTCCCACAGCATTTCCTCGATCATTCGGTCTGGACTGGCACCTTTTGGACGATCACTAAATAACGCTGACCGGCAAGTTCAGGTACCTGCAAAGTTTCACTGGCGACAACTTTAACAAAATCAGGCAAAGCTGCAATTTCTTCCTGTGCCTGAGCACCTTTCATGGCGAGAAACTGGCCAGTAGCAGCCGGTAAATGCGCACACCAGCCGATCATATCACTTAACGAGGCAAAAGCACGACTGAGAACCACATCGTAACCAGGCTGTGGTTGATGATCTTCAACCCGGCTTTGCAACGGCGTGACATTTTTAAGACCCAGTTGCAATTTCACCTGATTTAAAAAACGGATGCGTTTGCCAAGACTATCAAGCAAAGTAAAGTCTTTGTCCGGAAAACAGATGGCCAGTGGAATACCAGGCAAACCTGGACCTGTCCCAACGTCGATAATACGCTGGCCTTGAATAAAAGGCGCCACCACCAGGCTATCCATGATGTGTTTGATCAGCATTTCAGCCGGATCGCGGACTGACGTCAGATTGTAAGCGCCATTCCATTTATCCAGCAATTGTACGTACTGCACCAGTTGTTGCAGTTGATGTTCGCTCAGTTGCAGACTGGTTTGTGCTACCAGTCGTTTCAGTTGTTCCAGCATGCAGATCCTGCGTAATGTAATGATCAGCAGGCTGCCGCGTGAACAGCAGCCTGTGTTAGATTCAGGCCGATTTTCGTAACAAGCCTTGTTTTTTCAGATAGACCAGCAACAACGAAATGGCAGCAGGGGTGATCCCGGAGATCCGAGAAGCCTGACCGACAGTTTCTGGCCGTGATTGATTTAACTTCAATACCACTTCGTTGGATAAACCTTTCACCTGACTGTAATCAAAATCAAGAGGTAACTTGCTGTTTTCATTACGTTCATGTTTAGCAATTTCATCTTGTTGCCGATTGATATAACCTTCGTATTTGATCTGGATCTCGACTTGTTCAGCTGCCGCCGGATCCAACAAGGCGGGACCAATACCTTCGATCTGCATCAGATCCTGATAATTGACCTCAGGTCGACGGATCAGATCTTCTAAACTGGCTTCCCGGCTTAATGGAGTTTTCAGCAACTGATTAACCTGGGCTAGTGCAACATGTTGTAGATGAACCCATTGCTGTTTCAGCCGTTGCCGCTCCAGTTCAATCTGTTCTAATTTGTGGTTAAAAGCGGCCCAACGTACGTCATCCACCAAGCCAAGCTCACGGCCTTTGCTGGTTAAACGTAGATCAGCATTGTCTTCGCGCAGCATCAGCCGATATTCCGCCCTGCTGGTGAACATCCGGTACGGTTCTTTCGTGCCCATTGTGGTTAAATCATCCACCAGCACCCCGGTGTAGGCTTGATCGCGACTTGGGATCCAGGCTTCTTTTTGTTGCACCAACAATGCTGCATTTAAACCAGCCAATAAGCCCTGAGCACCTGCTTCTTCATAGCCAGTTGTACCATTAATCTGACCAGCAAAGAATAAACCTTTGATAAATTTGGTTTCTAATGATGTTTTTAGATCACGTGGATCAAAAAAGTCATATTCAATGGCATAGCCAGGCCGGGTAATATGGGCATTTTCTAAACCAGGGATTGATTGCACCAATGCAATTTGCACGTCAAATGGCAAGCTGGTGGAAATGCCATTTGGATAGAGTTCATGGGTGGTCAAGCCTTCAGGTTCGATAAAGATCTGATGTTTGTCTTTATCAGCAAAACGGTTGATCTTATCTTCGATCGACGGACAATATCTTGGGCCAACGCCTTCAATGACACCGGTATACATTGGTGAACGATCC
The DNA here is from genome assembly GCA_964525695.1 of uncultured Rheinheimera sp. Classification (GTDB taxonomy): domain Bacteria; phylum Pseudomonadota; class Gammaproteobacteria; order Enterobacterales; family Alteromonadaceae; genus Pararheinheimera. The sequence continues at coordinate 2,159 of CAZGHW010000085.1, read as the reverse complement.
AAACCACTACGAATAATATCGTGCGTTTTTTCATTGGTGTATGTGATGTAACAAGGGATTTGCTGCGGATGATCGCTGACCTTGCCCATAAACGACATCACCGGCAATGGCGTATCACCAGGCTGTGGTTGCATTTTTGTGAAATCAACACTGCGGGCATCAATTCTTGGTGGAGTGCCTGTTTTCAGCCGACCGACCCGGAATGGTAGATCGCGCAATCGACGTGCCAGCGCGATCGATGGCGGATCGCCTGCACGTCCGCCGGAATAATTTTCAAGACCAATATGAATTTGGCCACCCAGGAAAGTTCCTACCGTCAAAACAACAGATTTGGCAGTGAATTTAAGACCCATCTGAGTTACCACACCACAGACCTGATCTTGTTCAACGATCAGATCATCACAGGCTTGCTGAAAGATCTGCAAATTGGGTTGATTTTCCAACATGGATCGAATGGCTGCCCGATATAACTGCCGATCCGCTTGTGCTCTGGTAGCGCGTACTGCCGGTCCTTTTGAACTATTCAGCGTGCGAAATTGGATCCCGGCCAGATCCGTCGCTTTTGCCATGGCGCCACCAAGTGCGTCGATTTCCTTGACCAGATGGCCTTTGCCAATGCCGCCGATTGCTGGATTACACGACATCAGGCCCAATGTTTCCACATTGTGCGTCAGCAATAAAGTTTGCATGCCCATGCGTGCTGCAGCTAGAGCAGCTTCGGTGCCGGCATGGCCACCTCCGACAACAATCACATCATAACTTTGCTGGAACAACATATCTGCCTCTGGTACTTCAAGGATAACGCTAAAAAAGGGCACGTATTGTAACTGGATCTGGCTGGAAACGGAACGATTAAAATTCGATCGCGATCCTTGTCGATCTCTTAATATAAATAGAGATCTTTAAAGAGATCTTCTTATTATTCTTACTACTAAGCAGCCACTTTGCAGTGCATAAGCTAATTTTGCTAATTAGGATCAAGATCTTACAAAGGATCTAACCTGTGATCTGATCCGGATCTGCTGTCCTTGATCCTGTGATCAACTGAGGGTTTTATCCACAAGCAGGATCCGGTTTGAATCTATGCAGAGGATAATACCAGCTTATAAGCTCAGTTATACGCTAGTTATTCACATTGTAAAAAATAATCTGACCAAACTGTGTATAACCAGGTATAGCTGGATCATAACTTATGATCTGTCTTTATCATGCTTTTATCAAAGCCTTATTAAGACGAAGTCGTATTAAATGTAGATACTTGGTTTCGTTGGCTTTTATTGCTGGTCAACATGTCAGACCGTTAGGTATCCAGTTTCTGGACAGTGACTTGTGTAGTTTGCGGGCATTTCGGTGCCCGCTTTTTTTTCGCTTGAAAATCACCGCTACTGCACGCCAAGCACATTGAACTCAGCTGTGAATTAAATACAGTTTCGACGCAGTAGTTTCATGCATTGCGATCATGATCAAGTTTGGATCTTAGTCCAGATCAAGCTTGTCTAACTAAGAGTGGATCGGCAGATCTTGTCAACGAGAAGCAAAGTCGGATCTGATCTACTGATCAGATCCGACCGCAGTTGTTATTAAAATTTAGCGGATTATTTTTTCTTGCAGTTGTGGTAACCAGGCTAACGCCTGATCTTCCGGTAATTCACCTTGTTGCACATCGATATCCAGATGAATCCCAAGTGGTTTTGCTTGTCTGATTGCCAGTAAACGCTCAATTTTACGACCCGCCAGACAAAAAGTATCGTAGCTGGAATCACCTAAAGTGATCACGGCATAGGAAACTGTGGTAAGATCACCTTGTTCTTGTGCTAATTGATCCGCAAAGGGTTGGATATTGTCGGGCAGATCACCCGCACCGTAGGTCGAGGTGATCACTAACCAGATAGAATTTCTGGTTAGTTGTTCTATATCGGGTGTCAGATGCAGCCTGACTTCATAACCCGCTTGTACCAGTGTTTCGGCTACTTGTTCTGCAGCATACTCTGCTGCGCCCATTTGGCTGCCCACGAGGATCTCAATCATCTTACATCTCTTGTCAGGTAAATGATTGGCTATACTACTGGAATAAAAATATGCAAAGCCATGCTTTTTGCATATTTGGGGTATTTTTACAGCAAAGCAGGCTCTGTAAAACTACAATAGCACAACCACCT
>CAZGHW010000084.1:0-9904 GCA_964525695.1 uncultured Rheinheimera sp. | reverse complement strand
ATAGAGTTTCCCCTATACACCCTTAGCAGGGGTGCGCCTTCAGCCACTCGGCCATTTCTCCGCGCTACGTTGCGGGGCGTATATTAATGTCTCTGGAAAATAAGTCAAACAATTTTTCAAAGAAAAAAGTTTGTTTGCTGACCTTTTAAACAATTTGAGCAATTAATAACAGATACGGGTAAAAATCAAACAACATTACAGCTAAAACAACTATTTAGCGAGTCTCTGGATTTTGAACAGATTACTGATCATCATCCTGAGTGAAACTACCTGGTGTGCCTTTTTCTGCTTGGATACGCATATAAATTTCTTCACGGTGTACAGAAACTTCTTTTGGCGCATTCACACCAATCCGAACCTGGTTACCCTTAACACCTAATACAGTGACAGTGACTTCATCACCAATCATTAATGTCTCACCAACACGACGAGTTAAAATAAGCATTCGCTTGCTCCTATCCTTTAACATTCAATTTTCTGAATGACACTAGCAATTTTGCTGCAGCGTCTATGCACAGAATGATAACCCAGGCTTCAAATTTATGAAAATCCAGAGATTAATTATCTGCAGTTACTAATACTTGATGCAGGCGCGCAGCAACTTTTTCAAGTTGTTCGGCCGCCATCAATGCCGAAAACCGACTTTCAGAATGGGTGATTAAGTACAATTGCACATTCATCTCATTGAAAGTACTAAATATTTTAGAAACCAGCAGCGGATCTGATTTAATCCCGATGCCAACTACCGACAGTTTAGCAAGGTTCTGCTGCGGATGATGCAGAGAAACTGCACTATTTTCTGTCAGTTTCTGCACTGCATCAATCACTTGGCTAAGCTCGGCACTGGCAACTGCCAAACTCAGTGTTAATTGTGATGGCCATTCACCATGATGCTGCAGCATATCGGTTTCAATATGCAAAGTAGCCAAAGCAGCCATCACCTGTTGCAACTGACTGGCCGTTAAACCACTGATTTGCAATAAACTGATGCCCGTTTGACTGGCAATACCTGATATCGTTGGCAAACTCATGCCATCTTCCTCATAAACAATTAAAGTGCCCGCATCAGGCTTAAAGGTCGATAACACCCGTAGCGGCACCCGATAACGACCGGCATATTCAACAGAACGAGAATGCAGCACCTTCGCCCCCAGACTCGCCAGTTCCAACATATCGGTAAATGGCATCAGACTTAAGCGGCGGGCTTGTGGGCACAGCCTAGGGTCAATACTGTAAACCCCATCGACATCGGTGTAGATCTGACATTCATCGGCTTTTAACGCTGCAGCCAAAGCCACAGCGGAGGTATCAGACCCACCGCGCCCCAAAGTAGTGACATTGCCTTCAAAATCGCGGCCCTGAAAGCCTGCCGCGACCACAATGTGGCCTTGTTCCAGTTCCTGCCATAACCTCTGGTTGTCGACCGCCGTAATGCGGGCTTTGCCAAACTTATTATCGGTATGAATACAAATTTGATCCGCCAGTAAAGATACGGCCGGAAAACCACGTTTGATCAACGCCATTGCCAACAAAGCCACTGTGACTTGTTCACCTGTGGCCGCCAGTACGTCTAATTCACGGCTGGCCGCCTTTGGATCAATTTGTTGCGCCAGCCCCAGCAGTCTATTGGTTTCACCAGCCATAGCAGAGACTACAGCCACCACTTTATGACCGGCCTGGATACTGCGGATTATCAGCTCGGCAACCCGCTCAATCCGATCGGTGGACCCTACCGAGGTACCACCGAACTTCTGCACCAATAACGCCACTTAACTTACAGCTTCGCACTTAAGTAGTCAGCCACAGCCAGCAAGAGTGCCGGCAAAGCTTCGACCTTGGTGCCACCCGCTTGCGCCAGATCTGGTTTGCCACCACCTTTACCACCAACCTGCTCAGCAGCCCAACCAATCAGAGCGCCAGCCTGCACTTTGTCCGTCAGATCTTTGGTGACTCCGGCAATCAAACTGACTTTGTCGTCGGCTGCCGTCGCCAGCAACACCACGCCTGAGCCTAACTTCACTTTCAGTTCATCCACCATAGTGCGGAAACCTTTGCTGTCGGCACCAGGTAAATTGGCAATCAATACTTTGACACCATTAATCAGTACCACTTGCTCCAGTAAGGAGGCACCAGCGGCACTGGCCATTTTAGCTTTTAACTGCTCCAGCTCTTTTTCCAGCTGTTTAGTTTTATCCACCGTCTGGCTGACCCGTTCTGCGATGCTCATCACATCGCCTTTGAGCATCGATGCAACTAACTGGGCCTGTTGCTCCAGCTTGTGCAGATGAGCAATCGCACCTGCCCCAGTGACAGCTTCAATCCGGCGCACGCCAGAGGCAATGCCACTTTCCACCACAATCTTAAACAAGCCGATATCACCGGTGCGTTCGACATGTGTGCCACCACAGAGTTCAGTGGAGAAATCCCCCATCGCTAACACCCGAACATCGTCATCATATTTTTCGCCAAACAGCGCCATAGCGCCAGCCGCTTTGGCCGCTTCTAAGTTCATCAATCGGGTGCTGACGGCGTTATTTTGCTGAATTTGCTGATTCACCAACAGTTCCAGCGCGCGAATTTCTTCGGCTTTCACGGCTTCAAAATGCGAGAAGTCAAACCGCAACCGCTCTGGCCCCACTAAAGAGCCTTTTTGCGTCACATGCTCGCCTAACAACTGCCGTAAAGCAGCATGCAATAAATGGGTCGCCGAGTGGTTTTTCTTAATGGCATCGCGCCGCTGCTGATCAATCACCGCATTCACCCGGTCATTTAAGTGCAGCGCGCCAGCTAACACGCCTTTGTGCGCAAAAGCTTTGCCAACTTTGATCGTATCGGTCACGGTAAAGACACCACCGTCTGCCAGTTGCAGCACACCGGTATCGCCCATCTGACCACCAGATTCGGCATAAAATGGCGTTTGATCGAGGATAATCAGCGCTTGCTGACCATCAATCAATGAACTGACCGCCACGCCATCACGCAGGATCTCCAGCACTGTCGCGTTGCCATGGCAGTCGGTATAACCGGTGAAATCCGTTACCTTGTCAGACGTCAACGCCTGATTGTAATCAGCGCCAAAATTGGAAGCTTGCTGAGCACGTTTACGCTGCGCTTCCATCGCGGCTTCAAAGCCTGCTTGATCAACACTAAAGCCACGCTCGCGCGCCACATCTGAGGTTAAATCCAACGGGAAACCATAAGTGTCATAGAGTTTAAAGGCAACATCACCTGGAATGACAGTACTGTCAGCTAACTGCGCCAGCGCGTCGTTGAGCAATAACAGACCGCGTTCCAGCGTTTTGCCAAACTGCTCTTCTTCCATCCGCAACACTTTTTCAATAACGGCTTGTTTTTCAATCAGCTCCGGATAAGCTTCCCCCATCTGGGTAGCTAGTTCAGCCACTAATTTACTGAAGAAAATACCTTTAGCGCCCAATTGATTGCCATGGCGTACTGCGCGGCGGATGATCCGGCGCAGGACATAACCGCGACCTTCATTGCCCGGCATCACGCCATCGGCCACCAGGAAAGAGCAAGAGCGAATATGATCGGCAATCACGCGCAGTGATTTGTGATCAAGATCTGTGACACCAATGATGCCAGCGGCCGCTTTAATCAGGCCCTGGAAGGTATCAATTTCATAGTTGCTGTGCACGTTTTGCAAAATAGCCGCAATCCGCTCCAGACCCATGCCGGTATCGACGCTAGGTTTTGGCAGTGGTTCCATCCGGCCATCAGCATGACGGTTAAACTGCATAAACACGTTGTTCCAGATTTCAATGAAACGGTCGCCATCTTCATCCGGTGAACCCGGTGGGCCACCCCAGATATGATCGCCGTGATCATAAAAAATCTCGGTACAAGGACCACAAGGACCGGTATCACCCATGGCCCAGAAGTTGTCTGAAGCGTAAGGGGCGCCTTTGTTATCGCCAATGCGGATAGCGCGCTCCACCGGTACACCAATTTCCTTGGTCCAGATATCAAAAGCTTCATCATCCGTCGCGTACACAGTGATCCAAAGTTTTTCCTTTGGCAGTTTCACCACTTCGGTCAGAAATTCCCAGGCAAAAGCGATGGCTTCCCGTTTGAAATAGTCGCCAAAACTGAAGTTGCCCAGCATTTCAAAAAAGGTATGGTGACGCGCGGTATAGCCGACGTTTTCCAAATCGTTATGTTTACCACCGGCGCGGACACAACGCTGGGAAGTGACCGCTCTTTTGTAACTACGTTGGTCCTGGCCTAAAAACACGTCTTTGAACTGCACCATGCCGGCATTGGTAAACAGCAAGGTTGGGTCATTACCCGGGATCAAAGAACTGCTGGCAACGATCTGGTGATCTTTGCTGGCGAAATAATCCAGAAATGCGCGCCGCAGCTGCGCTGATGTCATATACATAACCAAATCCTAACTGTCTTGATGTTGTATGGCGTATTGGATCTGCCCGGTGTTAAAACCACGCCGTTGCAAAAATCCCATTCGTTTTTGTTTGTCCTGAAAATCTTTGATTGCTTTACCGGCAAATTTTTTCTGGTACTGGCTCAGTGCCAGCGCGAACCAGTCAATCTCGAGTTCTGCCAAGGTGTCTTGTAGCAACTCGCGATCCAGTCCTTGTTCCCTTGCCGCTTGTGACAGCACCGCGGGTCCATAACCTTTAGCCACTTTTGAGCGGATCAACATGGCACAATATCTGGCATCACTTTGGTAATTCTGTTGCTGACACCAGTCCAGCACCACGGCAATATCATCTTCCTGCCCACCTTTTTGCCGCAATTTCTGCTGCAGCTCACGGCTGCTGTGATCGCGACGGCTCAGTAAATCAATGGCAATACTGCGCAGCTCCGCCTGAGTCTTTGCTGGTATTGGCGTCTCATCCGCCGCCGACGACCAGTCAGACTTCAAAGTAACCTGCCTGCTCCGGTTCTGAGTTGACTGGTGCCAAGGCAAAGAACTCGGAGAAAGATAAAAAGAAACTGATCGACAGCAGCGGCAATACCAGCAACCAGGTCAATAATAAAGTTGGAAAACCAGTGCTGAGCAGCGCCATCGCCAGTAAACCGTAGAGCGTCAACGGCTGTACATTGCGCCAACATGCCATCAGACTGGCCTGCAAAATGGCAAACAAGCGTTGCTCGCGCAAAAAATAGGCAATAGCAACGGCATAAGCAAACATCATCATCACCAAGCTAAGTCCAATGACAAGAGCCAGGGTCAACCACCAATCGATATGTCCGGCCTGTGCCTGCACAAATAACTCGCTGGCCAACAAAGTGAGTGGAATACTGCACAGCATATTGGCTGCAGCCAAGCGGAAAAAAATGGCGCGACAGGCTGGTTCTTTTAATGGCTGAAACAACATGCCAAAGCTAACGCTAGCACCACGCTGCCGCGCGACAATACAACTGTATAAGCCTGCGGTCAGAAAAGGATTCAATAACGCGGCGGCAATCCCTAGCAGCGGATGCAAAGCGCCGAGTAATGAACAAAAATGTATGGCAAAGACCAGTTGGATCCACAGCAGCGGCTGCTGTTTAAATAACTGCCAACCTTGCTGTAACCACTTCAGACCCGCATTCAGTGGTGCCCGACGTACCACTAGTTGTAACTTCATAACTCGCTCTTTTGATGTAACTGAGAAAAATATTCACCCGGTTGGGCACTGACCATCCACTGGTAAAAGTCGCTCGCGCCAGCATCCTGCTCAGCGGGTGCCCAATCAGCAAAATATCTGGGGGCTGCTGGATCAAAAGGCCCTTGTTTAATTTCAATAAACACAGCGCCTGGTTCAGTCGCAATGAGGCTATGATACTGTCCGGCAGCTAATTCAACTGCACTTTGCGCTGTACCAGCCGCCAGAGTCAGGCGCTCGGTCAGTTGACCGTTGGCAGCAAACAACAACATATCAACACTGCCTTGTAGAACGATGCACAACTCATAGGGCTGTGGTGCCTGATGCAGATGTGGTTGCACATAACTACCAGGCAACATGGCGATGACCACCCGCTGCGCATTTTCAGTCAGCGACTGATGTAAATTATGCGCGCATCGTTTCCGGCTGATTTGACTTGCTTGTTGTAACAAAGCATCAAACAACTTGTGATCCAGTAATTGCAAATTCAGGTCCGTCCAGCTTGCTAAAAGCGGCTTATCATACTGCAAAACGGCCTGAATACCAAACAGCCACCAGCGCCAAAGCTGCCTGATAGCGGCTTGCGTCATACTGTTACAGCGAAAGGAGCAGCCTTGTTAACGGACTAGCACCATTTCCTGTAACAACCGACTGGCACCATCCACTTTTTCCATCTGCCACAACAGATAACGACTATCGACATGGATAGAGCGTTGCATACTCGGGTCGTAGTCATATTCACTGAGCAAGCTTTCATCCAGCGCAGCTGAGAACAACCCTACCAGTTCAGCCTGAGCATTTAATGTGGCAGCGCCTGTATAGCCACTGGCCGTATCGGCAGTTGATAAAAAACTCACCGGTAATGTTCCTAAAGTTGCAGAAGCATAGTCGCTAAAATCAGCAGCAGCGATAACATGCTGTTGCTTAGTGGGACTGGCAAAATCTGTCGCTTGTGCCGCCATTCCCTGAACTGTACTGAACGGCAGATAGTAGATACCGTCGCGTGGCTGAACGCCCTGCACAATGCCGAAACTAACTCTTAAACTACCGTTGGCCTCAGGATACATAATTTGCTGCTGCGAGGCTTTAAAGCTTTGTAAGGCCGCCATCACCAGCGGCTTTAACTGCAGCAGTTTGCCATGCAGCATCTTTTGCTGTTGTTCACGGGCTAATTCAGCTGGGTAAAGCGCAGCAGCCAGTTGTAACAGCGGATCCTGGCTCTGAGCCAGCGCCTCTGCGGGTTGTTGTTGCCAGTACAACCGTTCTGTCACCTCAGTTAAGCGGGTTTGTTGATACATTTGCCGTAATTGCTGTTTTAATTGCAACAAGGCCGGTTGATCCAGCACAGTGCCAGCGCGAAGTTGGAATAATTTATCCAGCAAAGGCACGCGCTCTGCCAAAGGTAATTGATGATATTGCTGTAACAGAGTGTAGGCAATTTCTATATCAACAGCAGCTAACATAACATGATTCAGGCGTTCGAGTTCCGCACTCAACGCAGCTTGATCCCGCTGCCGAAAGCCAGACTCACGTTCATGGTCTGGTTTCAATTGCTGCTGAGCATTGCGATATAACCGGCGGGCAGCATGAAATAATTGTACTGAGTCAAACGCTTGCAGCAAGGTGTCGCGCTGCAGATTGCTACTCTGTTGTTGCACGAACAGCTCTAAATCAAGCAATGCTGGCATAAATCGAGCCTGGCGCCCTGGTTCAGCTTTAATCCATTGCAATAACGCCTGTTGCTGTTGCTCTTTTCGCTGTTGCAAAGCGCTGCTTTGATAAGCTTGGATTAAAGCCGCCGTGTAGTTATTGCACTGTATCAGACTAGTCAAAACGGGCTGATAGCGTTGCCGCTCGGCACTATGTTCAGCCGTAACTTGCTGTATGACCTTGATGGTTTCGGCCCGATATTGCTGCGCCAAGGGTAAAATCTGTGTAAATTGCCGTTTCAATTCGGCAGCAGTTAAATGGCGGTGAGTTCGGGCCGGATAGCCAGCTACCATCAGCCACTCAGCAGCCTGTACGCCCTTGGCAGAAATCTTTAAAAATGCCGGCGGAACAAAAGGTATATTGTCGCTCCGGTAAGGTGCAGGTTGACCATCTTTACCCACATAAGCACGGAAGAACACAAAATTACTTTGATGCTGTGGCCAGCCTGTAAAGGCGTGTTTACCCGCAAACTGACTGACAGCTGGGGCATAGACCAGTCTGATGTCAGTAATCTCTAATTGTTGTATCAGATAATAAGCCAGTCCGTCATTGTAACTGTATAACTGGCAGCGTATACCCGCACTGGTTTCGCAGGCAGTGACCAGTTCTTGGCGCAATTGCTCAATTTTCTCAAAACGTTCAAGCCCAAGCAGTTGTGGCGTCAATTCTTGTTGGATTTGCCGCGTGACATTTTCAACTTTTTGCGTTAACAACATCTTACTCCCTGGCCGCAGAGGCAATTCCTGTTGCAAGGTTGCTGCTACATAACCCTCTTTTAAAACGTCCTTTTCATCGCCATTTTGTTGCTGGACAGCACTATCGACGCAATGATGACCGGTAACCACTAAGCCACTGCCAGATACAAAAGAGCCGCTACAGTTGCCAACAGTGATGATAGTGTTTAATGGGTATTCGGTTAGTCTGGCAATATTCTGTACTTCTATACTCAGGCCTCTTGCCTTTAATTCATCTGCTAATTCAGGTAACTGGTGTGGTAACCACATGCCCTCATCTGCGATTGCTGCAGTACTCAACAGCAATAGTACCAACCATCTCATTTTATTCATTCCACACAATCCTTAGCCCAAATCAACCACATCAGCTCTCAACAACAAAGCGCTTGCTGCTGCAACACAGAGACGCGGTCATTGTGCGATAATTTTTCAAAATATGCAGCCAGCTTTAGTACAATTGGCGGCAAAGCTTGATTTATCGACGCGTCAGCACCAGATCAGCACAGTTATTATTGAATAGGTGGATTTAAAACTGATGGAAAAACTGATTGAAAAACTGATTTACGCTTCTCGTTGGCTGATGGCACCGATTTATTTAGGTCTGAGCCTGATGCTACTAGCGCTGGGTATTAAATTCTTTCAGGAAGTCTTCCATATCCTGCCGACTATTTTCAGCATGAAAGAAGTTGATTTGATCCTTATAACCTTATCTTTAATTGATATAGCATTGGTCGGCGGTCTTATCGTAATGGTGATGTTTTCTGGTTACGAAAACTTTGTCTCACGGCTGGATATTCACGATGATGACGAAAAACTAAATTGGTTAGGTAAAGTTGATTCGGCATCACTGAAAAATAAAGTTGCCGCCTCGATTGTGGCGATTTCGTCCATCCATCTACTTAAAGTCTTTATGGATACCCGCAATATCCCAAATGACAAAATTATGTGGTATCTGCTGATCCATATCACTTTTGTCGTATCGGCCTTTATGATGGGGTATCTGGATAAAATTATGAAAGATAAAAGCTAATTTTTTTGTCATGAACGAAGTCTCATATTTTGTGTCAGCGGCCTGTGATGCTATTCCAGCTAGTTTTCAGTTCTAATACCATTCCATCTAATTTTCTGTACTAATTGAAATTAGTAGGTTGTGACTCCCCACGAAGTGCGACGCGTAGCGGCAGTCCAACATGGTTTGTGAAAAAAGTGATGCACCACTGTTGTCGGACTGCCCCGGCGATGCCGGGTCGAGTCCGACCTACTGTAAATCTTATTAAAATCAGTGGGTTGAGTTTAGTTCATTCGTAGGCTGGACTCCCCACGAAGTGCGACGCGTAGCGGCAGTCCAACATGGTTTGTGGATAAAGTGATGCACCACTGTTGTCGGACTGCCCCGGCGATGCCGGGCCGAGTCCGACCTACTGTAAATCTTATTAAAATCAGTAGGTTGAGTTTAGTTCATTCGTAGGCTGGACTCCCCACGAAGTGCGACGCATAGCGGCAGTCCAACATGGTTTGTACAAAAAGTGATGCACCATTGTTGTCGGACTGCCCCGGCGATGCCGGGCCGAGTCCGACCTACTGTAAATCTTATTAAAATCAGTAGGTTGGGGAGCCTTGATGCCCTTCGCAGAGCTCAGGGCTGTTCAGCCAGAGCAAAGCCAAATTGTTGGCTTTGCTAATTCCTGGCTTCACTGTACTACTCTCCAAGTAATCCAGCGCCAGAATCACGATAAATAAAAAAGCCCCAGTCTTTCGACTGGGGCTATTTTATTTATTGGGAGCCTGGCGGTGTACTACTCTCGCATGGCATCTGCCACACTACCATCG
>CAZGHW010000083.1:0-10542 GCA_964525695.1 uncultured Rheinheimera sp. | reverse complement strand
GGCGAGCACTGTTATGTGGTTTGTGGTGCTGCAGCGCTTCAAGTTTTGCGACTGTGACTCTATTACCAGAGCCCAGCCCGCCATACAGTGAACAACGGCTGTTATTGCAGTCGAAGCTGTTGCAGCAGCAACGCGAAATTCATGTGCGGTTACCGGCCGCTTATTTGGCGGCGCAGGCGGCTGGCCGGCAGGATCTGCGCTTTCCGGTGTTGTATTTACTGGATGGCGAAGCGCCGAATTTAACATTGCTGCCGGGCATTCTGGATGCACTCAGTCACTGGGGTAAAGCGCCGGAAGTGATCCTGGTCAGTATCGCCAATATTGACCGCAATAAAGATTTTACCCCGGTGCCACAACCGCAATGGCCAACCACAGGCCAGGCCGATGCTTTTCTCGATTTTATTCAGTTTGAACTGCAACCGCTGATCAATCAGCGTTATCGCACAGCCCCTGGTCCGGTGTTGCTGGGGCATTCTTTTGGCGGCTTATTGGCAACTTATTGCATGTTGACGCGCCCGAGCCTGTTCCGGGCTTATCTGACGGCTAGCCCTTATCTGCATTACGCCGACAATCTGCTGTTACAGCAGGCCGCAGCACAGTTAGCGAGCTTACCTGCCAGTGTGGCGCTTTATACCGCCACGCTTGGCAATGAACCTGAGTATCAGGCTGCCTGGCAGCAGTTTGAGCGACTGCTGCAACAGCATGCACCAGCCAGTTTGCAGAGCCGTTTCTGGCATTTGCCAGAGGAGGACCATTTGTCAGTGCCAGGCCCGGCTTATCATCAGGCACTGCGCTTGTGGTGGGCCGACTGGGCGCCCAAAGCCCCGGCCAGTTTGGCTGAACTGCAACAACATTTTGCCCGCCGCTCGCAACTGGATGGTTATGTCATTCAGATCCCGGAGCTCCAGCTGCATGCGCTGGGGCAACGTTTATTGCAGGCCGCCAATCAGGCTGGCCTTAGCAGCAAGGCGAAAACTCAGCAGCGGGCAGAGGCCTATGCGGTGTTTTTGCAGCAAGCCCACTTATATCCAGCCTCGCTCAGAGCGCAGGACAATCTGGCCGCAGCGGCACTGGCGCAGCAACAACCTGTGCTAGCCAGCGGTCATTATCGCCGTGCGCTGGAACTTTCGGCAGCCACAGGACAGCAAGATAAAATTGAATTTTACGCAGCTAAAATCAAAACCCTAGATGAGCGCAAGTTGTAATCCTGCCTGTTAACTGCTGTTTTTCGCCGTTCAGGCCGGATGCCGCCGCTTTATCGCAAGCTCCGGTACACCCAGGGCCGCTTTGGTAGGCTGTTTTGCAATTACAGCAGCCTCTGCGGGAACGACACTATGAAAATCAAACCTATCACTGCAGTTATCTGGCTGGCGGCGCTATGGAGTGCGACGTCAGTGGCCGCCAGCTCGAACTGGCAATGGAGTGCAGGCCTTGCCACCCAAACGGCACCGCTTTATCAAGGCAGTGCCGAACAAGAGCTGTACGTGTTACCCGCCATTGCGGCTGTGTATCCGATGGCGGATGGCGGCCGATTATATGCCGGTACTGTCGAGGGTGTTGGGGCTGAAGCAAACTGGCAACAGCTGACTGCTGGTGTAGCAGTGGGCTATCGTTATGGCCTGCGCGGTGCTGAGCAATTGGGTTTATTGCAGGACCAGCCCGCCATGCTGGACGGCTTGCTGGATCCGGGTGGCACAGCCATCCTGAAACCTTATGTCAGCACCTTGTGGCCGCACTGGAATGCCCGGCTGGAATATGAACGGGGTTTGGCGCAGCAAAATCAAGGGGCGCTGCTCAGGCTGCAGTTCAGTTTCAGTCAGGCGCCCTCGCAGCAATTTGGCTGGAACACAGGTGTACAGGCCAGTTGGGCGGATAAGCGCTATATGGACGATTATTTTGGCGTCAGTGTGGCCGAAGTGCGGCCTGATCGCAGCGCTTATCAGGGGCAGGCCGGGCTGTTGCAGTTTGGCATTTTTGCCCAGTTGCAGCTTCAACCACAGCCGCAACAACGCTGGCTGTTGTCTGTCGCCCTGCATCAACTGGCCGACGAGCTCAACGGCAGTGCGCTGGTGAAACAGCAGCTGCAAGCTGAGCTGACGCTGGCTTATCTGTGGTTGTTCTGAAACATCACAGCAGAGGGCGTTGCCCATTAAGTTTCTAATGTGGGGATTATATAAGTGTCTTATGGCAATTTTTCCATCGGACGCGATTGTTGACAAATATCCAGATTGAACTGGCCCGGCGGCAGCGGGGTAAAATGCTGGTCATAGGCGAATGGCTGGTAAATATCAAGAGTTTCCAGTACATCATAACTGCGCTGGTACTGCGGCAATGGCGCTACAGCAACCAATTCAGTCGGATACAACGGCGAGTCGATGTCGAGCTGATAACCCGCCCGCCATGCCATTTTGCCGTACATCAGGCCAAAAGGAGACAATAGATAATTGCAAATGATGCCATCCGCATGAAAACGCCGGGCCGCGAATTTCGGGCTGCATAACAGCGTCAGCGCTTCCGTCATCAGGGCGACATCGCCGCGTGCCAGCCCCAGCAAAAACTGGTTATCGACCTGATATTTGAGCATGTTTTTACCAGGCGGATGCGCCAGAATATATTCCGCCCGCTCAGCCAGCAGCTCGAATTTTTGCTGCATCGCTAAATGTAACTGAAATGTCTGAAACTCCCGGCTCCCGATTCTGTTACGATCGATCCATTTTTGTTTTGGTATGGTGCTGAAGCTTGGCAACACATGCTGGCTATGCCAGTGATAGAGTTCAGCATCATCACAGACCACGGCAGCAAACAGCGCACACATACCATCAAACTGTGCTGGTCGTTGCTGCGCTTGCATGATCCGAAACAATGCTGCCGTATAAGTGTATTGGCGAAATAACGCCGGGTCTTGTTGCAAAAACATCGCCTGCAACGCTTTATAGATATATTGTCTTTTCATCGACCCAGCGCAATTAGGTCTGGACCCTTGACCTGAACGTAGCAGTTGTAGCGTACTTGAGTAGTCATAATCCAGTATGTTACTGATATCAATTAAACTTTGTTGTTTTAATTTTGCCCAGTTTGCTGTCATAGTTAGTTTGCATCCGACGCGAAGGGAAATTGAACGGGCGAAATAAACCGTTTTTTGCGGGTGAAGTCAATCTAAAACCAGACGCTGCTTAGCGTTTTGCATAAGTTATCTCTTCAAAAAAAGCCCAGCCGTTCACTGCCGTGCCTATGGTGCTATCCTCGCAGGCTGGTTTCACCGCTAGTCTAATTCGCTGGCACCGGGCTTGCTGTGACCCGTCACAGATCAGATGCAAGACCGGTCCCTTCAGCTTCAGTCCGGAAAACTGGTCTCGACTGTCATGACCGACCAGTCGGGTTGTTTTGATGTCAGCCGGGCCTGGTGATGTGGTTGATAACACAGCCACTGTGGTAAATAACCGCTGCTGCAAGCGCGCCAGCCATGCTGGCGATCAGCCATTGCGACGGCTGCACACAGGGATAACGCAATATAGCAGGGGTTGCCTGAGAACTGCTCATAGTCATAATGAGCTTGCAACGCCTGTCGCACCGCTTGCTGATACGCCTCTTGGTCAGATAAGGCTATCTGCAGATAAATCTGCACCAGCGGTAAATAACAGCACTGCGTCAACTGTCGGGTATGGCCTTTTGTTGCCACTGCCTGGCTTAATACTGCGCTGGCAAGCTGCGGTAATTCAGCGCTGGCATTGAGCATGCCCAGCAAAAAATGCCACATGGCTTGTTCAATTGGTTCTAACCATTTGAATTGCTCTGGCTGCACCAACTGTAGTTTCGATAAACAAGGGTGTTGTTGCAGATAAAACAGATTAAAGTGGCATAACCAGTCGCAGAACTTGAGTTCATCTTGCGCAAATGGACGACGAAAGGTACAAAACCGGCTCTCGCGGACATAAAATTCAACACGATCGCGCCTGGTGTGTTGCAAGGCCGGATCGCTGCCAGGCAGCGGCAGTGGTGGTTTGGCTGGGTTAAAGGCCCATTGGTAACGGGCGGCCACCAATTCGGTGGCTACATCAAAGAACCAGCGATGACTCTCTCCTTTCTCCAATAGCCAGTATTTTTGTAAAAAATCCAGATTCACTTTCTGCTCTAGCTCTAATCTGCCGAATGGCAAAAAATGATCATTGGAAGTTGGATCAAACAGGGTAGCTAAACGTTGCCAATAACTTTTTTCCGGCTGCTTGAGGAGCCAGACAATAAATTCTTGGTTTTGCTGTGCACCGGAATAAGGCAAAGGCATAGAGTTGGCAGGGATCTGGTGCTGGGGCAACAAGGCCGCGCCCAGCTCGGTGCAGAGTTGTCTGAGCCCGGTCAGTGGGTAACGCTGATTGGCCGGGTTTACAGGCAGCGAGCCCAGCGTCTCGACTGACATGGCCGCCAGCCCTTGCGTAGGCTGTGGTTTGACAACGGGCAACTGGCAAGCGGGTTTGACTGAGTCCAGTTGCGCCGCGACATGGTCGTCGTAACAAATCCAGTCAGGCAGATAACGGCTCTGGACAGTACGCCAGCCATGCTGACGATACGCAAAAGCCACTGCTGCACATAAGGGGTAATTGATGAGATTAAATGTATGATCATTCCGACAATTCTGATAACAGGCAGCTAATGCGTCCCGGACCGCCTGTTGATAACGCTCTTCATCGCTATCAAAGATCCGCACATAAATGGTTAATAACGGCAATAAATGCGCATCTTCAAACCCGATTCGGTCCGGATCAATACTGCGGCCAAACTCGCGCATCGCAGGACCCAATAAAGCGGCCATATCGGCGCCTGGGTCAAACACCCCGAGCATAAAATCCCGCAGCGCTGCTTCTAATGGATCGATTTGCATAATATGTTGGACCGGCAATTGGTTCAGCCGGCGCAAGCCAATGGCATCGCGTTGTATCACAAATAAACTAAAATGGATCAGCCATTTATAAAAGCCCAACTGGTTGTCGGCAAAAGGGTATGGCGGCAGCGCAAACTCGACATCCCGGACGTTAAAGTGCACCAGGCCGTTGGCGTCTGGTGTACCGAGCGCCCACTGATAGCGGGCGGTCAGTTGGTCAACATAAAAATCCAGATACCAGCGCTGTTCACGGCCATGGCCCAACAGCCAGGCGTAAGCTTGCATATCCAGGGCCTGTTGTTGCTCAATCCAGCGCTGTGGTTGCTGATAATCGGCAGACTGCGGATCATGCAAGTTCTGCCACAGCAGTTCCAGCTGTTGTTGGGTATGCTGGTAACAATCCTGCAAATGCTCCGGGTCAAAGTTGTCGGCATGATGCGGATAATAATGGGTTTTTGACATAAGGATCCTGGGTTTAATCTTGGCCAGCCATGCTAAATTCGAACAGTGGGTAGCTATCGCAACCCTGTGAGCCGGGGTTTGACTGTCGCAAAATGCTGTTAAAGCCGGTGCTTCGCTATGGCTTGAGACGATTTATTAAATGCATGAAAAATGTGTTTTACAGCGGCGATTTGTCGCCCATTTTTGTCAACATGAGGTCATGTTATTGTATCAGCCGTCAGACGATAAAACATAGTACCTATAACATCCTGCCTGCCGCCAGCGCTGTTATCAATGCATGATTGCATCAACAGCAATGGCGATGGCCTGGTAGGTTTTACCCGTTCTGCCGCGCATGCCATTCTGCCCGTTGCGGTGGCAGCGTCAGCGGCACAGGATCACCAGCACGCCGCTCCAGTCCAGGCCCTGGCTTTTGCCCTGAAAAGGGGCAATTTCCACCCCGCAGTAGATGCCGAGCAACGGAATTTGCTGCTGATTTAATAGCTGCTGCACTGCAGCGGCTTCTTCAGTTTCAGTGCCATCCAGTGCTGCTACCCGACCGGCGCAATCAAAATACAGCGCGAACAAGGCGGTTTTGCCATCATCTTTAATTTCCTGCAGTAAGCGCTCGGTATTTTCGCGGGCCGACGCCAGGATCAGCGCCGGATCCCGACGCATAAACTGCACTAAATCGCCTTCGGCCAAATCCGGTTCAAATAAAATAATACCTTGCTCATCCGGTAAAATGCCGCTGATCAGGCGGTTTTTATAATGTTTTTCCTGCACTGGTTCGGTTTTATTGCCGCAATGCACCCCCAGTGACAATTCTTTTAGCATGGATTGCTGCCGCCACTGCTGGTGGCCATATAAGGCATCAATTACGTCCATCACAGGTTGACCATCGAGCTGGTATAAAAACTGGCCATAAATATTGCTGATGCAATGGTCAACCTGATCAATCGGATAACAGCCGTGCATGGTGGCGATATAAGGTTGAATGCCGCTAAATAACAAGGCGATCGCCGATTGGGCTGTCACTTGGTGGCCGGTAAATTGCCAGGTATGGCTAAACTGGTAATCCCCCAGTAAGCCAGCGCCTGCCAGCTGTAATTGGGCTGGTAAATGGGCGGTTAGCCCTTGCAACAAAGGGGCCGATGGATTTAATACTGCCGGTCTGTTGCCAGACGCCGGAAACTTGATGGAATCATACAATAACAACAGCAGGTTGCTTTCGGGCTGGATTTGTAGCGCCCGTGCCAGGCGCTGACCGCTGCTATGCGGAAATTTGAAGATGTCATCAGTGCTGACCAACTGGCAATAAGCCTGCTGTAATTGCAACACTGCAGCGGCGGCCGGTGTGCCTTGATAACTTAAATGATGATTGGTGATAACGCCAATGGCAGAGCCACCGACAATAGGGATATCGCTGCCGAGGATATCGCGCAGCCCCTGATAAAACGCCTGATGATCCACAGAACCATGACAAAACGCCAGTACCAGGCTTGGCTGATCCAAGCCACCATCTTTGATGGCGGTCGTGGCCACAACCCGGCCAGCGGCACGTGCATCCGGGCTATTACTATAACCGATACCCACTTTCATCCCTGACCACAACTCCGAGCGAACAGCTTGCTTTTTGCTCAGCATTCTAGCCGATTTTTGGCAGTTTTGTGCTGGAAAACCAGCCAGATTTTACTGGTGAAACGAAGTCGCTGCTGCAAGGGTTTATCGCTGGCGCTGTATTGTCCTGTCTGGTGAGTTCATGAACTCAACTTCAGCTGATACCAGTTATTAACCTGTCAGCGAAATAAACAATTGTAGCGGATAGTGCTCGGCCGGATCGGTGGATGGCAAATGCGGAAAAATTTCATAAGAGCCGGCTGCACCAAATTGTTCAGCATGGTTAACAAACCAGTGCATTACGGCCGGGCATAACAAATGATGGTTTTGCTGATAGCTATTGTCAGCCAGTTGAAACACGACAAAGCGGCCAGGTGGGATGTCCGTGTTGTACCAGCCCTCCGGCGGCAAGCCCGCGTAAGCCGGCATTTCGATGGCGCAGCCATAACGAACTTCGCCAGCTGCGGTAATTTCCGGGTCATCGTAAAACAGGCCGTAACAAGGCCCCTGATAATCAGGCAGTAATTGTGACAGGCTGTCGGCAAAACGTTGCCAGTGCAGCAATACATCGCCCTGATTGCCTTTGTACCGAATGCCCCAGAGTTTTAGCCCAGTCCGCTGTCGTCTGATTTGACAATTGACTCTGAGTTGTCCCTGAGCGTCATGTAAATAACGGACGTAATCCTGCCGCTGTGCCCGCATCTTGCCGGGGGAAATGCCCCAGTATTGACTGAAAGCGCGGGTAAAAGCTTGCTGGCTGGTGTAACCCAGGTTCAGCGCCAGTTCCAGTAACGGCGTGTGGGTATAAGACACAATATTGGCTGCGGCTTCCAGCTTCATGCGCTGGATAAAGCCGGTTAAATCCTTGCCGGAATGTTTTTTAAATAACCGCGCTAACTGAAACCTGCTCAGTTGATGTTCCGCTGCCAGCGCCTGCACTTTGACTTCCGTCTGGCTATAGTCCTGTGGGCTATAGACCTGGGTTTCCACGGTTGAAATTATCTGGTTGACAATCAGTTGTCCGGCCATCCTGTGCGTTCCTTATTGCGATGTGGTGATTGGCCTTTTAGCCGTGGCGCTGACTGCGGCTGATAAGCCAGATTAAGCCAAGCAACGCCAAAATCAGCGTCGGTAAAGTCCAAGGCGAGATCGCGCCCTGGTTGCGACGCGTCGTTACGGTGTTGTCGTTAAGCATTGCTGTGTTGTTGCGCATAGTTGTCCAGCCGTCCGCTGACTGCTGTGGCCATGGCGAGTCATTGCGCTGTTGCTGAACCACTACAGGCACCTTTGGCGGCGGCTGAGTCAGGGGGGCATTCGGCCCGACCGCCAACACCAATGTCGTCTCCGCAGCAGGCTTGGCATGGGCAAGATGCCAGTTCAGACTCAGCATTACAAAAATACAGCATTTGAGTTTCATCAGTGTGCCATTCATTCAAACGTTTTTGCAGTGACCATGCTTACATAGTCATGACAGCCAGTTAATTTAAATCAAAACAAAATGTTACTTTTAACATTTTGTGCAGTTGACGCTGGCGTCAGTGCCCAGCCTGCAACTGAGGCTTTGATGTTGCCAGCAACAGATGCCAATGTGATGACAAATCGCACTTTTCGTTTAGTCGTGCTGAAGGCCGCGCGCTGCCACAAAGGCGATGGCTGCCTTGATGGTCATCAGCTGAGCCTGATTACATTGGGCCGGGCTGGCTAACGGGCTGTCCGGATAGACTTCAGTGGTGGTGACATAAGGTGCCGTCGTGATACCACCGCATAATCCTAAGGCTCGTTTGGGATAATGGATCACCCCAGTTTGATGGATTTTTTCCCCAATCAGACAGCCATCGGCATCCGCTGCAGCGATGTGGGTCACAGTGCTGACCGCCTGAATAATAGCGCGCTGAAATTCAGGCTGTGATTTTTCACTGTCATCGACCAGATAAAAGCCATCCGGGATATTCCAGTTGGTATTGACGGTGCCATCGCGGGCGGCTTTGGCCGGGCGAAATTCGCTGTTGTCGGAGTCGGTGGTTTCATGCAAATCGACATGCAGCACTATCGGATCCTGGATAGTTTCGAGCAATGCCAGCACAGCACTGGCTTCTTCGGATTGGCTTTGGGCATTAAAAGAGCGGTTTGGGTCAATAGCCAACGGGTTCCAGCGATTGATGGTTTCATAACCCCATGGGCTGATACAAGGCAACACCAACACATTAAACTGCTGACTTGCCTCGCTAAATTGCTCGGCGATAAACAATAAAGCGCCATGCACGCCACTGCTTTCATAACCATGCACGCCGCCGGTGATTAGCACTGTGGCCCGACCGGCTTGCCAGTCTTTACTACGCACTGCCCATAATGGATAACAATCAAAGCCAAGCGCACGGTAATCAAGTTCACCATATTGCACTAACCCGGCGTTTGCCTGTAGCTCAGGGTTGTGTTGGCATAGTTGTAGTAACGGCTGCACCACCTCTTGCTGATAACTGCGCTGGCGTTGTTGCCGCGCCAGCCACTGGGCTTTTTCAGCGTCCCCCCAAGGCGTTCCTGGCTGACCAATAGGATAACTGCTGACAAATTGTGGCATAAAGACTCCAGATTGAGGGGTAAAAAATATTTACTATAACACTGCTACTGGTCGCAAACAGGTCTGCTGAGTCAATATTATAAATTATTATGTTGTTGTATCTAAACAAGAAAAAACTAATTGTCTCGGGTGTCAACAGCGCCGCTGTTGGTTTCAGCACCGCCTGGGGCGCGCCAAGCCGAACGGGTCGCCGTTGCTGGCTGTGTGTGGCTCGCAACGGCGTCGGTGATAGGTTATTCCTTGTTGAGCATGGCTTTTAAATTAGCAAAAGGATTATGAGTGGCCAACTGCTGCTGTGGCGCTGTGGTTTCACCATAGATCACATGTTCAGAATATTTATTGTGCTCATTGTCATGGCAATAAATGCAGAGTAGCTCCCAGTTACTGCCGTCGGCTGGGTTATTGCTGTGGTTGTGGTCGATGTGGTGCACTGTCAGTTCGCGTAAATTGGAATAGACAAATTCGCGGGCACAACGGCCACAAACCCAAGGGTACATTTTCAGCGCTTTATCGCGGTAGCCTTGTTCTTGTTTTTGATAGGTGTTGGCACTTTGTGGTGTAGACATGATGAAATCTCGGCAAAAAAATCAGTGAATATGATAGCAGCTGAGGCGCAAGGATTGGCGCGAATTTCGGCCTGGCTTCCGGAGAATTTTAGTCGGACTTTGTGTTGCGCTGCTGGCGTTGCCAACGCTGCCAAAGTGCTTGTAATGGAATGAGGCACAGCGTCCAGCCAAAGGTTAACAACAAAGCCTGGCTTGATTGCGTTATCAGACTTTGCTCTGCAGCCAGCGGTAACCAACCGTAACTGAGAACGGATAACAGCACGCATAACAGCGTCATCTGCCACACTTTGACTGGAAACTGCGTCGGCCACAGTCGTTGTAAACTGAGCCACAGCACTATCGTTGGCGCTAAAATCATGGCACTGCCGAGCAACAGCAAGAGCAAAAAAAACACGGCGGTGACGGCTTAATGCCGATCAGTTAAGCATTTTTCAGATCGGTTGACCGATCCAGTGGGTGGT
>CAZGHW010000082.1:0-10804 GCA_964525695.1 uncultured Rheinheimera sp. | reverse complement strand
CATAAACTGACGCTCGCAGAAGAAAGTCCAAAATATCCGGGCCTTTCGCAAGCCCTGCGCAATATGTATATTAAAGCCTTGAATAGCTTCCCATTTTACCTGCATCGCCACGGCATCCGTTACGATTTAAATGTGATAGGTCGTGGCGCAGAACCAAACAACCTGCATCGGCTACTCGGCTTATTTACCGAAAAGAATCAGAAACTGAATTTACAGCCGCTGCTGAAAAACAACGCAACCAACCTGACTTTTGCCGCCCAACTTAAAGCGATGAAACGCCAGGATGCACCCAAAAGTTATGAAGTGTTTATTCGTTACCGTCCAGGCCAGCTCAAACAAGAGCAAAGCTTTGTCACCGAATTTGATTTTGAACTGAAAACCGTGCAGGCACGACAATATTTTGTGCAGGATGCACTGGCCAATGACTTGTTGTTTTGCTTTAAAATTTTCTTATCCCGCACCGGGCGGCCTGATACTGAACATATCTCGAAGGAACTCGGTTATGTCAGCGTTTATGCGATCCATAAAGCCAAGGTGCTGGAAGAAGAATTATGGAGCGTGGTGGGGGTCGGTGATGTGGTCGATATTAGTGATGAAATTTTATACCGCTATGGCATCCCGGCCGAACAAATCCAGGCCCAGCAACAAAAAAGGCTGCAATTTATTCAATCGGTCGATGAGAAAAGTTAACACTGCGTTAGCGCAGTGTTTTAGATAGAACGCGCACTGTGGTGCTGACGCATAAAGCGGTCGGCACGTTAAGGAGCTTATGGTATTGAAGGCGCGGACCTGTCGTCGGCTTGTTGGTGCAACCAGTCACTTAACCGGCTGAAATGACCAGCTTTAGCCGCTGGATGGGTCAACATATTGATATGATCAAAATCTACCGCATCGCCCTGCTGGCGGCCTAATAAGCTAAAACGGGCGTTTTGCTGGGCGGTTTCAGCCATAAACAGCTGCACGTCGGCCGGATGCCCCAGCACTTTATCTTTCACTGCCGCAAAAAACCAACTGGCAGGCCAGCGACAACTGCGGGCCGCAGCAGCGTAATCAAACTGATCAGTCGGATCAACAAAAGCGGCGTGATTAATCCACTGCACTGTGTCCTGTAAAAATTGTGCCGGTTCATTGTCGGCGCCTAAACGCCATTGCCTGGCAGGCAAAAAACCATAGCGGCGACACAACCAGGGGGCAAATCTATTCCAGATCCAATCAATTTTCAGCTGTTTTTCCAAACTAGGCTGCTGAATGCGGCGTTTGGTTCCAAAATAACTGCACGATTGTACTAACGCAGTCAGCTCTGGAAAACGAGCTAAACTGGCCGCCAGCACCACGCCGCCCCATGAATGACAAATTAAATGAATTTTTTGCTGATGCTGCTGATATAAATACTGGATCAATGCCGGGATATCCTGACAAATCAATTGATGCTGACTGTGCACTAAACCTTTTGCTACCGCAGGTTGCGATAAACCACGTCCGGCAAAATCAGCACAATAAACCCGAAAGCCTTGATCCGCCAGAAAACAGCCCAAGCCTTTACCACTGGGATGGTAAAAAATCCGGCTATTTTCCAACACACCATGCAACATCAACACAGGTGCAGCATGACCCTGGAGTGGCGTCAGTTGTCGCACATGCAACTGGTACTGTTTGAGATCAACAAAAAATGAACTTTGCTGATGCTTCATAAAGGGGCTGCCGAGCCTTCGAACAGATAGAGTAACTGCAATAATGAACCTTGCCGGATCGCAGCTTTGGCTTGCGCCTGCACCAGCGGTTTGGCGTGAAAAGCGACGCCAAGCGCGGCCGTTTTCAGCATGGGTAAATCATTGGCACCATCGCCAATGGCCACGGTTTGCCGTTGGGCTATGCCATACTCAGCCGCCAGTTGTTGCACCACTTCGGCTTTGCGCGCAGCATCAACCACTTCTCCCAGCACTTCGCCGGTCAACTGGCCGTCGATGATCTGCAGCTGATTGGCCACAGTCGCCGTCAGTTGCAAACGCTGTTGCAAGGCATCAGTGAAATAAGTAAAACCACCGGACGCAATAGCGACCTGCCAATGATGCTGTTGCAAAGTACTGACCAAAGCTTCTAATCCTGGCATCAAGGGTAACTTAGCCAATACTTGTTGTAACACAGCTTCAGGAGCGCCTGCCAGCGTCGCCACCCGCTGCCGTAAACTCTGGGCAAAATCCAGCTCACCATTCATCGCCCGGGCTGTCACTGCCGCCACTTCGGCGCCAACACCGGCTAATTTGGCTATTTCGTCAATACATTCAATCGTGATAGCAGTACTGTCCATATCCATCACCAGTAGACCAGGCTGTTGCAGATACAGAGGTGCAGGCAGATAGACTAACTCGCCCGCCCAATCGGCGGCTAAAGCGCGCAGTTGCTGTACTGTGGCAGGTTGTAAAGCGTCTGGTAAATCCAATCGCAGCGCGGGTAACAAGGCCGGATGCGGTTGATAGACAGCGAATGACAAAGGCTGCTGCAGCAATGCCGGCTGTTGCTGTTGTAATAACAACAGCACAGCGTCCAATTGCGCAGCACTCAATTCTGCCGCAAAAAAGCGCAAGCTGCTGCCAGCAAAACAGACGGCAGTTTGGCTGCTGGTTAATTCAAATCCATCCGGCTGTCGGATCAAGGTCCATTGTTGCTGTACGGAACTGGCCGATAACAGCGTCACTGCGGTTGGCTGCTGACGCTGCCATCTGACGAAAAAGCTCACTATGCCACCTGTACTTCATTTGCTCGACATGGCATTCTACCGACATTTTCCCGGCTCTGTCAGGGGCATACTGAGTTAAAATGAGCAATTCAGCTGCAAAAATAGCAAAAAAATCATCCCGGCTGTTCCGGCTATTGCAACTATTACTGGCGACTATGGGTCTGTTGGTGCTCCTGCAGTGGTGGCATTATAACAGTGCCCAGGGCCAGCGCTTGTTTGCCGAGCAAAGTTCTGTACTGATGCGGGAAACCCTCAAAGCATTGGCGCAGACGGCCGCTTATCTGATTGAAAATGACCAGCTCGATGGCCTGAATGAATTAACGCAGCAACTGGCGGCCAGTCCTTATCTGCATGATGTGGTGGTGTACGACGCCAACGGTGTGCGGATGAGCGAATCGCCTGGCAGTGAACCTGCCCGGCTGTTATATGCCCCGCAATATGAAGTCGAGTTACAACCGATGGTGCAGGAAATTTATCAGGGTAAACAGTTGCTTGGTTATATTAAAATCAGCCTGAAACAAGACACCGGTTTCAGCGCTGTGGCCAGCGCCTGGCACGAGATGATGGAACAATTTTTATGGATGCTGTTGCTGGCTGGTCTGATTGCCCTGATGGCACGCAGTAGCCTGTTGCTACTCTCCCACCGCTTGGTCAGCAATAAAACTTTGCACCATGCAGCCTTGGATAGCCATGAGCATTTAGGCTAGGGTTCAGGCGGCAGACTGATGCCAGCCGCCTCCTGTTACAAAGTCCGCATAAAAGCAGTAATGGCCTGCTTCTCAGCTTTGGTTAAACCAAGTTTATGCAATAAAGGCGATAATTGCGGCAAGGGTTTACCCGGCTGCGGTTTTAACCGGGTTCTGAGTCCACCGGCATCGTATAAACTGACGATGCCATCAAATTCGGTGAATAAGCCATTATGCATCCATGGGCCGCTCAGACTGACGCCGCGTAAACTGGCCGTGCGGAATTTACCACTATCTTCAGCCTTGCCTGTCACCGCATAACGACCCAAATCTTCAAACCTGCGGCCATACAGATGCAGTCCGGTGACATGAAACTGATTATCTGACAATAAGGCCCCCTGATGGCAATTCATACAACCTGCTTTGGTGCGAAATAAATGCAAACCGAATAGCTCCTGGTCGGTGAGCACGGCAGCAGCCTGCCTGGTTTGACCTGCCTGACTCAAACGTAAGAATTGCTCAAATTTTGTGGCTGGTAAGCGCAGACTGCCAGCAAAACTTGCCAGCGCATCCGCTAACAGTCCCCTATCGACTTCGCGACCATACAGTTGCTGAAACTGTTGCTGATAGTTTTTATCCGCAGCAACCCTTGCCACAGCCGCTGAGATGGGTAAATCCATTTCAACCGGATTATGCACCGGCTCCAACACTTGATGCTTCAGCGTCGGGCTTCGGCCGTCCCAGAAAAAACTTTGCCATAATTGCAGTTCAAACAACGGCGGAGTATTACGCTGACCAGCCTGTCCACGCACACCAATCCCGACAGTACGGCCATCACCGAATAACTTATCGGCCTGATGGCAACTACCGCAACTGATGGTGCGATCTTTCGATAACAGCGGGTCAAAAAACAACTGTTTCCCTAAAGCAATCTTAGCTTGCTGCGCACGATCCGCAGGCGCGCTATCAGGCAAAGGCGCCATTTCAGCAACCGGTTGTTGGGTTTGTGCTGCCGGCCATTGAGCTATGGGTTTGGCATAGTGCTGCCTAAGTGCCGCTAAATCCGTGTCGGCGCCTAACTTCAAACCGGGTTGTAGCAGTGCACCGAAAAAAATAAAATTAATCAAACGCATAACGAGCCCCTAGCCAAAACTGCCGTCCGACTTCAATGCCAACCTGACCAGGCCCAACGGTATAAGTCCGGCTATCGAGCAAATTACTGATGTCGGCATTTAACTGCCAATCTCCGCTTGCGGTCGGATAATCCAGCCGCAAAGATAAATTCAGCAACCACTTGGCGGGTAATTGCTCGGTCGCATACACCGGGATCAAAATATTGCTGCTTTCACACTCAGGACATTGCTGTTTCAGTTGACCGCTCGCTCTGACCGAACCGGTGTCCACAGCGGCATCGTATCCTCCGGTGTAAACGCCCGTCAGCGCAGTGCTGAACTTGTCAGTCCAATCGCTGCTGACGCCGAAATTCAGCAATAAGGGCCGGGCGAAGTTGGTATTCTGCCGGTTCAGCCGACTCAGGCTGGTCAGTTCATTATCCAGGTAAACCAGCTCATCTTGCGGCGTGTTCGCCACAGCTTCATCATAGGAATTGGTACTGCTGAAGGTGTTACTAAAACTGGTATTGGCCCAGATACTATGTTGTAACCAGCGATGATGCCAAGCCAGAGATAAGCGACGACTGTAGCCTGTGCCCTCGTTGGTTTGACTCAGATAGCGATAACCGTCGGCACCGCGTTCGGCATCAGTGGCACTGCCAAGCTGTTGCCGTTTCCAGCGCCATACCGCTTTCACACTGAAAGTGCCCCAATGCTCCACTAAGTGCTTGTAGCCCAGTGTCGTTTCATCATCATATGGCGTCGCCACATTGTGATAACGATAACGGACATCTGATTCAGCCGACGAGGCTAACCAACTCTGGACTATGCCTTGTCTGACCGGACGGTATTCAGTTCGGTAAGGTAGTTGCTCGGCACGCATTTTATAGGTAATAAGGCCAGCATCATAATATCGGTTCAGCCCAAAAGTGAGTAAGGTGTTTGGATCATCACCAACGCGATAACCGCCAGCCAAACGGGGTGACAGCGTCAGATTGTTAAAAAAATCATCCTGATCCAGCCGCAAACCAAGTTGGAATTCAAACTGGTGCCAGTCGATTTGATCAGTTAAAAACAGCCCTGCTTTTTGCAACGTAACCGTCAGTCGCTCTTGCGGGTAAACCAATCTGGACTCAAAGTATTGTGGCGTGGTGACAATGTTGGCGCTGTACAGCGTTAAATCATCAAGCCGGGTCAAATCTAAAGGTCGGCCAAGACTGGCGACCAGCTCAGTCAGCGGTTGTCGGAAGCTAAGTGGCTGACAATCAATCTCATAACCATTACAGTCCAGCGGCGCCGTATTACTGCTATATTGCCGGGCACTGTTGTAGTAATACACATTTTGCCGGCGTTGCCGGCGCTGCAGCTCCCGTTCAAACTGCAAGCCCAGACTGAATTGATGCCAGCTGTCTGCAGCGGCAAAACGATCAAACAGCAGTTTCTGTTCAGTACTCAGGTTTTGCTGTTCATTATCCAGTCCACCCCGGCCACCTTCTTTCGACACCAAGGTCGCGCCCTGCGCAGCATTGGCTGGGTCAAGTTGCCCCCACTCAGTGCCTTTAGCCTGCAACCAAATCCGATAAATATTGTTGGCCTGCCTGCTGTTATCACTCTGGTTAAAACCAAGGTTGCCATACCACTTCGCAATACTGAGCTGATGTTCAGCCTGCAGCGAGCTATTGGCGCCGCCCCCATCCAGCACAAAACGGCTATCTTTGGTGTTGAGTAACAAATTACGGTTGCGGTAGGGTGCCCACGCCAGATGCAGATTGATGTTGTCCAGCCAGACATCGCGTTGCGAGTAGGTCAGCACCGCATTGGTACTTTGACGGGCAGTCCGAACCTGCTCACCCAGACTGAGCTCGGTTTGTTCACTACTCAGATAATTGAATGTCAACGCCAGCGCATGCTGCTGATTAAATTGCTGGCTAAGCGCCAGATCATAACTACGTTTGCGAAAGACTGGCGCCTCATCGTAGCTGAGATTGGCATTGAGGATCTCATCGCCAACCTGATGATAGCGACCCCAGTCACTGTCGGTGCCACGGGCACCGAGCAAGAACTTTGGCATCGCAAAGGCATCGCGGCTCTTCACCTCCACCACACCACCGGAAAAATTCCCATAATCAGCAGGCACATTACTGTCGTACACATCAATACTATCAACCACAAAGCTATTGAGGGTAAAACTCTGGGCGCTGCCTTGTACCTGAGTAAAATCGCCGAGACTACTAGTGTAACTGGCGGGATCCAGCCTGCTGTTATAACTAACACCATTGAGAATAAACCCAGTCTGCCACGGCTGCCCACCTGATATCGACAATTGCTTGGCCCGGATTTCGGCCGCTTCACTAACGGCATACGCGTCCTCAGATAGCTGCACACCGGGCATCAGCGAGACCAACTCATTGATATCACCAGTACTTTTCGGTGCCCGTTCGATAAACTGGCGATTTAAATGAAAACGACCTACCAGCTCCGGCGCTTCTGGTCCGGTATAACGGCCCTTGACTTCCATTCGTTCCACCACAGCTTGCTCAAAACAAAGCTTCTGCTGGTCAGGCATCGGCGTTTGCCGTAAACAAGAGGCCGCCGCATCTATCGATATTTTATAACGACTGGCAATGCTATTGAGGTAATCGGTTTGCGCTGCCTGGCTGTGACTACTGCTCAGTGCCAACGCAATTAAAGTGAGTTTGTACATCCAAGATCTCCGGGCTGTCTTAACACAACCTGCAACATATTTATTCAGCGTCCAGCGGACGGGCATCTTCCAGGTCGGCAATACCATCACCGTCGGCATCTGTATCCGCCACCAGCCCGCTCGCGGCAATGTCTGAAGCGCTGGCATTGCTGGTGAAAAAGTTTGGCCGCCCATCCAAATCGGTATCCACCAGCGCAATCAGGCTACCGGGAAAATGATCCGTCATGGCATACCAGCGCCCCACCTCTGCCAACAGGCTTAAGCGATCCGCCGGCGCCGTTTGGGCTGAAGTTGCCAGCAACATCGCTTGTTGCGGTAAATTGGCCGCCAGCAAGCTCTTTTGCATTGCACTGCGTAAAGCGTTCTGGCTGGCCAAGGCCTGACTTTGATAAAAAGCCAGCATCGCCATTGCACGTTGTTGAATCGCAGGTAGATCAGCATTAGCGCTTTGCGCATGCCCTGTGCTGGCCGCAAAACGCATTGCTCTGAGGTAATTCATCCGACCAAAAGTGGCCTCGACATAAGGAGCACTGTCGTAATTTTCTCCCACAGTGCTATGCAATAACGTCAGCAAACTTGCGAACTGATCTCCAGCGCTGGCCTGAAGGGCCAAAGTGGCATCAAAAGCCGCCATACCAACAGCAAAAAACTCAGCTGCGCTGGCAAAATCTTGCTGCGAAGCCAGTAGAGCTGCGATTTCCAGTCCGCTTTGTGCTTGTTGCAGCGGCTCGTTCAAGCTCAGCACCAATTGCTGTAATTTCGCCTTTAAGGTCGCTTTGACACTTTGCTCAGCCACCAGATGACTGATTGAAAGCAAATAGCGATAAGCCAGGATTTGATTGGCAGTGGCAGCGTTGGCAAAATTTTGTTGTCCAGCCGTTAAACAGCGCTGGGCAATCGCAGCCTGCTGGCTGGTTGCAGCGAGTTGCTGTAAAAATCGCAACAGGCTATAACAGCCGTTCGCCCCAAGTTGGGCTGCAGGCGTTTGATTCTGGCTCTGATAAGCTGGCGACAACATCACATCGGCCGCAGCTTCCAGCGCAGCCACTGCGGCACTGTGCTGGCCACGATAACGCAGCTGAGTTGCCAGACCGGGCAAGGTACTGGTGCCACCGTCAAACAGCATATAAAACAAATCGCGTTGCGCACTGTAAGTCACAGCGACAGGTGCAAGAACGGCAGTCAGTGTTTGACCTTGCTCCACGGCCCGTTGCAATCTGAACTGATGAATATTATTACTCGCGGTGCGATAAGCGCTATTGCTGCTGGCAATCAGCGACTGCGCTGGATTTGTTGCCATATCTGGGTAGTAATAAGCCATTAAACCGGCTGCTGCAGCTAATGGCACTACGTAAGTCAGTCTGGTGATATCAGCATAAGCCGATTTGATTTCAATAAACTCTGGATCATAATTGGCCTCGGTATACAGCGCCATCAACCTGGCTAATGCTCTTTTTGCCGCCGCGGTTTCACCCAATCTATGGTAATAATCCGCCACTTGCGACAGCCGGAACGCCTTTTGTTGCTCATACTTTTCTCCGCGGTTGCTGCCGCTGGGGACCAACTGATAACCCGTTTTTTCCGCCAGTAACTCAAATTGTTGCAGGTTAAGTAATAACGTCTGCCGGTTAGCAAGGGTTGGCTCAGCCAACCAGAGTTCGGACAGTTCTTCCAGATTGGTTTGATATGCGGTTAAAAAGGTGTTGTATGTTGTTGAATACAGAGGCTGTCTGATTTGTTCAGCCAAGCTAGCCAACAAGGTTGCCACTGCATTGGCTTCATGGCTGCTGCCTGAGCGCGCATACAAATTCATCACGGTAATAAAAAACCGCGCATCTGCCACCGTAATATTGGCGAGTCCACGTTCCTGCAAGACTTGAGAATAAAGGCTGGAAGCCTTGGCTAACAGTTGATTTGCTTGCAGATATTCTTGCCTGATTAAAGCCTGACTGGCGACTGCCAGATAAGCATTGGCCTGAGTCGATAACTCCGGAAAAGCGGTATCCAGTAACTGCTGAGCCCGCTCGCGAAAACCGGCTTGGTAATAACCTGCAGCCAAGGGCGCTGAAACTGCCGAACTTTGGGTATCGTCAGCGATGAGTTGCTGCACTGCTGCCGCTTTGTTCAGATGGGAATTGGCATGACTGTAGTAATAATTCAATTTATCTGAGTTGGTCAGATAAGAAGGTTGTAAATGGATCCATTGCCTGACAGGCTCTGACTGACCATCAGTCACCGCCACTTCGAACTGCTGTGGTGCAAATTCTAATTCGGTAGGGGTATAAGCAACGGCACCAGTCTCTGGCTCCAACAACAAAGTGCCCTGCGAAGGTGGTGTCAACAAAGTAAAACGCAGCCTATCGCCATCAACATCAGTCGCCACTAACTGGCCCTGGCTTTGACCAGCCCCAGCCACGTTCAATCGTTCAGTCTGCCAAACCGGACTATCATTCACCGGACTGATACTGAACAGCAGCGTCAATTCAGTGCTGGCAGTGCCATTATCAGCCAGAATTGTCACCTGATCGGAGCCAAAGTAGTTTGGCTGCGGCTGATAACTAAAAGCGCCAGCCCCTAACAACCGGAAACTGCCCTGCCTTGCGGCCGACACCAGTCGATACTGCATGCTCTGCCCACTGCCGTTTGCCGCTGTTACCACAGCATTCAACTGACTGTCTTCAGTCAACACAAATGACAGCGATTCAGCACCAAAATCCGGTGCCACCATCTCGTCACCGCCACCACAAGCTGTCAGCAACAACAAGCTACTTAGCAGCAGAATGCTGCTGCGGCAAAAAACACCACCCATCTTAATCGTTCCAGTTTTATCGGGAGCGACATCCTACTAATTACGTAAATAACAATCAATATCATTTGCGTTAATGATTAAATATTATTTATCTTAAAATTGTTGGAGTACCAATAGTGGAAAGTTTTGTGGCGAACGCGGCTGCCATTGTTGCTCTGTGGTGCGAATATTTTTCACTCCCTTCGCTGCCAACAGCGGAATGGACATGGTCCAGCCACGCGCCTTCTGTTGGCGGGCGGCTTTTTTTAGTGCGGGTAAAAAACCTAGCGTCAAGATCGAGGGGTCAATACCAAGTTGTTGATACAATTTAGTTTCGCGGGCCGCAGCTTGCTTGATAACCTGATCATAATGCTGCCGTAACTGTCGCCACTCCGCTGCGCTACGATCGCCTTTGAGCTGCGGTAATAAATCATCAATATCTTGATCAAGCCACTGTGCAGAAGCGGCATTACCATGCCAGCCGAGTACTGCTGCAGGCTGAATAAATTTATGCCTCCCCGCCATAAAGACATAATTGGCACAAGATGAAAAACAAAATTTATCAACAATAACATCAAGTTGGTTCGCAATCACAAAGTCAGCTAAGTCCATCCCTGCATCCACATTGCCGCCACCGCTTTGAATACTTAAGCGTTGAGGTTTAACAGAGGCTTGCTGAAAAAGCCTGAATAACGACTCATTCTGGCCTGGCGTAATGTCGCCTGTGTAATACAAAATCTGCTGATCCAGCCAGACCTTGGCCGATGCTGAATAACT
>CAZGHW010000081.1:0-11800 GCA_964525695.1 uncultured Rheinheimera sp. | reverse complement strand
GCCAAACTTCCATTTAAGACAACCTTTGTAACGCGGACGGTATTGTGATGAAAGCAAGCGAACTGAAAGCAAAAAGCGTAGAAGAGTTAAAAGCTGAATTACTGGGCCTGTTACGTGAGCAGTTCAACCTGCGCATGCAAGCAGCGACCGGCCAGCTGGCTCAGACTCATTTGCTGAAAACGGTGCGTCGCGATATCGCACGTGTGAAGACCATCTTAACCGAGAAGGCAGGTGTATAATGAGCGAAAAAAACACCCGTACGCTGCAAGGTAAAGTAGTGAGCAACAAGATGGACAAGTCTATCGTTGTTGCCATCGAGCGTCACGTGAAGCACCCAATCTATGGGAAATTCATCACGCGCACTACCAAGCTGCACGTACATGACGAAACTAATCAATGCAACGAAGGCGACATCGTGACTATTCGCGAATGCCGTCCACTGTCCAAGACGAAGTCATGGACTCTGGTTGCTATTGTTGGGTCAGCTTCTTAATTGAATTGTTGATTCGTCTAAAAAGCCAGTCCTCGTGACTGGCTTTTTTTTATTGGTGCGCCGGGCACGGCGCGTTGCGCGCAAGCGCAACTGGTTTGACTGTGGTAGTTAAACCGGTGACTTGGAGGTGCAAGTCCTCTACACACCCGGCAAGGGGAAGTGTTAGCTGAACGGCAAGGGTGTTGTGCAGCACAGTGTGATAGTGCGCATGACGCGTCTGCAACGGCCGTGAAAACCTTGTCTTCGTATGCTTGACCTTAAGTAGTCATAGCAGCTTTGGAGCCAGGCTTCATTTCAATCAGCTACCCTGGCTGTACTTCGTCCGTGACAGCAGTGCTAGAGTGGGTTAACCCATGATTGTTGTAATATGCGGCCCATCCTGCACGCGACAGCAACGCCATTGCACTTTTTTGTCCCTTTCTTATTAATTTTTTTCCTGTTTTATCAATAAAAATATCTTTATTGCGAATTTATTAGCTGTCCATCAATTATTTATTCATTAAATCATTCGATATAGCGGCGCTGTGCATAGCAAAACAAAAAACAAAATAGAGTTTAATACCCAAGGTTTAACCACAAGGTTGGATGAAAAACTGCAGTATACGCAAGTTTGTGCCGAAGCAACTTGTTTGTGCTCAGTTGGAGTATTGCAGTCAAAGTGTTAGATGCCTTTGTAGCTCCGATCAATTCGTTGCCACGGCAAGCGAATGTGATCTGTAGTTACCGCCGTAAACGCCAATTGTGGCGAAGGGCATATCAGCTTGTGTAGTGGCTGTGATTTAAGCTTTGTCGTTGAACGTCAAACTAATCAAGAGGACGTGAACATGAAATTAACTTTAAAAAAAGCTGCGTTAGTGCACTTATCCAAAGATGAACAAATGTTACCAGCCGAGCTGACACCACAAATCGGTGGTGGTCAGAATGTTGATGTTAATAGCAGCTATGTGACCTATAACTGCCCGGTTGAGACTGCTGCTTGCTGGGAACCACCAACACGGCCTCATACCCTCTGTACTGGCAGCGGCAATCACCACTGCTACTAATAGCTTGAGGAGCAGCTTGGCTGCTCCTTTTTCAACATCTTGCTTGATCTCAAGGAATCGATGATGAACCTCAGTTTAAAAAAGACAGCCTTAATTAATCTGTCGCTTGATTCGCAGGTATTACCTGATGCGCTAACGCCGCAGATTGGTGGTGCTGAGCAAGCAGAAGTTCAGAGTAGTTATCTGACTTATAACTGTCCGCCTGAGCCGCCAACCTTACCACATCGGTTGTGTAGTGGTGCGATTGCCTGCTATTAGCATTCGGTTGGAAGATGTTAAATCAAGGGTTGCAGCAGCAATCCTTTGTCTGGTCAGGCTGGTTTGCTGATACTGCCATCAGGCGAGGATTGCAGTGTCAGCATGCACTGAGACTTGTCGTTTCTGCAGTAAAAGTCACAGGAAAAATAATGTCACCATTAATTGCATCAGACAGTGCCGATGGCCAACTCATACGACAAATTTTGACAGCATTAGCCAGTTACATTAAAGCCAATTTGACCACAGACCCTGCCTTGCTAAATGGTCGTGCTGGCCAGTTATTATTCTGTTATGAACTTGCCAAGTTTGATCCAAGTCTGGCCGATGATACTTGGCTCAATAACGAGCTAGATGTATTGATCGAGCA
The DNA here is from genome assembly GCA_964525695.1 of uncultured Rheinheimera sp. GTDB lineage: Bacteria > Pseudomonadota > Gammaproteobacteria > Enterobacterales > Alteromonadaceae > Pararheinheimera. The sequence goes on along the minus strand of CAZGHW010000081.1, from coordinate 9,639 downwards.
AATTCCGCAGGTGCTACCTGAAACTAATTTATGTCGCGGTCTGATAGGCATTGGCTGGTTATTGGAATATATCAGTGCTGAACAATTACCAGAGTTGGATTTAAATCAGCAGTTAGATGAGTTTTTACTGGCCCAAATTCGGGTGGAGCGTTGGCTTGGTGATTACGAGGCGGTAAATGGACTTGCTGGTTGGCTGCCTTATTTAGTGCGACGCTTAAAAAGAGGGCATTGCCAGGTTCATCTACAGCACTTATTACGGCATCTACCCCAATTGGCCGATCAGTTCAGTCCTGAGCTTTGGGCTTGGCCGACCGCTCCACAATCGCCATTTCGGATTGAAACCACAGACCTGACAACGGCTGAGTATAACCTTGGCTTGGCGCATGGCAATCCTGCTGTGTTAGCCGCATTGTTACCTTTACTGCAGTTTGCCCAGTTTCGACAACCAGCAACAGACATACTACAGCCTGGTTTGAATTGGCTGTTGCGTCAAAGATTTGAACCACCAAGACAACACTGTCACTTCAGCGCCCTCAGTGGTCAGGAAAAAGGCTGTCGTCTAGGCTGGTGTTATGGTGATTTGCCGATCGCGTTGCTGCTAGCGCGTGCTGGCACAGCGCTGGACAATGATCACTATCGCCAGTTAGCGATCCAGCTAAGCCATTCTGCCAGCTTCAGAGATCATACCCAGGGTAAAGTCCATGATGCTGGATTGTGTCATGGCAGCGCTGGTGTTATGTTACTTTTCATGTTGATTAATCATCAATTAAATGATGATGAGTTGTGCCGTTCAGCGAGCCGTTGGTTGCAATTTACTTTAGATCTGTATCGACAACAGGGGCTGAATGGCTTTAATCGCTATACCGGAGCTGAGTCTGAAGCCAATAGTTGTCTGCTGGACGGCTATGCAGGGATCGGGCTTTGTCTGTTGGCTGCGCTTGGTGCGACCCACAACTGGACTGATGTGTTGTTACTGGCATAAAACATAATTAGAGGATGCCTGTTATGCAAAAAAATCCACTGCAAGTGGCCGACTTTTTCGTGATCCGAACACCAAGACTTAGTTTAAAGGTATTTCAAGCGATTCCAGCCGAGTCGGCGCAGTTAAATGATTTTCTGCGGACCTGGTTGCAACAACCCGGCGTCAGAGAGGCGCTGTATCTGGCCAGTCCATCTTTGCTGGAACGGGTTGACCAATGGTATTCCCAACCAAAGCAAGACCAAAAGTTGAATGAAGCTTTATTAAAGTATTTAATCCGGATGAGCTGTCGACCGACACCTTTTGGCTTATTTTCCGGTATTAGCTTGGGCAAGGTTGCGGCTGAGACTGAGTTAAAGCCTGCCCAGATGCAGCAAGATCAACGCATCACCAGGCTTGATATGTTTTATCTGAACCAAATCCGCGATCATCTGACCAATCAAGCTGCGAAGGATAGTGCTTTAAGTTATGTCATCAATCCAACTTTATATCGCTTTGGTGATCGCTATCACTACATCGAAAGTTATCAGTCAGAAGATTTTCGCCAGTACCGTCTGAGTGTAGTGAATGTTGATGAGGTATTAACCGGGATCCTGGCCCAGTTTCAGCCCGCTTGCACCTTGCAACAGTTGGTGGATTGGTTAAGCCACCAATATCCGGAGAATAGTACTGAAGAAATTTGGCAGTATGTCCAGCAGTTACGCACTGAAGGTGTGATCCAGACACAAATTAAACTGCCGCTGACCAGTGGTAATCCGGATGAGGCCTTTGTCCGATCTTTAGCTGAGACGGGTCATGCCGAAATTGCGGCCGGGTTACAACAGGTGATCACAGCGTTACGTCAGCTCGACCAAAAGCCGCAGAATGAACCAGCCGATTATTTGCAAATTTATCAGCAACTAAAACAGCTACCATTTCCGGTGTCAGCGAACAAATTGTTTCAAACAGATGTACTGCGTAGCTTCGAACATTGTCAATTGGCGCAGGGGCTCACCAGTCAGCTCGGCTTGGGTATCCTGGCTTTAATGGTGTTACAACAACAACCTGAATCGAGATTTCAGGATTTCAGTCAGCAATTTAACCGCCGTTTTGAAGGGCAGTTTGTCCCGCTGTTACAATTGTTGGATGAAGAAGCCGGTATTTCTTTTTCTTCCGATGTGGGTTATGCCACGCCGCTGCTGGCTGGCATTAACATCAACAACCGACAACGCCAAAGCAGCAGTAAGTTTAATCCATTAGAGTTTGAACTGTTAAAAGCCTTGGGCTCGCTGCCCGCTGCCACTGTCCGGTTGTCGGCGACCACGCTACTGAAGGATCAAGACCTCAGCAAGCTGGCAGCTAAACTGCCGGCATCTTTTGCCAGTACTTTTGCCTGTTATCAGGACACTGACGCACAACCGCTGATCCATTTTCAGGGTTGTTATGGACCCTCAGCAGCCAATTTAATTGGCAGGTTTTGTCATCTGTCGACCGAGCTGACGGTCAAATTACAACAACATCTGGCGCTGGAGCAAGCGGCATCCCCAGAGGTTATCTTTGCTGAAATTGTCCATATGCCAGATGGGCGGCCAGGCAATGTGATAGCGCGGCCTGCTTTGCGTCCCTATGAAATTATTTTTTGGGCGGATACCGAGCAGCCAGCTGAATACCAAATCCCAGTGGCTGATTTGTTTGTCTTTTATGAGCAAGGTCAGTTGAAGTTGTGGTCGCGCCGGCTGCAACGGCAAATCATCCCGCGCTTGTCCTGTGCCCACAACTATTCGGGGCGGAGTTTGGGTATCTATCGTTTTCTTGCCATGCTGCAAGGGCAGGATGTGCAGTTACCCTATGCCCAATTGCCCGAAAAAATGCAACAGATGAAAATGGTACCCAGAGTACAAATTGATCAACTGATTATTTTGGAGCAGCAGTGGCAAGTCGAGCGTAAAGATATAGTGGCGCTGATTAAAGGTGATTGTTGGCAACCACAGCAATGGCAACAGCTGCAACAAGACTATCAGTTGCATCGGTATGTCACTTTTGCCATGGCAGATAATGTCCTCACCCTTGATCTGCACAATATTCAGCTAGTAAAAATACTGCTGGCTGAAACGCAACATCGCAAGTTTGTCACGCTTAAAGAAGCTTTACATTGTCAATATCAGCCGTTGGTGAGTGATACGCAAGGCGATTTTGCGCATGAAATTTTACTGCCGTTCTTTAATCCACAAGCTAAAAAGGAAAAAGTCCTGCATGACAATCCGGCTGCTCAATTGGAACAACAGTTAGACCGTTACTTTCCGCCGGGCTCAGATTGGCTTAGCTTGAAAATTTATGCCGCACAAAGCACAGCTGAGTTAGTCCTGTTGCAGCAATTGCAACCTTTTGTCCAGCATTGCATCGATCAACAATGGTGTCAGAGCTGGTTCTTTATCCGTTATGGCGACCCGGACTGGCATATACGCCTACGTTTCCAAGGTGATCCTGCACTGTTACATGGTCAGTTATTACCAGCATTACAGCGTTTGCTGGCTCCGCAACTACAAGCACAGTTATTACATCGGATTGAGGTATTTACTTACCAACGTGAGGTTGAGCGCTACGGTGGCGCGGCTGCGATGTTACTGTCCGAGCAAATTTTTCGTTATGACAGCGAACTGGTGCTGGCCGGTTTACAGTTGATCCAAAGTCAGGATGAGTCAGTACGTTGGCGGCTAGCCTTATTGGCAGTACACGCCATGTTACAGGCGTTTGGCTATGATGCATCGGCAAAACTAGCCTTAATTAGTCAGCTGCGGACTTCTTTTGGTGCCGAGTTTCAGGAGCACGCTCAGTTACGACAGCAACTTGGCAGTAAATATCGAGAATTTAAACCCTTGTTGGAAAGTGATTTTGCGCTGTTATGGCAATTGCAGGGGACGGCGCAGCCAGTTCAGCAAGAGATGCAAAGTTTGATTCAGCAATTTATGTTAAAAATCAGCCCATTAGCAAATGAAATCCGTTTGCTGCAGGCTCAGAATCAACTTGCTTGTTCGTTGGATACTCTGTTAGCTTCTTTACTGCATATGCTGAATAACCGGTTGTTTAAAGCCTATGGACGTGAGCAGGAGTTTGTGATTTATGATTTTTTACGGCGATTATATCTGGCGCAACAAGCGCGTCAGCCTGTTGTGGCGAGCTGAAGGCCTGTGTCAAGGATGAAATCTTTATTCCGGCAGGAAGTTCAGGCTGAACAAAGTAACAGATTGCAAGGCGAAGTCAGCATTACGCAGTTGCCCGCTTTTTCTTGGCTGGCTGCATTGTTGACCGTGATTGTGGTGCTGTCGCTATTGTTTTTATTCAGCGCTGAATATAAACGCAAAGAAACCGTGTTTGGCTTGTTGCAACCGCAACAGGGCGTGAACAGGCTCACCTTTGGCCAAAGCGGCATCGTCAGTAAAGTCTGGGTCAGTGAAGGGCAGCAAGTGAAGACGGGTCAACCGTTATTGCAATTAAACATGCCGCATTATGGTCAGGGTGATACGGAGCTGAGCCAGACCTTGCAGCAAGAAATTCAGGCGATGATTGCCAGTTTAGCGTTACAGAAGCAACAGCAACAAGAAAGGCATCAAATCCGCTTGGCGGAAGGACAAGCCAGACTGACACTGCTACAGCAGCAAAACACTGAATTGGCGGGTCAGTTGCAGACCTTTACCGAACGGATGCAATTGAACGAAAACCTGGTCAGGCAAGTGCAGCAACTGGCGGGCTCTGGCTATATTTCACAACTTGAATTGAACCGGCAAAAAGATGCTTTATTGTCGCTCAAACAACAAGTCCAGTCGCTTAAAGGCCAGCAATTATTGTTGCAATCGCAGCAACGGGAGCAGCAGAGTTTGCTGGAGCAGTTGCCGCTGGAGTTAAAGTCGCAGCTGTCATTGTTAGATCAACAATTGTCTGAGCTGCGTAATCAACAGACCAGATTACAACATGAGCAGACCGTGGTTTATCGTGCCTCTGCTGATGGTGTGGTCAGTGGTTTACGTTATCAGGCCGGCCAATCGGTGCAAGCCGGTGCTGTGGCCATGAGTATTGTGCCAGCTGCAGTGCAGTTAGAAGCCGTTGTCTATGTACCAACGCGGGCAGTCGCTTTTATCGAAGTGGGGCAAAAAGCCCGCATTCGTTTTGATGCTTTTCCTTATGAACGTTTTGGCGTGCATCAGGCGACAGTGAAAGCGGTCAGCCAGGCGGTGTTGTTGCCTTCAGATGTACCGGAGTTTGCCTTAAAAGAACCTGGCTATCGGGTGATATTGCAGTTGGACAGTCAATCAGTGCACGCCTATCAGCGTGAATTAGCGCTGCGACCTGATATGACACTGAATGCAGATGTGATCACCGGACAACGTAATTTGCTGCATTGGTTATTTGAACCAGTACTGAGTCTGAAAGGGCAGTTGTGATGAGTAGTTTAGCAAGTCGGGTGTCGTTGTGGCCAAGCGATAAATTACCCTTGATCCGGCAAACTGAAGCGGCGGAATGTGGCTTGGCTTGTCTGGCCATGGTGGCAGCTTTTCATGGTTATCAAAGTACGCTGGTGGAATTAAGACAAAAATTCTCCTTATCACTCAATGGCTGTACCTTGCTTGATTTGATGAATTTTGCCGAGCGTTTACAGCTCAGTAGCCGACCCTTGCGGCTGGAACTGGAACAGCTCAACCAACTCAGTACGCCCTGCATTCTGCACTGGGATATGAACCACTTTGTGGTGTTAAAATCAGTATCAAAACAAGGCTGTATTATTCATGATCCTGCTTATGGCGAACGTAAACTGCCGCTGAGTGAGGTATCAAAACACTTCACGGGTATTGCGCTGGAATTACTGCCGGTGGCAGGTTTTGAATTAAAACAAGGCCAAACTGGCCTCGGGCTGAGCCATTTCTGGTCCAGGATCACCGGCCTGAAACGATCGCTGACATTATTGTTTCTGTTATCGATTTTGCTGCAATTATTCACCATCGCCGCACCTTATTATATGCAATTAGTGGTGGATGATGTGATTCTGACCCACGATACCAGCTTGTTGGTGGTGCTGGCGGTTGGTTTCTTTATGCTGCTGCTGTTTGAAGTGATGACCAGTGCAGTGCGAAGTTTCGTTTTGTTGCATTTTGGCAGTTTGCTGAATATTCAGATGGCTGCCAATTTATTCCATCACTTGATCCGGCTGCCACTGTCGTATTTCGAAAAACGTCATATCGGCGATGTGGTGTCGCGTTTTGGTTCGCTGCGCCAAGTCAGGGAATTGCTGACTGCCGGGATGGTGGAAGCGTTAATTGATGGGCTGATGGCGCTGGGTGTACTTGGCGTGATCCTGTTTTACAGTCCGCAATTGACCGTGGTGGTGCTGGTCGCCGTGCTTATTTATGCCGTGTTCCGGTTGGCGATGTATCGGTCGTTACGGCAGGTATCAGAGCAGGAAATTCTGGCACAGGCCAAAGAAAATACCAACTTCATGGAAACCATGCGGGCAATGCAGACCATCAAGCTGTTTGGCTCTGAAGTGAAGCGGGAAGCTTTGTGGCAAAATTATTTTGTTGATGTCACCAATAAAGCGATCACCCTTGGGGTTTTTAACCTGACCTATACCTCAGTGAATCGGCTGTTATTTGGTATTGAAAATATTGTGGTGGTGTACTTAGCCGCTTTATTAGTACTGGATGGTAGCTTCAGTACCGGCATGCTGTTTGCGTTTATCGCGTACAAAGCGCAATTTCTGGAGCGGATGGCCAGACTTATCGAAAAATTTATCCAATTTAAAATGCTCAGTCTGCATTTTGACCGCTTATCTGATATTGCGTTAACCGGGCAGGAAAATATTCACCAGGATCAGGTCGGGGACAGGACGGTCGAGGGCGCGCTGGACGTGCGGGATTTGTCATTTCGTTACAGTGATGCCAGTAAGTGGGTGGTAGAGCAGATAGATCTGCAGATAGCGGCGGGTGAGTCTGTGGCGCTGGTAGGGCCGTCTGGCTGCGGTAAAACCACGCTGATGAAGCTGATGCTGGGTTTATTGCAGCCGCAGCAGGGGGAGGTGCTGGTGGACGGCATGGCGTTGGATAAATTTGGCCTACGCAGCTATCGACAGCAAGTTGCTGCAGTGATGCAGGATGATCAATTGTTATCAGGCACTATCCGAGAAAATATTACATTTTTTGCTGAGCAACCGGATGAGCAACTGATGCTCGAATGCGCAGCATTAGCGGCGATTGATCATGATGTGCAACAGATGGCGATGGGATACAACAGTCTGATTGGCGATATGGGCTCAGCTTTGTCCGGTGGACAGAAGCAACGTTTATTACTGGCCCGGGCTTTATATCGGCAACCCAAGATTCTTTTTCTGGATGAAGCGACCAGTCATTTGGATATAAAAACTGAGTTTTGCGTCAGCGAAGCGATAAAAGGTTTAAAAATAACCAGAGTGGTGATCGCGCATCGGCCGGAAACTATTGCTTCTGTCGATAGAGTGATCCGGCTTGGCGATATGAGCCAGGACGTGACTGCGACCCAATAGCCCAATATAAATCAATATCTTGCCGCTGGTGTTTTTTGCTGGCGGCTTGATTCCTGGGCTTTCAGACACCATAACAAGCCCAGATTGCAGCACAATAGTGTTTGCTCAAGATGTTTTTATTTTGAGCTACCTATTTGTAGAAAGTGCTGTTATAATCACGCGCCCTTTTGTATGGGGAAAGTAGTTAGTAAAAAGCATCGTAATCCTTCGGGATTACTCGTAGTGGAATAGCGGAGCACTAAGATGATCCAAATGCAATCTATGCTGGAAGTCGCAGACAACAGCGGCGCGCGCAGCGTAATGTGTATTAAGGTCTTAGGTGGTTCGCATCGCCGTTATGCAGCAATTGGTGACGTTATCAAGATCACCGTTAAGGAAGCAATTCCTCGCGGTAAGGTCAAAAAAGGTGACGTTCTGAATGCTGTGGTGGTGCGTACACGCAAAGGCGTACGCCGTCAGGACGGTTCTTTGATCCGTTTTGATCGCAATGCAGCTGTGTTGTTAAACAACAAGCTGGAACCGATCGGCACACGTATTTTTGGACCTGTTACCCGCGAACTTCGTGGTGAAAAATTCATGAAGATCGTTTCTCTGGCCCCAGAAGTACTGTAAGGAGTCACCATGGCTAGTAAAATCCGTCGTGATGACGAGGTTGTTGTTCTTACTGGTAAGGACAAAGGTAAACGCGGTACAGTTTCTAAAGTATTAGTTGCTGAAGGTCGTGTTTATGTTACCGGCGTGAACCTGGTTAAAAAACATCAGAAGCCTGTACCGGCTCTGAATACGCCAGGCGGTATCGTCGAGAAAGAAGCCTCGATTCATGTATCAAATGTAGCGATTTTCAACCCTGCCACTGGTAAGGCTGATCGCGTTGGTTTCCGTTTTGAAGATGGCAAGAAAGTTCGCTTCTTCAAATCGAATAATGAAAAAATCTAAACAGCTATTGGAGTAATACGATGGCGAAACTGCATGAAATTTATAAAGACACAGTAGTTCCTGAGCTGTTCAAACAGTTCGGCTACACTAGCGTCATGCAAGTCCCTCGGATTGTTAAAATCACACTCAACATGGGTGTGGGTGAAGCTGTTGCTGATAAGAAAGTTTTAGATAACGCTGTAGCAGATTTAACTGCTATCTCTGGCCAAAAGCCATTGGTTACTAAGGCTCGCAAATCAGTAGCTGGTTTCAAAATCCGTGAAGGCTACCCTATTGGTGCTAAAGTGACCCTGCGCGGCGAGCGTATGTGGGAATTCCTCGAGCGTTTAGTGTCTATTGCTATTCCTCGTATCCGCGACTTCCGCGGTGTGAATCCTAAGTCGTTCGACGGCCGTGGTAACTACAGTATGGGCGTTCGTGAGCAAATCATTTTCCCTGAAATCGATTATGACAAAGTAGATGCGGTACGTGGTTTAGATATCACTATCACAACGACTGCGCGTACTGATGACGAAGGGCGTGCATTACTTGCCGCGTTTAACTTCCCATTCAAGAAATAAGGTGTAGGGTCATGGCAAAACAATCAATGAAAGCACGCGAAGCAAAGCGTGCAGTACTGGTAGCCAAATACGCTGAGCAACGTCATGCATTACGGGACGCTATTGCTAATCCGGCAACTTCTGACGAAGACCGCTGGGCAGCAGTTCTGAAGCTGCAAACGTTACCGCGTGATTCAAGCCCTGCCCGTCAACGTAATCGTTGTCGTGTAACAGGTCGTCCTCACGGTTACCTTCGCAAATTCGGCATGAGCCGGATCAAGGTACGTGAAGCAGCGATGCGCGGTGAAATTCCTGGCCTTCGTAAGGCTAGCTGGTAAGAATCACGGGAGTAACAGCTATGAGCATGCAAGATCCAGTAGCGGATATGTTTACTCGCATCCGCAACGGCCAAGCTGCCAAGAAGTTTGCGGTTAAGATGCCATCTTCAAAAATGAAGATTGCTATCGCGAAAGTATTAAAAGACGAAGGTTACATCGAAGATTTCGCTGTTTCTGCTGATGTAAAAGCAGAACTGGAAGTTACTTTAAAGTATTTCCAGGGCAAATCAGTTATTGAAACTATCGATCGTGTTAGCCGGCCTGGTCTGCGTATCTATAAGAAACGCGGCGAATTACCAAAAGTAATGGGCGGTTTAG
>CAZGHW010000080.1:0-11891 GCA_964525695.1 uncultured Rheinheimera sp. | reverse complement strand
CGCTACCTTGCCAAGGTCGAGGTCACGAGTTCGAGTCTCGTTGCCCGCTCCAAAATGGCGCAGTTATTTCGTTAGCTGCTAAAAAAACGCCGCATCATGCGGCGTTTTTGTTTTGTGCTTACAAAGGTCAGGCCGCAGCGTCGACCTTGCTGTCAGCACTTTGTCTATAGAGTGTTTGACGGCCCTGTTGTTGATGCTTGCCGCTGCAGGCATCACTGACCCCTATCAGTACTATCAACGCTGATCGGGGGATTTACGCTGTTCCAGAGTTGTTCTGGCAACAGCACCAAGCTGTCTCATGGAATTTGAGAACCGTCCTTCCCATGGAGAGGGCCAGCCTGTTTGGACGACTTCAGCTTGTTCTGGATACATCACTATGCTTAGTTTAATTGCCGATATTGTTGGAATGATGGGAACATCACTGGTGGTCGGGGCTTTTTTCTTATTACAACTGAATAAAGTCTCACCGAAAGGATTGCTCTACAACCTGATGAATTTGTCTGGCGCGCTGTTTTTGCTGTTCAGTTTATGTATTAACTTTAATCTGGCCAGTTTTGTAATAGAAATTTTCTGGATTGCGGCGTCGCTGATTGGTTTATACGGTTATCTGAAACAAAAACGACAGGCTTGATGAGCCTGTGCGGCGGCTGTTGCAGCCGCCGCACAGCATTTAGGATTGTAAAAAAGGCGCCAGCCAGGTACTGGCCGCAGCAATGGCGACAATACCCATCAAATTGAGTGCCAGTCCGGCTTTGACCATATCCTTAATTTGTAATTTGCCACTGGCAAACACGATGGCATTGGGCGGGGTGGCGACGGGCAACATAAAGGCAAAACTCGCCGCCAGAGCCGCTGGCACCACCAGATAAAGCGGTGATAAGTTCATTGAGACTGCCACCGGGCCTAATAACGGTAAAAATGCCGCTGCTGTTGCCGTGTTACTGGTCACTTCCGTCAGGAAAATAATCAGCGTGGTCACCGCCAGTAAAATCAGTAGCGGCGATACGCCTTGTAATAAGTTCAGCTGTTGCGCCAGCAAATCAGCCACGCCGGTTTGTTGAATTTGTTCGGCCATTGATAAGCCTCCACCAAACAGCAGTAAAACGCCCCATGGCAATTGTTGACTGTCCTGCCAGACCAGCAATCGCTGCTGTGGTTTATCACCAGGCAGCACAAATAACAGCACAGCTGCAATTAAGGCAATCATGGTATCGTTCAGCGGTAAGCCGGTCACTTTCACCAGCCACTGCTGGCTGATCCAGCAACAAGCCGCCAGACTGAACACCCAGAGCACTCTGGACTCGCTGGCCCGCAACGGCCCGAGCGCTTTTAATGCCTGTGGCAGATTGGATTGGCCGCTACTGTGACTGGGTAAACGAAAATGGATCTTACACAGCCAGATCCAGCAGAAAATGAGCATCAGACATGCCAGCGGTACACCCAGCAACATCCAATCGGCAAAACTAATTTGCATCTGATAGTTCTTTGCCAGATAGGCTGCCAGCAAGGCATTGGGCGGGGTACCGATTAAAGTGGCAATCCCACCAATGCTGGCACTGTAAGCAATGGCCAGCAGCACCGCTTTGCCAAAGTTGTCCTGACTGGATGCATTCGCCATGCTGATCATCGACAAACCAATCGGCAACATCATCACGGCGGTGGCGGTATTGGACATCCACATGGATAAAAATGCGGTGACAGCCATTAATCCAGCTATCTGCGCTGCCGGTTTCTGCCCCACCAGCAATAAAGCCCGTAGCGCAATCCGTTGATGCAAAACGGTTTTCTCCATCGCAATCGATAAGAAAAAACCACCAAAAAACAAGAAAATCAGTGGATGGGCATAAGGTGCGGTGGCCGCATTGATATTGGCAATACCGAGCAAAGGAATAAAAATCATCGGTAAAATGGAGGTCACCGGGATCGGCATCACTTCAGTGATCCACCACAGGATCATCCAGAGCATCAAGCCGGTGGTGTGCCAGGCGGCAACAGACATCCCGGCTAAAGGCGGGGTGGTCAGGACCGTCAGGAGTAATAACGCCGGACCGGCGCATAATAACAACAGTGATTTCAGATTCATGGGTCTTTCCAGCGACACAGCCAATTGATGAAAGGCAACTGGTGATAACTGCACCACCAGTTGAATTGCACTTAGAAACTATACTTCAGTCCCATAGCGATTGCATGGTCATTATCATCAGGCATCCGCAGTCTGCTGGCCAGGCCATACCAGTTCAATTGTGGATGGAACTGATAATCCAGCCCCAGACTCAGCATGTTGGCTGTTTGTTGTTGCCGCAAACGACTATCATCCTGCTGCCATTGCAGTTTAGCTGTCCATTGTTGCTGCTGATAACTCAGTTGTGCCATGCTGCTATGGCCGGACTTGCCGTTCAGTTGATGTTCGCTGTGTTGCCACATCAGCCCGGCAGCCAATAAACCATCGCCTGCACGCCACAACGGCAGTTGCAGCAGCACACGCCTTGCATCCAATTGATTTAGTTCCCGCGCGACCGCCAGCGCAATAAACAAAGGATACTTTTTCAGCGCACTGTCACCATAACTCAGGCTGACATCATGCCCACCGGCATCTTGTTGGCCAGCGCCAGTTTGATAAGTGGCTGCGATCGCCAAACCTTGCCATTGTGGTGATTGATAACTGACAATATTTTTCAGCCGGTCCTGTCCTGCCGTTAACTGCGCAATGTCAGCGACATATTCATTAAACAGATCGGCTTTGCCTTCAGATTTTTTGAATTTGGTATCATTTTTACCAAACACCAGTTCACCAAAATTGCCGCTCAGACCAATATAAGTATTGCGGGCGCCCAATTTGTGTTGTTTGTTGGCTTGGTCCAGGCCATTGACTTGCCATTCATAGACAAAAATAACCGCCAGTTCGTCGTTGAGCTGTTGTTGGCCTTTGATGCCAAGTCGGCTAAATGGCAGTTCCAGCTGCCGACCTTGATCGGCATAACGATATAAGCCCCGGTTGACCGACAGTGCTTGCACATCAAGTTTGCCGTACCAATCGATCTCTGCGGCTTGCACCGTCGCTGCGGACAGGATCGAGCCAGCAATAGTCGCGACCAGGCCAAGGCTGTTATAGGCTGCCATGTTGACCTCCGGTGCTGGTCATCACAGCATCGGTCGATAGACGCGGCTCATTGGCGGGTGCGGTTTGGCCACTGTGGCTTACTGATTGGTCCAATTCTGCTGCGAGCCGTTGTTCATCCAATTCACCACACCATTTGGCCACCACTAAAGTGGCAACGCCGTTGCCAATCAGGTTGGTCAGGGCTCTGGCTTCTGACATAAAACGGTCAATACCTAAAATCAGCGCTATGCCAGCGACCGGTACTGAGCCAACTGAGGCCAGGGTTGCCGCTAACACAATAAAACCGCTGCCAGTCACGCCAGCGGCACCTTTAGAAGTAATCAGCAGCACAGCTAATAAGGTCAACTGTTGCGTCAAATCCATTGGGGTATCTGTCGCCTGGGCAATAAAGACCGCAGCCATCGTCAAATAAATAGCAGTGCCATCTAAGTTAAAAGAGTAGCCGGTAGGGATCACCAGACCTACAGTTGATTTTGCGGCACCGGCCTTTTCCAGTTTCGCCATCATGCGCGGTAACACCGATTCGGAAGAGGAAGTGCCAAGCACAATCAGCAACTCTTCTTTAATATAACGGATGAATTTGGTAATTGAAAAACCATGCAAGCGGCAGATAGTGCCCAGTACGATAAAAATAAATAACACACAGGTGAGATAAAAAGTAGCCATTAAACCAGCCAGTGACACCAGACTGGCGATGCCATATTTTCCAATGGTAAAAGCCATAGCACCAAAAGCACCGATAGGGGCAACTTTCATAATCATCTGTACGATGCCAAACAGCAGCTCAGAACTCTTTTCGATATAACTGAAAATTAAGTTCTGCCGTCCGCCCATTCGTTGCAGCGCGAAGCCAAATAATACCGAGAAAAACAGCACCTGCAGCATATCGCCGCGGGCAAAAGCATCAAACACGCTGGTGGGGATCACGTTTAACAGAAAATCGACCGTGCCCATCATCTGATCCGGCGCGGTATATTTGCTGATGGACTGTTGATCCAGTGTGGCCGGGTCGATATGCATACCAACTCCAGGTTTCACCACATTAATCACCACTAGACCTATCACCAGCGCAATTGTCGAGACGATTTCAAAATACAGCAGGGCAAAACCACCGGTTTTACCGATTTTTTTCATATCTTCCATCCCGGCGATGCCAATCACCACAGTACAAAAAATAATGGGCGCGATAATCATTTTGATTAATTTGATAAAACCGGTTCCGAGCGGTTGCATGGCGGCACCCAGCGTTGGCCAGAAATGACCGAGCAGGATCCCAACGCTAATGGCAAGCAGTACTTGCACGTAGAGACTAGACAATAAACGACCTGTTGCTTGTTTCATAGTTGTTGCTCTTATAGTTGAAAGGTTTACCTCGTCAACCAGTGAAAGCAAAGCTGGGGCCAGTGTTGTTGTTCAGGATATATTCATGTAAAACAATTGGTTATATTAATTCTCTTTTGTGGGCGCCAACATGATGGGTGGAAATCCACCCATCACCAGGTTGGTGTTGTCACCAAATCCACCCAGCTATATCAGTGACCGCCTTTGTTACTCTGGCTCGGTATGGTCCGTTTTATCCAGAAAATCGCGGCGGATCAGTTGATATTTGGTCATTTTGTCATACAGGGTTTTGCGCGCTAAACCCAGTTCGGCCATCACAGCTTTGATGGAGCCTTTATGATCATTTAATGCCTCTTCCAGCAGGCTTTTTTCATAAAATTCGACCCTTTGTTGTAAGGTCATCAAGCCGGTGATGCCATGTTCAGCGCTCAGGCCTGAAGTCGCCAGCGCCACCTGTGGCCCCAGTAACACGTAACGTTCTGCCAGATTTCGCAGTTCCCGCACATTACCAGGCCAATCATGTTGCTGTAGTTGTAGCAGTTGGTTGGCACTGAGCGGGAGATACTCTTTATGAAAACGGGCGGCGGCAATGCGGGCGAAGTGGGCAAATAGCAGCGCTAAGTCTTCGCGTCGTTGGCGGAGCGGCGGTAAATTCAGTTGCAATAAACTTAACCGATAATACAAATCGAGCCGGAATTCGCCAGTTTTGGCTAACGCCTGTAAATCAACTTTACTGGCAGCAATGACCCGGATATCCAGCGCAATGGCTTGATTGGAGCCTAAGCGCGTGACTTTGCGCTCTTCTAATAACCTCAGTAGTTTGACCTGTAACGACAAAGGGGTACTTTCAATTTCATCCAATAACAGTGTGCCGCCATTGGCAAATTCAAATTTACCAATCCGTTTTTTATCTGCACCGGTATAAGCACCGGCTTCGGCACCAAATAATTCACTTTCGATCAGTTGCTCTGGAATAGCACCACAGTTGATGGCGACAAAATTATGTTGTTTGCGCTGGCTTTGCTCATGCAGATATCTGGCGACCAGTTCTTTACCACAACCGGTTTCACCATACAGCAGCACATCGGCGGGGGCGTCGATGACCTGATCGATCATCATTCTGAGCTGCTGCATGGCGGGGCTTTGGCCCAGAATGCGCTGGCCTGGTTGTTGTTCCCTGACGACCGCCGCTTTTAATGCCCGGTTTTCCAACGTCAGCCGGCGCTTTTCCAAAGCTCTTTGCGCCACTTCCAGCAAATGGGCATTATCAAAGGGTTTTTCCAGGAAATCATAAGCACCGGCTTGCATGGCTTTCACCGCCAGCGCCACAGCACCATAACCGGTCAGCACCACCACTGGCAGGTCTGGATCTATGGCTTTAATTTTCTCCAGCAGTTGCAGACCGTTCAGCGCCGGCATATGAATGTCAGTCAGCACAATACCGTCATATTGCGCACTGAGCTGTTTCAGCACTTCAAACGGATTGGCACTGGTTTGGCAAGCGATACCTTCTAACTGGAAAAGCTGGGCAACGGCGCTGCGGATATCCGCTTCATCATCGACAAACCAGATCTGTGGCGCCATAGGCTGGGGTTGTGGCAGGGCTGACTCAGTCATCAATGTCTCCGGTAGCGGCTAAAGGGGCAGGCTGGTACAGCGGCAACCTGATGGTAAATTCGGCACCTTGGACCGGGTGATTGGCTACGTCCAGGCTACCACCAAAGGAGTGCACAATACGCTGCGAAATAGACAATCCCAAGCCTAAGCCATCCCGTTGCTTGGTACTGAAAAAGGCTTCAAAAATCCGTTCCAGATGGTGGGGTTCAATGCCAGGGCCATAATCGCGGATCCGGATCTGCGCTTGCTCAGCTTGGACTTCAAGCACCACCGAAAAACCGGCATCGCTGCTGTGCTGCATGGCCTGCAAACCATTGGTCAAAATATTCACCAACACTTGCTCCAGTTGCATCGGATCGACCAGCACCAGCACCGCTTGTTCTGGTTGTTTTAACCGGGTTTTTACCCCCTGGCGCTGACACTGATGTTGCACAATCCCTAAGGCATCCAGCACAATTTTTTGTAACGCTTGCGGCTGATTCTTCCCAGCACCACCAGGGCGGCTGAAATCTTTAAACTGGGCGACAATATTGCTCAGGCGCTGAATTAATTTGAGCATCGCTGCCAGGTTGGCCTGGGCTTCCGGCAACATATTTTTTTCCAGCATCCGGCTGGTATTTTGGCTGTAGCTTTGCAGTGCGGTCAGCGGCTGATTGAGCTCATGATTTAGTGACGCAGACAAACTACCAATAGTTGCCAATTTGGCCGCCTGTACCAGTTCTTGTTCGGTTTGAGCCAGCGCAGACTCCGTTTGCTCCCGTCTGGCAATTTGCGCTACCAAACGCTGATTGGTCTCTGCCAGTTCAGCCGTCCGGGCCACAACCCTTTGTTCCAGCGCTTGATTATGCTGTTGCAGCTGCGCCAGTCGTTTGCGTCTTTCCCGCCACCATAAAGCGCCGAAACCGGCACCAGCAAACAATAAAGTGCCAGAACTCAACAACCAACCAAGCGGCGCTGCGACCGGCTTTTGTAATAACGTCAATTGCCAGCCAAACTGCGGCATTGGCTGCTGATAAGGTAAAAAAGCCGTAGTTCGTTGCTCAAATGGCATTTGCCACATTTCAAAAGCTGGCGCAAGCAAGGACTGACGACTGAGTTGGCCAAGCGGCGTCAGCGCTTGAGTGAGATAACGCTCTTGTTCGGCCTGAGACTGCGGTGTCGCCTTGAGCTGCTTAAAGCGCCAAGCCGGAACATCAGATAAAAAGACTTCGTCACTTTGACCTGTTACTAAAAAGTGCCAGCCATTCAGGCCTGCGATGGCTTGCTGTTGCTGTTCAATCGGTTCTAAATCAATTTTAACGGTGATAATACCAATCAGTTTTTGCTGTTGCCAAACCGGAGCGCTGTAATAATAACCACGTCGGCCACTGGTGTGCCCTAATGCATAATATTGACCCGGTTGGCCTTGTTGTGCCGCTTTGACGTAGGGCCGAAAGGCAAAGTTATGACCGACGTAGGAACTGCTGGACAGATAATTGCTACTGGCTAACACCAGACCGGTCGGATCAAGCAGATAAATATCTGCACTTTGTGAGGCTTGCTGCAAATCCTGCAAATAATGATTCAGCGCCTGATACTGACCCTGTTGTAATTGTTGTTTCAACGGCGTTGAAGCAGCGATTTTGGCTGCAATACCGGCGTAACGTCCTATTTCATAGTGGATAAAGGCGGACAGCCGCTGTGCTTGCAATACACTTTGTTGTTGTTGGCGCAGCAGCAACCAGTGCTGACCGCCAATGGCCAACAGCAGCATGAGCAAGCAATAACCGGCCACAGCGGCTGGCCACCAGCGCGGTAAACGAGAAGAAAACACAGCAATCACCTACACCAGGATCTGGTTTAACCTAAGGAAGCAGCAGGCAGTGTAAGGGCCGCAACGGCTGACAGCAAGCCCGGGCATCTGGCGGAATACGCTGATAAGCCGGATCCACAAGGTTAAATAAGTGCAAAATAGTGCCGTTAGGGCAGGTGTTTAGTTACACTGCTGCAGAATTATTCTCTTCAGCCAGCGACAATCAGGAGCACAGATGCAGCCTTTGACAAAAATTTTCCCTGCCGCAGACAGTTTGGTATTTGGCTGTATGGGCCTTGGTGGCGACTGGCAGGGTACAGAGATCACCGACAGTGCTCGGCAGCAAGCTTATCAAGCACTGGACAGTGCCATCAGCCACGGTTTTGCGCTGTTTGATCATGCCGACATCTACACCAGCGGGAAAGCTGAACAAGTGTTTGGCGATTACCTCAAATTACATCCGGGACTGCGCGCCAAGCTGATCATTCAAAGCAAATGTGCCATCAGGTTTAAGGATCAACAGGCCGTCGGTCGTTATGATTTTTCAGCTGACTATATCCGGCAACAAGTGCAGGCTTCTTTGACGCGCTTGCAATCTGACTATCTGGATTTACTGCTGCTACACCGACCTGATCCCCTGATGGATATTCAGGAAGTCGCGGCAGTGCTGATGGAGTTAAAACAAGCTGGCTTAGTACGGCATTTTGGTGTGTCGAATTTTGGCTGGCCGCAACTGCAATTGCTGCAGTCGGCACTGCCTGAACCCTTATTGATCAATCAGTTGGAAATGAGTCTGGCTAAAACCGATTGGCTGGAACAGAACGTGTTAACCGGCATGGTGCAGGGGGCTGCCCATTTTTTTAGTTACGGCACTGTCGAATATTGTCAGCAGCACAATGTACAAATTCAGGCCTGGGGTAGTCTGGCGCAAGGGTTATTTAGTGGCGGTCGTCAGCCACAAACCGAAGCGCAGCGCCATACCGCCGATTTAGTCCGGCAATTGGCAGCCAGCTATCAATGCTCAGCTGAGGCCATAGTGCTGGCGTTTTTACGTCGCCATCCAGCTGGGATCCAGCCTGTGATTGGCACAACCAATCCGCTACGGATTAAAGCTTGTGCGCAAGCCCGTAGTGTACAACTGAGTCGGGAACATTGGTATCAGTTGTGGGTGACCAGCCGCGGCCAGCCGTTGCCATAATGGCGAACAAGCAAGCCAGCTGACAATTCAGCTGGCTTGATCTTAGGCTTACATATTCGGGTAATTGGGCCCACCAGCACCCTCAGGCGTTACCCAGCGGATATTCTGACTTGGATCTTTGATATCACAGGTTTTACAGTGAATGCAGTTTTGCGCATTGATTTGCAATTTCGGCTCATTGTGCTCAGCCCCGACAATTTCATAGACGCCAGCCGGGCAATAACGTTGTGCCGGTTCAGCAAACTGTGCCAGATTGACCCGAATTGGAATGCTACTATCAAGCAGTTGCAGGTGGCAGGGCTGTTCTTCTTCATGGTTGGTATTGGATAAGAATACTGAGCTGAGCTTATCAAAACTGAGGATCTGATCTGGCTTCTGGTACTCAATCGGCTGACATTGAGCGGCAGGCAACAAACTTGCGTGGTCCAGGCCATGATCTTGCAGCGTAAAAGGCAATTTACCGCCAAACCAGTTCTGATCCATCATATTAAAAGCACCGCCTAACAGGGTGCCAAATTTATGCAACGCCGGACCGAAATTACGCGAGCGATACAACTCATCATATAACCAGCTGTTCTCAAACAGTTGTTGCAAGCTCACCAGATCCTGACCACCTTCGTCACCTGCTGCCAAACTGGTAAACACAGCTTCCGCTGCCAGCATGCCCGATTTCATGGCCGTGTGATTGCCTTTAATTTTGGCAAAATTTAACGTGCCAGCATCACAGCCAATCAGTAAGCCACCTGGGAAGCTCATTTTCGGTAAACTGTTCAGTCCGCCTTTAGCAATAGCTCTGGCACCGTAACAAACCCGTTTACCGCCGGTTAAATACTGACTGATCACCGGGTGCTGTTTATAACGTTGGAATTCATCAAATGGACTCAGGTATGGATTGCTATAGTTCAGATCAACAATTAAACCGACAACCACTTGATTATCTTGAGCATGGTATAAATAACCTCCACCGCTGGTCTGGGCATTCAACGGCCAGCCGGCGCTGTGTAATACCAATCCGGCCTGATGTTTATTCGGATCTATATCCCAGATTTCCTTAAAGCCAAGCGCGTAATGCTGCGGCGTTTTGCCCTTATCTAATTGATAGCGCTCAATTAATTCTTTACCCAAATGGCCACGACAGCCTTCGGCAAACAAAGTGTATTTGGCTCTGAGCTCCATGCCAGGGGTAAATGACGCTTTGGCTTGGCCTGCTTTGTCCAGCCCCATATCGCCGGTGATCACACCTTTGACGACGTTATCCTCAATGATCAAACTGGCAGCGGCAAAACCCGGGAAAATATCAACCCCCAGCGCTTCTGCCTGACTCGCCAGCCAGCGGCAAAGATTGCCCATGGAAACAATAAAGTTGCCACTGTTATGCATGGTTTTTGGTACCAGTGGCGATGGGATTTTGCGACTGCTGCTGGCCGATTGCAGCAGATAAATATCATCATGACTGACCGCAGTGCTGATGGGTGCTCCCAGCTCACGCCAGTTTGGGATTAATTCGTCCAGCGCCCTGGTTTCAAACACGGCCCCGGATAAGATATGTGCGCCCACTTCTGAGCCTTTTTCAACAATACATACACTGAGTTCAGTGCCTGCTGTTTTGGCTTGTTGCATTAGCCGGATGGCAGCTGCCAAGCCTGATGGCCCTGCGCCGACAATGACAACGTCAAACTCCATCGATTCTCGTTCCACGGCAAACCCCTTCGCTTTTTTATTGATAATAGCCGCTGTAGTGTGAACACCCGCAGGCGATGGATGTAATTCTTTACGTGCTTTTTGATTTTCTGCAATCTGCAAGGGTATTTCAGGTTGACGTTAACGTCAACAGTAGTTAGATTGTCCGGCATACACAACAGTTGAAGTTTACCTTCACGTAAACCTGAAAAGTTAAACAGGGGTTTCAAAGTATGAAAATTTTAGTACCGGTGAAACGGGTCATTGATTACAACGTCAAGGTCCGGGTGAAAGCTGACCAGACTGGTGTCGATCTTGCTAACGTTAAAATGGCACTGAACCCATTTTGTGAAATCGCGGTGGAAGAAGCGGTGCGGTTAAAAGAGGCCGGTATTGCCACTGAAGTGGTGGTGGTCAGTATTGGCCCGGCCTTGGCGCAGGAGCAATTACGGACTGCGTTAGCCTTAGGCGCGGACAGGGCTTTATTGCTTGAAACTGAGTTGGCGATTGATTCCTTACAAGTGGCCAAATTACTGGCTAAAGTTGTAGCCGATGAGCAGCCACAATTGGTGATTATTGGTAAACAAGCTATTGATTCTGATAATAACCAGACCGGCCAAATGCTGGCGGCGCTGACGGGGATGGGCCAGGGGACTTTTGCTTCTAAAGTTGTGGTCGCCGATGGCAAAGTTCAGGTCACCCGTGAAATTGATGGCGGCTTGCAAACGGTTGAATTGCGCTTACCTGCAGTGGTTTCCACCGATTTACGCTTGAATGAACCGCGCTATGCTTCTTTACCTAATATTATGAAAGCAAAGAAAAAACCATTAGATATCAAAGCAGCTGACAGTTTAGGTGTGGCGTTACATTCTCAAGTGAAAACCTTGAAAGTCACGGCGCCAGCGCAACGTCAGGCAGGGGGGATGGTCGATAGCGTCGACACACTAGTGGCAAAATTAAAGCAAGAAGCGAAGGTGATCTAATGGCTATTTTAATTATTGCTGAACATAATCATCAGGCGTTAAAAGCCGATACCGCGAAGACTGTGGCTGCAGCCAGCAGTATTGGCGGTGATATTCATTTATTAGTCGCTGGTTTTGGCTGTGGCGCTGCCGCTGCAGAAGCCGCGACTCTGGTCGGCG
>CAZGHW010000079.1:0-12304 GCA_964525695.1 uncultured Rheinheimera sp. | reverse complement strand
ATGGCCCTGACTATAATGCGGAACTTACCTCCTGGTTGCATTCTTTTACGCCGGCAATCAATCATTACCTGCGGACTGAACTCAATTACAAAACTGACATGAAATACAATATGTTTGGTCCGGTGCATCCGTGGAATCGTGACGGCGACCAAACCGGTGAAAACCTGCGTCAGGCGATGGCACAAAATCCCTATCTGCATGTGATGGTGCAATCGGGTTATTATGATGGCGCAACCAATTACTTTGATGCTAAATATAATTTATGGCAGCTCGATCCAAGCGGCAAAATGCAGGATCGGATGAGTTTTAAAGGTTACCGTAGTGGTCATATGATGTATCTGCGCTATGAAGATTTAAAACAATCCAACGAAGATTTGCGCCAGTTTATTCTGTCCACCTTACCTAAGGCTGATCAGCCTGCGAAGTACTAGCTGCATCAACGCGGCAGCGCTGCCACTGCACTGCCGCATTTTTCTGCCGCCATCGCTGTTGCTGCGCTGACAGTAATGCTTTGGAACTGAGTTGTGCAAATCATCAAAGCCACACAGGGCACTGGTCAGCGCTGGTGTTGCTGTTATAATGCCGTTCATTGTTGTGACAATATGCGTATGTCTTCTTAGATAAGGATCTGATTTTATGGCGGATATCGAAACACGCCCAACCAATTTTATTCGGCAAATCATTGACGCTGACTTAGCGTCCGGTAAACACAGTACAGTGCAAACCCGTTTTCCACCTGAGCCAAATGGTTATCTGCACATTGGCCATGCCAAATCGATTTGTCTGAATTTTGGTATTGCCCAAGATTATCAGGGCCAATGTAATCTGCGGTTTGATGATACCAACCCGGAAAAAGAAAACATCGACTTTGTGAATTCAATTCAGCAGGATGTGAACTGGTTAGGCTTTCAGTGGGATGGCGCGGTGCGTTATTCTTCTGATTATTTTGATGCGCTGTATGGTTATGCCGTTGAGCTGATCAACAAAGGACTGGCTTATGTTTGTTTCCTCAATGCCGAAGCAATGCGGGAATACCGTGGCAATCTGACCCAACCTGGCAAACACAGCCCATATCGGGACACCAGCCCGGCGGAAAATCTGGCTTTATTTGAAAAAATGCGCGCCGGTGGTTTTGCCGAAGGTGAATGTTCACTGCGTGCCAAAATTGATATGGCGTCGCCTTTTATTTGTATGCGCGATCCGGTGATTTATCGGGTAAAATTTGCCCATCACCACCAGACCGGGGATAAATGGTGCATCTACCCGATGTACGATTTTACCCATTGTATCTCTGATGCGCTCGAAGGCATTACCCATTCACTCTGTACGCTGGAGTTCCAGGATAACCGCCGGTTATATGACTGGATTTTAGATAACATCAGCATCGCTTGCCACCCACAGCAAATTGAGTTCTCCAGATTAAATCTGGAATATCAGGTGATGAGTAAGCGCAAGCTGCACACCCTGGTCGAAGGGGGTCATGTCTCAGGTTGGGATGATCCGCGGATGCCAACCATCGCCGGTTTACGCCGTCGTGGTTTTACCCCGGCCTCGCTACGCGAGTTTGCCAAACGGATCGGCATCACCAAACAAGACAATATGATTGAAGCCAGTGCGTTGGACGCCTGTATCCGCGAAGATTTGGATGCGCATGCGCCACGGGCCATGGCGGTCATTGATCCACTGAAAATCACTTTGAGCAATTATCCATCTGAGCAGGTGGAATGGCTGGACGTGCATAATCACCCGAAAGAAGAAAGCATGGGTAGTCGGCAGGTGCCATTTGGCAAAGTGATTTATATCGACCGCGCCGATTTTCGTGAAGAAGCCAACAAAAAATATAAGCGCATGGTGACAGGCGGTGAAGTCCGACTGCGCGGTGCTTATGTGGTGCGGGCAGATGAAGTGATCAAAGATGCCGCTGGCAATATTGTGGAATTGATTTGCAGCTATGATCCGGCCACTTTAGGCGTCAATCCAGCCGATGGTCGCAAAGTGCGTGGTGTGATCCATTGGGTCGAAGCCAGCCAGGCGAAAGCAGCTGAGTTTCGTGTCTATGACAAGTTATTTACTGTGCCAAATCCAGCGGCGGAAGATGATTTTATCAGTGTGATTAACCCGCAATCGTTAACGGTTAAATATGGTTTTGTCGAACCGAGCTTAGCTCAGGCGAAAGCTGAACAAGCCTATCAGTTTGAACGTGAAGGGTATTATTGCGCTGACAACAAAGATTTCAGTGCCGAAAAGCTAGTGTTTAACCGTACTGTGGCACTGCGGGATACCTTTTTCGAAGATTAAGTCGCTGTCTTAAACATCGTCACTTTACAGCCGCCCCTGCCACAGAATGGTAGGGGCGGCTTTTTTCTGCCGGCTGTTAATGTTTTCGGTAAAAAGGTGAGCCGATAGCACTGATACATGGCTACAGCTACACCGTTTTCGGCTACACTGGCGCATAAGGGTTGGTCACTAAAACGTGGATGGGCATGCTAAGGACGCAGATTTTAGCGTGGATATTGTGTGGTGCGAGTGTCGTGGTCGCCGCAGAGCCAAAGTTGGTGCATTATCCGGCGATAGCCAATTCGCATGATGCCCGTTCAGAATATCCGATAGCACTGCTTGGCTTGGCCTTACAGAAGGCTGGTGTTGCAGCGAGCTTGCGGCCCTCTGCTGCCCCGTTGTCGAAAAGTCGTGCCATACAAATGTTAAAAAAAGGTCAGGGTATTGACGTGGTCTGGACCATGACGACGCAGGAGCGGGAGCAAACATTGTTGCCCATTCGGATCCCGATTTACCGTGGATTGGGCAGTTATCGGTTGTTATTGGTGCGTGCCGATCGTCAACCGCAGATTTCTGCTTTGTCACAAAGCAGTCAGCTAAGGCAACTGAAATATGCCCAGGTACATGATTGGGTTGACAGCCAAATCTTACAAGACAGCAAATTTTCTGTGTTGGCAGTTTCGCATTATGACAATTTATTTCAGATGTTATTAAAAGGCCGGGTGGATGCTATCCCCAGAGGCGTGTTGGAAATTGAAGCAGAAGCTGCGTATTGGCAAGCACAAGGCCTGGTGATTGAGCCCAAATGGTTGATCCATTATCCAAGTGCAGTGTATTTTTTTGTTGACCCACGGCAGCCTGAGCTGGCAGCTGCCATCGAACAAGGTCTGCAACGGGCGTTGGCCGACGGTAGTTTCCAGCGCTTATTCGACAAATTTTTTGCGCGCCACCTGGCGAATATGCAGTTGCCGCAACGGCAGCTACTGAGCTTGCCAAACCGTTATTTACCGCTGAAAACCCCCTTGCAACAAACCGAATTATGGTATTCGTTGCGCTCGGTTCAACCCTGAGCCCAACCGGTCGTTTATCGGTGGCGTGATCTCAGTGTCACCAACAGCTGTGACTTTACAGCTGATCTTTGTTGCGTTAGGTTGTGGCTGCAATTGCACAATTCATGGAGATGATGTGGACATTTTTTTTGCGGTACTGTTTTTTGCCTTTTCCAGCTCCATTACCCCGGGGCCGAATAATCTGATGATAATGACCTCGGGTTTGAATTACGGCGTGAAAGCCAGCTTGCCACATCTGGCAGGGATCTGTAGCGGTTTTCCTTTGATGGTGCTGTTAATTGGCGTTGGTTTTGGCGTGGTGTTCAGTGCTTTACCCTGGTTACACACAGTGATCAAAATCATTGGATTGGTGTATTTGTGTTGGCTGGCCTGGCGTATCGCCAGCAGCCCGGTAAGTTCGCTGGAAAGTCAGCACAAAGCGCCATTGAGTTTCTGGCAGGCGTTCATGTTTCAGTGGGTCAATGCCAAAGCCTGGGTGATGGCAACAGGAGCCGTCGCTGCTTTTACCACAGTCGGTGGGGTATTGTGGTGGGAAGTGAGCCAAATTACGCTGGCGTTTTTACTGCTCAGTCTGCCTTGTGTGGGCTGCTGGCTGGTGTTTGGTGCCGGATTACGCCGTGTGCTGACCAACGCTTTGTGGCAGCGCTTATTTAATCTGTTGATGGCAGTATTTTTATTGCTATCGATGTGGCCTGTGCTGCAGGAGTTATGGCTGCAATGGCGCTAGCTTTGTGGCTGTAAGTTGATTTCGAACCATGGTTATGGGCAATTAGCGCACTTCCCGCGCCAGTTTTAATAATTGTGAACTCAAGGCAAGGCCGCGGGCCCGGGCTGCAGTTTGATTGATCCGAAATGTCATGCCATCTGGTTCACTGACCAGGCTGATGGTCGCGACAGTGCGAAAGGCTTCGGCATTGTCAGTCACGATCAGCAGCGGCATGCTGGCAAGCCCATTGGCCCAATGCTGCAATTGTTGCCGATCAGACAGCGTCATCACCAGCAGTTGACAGGCTGTCGCCTCTGCGGGCTGTTGGATTAATGTTAATTTCGCCGCCTCTCCGGCAGGGCTACGAACTTGTAACGCTTTGATAGCTTGAAACATGCTGTGATCAAGCGCCACACAATAATGAAAAACAGTTTGCGGTGGCGGCGGCCATTGCGTGAACTGCACAAATCGCGCAATAAACATCGCTTTGAGATCCAGTTCTGCATCTTCGCTGGCCAAAGCGGCGGGCTGTAACAGACAGAGGCAAGAGAGTCCGAGCAGCCAGAGCAGCACAGTTTTCATGGTTCAAACCGCCATTGTAAGGTGAGTCGGAACGAACGGCCCTGTTGTTTCAATGGCGGGGCGTACACTGTGGGTTGATCAAAATATGTCGTGCCCGTCAGGTTATACCATGCCAATGCTAGCTCGGTTTGTGCCGAGCTTTGCCACAGAACATGGCTATGGGCCATGACATAACCTGGTAATATCAGGTCTGGCATCAGGCGCTGACTCATGGCTTGTAGTTGCAATGCCCATTGCAGTTTTGCTGTTAACTGTTGGTTATATTGCAGATTAAACAAATGTGCCGGCGAATTTTCTGGCCGTTCACCATCGCTGTGTTTACTTTGTTGCCAGGACCAGTTGGCTTTCAGTTGCTGGCCTTGATCAAATCTTTGTTCCACTGCCAGTTCGAGACCGCGGCTGCGGATCGGCGCACCATTGATAAAATAACCGTCGGCGAATTGGACCCGGATAATATCCTGGATATCGGACCGAAACAGGGTGATGCGGTAATTGAGCTGCGGAGTTAAAAATTGCTCATAACTCAGTTCAGTGGTGCGGATCTGTTCAGGGCTTGGGGTTGCAATGCCCCGGGGAGCATTGTTGCTGAACTCATGTAGATTGGCGGCACGAAAAGCACTGCCATACATCAGTTTCAGCGTGCTATTGGTATTTTGTTGCCAGATCCAGCCAAGTCTTGGGTGCACTTCTTCGGCGGCAATCCTGGATTTATCATAACGCGCGCCCAGGATCAGGCTATGAGCCGCATTCAGTTGCCACAAATCCTGTAGATAAATGCCTTTACGTTCGTTATCACTAGAAAACTGTTGCCAGGCAGTTTGCCCCAACAGGCCATTCTCAATGCGTTGGCTGCTGTCTTTTTGATATTCAAAGCCTGACAGCAACATATGATCGTCAAAGCTGCGATTCGCCAAACGGAGATCCAGATGTTGCCAATGGCCGATGATTTTTTGGGCAAATACGTCGGTGGTGTATTGTGCGGCGCGCAGAGTATAGCTGCGTTGTAGGCCAATAAAAGGTTGCTGAACCACATAGTCATTCGCACTGCTGCTCAGTGTGGTTTGTAGCTCCCAATCCAAAGAGAATTCATGCTGATAACTGGCCCGCAAAAAATGATTTTCTGATACTGCACTTCTTTGTGAGAACGTTAGGTTGGCCAAGGAACCCAGCGGTTGCGGGGATTGACGCTGGCGCTGATGCAGCGCGCCCTGTAACTGCCAACCGGCAATTTTCAGTCCCGCTTGCAGTCGGTGATAATTTTCTTGTTCCAGGCTTTGTAACTGACTGCGATAGGGCAACAATGGGTTGGCAATCGGATAAGGCAGTGGGATATTCTGCCAGTCGGAAATGCTGCCACTAAGCCAGGCTTCCCAATCGGCATCAGCGCGATGCGCCCAGCTAAAGCGGGCTTGTTGTTGCTGTGCACTGCTTAGATTGATTTGCGCTGTTACGCCGCGCAGCCGATCGGCACCTTTGGTGATGACATTGACCACGCCAAAAAAGGCATTATTGCCATAAAGCGCTGAGCCAGGCCCAGTGGCAAATTCGACCCGTTCAATCGACTCGACATCAATCAGCGCATCGCTACCGAGAAAACCAGCATCGCTGATGTTTTCATTGGCGCGGATGCCGTCAATTAAAAACAATAATCTGGAATTGTAATCGCCACTGCGGCCCAGACCGCGTATGCCGATGTAACTAAAATAACCGTCATTGGTCAGATACAAACCTGGCATGGTACCAAGAATATCGCCGAGGCTGCGTAAGCCATACAATTTAATGTCCTGGCTGGTGACGACATAGGTGGTGCTGGGTGATTGTGCCGCGGTTAATGCCATTCGGCTGGCGGTGGAAACTTCAACGTCACGCGGCACCTTGGTCAGTCGGGTATTGAGCAATTCTTCCAGGCTGGGTTGTTGGGCAAGGGTGGGGGTGGTCATCATCAGAACAGGCCACAGCCAGCGCAGAGGGGGAACGGACCCAAGACTTGGTTTCGCCCATGCCAGTGCGGTAAGTTCGCTGATGCGCCTAGATTTAACTATGTTCATGCGACTGTGCCTGTGGATAACGGCTCTGCTGCGCGCCATGACAAGCGGTTCGATAAGTATTTTTGCCTGCTTTTTTGGCCGCATACATAGCCTCATCAGATTTTTGTAGTAATTGCGCGGCATCAGAGGCATCTAAGGGATAAAACGCGATGCCAACCGTTGCACCAACCGGCATCAATTGTTGTTGCACCAACATAGGCTGACGGACGGCTTTAATCAGCCGGTCCGCCAGTTGTTCAGCTGCGGCGTGATCGCTAATCCCTGGTAATAACACGGCAAATTCATCACCACCCAGGCGGCATAATAGATCATGGTATCGCAGTACTTGTTGCATCCGGTTGGCCACGATGCACAGTACCTCGTCGCCATAGTCATGGCCCCAGCTATCATTGACGGTTTTAAAGTTGTCCAGATCAATAAACATCAGCGCCAGTAACTGCTTTTTCTGCTGACTCTGTTGCAGCAAAATAGGTAATTCTTTCTGGAAATACAGTCGGTTCGGTAATCCGGTTAGGCTATCGTGATGCGCCAGTTGTTTCAGTTCAGCGCCGGTTTGTTGCTCATGTTTGAGCTGTCTGGTGAGCTCACCTTGCCAGATTTCGGTGCGTTTAAACAATTCGTTGAGCCGCTCTGTCAGCCGGCCAACTTCATCTTGTTGATATATTACGCCACGTTGGCTGTAGTCCTGGTGTCTGGCGGCATAATCGGCGAGTTCAGACAGTTCCACGATAGGTGCCAGCACCCGTTGTTGTACTATTCTGAGACCACGGGCAGCCAACAGCAGCGTCAGCATCGTCATCAGCGCCAGTAATCCTATCAACCAGGCGACAGCGCGATTAATGCGGCCCAAACTTTCTTGTACCCGCAGCATCCCAACTTGTTCGTGTTGCAGCATGATCGGGAGTTGCAATTCCAACTGCTGCCAGCCTGTTTCCTGATAGGGTGTCTGCTCCGCGCCAGACAAGGCAAAGGCCTGAGCGTCGTTGCCTGGCCACACGGCAAAAGGTTGCTGCTGTAAATCATACAGCACCACCTGACTCACTTCGGGACGTCTGGCAAAGATGGCCAGTTCACGGGCAGCTGATTTTTTATCGCTAAATACCAGGCTGGAAGCAATGCTATTGGCCAATACCTCCGCACTGGCAAGGGCATTGTGTAATTGGTGCTGCCTGGCGCCATACCAAAGTGCTGTCGCCATCAGCACAAAGGTCAATAATAAACTGAAAGCCAGTACCCGGATATTCAACCGGGTCAACCGGCGGATCAACGAGTCTGGCAATAGTGCAGCGCTATCGGGGGTGGCATCAGTTTGGGTCACTGCCATGTTTTACCTTGTTCAGGACGCCTGCACTAAGCCAGCAGCAGGCTTAAACTTTTAGACCAATTGCGTTAGTATAGCCTGAAATTTTTGTTTGTTTTTAACACCTTTTGGAGCACCTGTTGTCAAAGCAGCCACCTCAGTTGGAAAAAATTATGTTGGAACATCAGGCGGCAAAAGTCTTTATGCGCCTGTATGAACAGCATTTTAAGCAACCGATGCGGCATATCTGGCATAATCAGCCGGCTAAACCTGATGTATCTTGTTATTTTGCCGGTCAACGATTGGATCTGGAAATCGCCCATCTGTACGGCAGTGAAGCCGAAGCCATGCATATTTTGGGACGGACTTTAACACCCCAGACCCGGCAGGCTTTGCAAGAATTGCAACAAGTGCCGGCGCGACAACGATTATTCACCGCACTGGAGCGACTGATCGCGCAAAAAGGCCAGAAAAAATATGACAGTCGCCGGGTGTGGTTGGTGATCCGTAACGCCAACCCAGCCTGGCAATGTCAGGAATTATCGGCGGCCCAATTGAACTGGTCGTTACCTGAAAACCCACCTTTTGAACAAATCTGGCTGGTGAAGGATATGCAAGGTGTGCATGGCATCGCGCCGCTGTATCCGTTGACCTTATGGCAACAGCTCGCAGGCCCACTCAACTTGTTACCGACTGGCAGCGCGGCGCCGTGAATTGGTATGCCCGTTATTTACAGCGGCTACATGCAATTGCCAGTAACGTTTGGTGCTTGCGTTTGTGTTGGTTGGGCTGCTGTTTGGCATTAGGTTGGGGCTGTTGGTTATTGTGGCAGCAAGCCGCCGGTGTGCGGCTGGTGCCGGTATTGTTGTTGCTGTGTTGGTGTTTACTGGGCTTGTTTATGGCTTATAGTTTGCCACTGACTCCGCCACAAATACGAGGTCGGCGCTGGTCAGATTGGTGCAGACTACAATGGTATAGGTTGAAGCTGCATAGTCTGGCCTGGTTAATTTTAGTCCTAGTGCTGCTGGCCGCTCTGACGAGTTTGAAAATGATTAGTCTGTTAGTGCGTCAGGGATAACTGATAGCAAAAACGTTGTTTGCTTGTGGAGTTTGGATTGAAAACGAGTTTAAGGCGCTGTGACATTTTTTGCAGTGTAGTGGATAATTTTGGCGATATTGGCATTTGCTGGCGGTTAGCAAGGCAATTGGTTGCTGAACATCAGCTGGAACTAACCCTTTGGGTCGATGATCTGCGCAGTTTTCAGCGTATTTGCCCGCAGGTGCAGCCAGAACTGGCCCGGCAAACCCTTGCTGGGGTGGATATCAGACATTGGCTGCCGCATTTACCCCCTTTGAGTGCGGATGAATTGCCGGATCTGATTATCGAAGCTCTGGCTTGCACTGTACCGCTGGACTATTTGCAGCTGTTAGCAGCGCACAGGCCTGATGCCGTTTGGTTAAATCTGGAATACCTGTCAGCTGAAAGTTGGGTCGAAGGTTGTCATGGCTTAGCTTCGCCGCAGTCCCAAGTGGCTATTGCTAAGTATTTCTTTTTCCCAGGTTTTAACCGCAACACGGGCGGCTTATTGCGCGAACAAGCGCTGGTGGCTGAGCTCTGTGAATTTAGCGAAGATAGACAGGCTCAACAGCAGTTCTGGCAAGCGCTTGGTATCGAAGATGCGATGAATTTTAGCCAAAAAATTTCGCTGTTTTGTTATGAGCAGCAGGCGATTGCACAATTGACCAGCCAATTAGCAAACGCCGGGCTGTCCAGTTTGTTATTAGTGCCCGAAGGCGTGCTGGCAGCGCAGTTACGACAGTTATACCCAGCATTGCAGCAGCAATCTTGTTGGCAACACGGGCAGTTGCGGCTGCACATCCTGGCTTTTATGCCGCAACCGCAATACGATTATTTATTGGCGGCCTGTGATATTAATTTTGTCCGGGGTGAAGACTCGATTATTCGGGCGCAGTGGGCCGCTAAACCTTTTATTTGGCAAATATACCGGCAAGAGGAGCAGGCCCATCAGGTGAAACTGGACGCTTTTTTAGCGCAGTATCTTCAACAAGCGCCAGCGGCGCTGGCAACTTTGTTACAGCAGTTGCACCAACATTGGGACCGGGAGTTGCCATTGCAGGATTTATGGTCACAATTACTGCAAAACCGGCAAAAAATCGCCAGTTATAACCAACAATGGCGGCAGTATTTAACTTCTCAGCAAGATCTTGCCAGCAACCTCGTGCGTTTTGCTGAAAATAAATTTATAATGCCCCGCAATTTTTCCTAACAAGAAGATATTTCAATTATGATGAAGACTGCTCAAGAAGTACGTGCTGGCCAGGTAATCATGGTCAATAACGAGCCGATGATTGTTCAGAAAGCTGAATTCAACAAATCAGGCCGTAACGCTGCTGTGGTAAAAATGAAATTAAAAGGTCTGTTGTCAGGTCAGGGTGCAGAAACTGTATACCGTGCCGACGACAAATTTGAACAAGTGCTGCTGGATACCAAAGAAGTCACTTATTCTTATTATGCTGATCCAATGTATGTATTCATGGATGCCGAGTATAACCAATACGAAATCGAAGCTGATAACATGACTGATGCACTGAAGTACTTAGTGCCAGATATGCAGTGTTCAGTGGTATTCTACGGCGAGCGTGCTATCTCTGTTGACCTGCCAACTATCGTGGTACGTGAAGTGGTTTATTCTGAGCCTGCAGCCCGTGGCGATACTTCAGGTAAAGTGATGAAACCAGCTAAACTGGATACCGGTTTTGAGCTGATGGTACCAGCTTTTGTTGAAATCGGTGACAAAATCGAAATCGACACCCGTACTGACGAATACCGTAGCCGCGCTAAATAATAGCGTCTGCGCTGCCTTGTATAAGCATAAAACCAGCTTCGGCTGGTTTTATGCTTTTCACTGTTGAGAACCGTCTTTGTCGCTGCAGCTCGCGCAACCGCTGATATCAAAGGAAGGCTGTGTTGCTCAGTTAGCCGCGGGACAATAAAAACAAATCTTGTAATTGCAATTCACCCTGACGGTGTTGCTTCATCTGACAGAGCAATAACAAAGCACAACTGTATGCATCTTCCAGTGCATGATGGGATTGGCTTTGTGGCAAATGATGCCGCGCCAGACAATTGGGCAGCCGTAACGCTTGTGGTTTCACTACTTTGCCTTGATTGAGCAGCCGTTGCCATTCAATTTGCATGGTATCAATAAATTTCAGCCGCGGTGCCCGGCCAAAGCAACGCTGACAAGCAATTTCGAGAAAGCTGCGCTCAATACTGGCATGATGCGCCACCAGAACAGAACCGGCATACTGCTCAAGTAATTCGGTCAGTACCTCAGCAAGTTCATGCGCATGACAAAAGTCTTTATCATGCAGGCCATGAAACACCGCACTTTGACCGACACTCACCGGGCTGTTAATCAGATAATGCCGGGCGCCACTGAGTTCAATTTGTCGCTGTCGGACCGGGACCCACCCAATACTGAGGATATAATCTTTTTTTGCCACCAGACCTGTGGTTTCAATATCCAGCACCAGAAAATCACAATGGGAGACTGGTGTGGTCGCTACCGGCAGGGGCACTGCATTAAAGCGTTTTACCACTTCGTTAACGGCTTCTTTTTGCCACTGCAACCATTGCCACATGTTAAATTTCCCGCGTGAAACGATAACGTAACGAAGCTTGCGCATTATGGATCACGGCAAA
This sequence comes from uncultured Rheinheimera sp., assembly GCA_964525695.1. Classification (GTDB taxonomy): domain Bacteria; phylum Pseudomonadota; class Gammaproteobacteria; order Enterobacterales; family Alteromonadaceae; genus Pararheinheimera. Next base: position 594 of record CAZGHW010000079.1, on the reverse strand, counting down.
GCTGTCTTTCAGTTGATGGCGTTGTAGACTGGATAGGACCACCGGATCCAATAAATTGGTGACATCATGGCCTTGTTGCAGTTCATGCAGATGTTTCTCAAACCGCAGTTGTGCCAGGACATCAAAGGCATCCAGTAAATCTTGCACATCCCTGGTGGGCAATTGCTGCTGTGCCGCCAATTGTTCCAGCCGATGCCGGGTATTGACTGCACTGATGCCAGCTGCCAAGGCATAAACCCTGACTAAGTCGGTGATCAAACTGATGCCGCGCTTTTTCAAATCCAGGCCTTTTTTCTGCTTGCCATCTTGTTCCAGAATAAAATTCTTAAAAAAACCAAGCGGGGCAGTGCGCTCCAGTGCAGTTTTCGCCAGATGCAGTAAAAACAGCTCCTGCTGCGCAGTACGGGCCAGAATATCCTGCTGTAAGGCATTAAATAATCCACGGCTGCCTTCAATGACTCTTAGATCAAAGTAGATACTGGCATTGAGCAACGCCTGCGGCGTCGGTGTGCTGATCCAGCGGGCAAATCGCATCGACCAGCCTTTCAGACTGAGTCTGAGGTCGGGATTACTGGCCATAATATTGCCAGGGCA
>CAZGHW010000078.1:0-12305 GCA_964525695.1 uncultured Rheinheimera sp. | reverse complement strand
CGGACTTTTAATCCGTTGGTCGATGGTTCGAATCCATCATGACCCACCAATCTCCTGATAGTTTTGCTTCCACCCAAAGACGTGTATAATGCGCCACCTTTTTATCGTTGGATGGTCAGCATGAATCAAGCACTGCAGTTTAATGAACTTGAGTATGTCTTCCCGAAAAAACCGTTGCCATTAAGCGCTGACGACAAACAAGCCTATAAAAATCGGATTAAACAATTATTACAACAGCGTGATGCCGTGCTGGTGGCGCATTATTACACCGATCCGGAAATCCAGGCGCTAGCCGAAGAAACCGGCGGTTGTGTGTCTGACTCGCTGGAAATGGCCCGCTTTGGTAATCAGCACTCAGCCAAAACTTTGATTGTGGCCGGAGTGAAGTTTATGGGTGAAACGGCGAAAATCCTGACGCCGGAAAAAACTGTCTTAATGCCAACACTGGAAGCCACCTGTTCGCTTGACCTTGGTTGTCCGGCTGATGAATTTGCTGCGTTCTGTGATGCGCACCCGGATCGGGTGGTGGTGGTCTATGCCAATACCTCGGCAGCGGTGAAAGCCAGAGCCGATTGGGTGGTGACATCTTCTATTGCGCTGGATGTGATTGAGCATCTGGATAGCGAAGGTAAAAAAATCCTGTGGGGGCCAGATCGGCATTTAGGTGCCTATGTGCAGAAACAAACCGGTGCTGACATGTTGTTGTGGCAGGGTGCTTGTATTGTGCATGACGAGTTTAAAGCCAACGCGCTGGTTGAACTGAAAAAACAATACCCACAAGCTGCGGTACTGGTGCACCCGGAGTCACCTGCTGCGGTGGTTGAGCTGGCCGATGCCGTAGGCTCTACCAGCCAACTGATTAAAGCCAGTCAGACCATGCCGAACGACACTTTTATCGTTGCCACTGATAAAGGCATTTTTTATAAGATGCAACAAGCCATGCCGGACAAGACCTTTATTGAGGCTCCAACCGGCGGTAACGGCGCAACTTGCCGCAGCTGCGCACATTGCCCCTGGATGGCGATGAACGGCTTACAGGCGATTGAAGCAGCGTTAATGGATGGCAATGGCCACGAAATCTTCGTCGATGCCGCGCTGCGTGAACGCGCTTTGTTACCATTGGATCGCATGTTAGGTTTTGCAAAAAGCAACAGCGTCGCGGTCAAAGGCAACGCTTAACTTGGTATTATGCTGGCTTTGCTGAAAATTGCAGCGAAAGATCAGTGTTTTGTAATTTGTTGTTGCGCGGCGTGCTGAATTTCCCTAGTATAGCCGCGCTTGCGCTAGCAAGTTCCGGAGAGATGGCTGAGTGGCTGAAGGCGCACGCCTGGAAAGTGTGTTTAGGTTAATCCCTAACGAGGGTTCGAATCCCTCTCTCTCCGCCAAATTCATGACTAACCAAGTCTAAAATGGTCTTCAACCCCGCGTAATTGCGGGGTTTTTTGTTGTTTTTGGATTTCCACTGTTTTAGCCAATCACGGCAACTTTTTTCGGATGGTATTTTGAATTGACCTGAAAAGTTTGCGGCTAATGCATCGACAACTTGGCTGGCCTTGATGTGAGGATATTCTTTTAATAAAGCCAAACAGAATGACTTCATTTCAGGTGTTGCTTCAATAACGCCTGAGCCTTTTTTATTACCGTATTGAGCAATAAAGGCTTTCATTCCGTGCTTACTAAAGTTTGCTTCCCAGCGCAGCAGCGTGCTGAATCCAACCGTTGGTTTTAAGTTGTTAATCTGTTTATCTAAGCCAAGGCTCTGGTTATTGTATTGCTCACAAAAATCCTTTAATGCTGCGACTTTTTGTTTATCAGATTGTTTTATAAATTGAATAGCTGCTTTGAGGATTGAATAAATCGCCTCAGCTCTATCGCGATTTGCGCCATTTACGCCTGCAATTTCAACAAGTGCTGTCTGCTTGCGATTTAAACTGATGCTTTTGTTAATGACACCAGCATCAGCCATTTTTTTCACGCTGTTTGAAGCTGCTAAAACGACTGGATCAGTTGGTTGATTATGCTGGTAGTAATTATTTACCTTCATCTGCACGTCATCTGGCAGGTCAGTTAAATTGAAATGACTGGTTAATCCGCCTTTGCCAGCAATCTTTGTAGATGGCCATTCTTCCTTCGCTGCACGGATTCTGATCGTGCGGTCAGCTACGGACATAGCTGCCGCGATCTGTTTTGCTGTATATGACTGGGTCATTTTTTAAGCTCCTCAGATCCAATAGCTGTATCTTTAGGATAATTTTTTGTTATGCTTCTCTTGCCTTTGCGCCGAGATGTTGTCCCATCGCTGTTGTAACGTGATGGCCATATCTCAGATGGGTTCACGCCAATTGCTTTAGCTATAATGCTTTCAGCTTTTGGATAAGGTCTTTGCAGAGCCTGGCTCAGAGTGTTTGGGGACAGGTCATTGTCTTCCGACAATTTGCGAAGTGAGCGGTTAGCTCTGATCCGTAACTCGGATATTATTTTTGCGTTGTGCCAGTCCTGTGCGGCCATTTTTTTGTCCTTTAAAATGTCATCATATCTACATTTTAAAGACAATAAATTATCCTTTGTAATGGGGGTTTTTTACAAATAAATGTCTATTTATGATTATCCGATTGATTAAAAAAGGATAATTTTTTGTCTTTTATTGGTGTGGATATGGATTCAATCGAGTTTGGCAAGTACATTCAACAGATAAGAGATAAAATTTTGTCCCGTCCTGCAATGGCTGATGCCGCAGGGCTACATGTAAACACAATTAAAGGGTATGAAATGGAAGGCCGGTTGCCAGACATTGATTACCTGGCAGCTTTAGCGCAGGTCACTAATCACGATTTAGCCGACCTGTTACTGAAAAGGTTGTCAGCTGGTCGATTTTCTACCTATATGAAACCTATCCCAGAAATTCATTTTATGCAGGAACAAGCTAAACCTTATAACTCTGATCTGGAACTGCAAAGCATCCTGCAGATACCTCTGCTTATCAACGACAGTGATTCAATTTCTCTCAGCCTGACAACGCTCCCGGCAGAACTGAATTTACAGTTTTTAAAAGCTTTTAAAGATGAAAAAAGTTTTACCTGGTATTTGATTGATACAAGCGATACAACTCCGACAACTGCGAAAGATGGCAAGAAGTACCTGGTTGATTTGGGGATGGGACCTGTAATAAAAGAAATTCAGTTTGGAGTGGCTGGAGTACTGATCTTGGCCGATGAGTTAAACCGGTTAAGGCCCCTGGTTGTGGCGCGTGAACAACTGGCAGATGTCCAATTCCTCGGCAGGGTTGTAGGTGTGATCTCGCTAGATTTTTAGGTCGGATCTCGTTAGCGTTTTGGGTTGGAGCTCCGATCCGACTTCTACTTAACTCGGATCGGAAAATTGATAAACTCAATAACCTTATCCAGTCTTTAAACATCGCTGAAACCCTGATTTAAACTGCATTCTTCGCCATTTTTGTGGTTCGTGGTACAAGTAGGATTCTTTTCTCAGCATTAACGGCACTTTTAGAAAGATCCGGCTTTTTTTCTCAAACCATTCGGCTTTCATGCTTATAAGCTCATTATGCCTGAAGCCTTATCCCGCCTGACTTTCCCGCCAATTCCCGTTTAATTTCTTCTGATCCCACTTTCTCAATTCATGTGTCCACTTACATCTTTGTTGTATTGCGAGCAAGGAAAGGGCCTCGCCTCTGCTGTAAGTTACCATTGATTTGTATTGGCACAGCAACCAGGCTGGAATAGCTTGTTGCAGTTTTCAAGCTCGATTCAATTGCTGAGCCGTGACTAAACGCAGAAACTTTTCGCTAGTTGAGCAATTTTTACGTATGCTGAAACTAACATCTTTGGGACAGAATCACCTTTATGTTGCAACTGACGACTGAACCGGCCCGGTTATTGTTACTTGTCATCTGTTTGCTGAATCTGGTTTCAGCGCTGGCCTGGTTATTTTCTGCTTATGGTATGCGGGTCTGTTTCAGAGCCAGCCGTTATTTTTCGCTGGCGAATAGCCTGAGTTTTGTTGCGGTATGTTTACTGATTTTTCGTGAGTTTCCGGCCAGTTTCTGGACTTGGTCTTTGTCTGATGCCTTGTTGCTCAGTGGTTTTTTCTGGTTTTACTTTGGGTTGCGTACCTTGTTTCGCCAGCCGCCATTACCGCGCTGGCCTTTTGTCAGTTTTGTTGCCGCCATTTTATTGTTGTGGTGTTCACAACTGATACTGAACTCAGAAAAAATGGCTGCCGTGATTTTTTCTGCGATCAGTTTGACGCTGCTCAGTGCTTGTACTCTGGCAACTTATCGGCCGATGCGCTTGCTATATTCAGTCCGCACCGCTGCCTTTGTTTGCTTTCCGCTGACGATGATGACGGTGTTTTTTTTCCTGCGCTTAGTCTTGGTGTGCGCCGACAGCCCCTTGATTGTTTACAACATGAATATGACCAGCCGACAGGCGTTACCACAATTGGGGTTCTTGCTGGTGTTTTCGCTGTTAATGAATATTAATGCTTTCGGTTGTGCGCTCAGCCGGTTGATTTTACGGATCCGTGATCTGGCGGATCGAGATGCCTTGACCCGGGTCTGGAACAGGCGGGTGATCCTGGAGTTGCTCCGCCAGCATGAAAGTCGTTATCAGTTGCAGGGCATTCCCTTTGGTTTATTGGTGTGTGACCTGGATCATTTTAAACAGATTAATGACCGGTATGGGCATCAAGCCGGTGATGAGGCTTTATTGCATGCCATTCGTTGTTTTGAACAAGTGTTGCGCGACAGCGATATTATCGGCCGGTTGGGCGGTGAGGAGTTTGTCATTATTCTGAGCAATACGGCCCCAGTTGGTGTGCACAGTGCGGCTGAGCGTTTTCGGCAGAATTTATCGTCTCAACAACTGCAATTTAGCGCTTTGTCCGACCAACGGGCCAGTCAGACCATCACGGTCAGTATCGGTTATGGCTCGATTTGTGATTTTACCGACGCGAATGCTCTTTTGGTCGCTGCTGATCAAGCAATGTACCGTGCCAAGGAAAATGGTCGCAATCAGATCTGCGCGGCCAGCAAACCGACGTTAGCTGCATGTTAGTTGCGGCATTAGCCAATTAAATTTGCTAAAATCGCTGTTTTCCGCCTGAGTTCGTTTGTCATGCTTTGTCAATATTTTGCCGCCGGTCGCTGTCGTTCCTGTTCTGCCATGGTGACACCTTATGCTTTGCAACTGCAAGCCAAGCAGCAACAAGTGCAGCAATTATTGACGGCATTTTTGCCTTCCGGACTGTTAGCGCCAGTGGCCAGTGCCGAACTGCATTTTCGCAATAAAGCAAAAATGGTGGTGTTAGGCAGTGCGGCAGCACCGGTACTCGGTATTATCGACCATCAATTGCAACCGCTGGATCTACGCGACTGCCCGTTATATCCGCCAGCTTTTTCAGCAGCTTTTGCCCATATCAAACAATTTATTCAGTTAGTCAAATTACAACCTTATGATTTGAAATCAAAAAAAGGTGAGCTGAAATATATTCTGCTGACCCAAAGCCGCCATACTGGCCGCTGGCTGTTACGCTTTGTGCTGCGGTCGCAGCATCAATTGGCGGCTATTCGCAAATATTTACCGCAACTGCAGCAGCAATGGCCTGAGTTAGAAGTTTGTTCAGTGAATCTGCAGCCCGAGCATAAAGCAGTGCTGGAAGGTGAACAGGAATTCATCCTGACTGAAGCACAAATGTTGGCCGAGCGTTTGAACGACGTGCCCTTGTATCTGCAGCCACAGGGCTTTTTTCAAACCAACCCACAGCTGGCGGCCCAGCTGTATCAAACGGCCCGCGACTGGACCGCGGCGCTACCGATAACCCGAGTCTGGGATTTGTTTTGTGGGGTAGGGGGATTTGCCTTGCACCTGGCAACAGCGGGCCGCAGTTTGACCGGCATTGAGATTTCAGCAGCTGCAATTGCCTGTGCCAGCCGTTCCGCCACTGAGATGCAACTGACGGATTTTCAGTTTCAGGCATTGGACGCGGTGGCTTTTGCCAGTGCGCAACAACAAAGCCCGGATTTGTTGGTGGTCAACCCTCCCAGACGTGGTCTTGGTGTCAGCCTTTGTCAGATCGTCAGCCAGTTGCGGCCGCAGTGGTTGTTATATTCCAGTTGTAACCCGCAGACACTGGCAGCGGATCTCGCACTATTAACCGATTATCAACTGCTTAAAGCGCAGTTATTTGATTTTTTCCCACATACCAGTCATGCCGAAGTGTTATGCCTGTTGCAGTTGAAACCCTGCACATCAACCGCTCGTTAGGGCGCCGTCTTGCGGCAGACCTCAGCAGGTGGCAGTTGCAACAGTTGTAAGGTCAGCAATTGCCGGCCGGAGAAATTCAGCTGATAGATCAGTCCGTACTGTTGTTCATGCATGGCGGGCACTTCGCGTGCTGTGAGCAGGCTGACGAGCGCAGGGATGGTGTTACTATGCCCCACCACCAGGGCTGACTGTTGTTGTTGCAACAGTTGCTGCGCCAAACTAGCAACTTCCGCCGCTTGATACTGTTGTAACTGACGGCCTTGTTGCAACAAAGCACTGGCCGTCTGCTGGCTGCGTTGATAAGGGCTATGATACAGCCTAGGTAACTGAACCTGTTGTAATAAAGTCGCCAGCGCCTTGGCTTGCGCAAGTCCACACTCAGATAATACCGGATCCGACTCAGTGCGACTGACTTGCTGTTTTTCGGCGTGCCTGACCAGATACAGTTGATACAGTGCTGACTGCTGCTCTGCAGCCACTGCGCTGGTCGCGATAGATAAAGCGGCGGCTGCCCACAACAGCCTGTAATGGTGCCATGGCTGAAAAAAATTCTGCATTGCTTAACCCCTTTTTACCCACTGGTGCGTCAGATGTCTGAACGCAGTGTTCCGGCATGTTGCCAGACACTGCCAACCCGGATTGAAGGCAGGAGCATAACATGACGCCAGATTTATTGTTTCACCCGCAAGTCGCGAACGTTGTGATGTCTCGAGCAGAGCCGGTAGATGCTTCCGTCGTCACTCATTGGCGCCGGAGCTGGAGTTTGCTCGGTGCCAGTTTGATTACTTTGTTGTTATTTCAACTGATGGCCAGTCTGGTGCGGCAGGACGCTTTGATCAGCAGACCGACCAGCGAGTTGTTGGATGTTACTGTCGCGGCGCCCAGAGCAGAGCGGCAACTGAACCCGAAAGCCCGGCAATTACCCCCTCCGCCAGCGCCTGTGGTGGCTAGAGTGCCGACCAGCCAACTTCAAACTGAACCTGCTTTAGCTGTCGGGTCGACCGATGTGACTGTTCCTGCTCCACAGTTGGCGGTGCTGCCTCAGTCAGAGCCGTTAAGTCGTCCCGATGGGGATGCCAGTCCACTGGTCAGAATTGAGCCGAGATATCCAGCAAAGGCGGCCCGGGATGGGGTATCTGGTTGGGTTGTCCTCAGTTTCAGTATTGACGTCGATGGCTCTGTCACCGATATTGCAGTGATAGCCGCTGAACCGAAAAGGGTATTTGAGCAAGAAGCGATCAGAGCGCTAAAACGCTGGAAATATCAGCCGCTTATTTTGAACGGCAAAGCAGAAAAACGACTGCAGCTGCAAGTACAACTGGATTTTCAGCTGGAGCAATCTTGAGTGGGGCGCTCTGAAGTTATCTGCAAGGCAAATGACAGCATGGTGACGGGGCGGTTTGGTTGGAGGAAAGCGATGGGATGGAAGCGGATCAGTGACAGATTGGGTCTGACCCAACCTGCGGAAGCACAGCTAGTCGCGGCTTATCAACACAGCGGTGAGCAACAATTGCTGACACAGTTATTTCGGTTGCATGCCGATGCTTTGTATCATTTTTTATTAAGACAAAGTGATGCCGAGCTGGCACAGGATCTGAGTCAGCAGTGCTGGTTGAAATTTTTACAGCAGCGCCATAGTTTTCATGGCCAAAGCAGTTTTAAAACCTGGCTGTTCAGTATTGGCCGCCATCTGTTATTGGATGAGTTCAGACGTCAGCAACGTTGGGGCTGGCAAGAACTATCGGAAGATTTTGTGTTAGCCACAGCGATAGGACCAGCTGAGTTATGCAGTCAATCTGAGCAGCACATCCGCTTGAGTATGGCCATTGCGCAGCTGCCCTTGTTACAAAAAGAAGCTTTGTTATTACAACTGGAAGGCTTTGCGCTGACGGAAGTGGCGCACATTAGCCAAAGCAACGTCGAAACCGTGAAAAGCCGGTTAAGGTATGCCAGAGCCGCGCTGGAAAACTGGCTGGAGGGGCAAGATGACGCAGGATAAACAATCAGAGCAACTGGAGCAGCAGTTGCAACATTGGTATGCGCAGAGTAAAGCAACTCAACCTTTACCGGCGGCAATAAAACAGCAGTTTGTCGAGCCTAATGGTCTGCACCGACTGTGGCAATGGAGCTGGGCGCAGTTCAGTTTCCGGCGGTTGCAGGCGCTCAGTGCTGTGATTGTGCTGGGCTTGGTCTGGCAGCTGTGGTTTGAGCAGCAAATGTATTATCAGATCAGTCAGAGTTCGCAGGCCGACGGCTGGCAAATTCATCAACTCAGTTCTGAAAGCCAGAGTCCGTCCAAGCAAGCAGCGTCCTCAGTGCAGGGGGGGGCAGCAGGGGCTGCGGCGGCACAACAACGTCAGACGCTTTATGCGCAGCGCTATCAGGACTATGTGGCTGAACGGCAACAAATCGAAGTGATGCAGCAACTGATTGTCAGCCGGTTGCCCAGCGCAAACGGCATGGTCGACTGGCAGTTGGTGTCATGTCAGCAACTGCGGTTGCAATTGACGGCGGATTGGCTGACCCAATTTAAACAACAGCAACAATGGACTGAGCAGCATTGGCAGCAATTGGCTGATAGTCGCTGGCTAAGGGTGAGTACTGGCAAACAGGGCCAGATCCTCAATTTGCAAGCCAGTGCACAACCGCCGGCCTGCGCGCCCTGATACTGAACGGAAAAATGCTGGGCATAGAGCCGGACTCTGCTACAATGCCCAGCCTCAGCCCCATAGCCGTCGACGCGGCTGCTTTCTATTCAGTCAGTGGATATCGCTGCTTTATGTCAGATCTGATTTACCTGCGTAGTTACCCAGACTCAATCCAGCAACAAGTGCGGCAATTGCTGCACCAAGGCAAGCTTGGCAGTGCTTTGCAACAACGTTATCCAGTGATGCAGCATCAGGTTCAAACCGATAAAGCGCTGTATGAGTTGACGTTACAACTGAAACAACGTTTTCTCAAAAGCAGTGAGCCGCTGAGTAAAGTGCTGTTTGATCCGAAAATTCATGTCATCAATAATGCACTTGGCACTCATACCCAAATCAGTCGGGTGCAGGGTGGCAAGCTGAAAAGCAAAAATGAAATCCGTGTCGCCAGCTTGTTAAAACAGTTGCCTTTTCCTATTCTGAACATGGTGGTGGTACATGAACTGGCGCATTTGAAGGAAAAAGATCACAACAAGGCGTTTTATCAATTGTGTCAGTATATGGAACCCCAGTATCATCAACTGGAACTGGACCTGCGACTGTTCTTGACCTGGCGTGATAGCGCCCATGGAGCTTCAGATGGCTGATAGCGCACATATTTTTGTCTATGGTTTACTGCTGTTTCCGGACATTGTCAGTGCGATCACTGGCCGTCAATTTCAGATGATACCGGCACAATTGCCTGATCATCGCCGTTATGGACTGAGTAAAAATCCAGGGCAAACGCCGGTGCCGGTGTTACTCCCTGCGGCAGGGGCTTGTCAGTCTGGTCAGTTACTGTTGGAGGTGGACGCTGAGTCCATTGCCCGACTGGATTATTTTGAAGAGCTGGATTCTGGTCTTTATTTAAAACAACAAGTCAGAGTTCAGACGGAACAAGGCTGGTTGTCGGCATACTGTTATGTGGCAGGACCGGCACTGGCACCTTATGCGAGCGGTCAGTGGCAGCCTGAACAAGTCAGTGCCACTGATCTGCACTATTTGACTGAACAATTGATCCCACAAATGCTGGCTGCTTTTCCTGCAGGTTAATCTGAAACCGCAGTGTGTCGCAGGCTTGTGCTGCCCAGCCTGGCAAGGTGGATCCCGGAAGGTATTATGTTGAAGTATTCTCTGTTCGCGGGGATGTTGTTACTGTCCACAGCTGCGACTGCGGCTCCTGCTGTTAGTCAGTTTTCCGATGAGTTTCATCGTGAATTTACCAGCAAGATGAAGAAAAACAATATCCCAGGTGGTGTTTATGTCATTGTCAAAGACAACAAAATTGTGCGGGTTGGCGCTTATGGTGTGCGCGCCAAAGGCGCCAAAGCCAAAGTAGATGCTAATACGGTATTCCGGCTGGCTTCAGTATCAAAAACATTTGCTGGCGGCTTAGCGGCACAATTGGAACATGAAGGCCGTTTTGGCTGGAATGACAAAGTCACTAAATATGTGCCGGGTTTTCGTTTCCTGAGTCCGAATATGACGGCACAATTGAAAGTTGAACATTTACTGGCACAAAATGCTGGTTTAAGTGCCAACTCTTTTGATGATCTGATTGAAGCCAATATGACGCCAGCACAAATTTTACCCAGATTCAGCCGGATCAATCCGCGCTGCCAGCCCGGTAAATGTTATGGCTATCAGAATGTGTTATTCAGTCTGATTGAAACTGTGTTACTCAAAACCACCAACACGCCGTACGAGCGGTTGATTGAACAACGCATTTTTAAACCACTACAAATGCATAATGCGTCCGTTGGTTATGCCGCTTTCCTGGCCAGTAAAAACCGCGCCATGCCGCATGTGAAAATTCGCAATGGCTGGGGCGAAGCCAAGGTGGTGCCGACTTATTACCGGGTGAATCCAGCTGCTGGTGTCAATGCCAGTGCCATGGATATGGGGAAGTGGTTGATTGCACGCTTGGGTCACAATCCACAGGTGTTATCGCCGGCGGTGCTGGCGGATATTCATCAACCGAGGGTGAAAACCTCAGATAATTTATCCGGTCGCACCTTTGGGCCTTATGTTTCGGCGGCGCATTATGGCCTGGGTACCCGCATCTACAAATTTGGTCGGCATAATCTGTATTACCATGGTGGGCTGGTGAAAGGGTACCGCACCGATTTGTCTTATTCGACTGAAAAAGGCTTGGGTCTGGTGGTGTTGCTCAATGGTCAGAGTAATTTAGTCGCTGAGTTATCCAGTTATTTCTGGGCCACCATGCTCGATACCCAACCGCAGCAAGCCCCTGCACCACAACGGAAGAAGAAAGTACGCAAAGTTGCCCAGCAACTGGAACCATTATTTACCCCGGATGAGTTGACAGAGTCTCAGCTGTTAGCCGATTGGTCAGTACCGCTGTTACCAGCGGTACAGCTACCAAGGGCCACAGGGTCAATTGATGAGTTGCAGCAACTGGCACAACAAGGGTTCAGCGAGCTGCAAGCCGCGCCTTAAGTCGCTGGTAGCCAACTGATTTAGGCTGCGGCAGTGCGTTGATACAGATCCAGATAAAAGTCCAGGCTGATAGCCGGTAAGTCCTGCAGCAATTGTTGCCGGCTTTCGGCACTGAAGCGATATCCCAATGGGATCATCTGTAGCAATTGTGACAGGGCCGCCGCATCGGCAGGCTGAAAAGTCCAGCTCAGCTGCTGGCGCTGTAGGTGGCTAAATCCGCTTTCAGTGGCGACACTTGCAGGATGGAGCCTGACCTCGCTATAAATCCGTTGTTTCAGTTGCAGCAAGTGCTCTGGCGCTGGCGTGACGGTTAGCAGATAGCCGCCGGGCCGACACACTCTGGCTAGTTCTGCGGCTTTGGACGGTGCGTAAATCCTCAGCATGGCATCAATGCTTTCGCTGGCAAAGGGCAACTGATAGCTGCTGGCCACTGCAACCTGCAGTTGCGGGTATTGTTTGGCGGCGGCTTTGACTGCCGCTTTGGAGATATCAATGCCATAGCATTGCAGTTGGGGCCGCAGCGGTTGCAGGCTTTGTTGCAATCTGGCGCTGTAATAGCCTTCGCCGCAGCCGATATCCAGCAGCACGGCATGGGGCGGCAGTGGCAGTGCCATCAGCTGTTGATTGACCGCATCCGATAAGGCTTGGTAAAAACCGGCTTGCAAAAAAGCGCGGCGCGCCTGGATCATGGCGGCGCTGTCACCCGGATCCAGCGATTTTTTCTGCTGCACCGGTAACAGATTCAGATAACCTTCCCGGGCCCGATCAAACTGATGGCGACTGGCGCAAGCCAACCCCTGTGGGTTTGTGAGCAAGGGTTGTTGGCAAAGCGGGCAAAGATACATCAGACAGTTCCGGCTAAAAAAAGACTGCTGATTAT
>CAZGHW010000077.1:0-12553 GCA_964525695.1 uncultured Rheinheimera sp. | reverse complement strand
TATACCTCATTTCGGATTATCCTGGCCGATACCATTTGAGTGGCATCCCCGCTGCAGCAGCAGCGGTTAAATTCGATGGTGAAACCCTTTGGTGATCTAGTCACGGCCACCCTGACGGTGGTCAGTGCCGGTGCATTTGCTGCTTTTTCCGAGCCGTTCAAATCTTTTTTGGCCAGTGCCTTTGACCGCTCCAATTATGAAAATGCCGATCTTAGCCGCAAAGACCGCAAATTTGCCGAAGAAAATGGTTTAAAGATTTATCAGCAAGCTGAAAAGTTCCTTGGGGAACTGGAACGTGAGTTGCAACAAATGACGGCGCTGGAGCAGGAATTACACCTGATGCTGCGCACGGTTGAGAGTTTTCGCAAGGATTTAGATAAACATCTGCGTGACTATATCCGTCATGGTGGTCTGGCGCGGTCACAAGAAAATTACAGCCGGGTGATGAGTAAAGAAGAGAGCATCCGCAATAAAATCGCCGAAGAACTGAGCCAGAATGTCAGTGGCAAAGCTTTGCAGTATTTAGCACTGAACGATAACACCCAGTTGGTGCAATATGTGTTAAAAACCTCAGAGCAGCTCGAAGGCATGCAGGAATTTAAAGAACGTTTTAATCAAATCACTTCTCAGGCGTTAACCTTCTATGATCGGTTCGAACGTACTATTGCCGCTGAGCAAAATCCGTTTAGCGATGCCAAAGATAAAGCCATCTGGGAGCAACACGCCAGTAAAGCCCGCCAGTATATCCGTGAATCGAAAGACGCTTTTGCCAAAGCTTATATGTAAAACTGCAGCAGACCGCTGACAAGGTTAGGCGTCTGCCGCTGGCTGAGCGCGCTTGCTTTCTGATACACTGTGACATGAAAGGTATCGGCGCAAGCCGGTTTAAAAGGGAACAGGACTGTTTTGCTGCTCACAACAAAGATTGATTCTTTCTGGAAAAGCTGAACACAACCCGGCTGTACCCGCAACTGTACACCACAGTGTCTACACACTGACAACATCACCACTGCCTATGATAGAGATCGGCGGGAAGGTTGTTTAGCCAATTTTGTTGGCTTGGTGAGCCAGGAGACCTGCCTTTGCCCCTTGTTGCCAAGCAACAGTTTATTGATGTTTACCGTGCGGGTTTACACGGTCACAGGCTGGGACTTTTGTGCTGTTGCGCCTTTGCTGCGCTATGGCGGCAAGTCATGCTGCTGTGATCGGTGCCTGCGGAGTCGCAGATGAAGCAGTTTTTTACTGTCAGTGATTTAGGCTGGCAGATCGGTGCCCGGCATATTCTGCAGCAGATCAGTTTTAGCTTGCAACCGGGCGAAATTGTCGGTCTGATTGGCCCGAATGGCGCCGGTAAATCCAGTCTGTTAAAACTGTTACAACGCCAGTTGTGCCCTACCACAGGTCAAATTCATCTGTTACAGCAACCGCTGCAACACTACAGTCGCCGCCAATTGGCGCAATTATTGGCTGTTGTTTCGCAACAAAACGAGGGCTTACACAGCAAAGTGCTGGATGTGGTCAGACTGGGTTTATTACCCCACAAAAATTGGTATCAAGCTGACAACTCACGGGACGAGCAGTTATTGCTAACAGCCTTACACAAAGTGGGTTTAGCGGCACTTTCGACACAATCCTTTGCCACGCTCTCTGGTGGCGAACAACAACGAGTGCTGATTGCAAGAGCTTTAGTGCAACAGCCTCAGCTGTTGTTATTGGATGAACCAACCAACCATTTGGATGTGCATTATCAACATCAGGTCATGGCCTTGCTGCGCCAGCTTGGTATGACAGTCCTGACCTCGATCCATGATCTGAATTTAGCTGCCACTTATTGTGATCGCATTTTATTACTGCACCAAGGCCAATTGGTGGCCAGTGGCACGCCAGAGCAAGTGTTGCAAGCACCAATGTTGACGCAGGTATTTCAGTTACCCAGTGTGGTTGACCGTCACCCCTTGACCGGCAAGATCCGCGTCAGTTTCGCGCTTGCTGCAACCGCCAGTCCGTTAGCCACAGGAGCTCTCTGATGTTCAGCGAGATGACCCCTCAAACAATGCACAAAACAAAGGCGAAGCAGTTCCACTGGCGATTGTTATGGCTTCTGTTGTTTACCCTGGCGGCAGCCATGTTTGCTTTGCAAACCGGCCCGTTACAATTAACCAGCGCTCAATTACTGCAGTGTCTGCTGCAGGACTGTGCCGATCCGATGCAACAGAGCATTTTACATCAGATCCGTTTACCCAGAGTGTTACTGGCGCTCGGTGCCGGTGCTGGCTTAGCACTTTGTGGTGCTATGCTGCAAAATTTGACCCGTAATCCACTGGCCGATCCTTATTTATTTGGTCTGATGTCAGGCGCGGCGTTGGGAGCAACTGTGGTGAGCTTGCTGCTGCCACAACTTGGTGTCTCGGCGCAGTGGCTGAATTGGAGTCTGCCGTTTGGTGCTTTCGCCGGTGCTATGCTGGCGGTTTTTTTGGTCATGTCATTGAGTTGGCGCTGTGGTTTTGGCCGGGTGGAAGCCTTATTGCTGTCCGGCGTTGCGGTCAGTTTTATGCTCAGTTCCATCAGTACTTTTTTACTCTACCTGGCCGAACCATTCGCCGCCAACCGGGTGATGTTCTGGCTGATGGGAAGTCTGGCCAGAGCCGACTATCAAGCCGTTGCTGTGGTGATGCCACTGGTGTTACTGGCATTGGGGCTGATGGCGGTGTTTCGCCGTCAACTCAATGCCCTGCAACTGGGCGATGAAGGTGCCGCTGCGCTCGGCGTGCCGGTCAGCATGCTCAGATTTGGTTTACTGTTGTGTTGCGCTGCGATTACGGCGGGCATCGTGGCTTATTGTGGTGGTATTGCCTTTGTTGGCTTAATGGTGCCGCATGTCATCCGGTTGTTATTCGGAAACAATACAATACCGCTGATGCTCGGTTGTGCACTCGGCGGCGGTTGGTTTTTATTGGCGGTGGATACCCTCGCCCGCTCAGCGTTACCTAATCAGGAAATTCCCTTGGGCGTGATCACTTCCGCCCTGGGGAGTCTGTTCTTTATTGTCATAATGCTCAGTCGCTATCGCCGTTGACCCGGCAGCTATCAGTAGGAGTTCGCATGACACAGCAGTATCTGACCCCAGAACAAATGATCCAGCCGAAGCTGCAATTTGCAGCGATGCGTACTCATTTTGCAGCTAAGGCTCTGATGATCCAGGGCACCAGCTCCGATGCAGGCAAATCATTGCTGGTGGCCACCTTATGTCGTATTTTTGCCGATGAAGGCTTACAAGTTGCCCCATTTAAGCCGCAGAATATGGCGCTGAACAGTGCGGTAACAGCCGATGGCGGTGAAATTAGCCGCGCCACCGCCAGTCAGGCGTTAGCCGCCCGTATTGAACCCAGTACAGATATGAATCCGGTGTTATTAAAACCCGGCTCTGATACCGGTGCTCAGGTGATCATTCAAGGCAAAGTGCTGACCAGCCAGCCAGGTTTAATGGACGCTATGGCTTATCAGGCTTATAAACGCCAGGCAAAACGGGCGGTATTACAATCTTTTCAGCGGCTAACTCAGCAGTATCAGGCTGTGATTGTTGAAGGCGCCGGCAGTCCGGCCGAAGTCAATCTGCGACTAAATGATATTGCCAATATGGGTTTTGCCGAAAGTGCGGATGTACCCGTGGTATTAGTGGCAGATATCGATCGGGGGGGTGTTTTTGCGCAACTGATGGGCACCCTGCTGCTGTTATCGGCCAGCGAACAAAGCCGGGTGGTTGGTTTTGTCATCAATAAATTTCGCGGCGATTTGCAACTGTTACAGCCGGGTCTGACCTGGTTAGAACAACAAACCGGTCGGCCTGTGCTTGGTGTACTGCCCTATTTGCATGGCTTGGAGTTATCGGAAGAAGATGCAATCAATCAGCAGCAACAACAGCAGCAGACCCGATTGACGGTGGTGGTGCCGATTTTC
This sequence comes from uncultured Rheinheimera sp., assembly GCA_964525695.1. Lineage (GTDB taxonomy): Bacteria > Pseudomonadota > Gammaproteobacteria > Enterobacterales > Alteromonadaceae > Pararheinheimera. Next base: position 8,596 of record CAZGHW010000077.1, on the reverse strand, counting down.
CCCCGCATGAGTAATCACACTGATGTAGATTTACTGCGCTTTCACCCGCAGGTTGATTTAAAACTGGTGTATGCCCCTGCGCCTTTGCCACCTTGTGATCTGATTATTTTACCAGGCTCAAAACAAACCATTGCCGATCTGGCGTTTTTACGCCAGCACTGGGCGCCTTGTCTGGCACGGCATTTACGTTATGGCGGCAAAATTTTTGGTATTTGTGGCGGGCTACAAATGTTGGGCCAACATATCGCCGATCCTTTTGCCATGGAAAGCGATCAGCAAAGTTGCGCCGGCTTAGGTTATCTGCCGCTGTATACTGTGATGCAACAGGAAAAAACCTTGACCCGGATTACAGGCACGCTGCAACTAGCTGGTCGGGAAGCCAAAGTACAAGGTTATGAAATTCATCTAGGCCAGACCACGGCATCCGCCCCCTGCCAACCGTTATTTCGTGACAGTAACAGTGCTTGTCCAGGTTATCTGTCCGCGGATAATCAGGTGGCGGGCTGTTATTGGCATGGTTTATTTGATGATCCAACCGCGCTACAACTGCTTGCCAGTTGGGCAGGCCGGCCTATTGATCTGGTCAGTGATCTACAGAGCCGGCAGCAACATAGTTTTGATCGGCTGGCTGCAGCGGGCAAACAACAGTTAGATTTGGATCGCTTACGTCAATTGTTAACACCGGTCGCGGCAGCCAAATAAATCTATCACCCTTTTATTGAGACTATTATGAGCATCGATGACAACAGACAACAACAACGCCATCAGCAACGACAACAACAAGTGAAAGAAAAAGTCGATGCCAGAATTCAGGCCGCCACCACCGACAAAGGCTTGCTGCTGGTGATCACCGGTAACGGCAAAGGTAAATCCACTGCCGGTTTTGGTATGGTAACCCGCAGTGTTGGCCATGGTTATAAAGCGGCGGTGGTGCAATTTATCAAAGGCACCTGGGCTTGCGGCGAGCGCAATCTGCTACAACAACATGGCGTCGAGTTCGCGGTGATGGCGACAGGTTTTACCTGGGAGACGCAAAACCGTGCCGCCGATATTGCCGCTTGTGAAGCGGTGTGGCAGCGCGCAGAGCAACTACTGAAAGACGATAGTATTCATTTGCTGCTATTGGATGAACTGACCTATATGGTGGCTTATCATTATCTACCATTAGAGCGAGTGCTAAAAGCGCTCACCGAGCGGCCACCGATGCAACATGTGGTGATCACAGGTCGCAACTGTCATCGCAGTCTGATTGAACTGGCCGATACGGTCAGCGAAATAACCAGTGTCAAACATGCTTTTGATGCCGGTATCCGGGTACAACAAGGAGTGGATTGGTGAGCGCCAATACTTATGCCCGGCTTATTGTAGCCGCGCTGCTTTGCACTAGCCTACAGCTTGCTGCTGTGGCACAGCCCAACATCGCTGCAAGCGCTGTCGAGCCAGCAGCGAAAATGCCGCAACGTATTATTGCCCTGGCACCTCATCTGGTAGAAAACCTCTACAGTATTGGCGCTGGCGAACGTATTGTTGGTAGTTCAGATTATGCTGATTACCCGCCTAGTGCGTTGCAGATCCCAAGAGTGAGCCACTACAGCGGGGTGGATATTGAAAAAATCCTCAGCCTCAAACCTGATCTGATCCTGGCCTGGCGCTCTGGCACCCCGGCCGCTGACTTAGCACGAATGCAGCAACTTGGTTTGCCGGTGGTGGTGACTGATATTCGTGATTTGACTGAACTTGGCAGTCATATTCAACTGCTTGGGCAGTTGACTGGGACCTCGGCCCAAGCCGACCTCCTCGCTAAGCAGTATTTGCAGCAACTTGAACAATTAAAACTGCAGTATCAGTACGCGAAAGCGGTGCCGACCTTTTATGAGCTGTGGGGCAATCCACTCACCACCGCCGCCAATCAAGCCTGGCCAGCCCAGCAACTGCAGCTATGCGGCGCCAGTAATGTCTTTGCCGATGCGGTTGGCGATTACCCGCAGATTGGCCTGGAACAAGTGCTGGTGCGCGATCCTGCATTGATCATCCAGCCAATATCAGCCAATGAAAAGCGGCAATTGGTGAACTGGCAACAATGGCCCGCGCTTAGAGCGGTGCAACAGCACCAGATCATCCAGCCTAATGCCGATGTTTTACACCGTACCACCTTGCGGATGCTACCGGGGCTGAAACAACTCTGTCAGCAGATTGACCAGGTTCGACAGCGCAGCGCTCAGCCTAAGGTTTAAGGTGAGACCTGCGCCCTGCGACCCCTTATTGGCGGATTTCCTGATAAATTGCCTGCAATGCCCGCAATGGATCTGCTGCTTTGGTAATTGGCCGGCCAATCACCAGATAATCCACGCCAACGGCCAAAGCTTGCGATGGCGTCATCACCCTTTTCTGATCATCGCTGCCGGCAAACGCAGGCCGTATGCCTGGTGTTACCAGACAAAAATCGCGACCACATTGCTGCTTCAGTAGCGCTGCTTCCTGCGCAGAACAGACGACGCCGTCTAAACCGGCTTGTTTGGTCAGGCCTGCCAAATGACTGACCTGCGCAGCCACGCTGCGGGTGATGCCGAGCTCAGTTAAATCGGTTTGTTCCATTGAGGTCAGAACAGTGACGGCAATCAACAAGGGTTTATCATTACCAAAATCGGCTAACGCCTGAGCCGCCGCCTGCATCATTTTGCTGCCACCACTGGCATGTACGTTCACCATCCACACGCCTAAATCGGCTGCAGCGCGCACCGCTTTGGCCACTGTATTCGGGATATCGTGAAATTTTAAATCGAGGAAAACGTCAAATTTGCGTTGTTGCAGCTCGGTGACAAAACCAGGCCCAAAATGCGTAAACATCTCTTTACCAACTTTCAGCCGGCATAAGGTCGGATCCAGCTGGCTGACCAAATCCAATGCCGCTGCTTTTTGTTCAAAATCCAGTGCGACTACAACAGGGTTCGTTGCCATGATATTTTCCTCTGATTAACGGCCATCAATGCCACTTAAAGGTTCCACCGTTTCCCATTGCTGACAGGATGGGCACAACCAATAAGCTTGCCGGGTTTTAAAGCCGCAATTGCGGCAACTATATAAAATCTTGGTTTCCAGATAGGCGTTGACCAGCTCGGCCACACTGTGTAAGGCTTCCCGGTGTTCGGGCTGGGTCATTTGCCGCAATTGCAATAAACGGGCAAATAAACGGATATTCGGTTGTTGCTGCAACTTTTCCAGCAACAACTGTTCAGCTGCGCTGGCAGAACCGGTTTGTAACAACCAGTCGGCCAGATAGATAGTGGCAGTGACATTTTTATGCTGCTGCGCCAACTGGCTGAGCAACTGATACCATTCCTGCGCTGGCAATTGGCAGCGTTGTAAACCTGGTAACACTTCGGCTGCCCAACGATGTTTTTGCTGTAGCACGGCTTTAAAAGCAACGGCCGCCTCTTCCGGCAGTTGTTGCTCCAGCAATAACGCTGCCAGTTGCAACTTGGGTCGCACCGACTGCGGGTATTGTTGTGCCAGTAAGCGTAAACTCAGCACATCAAGCGGCTGACGTTTATCTTCGCAGCGCATATTGGCCAGCGCAATACGCAGTGAGCGTGATTCACTTTGTTGCACCACAGCGGCAAATTCGGCTGCTTTGTGAAAATCATGGGTGGCAATGAACAAGCTGAAAAGTTGTTTCAAGGCTTTATCTTGCCAGGCTTCAGTCTGCACTAAAGGTCGCAATAGCGGTTCAGCACGGTCATAAAAGCCAGCCGAAAAATAATCATTGGCTAATTCAAACTGAATTTGCTGCGCCTGCGCTTTTGGCAGTTTTAGATGATGTAATTTTTCGTGAATGCGGATGGCTTTATCCCAGTCACCACGGCGGCGGAATAAATTGGCCAAGGCCAGATAGGTATCAATGGTGGCGGCTTCGATATCTAACAGTTGCAGCAGCTGCTCTATCGCCTTGTCTTCTTGATCGGTCAGTAAAAAATTAAGACCAGAAGATAAATTACGCGCCATAGAGGCTTTGTCTTTTAGCAGCTCCTGCCGCAGTCGGTTACGCCCATTAAACCAGCCGTAAGCGGCGGCAACAGGCAGTAACAGAAATAACCATTCCATAAATAATCAGGTCTTGGGGGTGGCTTTGGCAAACCAGCGTTTGGTTTTCAGTTTAACCAGAATAGACAAGGATAAGCTCAGACCAATAGCAAAACCAAGCAGTAAAAATAATAAAGCGATATCGACCACCCGCAATTCTGCTTTGGCAATAAAGTAGTTGAGTTCGGCAGCCTGCTGATTAATAGAGCCGAAAAACAGGCCTGTCACGATAAGTGCAAGAAAGCACAAGATAAAAATCAGTTTTCTCAAACTCAACTCCGGCTAGAGGTCAATAACATGCGCTATCAGGTATTGGTTTTTACGCGATCGCGCAACTCTTTACCTGGTTTAAAATGTGGCACGTATTTGCCGTCGAGTTCAACTTTGTCACCTGTTTTTGGATTACGGCCAACACGAGGTGCACGATAATGCAGGGAAAAACTACCAAAACCACGGATCTCAATGCGCTCATTCACAGCTAAAGAACTGGCCATTTGCTCCAGAATTTCTTTCACTGACGATTCAACATCTTTGACCTGGACGTGAGGAAAATCACTTGCGAGCTTTTCGATCAATTCAGATTTGGTCATAGACCCTCCGGTTAACTTGTGGTCTGGAGATGTTGGCCGGGTTACCCCGGCCAACCGGCTAACACTTCAATTAATCAGCTTTTTGAGCTGCTTTGAAGGCTTCTGCCATTGCGTTGCCACCAAAATCAGCATCATCTTGCTTCTTAATAGTGTCCATCGCTTCTTTTTCTTCAGCTTCGAATTTCGCTTTGATTGACAGGCTGATTACGCGGTTTTTGCGATCAACACCCATCAGACGAGCTTCAACTTCTTCGCCTACTTTCAGCACTGTAGATGCATCTTCGATCCGCTCACGCGCGATGTCTGATACACGAACATAACCTTCAACGCCGCCTTCCAGCAACACTGTAGCGCCTTTAGCGTCAACAGCTGTTACGTTGCCTTTAACGATAGCACCTTTTTTGTTATCAGCAAGGTAGCCGTTGAACGGATCTTCGTCTAATTGCTTGATGCCTAAAGAGATACGCTCGCGCTCTGGGTCAACTTGCAGAACAACGGCAGACACTTCGTCGCCTTTCTTGAATTCACGTACGGCGTCTTCGCCAGTTGAATTCCAGCTGATGTCTGACAGGTGAACCAGGCCGTCGATGCCGCCGTCCAGACCGATGAAGATACCGAAGTCAGTGATTGACTTGATCTTACCGGAAACGCGGTCACCCTTGTTGAAGCCCTTGGCGAACTCTTCCCATGGGTTAGCTTTACACTGTTTCAGACCTAAAGAAATACGACGACGTTCTTCGTCAATTTCCAGTACCATCACTTCCACTGAATCACCTAAGTTAACAACTTTAGATGGGTGGATGTTTTTGTTGGTCCAGTCCATTTCTGAAACGTGTACCAGACCTTCAACGCCTTCTTCGATTTCAACGAAGCAGCCGTAATCTGTCAGGTTGGTTACGCGACCAGTGATGCGAGCACCTTCTGGGTAACGAGAAGCGATAGCTGCCCATGGATCTTCGCCCATCTGTTTCAGACCCAGAGAAACACGTTGCTTCTCGCGGTCGAACTTCAGAACTTTTACTGGGATCTCGTCGCCAACATTGACGATTTCGCTTGGGTGCTTAACGCGTTTCCAAGCCATGTCAGTGATGTGCAGTAAGCCGTCTACGCCACCCAGGTCAACGAATGCACCGTAGTCAGTCAGGTTCTTAACGATACCTTTGACTTCCATGCCTTCTTCCAGGTTTTGCAGCAGAGTATCGCGCTCAGCTGAGCTTTCAGATTCGATAACAGCGCGGCGAGAAACCACAACGTTGTTACGCTTCTGATCTAATTTGATGACTTTGAACTCAAGTTCTTTGTGTTCTAAGTGCAGCGTGTCACGTACTGGACGGACATCGACTAATGAACCAGGCAGGAATGCACGGATACCGTCAACTTCGACAGTGAAACCGCCTTTAACTTTGCCAGTGATAACACCGATAACGGTGGCTTTTTCTTCACAAGCTTTTTCCAGGCGTACCCAGGACTCGTGACGTTTGGCTTTTTCGCGAGACAGTAATGTCTCACCGAAACCATCTTCAACTGCGTCCAGAGCTACGTCGATGATGTCACCAACGTTCACTTCAACTTCGCCAGCCAGGTTTTTGAATTGTTCAACCGGGATCGCAGCTTCAGATTTCAGACCGGCGTCAACCAGTACTACGTCTTTGTGGATTGCTACGATAGTGCCCTTAACGATTGAACCTGGGCGAGTTTCGATAGTCTTGAGGCTTTCCTCAAATAATTGTGCAAAATTTTCAGTCATTTTTCACTGTTTCGGTTAGTTGCTCCACCTTAGGTCCATATTGGGTGGGGTTGCTTAATTTACCGCGAGGCATCCATGTCTGCGGCTGTCCAAAGTAATGTCAGGCCTGGTTCAACTGCTTCTTCATGAAGCTCAGGACTTCTGCCAACACTTGTTCAATAGTTTTATCGGTCGAATCCAGCAGGTACGCATCAGCAGCCGGTTTCAGCGGCGCCACCGCACGATTCATATCGCGCTCGTCCCTTGCCTGAATTTCGCTCAAAAGGTCGCCGATGTTAACATCATGGCCCTTTTGTTTCAACTCTAAATAACGCCGTCTGGCGCGCTCTTCAGCTGCGGCGGTCAAGAAGATTTTTACTTCAGCACCAGGGAAAACCACAGTGCCCATATCACGGCCGTCGGCGACTAAACCCGGAGCTTCGCGGAAGGCGCGTTGGCGGCGTAATAAGGCTTCCCGGACGCGTGGTAATGAGGCAATTTTTGAGGCAACGGAGCCGACTTCTTCGGTGCGGATAGTATGAGTGACGTTTTCACCTTCGAGCGTAATACGCACATTGCCGGCATCGTCTGAATTAAACTGTACATCCAGATGTGCAGCCAGCGGCTGTAATGCTTCTTCGTCATCGGCAGCGATGTCATGATGAATAGCTGCCAGCGCCAGTACCCGGTAGATTGCACCGCTGTCGAGCAGGTGCCAGCCCAATTGTTGGGCGACCAGTCGGCAAATTGTGCCTTTACCGGAACCGCCGGGGCCGTCAATCGTGATGACCGGAATACTCTGCATGCTGCCTCCAGATAACTGGTAAAACCACTAAAGGCCGGCATTATACAGACAAATGTTAAAAAAAGCGCGGTTTCTCTAAGAAAAACCGCGCCTTAGCTTCACTCCAGATTGGTTACGCGTTTTAGGTTGCTAAGCCATTAAATACTTCAAAATACTGCGGAAATGTCTTACGGGTGCAATCCGGATCTTCAATAGTCACACCACAATCGGCAAAAGCCAACATTGAGAAACACATGGCCATGCGATGGTCGTTGTAGGTAGCGATACTTGCATGTTGAATTTGCGCCGGTGGCGTCACTTTCAGGTAATCTTCGCCTTCTTCCACTTCGGCACCGACTTTGCGCAGTTCTGTCGCCATCGCATGCAAGCGGTCGGTTTCTTTGACCCGCCAGTTATAGACGTTGCGGATCAGCGTCGGCCCTTTAGCGAATAACGCTGTCGTAGCAATGGTCATGGCCGCATCCGGAATGGCGTTGTAATCACGATCGATACCATTTAATTGGTTTCGCGTAACCGAAATATAGTCATCACCCCATTCCACGGTCGCGCCCATTGCTTCCAGCGCATCAGCAAAGCGAATGTCGCCTTGCACTGCGTGTTTGCCGATACCAGTGACTTTGACACTGCCGCCAATGGCCGCTGCGGCAAGGAAATAACTGGCAGACGATGCGTCGCCTTCAACCAGCCAGTTGCCCGGAGAGACATACTGCTGGCGGCCGGCAATGACAAACTTCTGATAATTCTGATTATCGACAGTCACACCAAAGCGGCTCATCAGTGCCAGTGTGATATCGATATAGGGTTTAGATACCAAGTCACCCACGATCTCGATTTCACTGTCATCTGCTAATAAAGGTGCAACCATCAGCACAGCAGTTAAAAACTGGCTGGAAATACTACCATCAATTTTTACAGTGCCACCGCTTAAGGCTTTGCCATGGATCTGCAGCGGCGGGAAACCGTCTTGCTGCAAATAACTGATATCGGCACCCAGCTGGCGCAGCGCGTCAACCAAGTGCCCAATAGGCCGCTCGTACATCCGTGGCTCGCCGGTCAAAGTAACGTCCACGTTTGACGCTGCCAGCGCAGCAGTTAATGGCCGCATCGCTGTGCCGGCATTACCGAGAAAAAGCTCCAGTGGCGCAGGATGATGGAATAACCCACCAAGGCCCTGAACCACACATTTACTTTTACAATCAGACAGCTGATAGGACACACCCAACGCCGTCAGTGCGTTGAGCATATGTTCGATGTCGTCGCTGTGCAGCAGATTGCTGATACGGGTTTCGCCCTTTGCCAGTGCGGCGAGCAGCAACACCCGGTTAGAGATACTTTTTGAACCCGGTAAATGTACTGTGCCTTGTACGCCGTTGATTTTCTGCAGAGTTAAGGTCT
>CAZGHW010000076.1:0-13068 GCA_964525695.1 uncultured Rheinheimera sp. | reverse complement strand
CGCTACCTTGCCAAGGTCGAGGTCACGAGTTCGAGTCTCGTTGCCCGCTCCAAATCATATTTATCCATTGCTCACTAAGTTACTTTTTTCCCGTCAGGGCAACTTAGGTTTTCCATCATCCTGTGTCACCAGCAACAAAGCAGTTTTGACCGTGTCAATCGTGTTTGTCTGCCTTGTATTGCATCGCGTCAGCTGCTAATTTAGCTGCCTAATGCAGGTATGACCAGTGGAATATGTAAGATGGACAATAACAATAAATTAAGCCATATGGTGCTGAAAATTCAGCGGGCGCCACAATGGATGCAAAGTTGGTTGCTTAGTCAATTGTTTGGGCGTGCCGTTAAGTTTGCCGGAACAGCCGGGATCCGCATCCGTCAGTTAAGCTTTCAACAAGCGGTGTTGCAGCAAGCGAATGTGCGCAAAGTCCAGAATCATATTGGTTCGGTTCATGCTGCCGCGATGGCCTTGTTGGGCGAATCTGCCAGTGGTTTTCTGGTTGGTATGCATGTGCCGGATGACAGGTTGCCATTACTTAAATCGATGAAGCTGGATTATGTCAAAAGAGCCAGTGGTCAGTTAACCGCAACCGTCAGTTTAACGCCAGAGCAAATCCAGCATATCCGTACTAGCGCCAAAGGTGAAGTAACGCTTCAGGTGCAGATCTGTGACCAAGTGGGTGTTGAACCTGTGCTGGCGGAATATGTTTGGGCCTGGGTTCCGAAGAATCGTCCAGCCTCACCCATGTCAACTTAATCGATGCATTGCGGCGAAACTGGCGCCCACTGAAATTGCCTGTTAAAGTTCAGCAAAACAGCTTTTTGGATCGCCAGTTTTGATGCCGATGCCAGCCACTTTATCCCCTCTGATACCAAGACCTTACTTTGGTAATCTAGTTATCCGCTATCCAAAAGTGGTGACAGTGTTGTTATTTTTGCTATTAGCAGCACTGGCACTGGTGATGCTGGCGCAGGAAAGAGCCCGTCAGCTTGAGGTGCAGCGTTATCAGCTATTGCAAACTCTGACCAATTACGCTTCTGAATTAGAAGGGGCCGTCAATAGTGGTGTGGTCGCGCTGGATTCTATCCGCAGTGAATTGATTCTGCAGCCCTCTGCTCAACTACAGCGGCTGGATCAGCGGGTGGGTTTACTGCTGCAAAATTATCCGCTATTTCGTCATGTCGCGCTGGCACCCGATTTGGTGATCCGTTATGTCTATCCGCTGGCAGGCAATGAGAGTGTTATTGGTGTTGATTACCGCAATTTACCACAGCAAATGGCCGCCATTGAGAAAACGCTGAAACTGGGCAAGCCTGTGGTGGCAGGCCCGGTGAATTTATTGCAAGGTGGCAGTGCGCTGGTGGTCAGAGTGCCGGTATTGCTCGCTGAGCAGCAACAATGGGGTCTGATTGCTGCCATTATGCCGCTGGAGTTGTTATTGCAAAAGGTGCGATTACCGGCCTTACAAGCACAATATTATGTCGGTTTGTCCGGCAAAGATGGGGACGATCAACCCGATCAGTTGTTTTGGGGCGATGCCGAAGTGATCAGCCAGTCAAGAGTCATGGCGGATATCAAATTACCGGTCGGGCGCTGGCAGTTACAAGCGGCGCCAAAACAGCAGCAAGCCTGGTTGTTCGGCTCGTTACAGTGGCTGGCCTTGCTGGCTGCGGCAGTTATTCTGTTGCTTTGCACTGCTGTCTTTTTGTTGTTACGTTTGGCGCGCGAGCGCGAACTTGCCATGTATACCATTGCGTTTCAGGCCACTTATGATCCCCTGACCAACTTACCCAATCGGGTGGTGTTTACCGAACAATTATCACGGCTGATTAAACAGGCGCAAACTCAGCACAGCTGTTTGAGTTTGCTTTGCCTGGACCTGGATGAATTTAAGCAGGTGAATGAAAGTCTGGGTCATTTGGTTGGCGATAAATTGCTGCGGGCGGTTGCTGAGCGCTTGCAATCGCTGGTTGGTGAACATGATTTGCTGGCACGGCTCGGCGGCGATGAATTTGTGATTGTCACTATGCTGGGCAAAGCGCCGGAGCAAACCGAGCTGATGGCAGAGCGGTTGGTGCAACAGTTGTCACAGCCGGTGCAGGTGGGGGACAAAAGTTTGGCCGTCAGCGCCAGCATTGGTATTGCCATGTATCCGCATGATGGCATGAATCATGGCGATTTGCTCAAGCATGCTGATCGCGCTATGTACGCGGCCAAGCAGTTGGGTCGCAATACCTATCATTTTTATGATGCCGCCATGCAAAAAGAGGCTGATCGGTTTGTCCATTTACACAATGAAATTTTGCATGGCATAGCTCAAGACCAGTTTTTTTTGGTCTATCAGCCAATTTACGATATGGCAACGGGGTGTTTCAGTAAATGTGAAGCCCTGGTGAGATGGCAACATCCGGAACGTGGTTTGATTTCGCCGCTGGATTTTATCCCGGTAGCGGAGCGAACTGGTGCCATTCGCCCGCTGGGATTATGGATTTTACAACAGGCACTGCGGGATTTAACTGAATTGAATCGGCTGGGGTTACCGCTGCAAATGTCAATCAACCGCAGCAGTCAGGAGTTTAATGTCCATCATGTTGCCGATGAATGGCTCAACCTGATGCAAGCGGCCGGGATTGACAGTAACCAGATTATTTTTGAAATCACTGAATCGCTGTTTATGGACAGGGTGTCGATACAGCAACAGAATATTGCCCGTCTGCATCAACAAGGACTGCAACTGGCGATTGACGATTTTGGCACTGGCTATTCCGCCTTAAACTACCTCAGCCGCTATCCGGTTGGCTTTATCAAAATTGATAAAAGTTTTATTGTCGAAGTGGCACTGCATGAAAAAGCCCGCGCTTTGGTGGCTGTACTGATTAACATGGCCAAGGTGCTGGATGTGCAAGTGGTGGCGGAAGGTGTAGAAACTCTGGCGCAACTGGAGGTGTTGCGGCAATTGGATTGTGATTTTATCCAAGGTTATTATTTCAGTAAGCCATTACCGTTGCCGGCATTCCAGCAGTTCTGTCAACAACAGCAGTTGCAGGGGCCGCAGTGATGATCCCTATCCCTTGCCGGCGTAACTGTTGTTTGGATCAGCAAGATATCTGTCTGGGCTGCGGCCGTTCACTCACCGAAATCACCGGCTGGCATCAGGCCGATGAGCAGCAGAAATTACAAATTATTGCCAACGCCAGTGCCAGACTGGCACTGTTGCAACAAGCAAGGTTGCACTCTGGCTCCACTGCATTGCCATCAGGCATCTCTTTGCAAACCAACCTGAATAATCCGGATTAACCTTTGCTGCTGACGATTGGCTTTTTCTGCCTGCAGTTGTTTTTGCTGCTGTTGTGCCAGTGCCCATGCGATATGCTCCAGTACCATCGGGGTCGCGCTCGTAGCCGCTTGCTGCAATGCTGCGATAATTTCTGCTTGGTAAGGCGCATTGCCTAAGGCCACAGCCAGGTTGCGCTGCCAGCGCTGATAGCCGATCCTGCGGATAGCCGAGCCTTCGGTTTGACGTAAAAACGTGGCTTCGTCCCACAAAAATAATGCCAATAAACTTTGATCCTGCCACTGCCGGCGGCGGTGAAAATCACTCTGCCCGGTGAGTGGCGCCGTTCTGTTAACCGGGCACACCAGTTGGCAATCGTCACAACCGTAGATCCGATTGCCGAGCAAAGGCCTGAACTCGAGTGGAATACTCTCTTTGAGTTCAATCGTCAAATAGCTGATACAACGGCGGGCATCAACTACACCTGGTGCGACTATGGCGCCGGTCGGGCACATGGTGATACAAGCGACACAATGGCCACAGTCCTGGGTCAGGGGCTGATCAACCGGTAGCGGTAAATCCACCAGTAATTCACCAAGAAAAAACCAGGAACCAGCGCTCGGATGCAGCAGCAAGCTATTCTTACCAATCCAACCTAAACCCGCTTTGGCGGCTAACGGTCGTTCCAGCACTGGCGCTGAATCGACGAAAGGCCGGTAGCCATAACTGCCGAGCTGTTGCTCTATCCGTTCGCCAAGTTGTTTTAACCGGTTGCGGATTAATTTGTGATAATCCCGGCCCAGCGCATAACGACTGATATAAGCAAGGGCAGGATCGGCCAGATTGGTAGCAAAAGCCGCTGCGGGTGGCAGATAGTCCATCCGGACGCTGATCACCCTTAGCGTGCCTGGCAGCAGTTCGGCTGGCCTTGCTCGCATCATGCCATGCTCGGCCATGTAACTCATTTCACCGTGCATGCCCAAATCCAGCCATTGCTGTAATTTGGCTTCTTCCGGTTGCAAATCCGTGTCACAAATACCGGCCTGAGCAAACCCCAGTTCCAGTGCCCATTGTTTAATCTGACTGGCGAGTTGTTGCCAGTTGATGTCAGGCGCTTGCTGCCCCATGTCGCTAAAAGTCCACTATGACGGCTGTTACACCAAGGCTGTTGATCATACCCAGAGCGCTGTCGCTGGTGCAACCTGAAATCAACCGGCTATAGCTGTGGTTCTGAGTTGCGCAATTTGGTAGCATAGCAACCCAAACATCAAAGCCATAGTCGTCCTGGCGGCGCGCTGGCAAAGCAGTAGTTTTTCGATTGAGGAAAAGCATGACAGGTGCAAGTTATCAACGATTGCTTCACAGCGAAGCCGATACCCAAACACTGGCCGCGGAATTGGCCGTTGCTTGTCGTCAGGGGGCGGTGATTTATTTGCAGGGCGAGTTGGGTGCTGGTAAAACCAGCTTCAGTCGTTGTCTGTTACAAGCGCTTGGTCATCAGGGCAATGTAAAAAGTCCAACTTATACCCTGGTCGAGCCTTACCAATTGGCCGATCTGACGGTGTTCCATTTTGATTTATATCGGTTGCGGGATCCGGAAGAACTGGAATTTATGGGGATCCGCGATTATTTCAGTCCTGATCATCTGTGTCTGGTGGAATGGCCGCAACGTGGCGAACCTTTGTTGCCAGCACCTGATCTATTACTGGAGCTGCAGATCCTGGCTGAAAATTGCCGTCAGCTCACCCTGACTGCGCAATCGACGCGTGGCAACCAGATGCTGCAACACTGTTTTGGAGTCTGTTAATGCGGTTTGTGTTTGCTGGCTGGCTGTGTTTAAGCTGGTTTTTACTGCTCAATCCGGTGCAAGCGGCAGAAAAAATTCAGAGCGTCCGCATTTGGCCATCCCCAGACAGTACTCGCGTGGTGTTTGATGTCAGTGGTCGGGTGCAGTATCGTTTATTGCCACAACAGGGGAACGTGGTGCAGTTGGATCTGAGTAATGTCAGCAGTCCATCGCTGGGGCGGATGTCAGGCGAGTCTGATTTGGTCAAGGACATCCGGGTACAGCGTCAGGCTGGCAATGGCATCCGCTTACTGATCGAACTGACCAGACCGGCGCAGGGCAAAGCTTTTAGCCTGGCTCCTTCGGCCAATTATGGTCACCGCTTGGTGCTTGATCTGGCAGACAGTAAAGCAGAGCAAGTCGCTGCCGCGACTGCAGCACCGGTGATCAGACGAAGTGCTGGCGCTGGTCGCGATATTGTGATTGCAATTGATGCTGGACATGGTGGTCATGATCCGGGTGCTGTTGGCCCGCGTGGCACTTATGAAAAAAATGTCACTATGGCGATTTCAGAGCGGTTAATGACGCTGATTAACCAGGAGCCTGGTTTTAAAGCTGTGCTGACCCGTACTGCAGATTATTATATTTATCCGAGTAAAAGACCGGAATTAGCACGCAATAAACAAGCCGATTTATTGGTATCAGTGCATGCGGATGCAGTGAAAAACCGCAAAGCGCATGGTGGTTCAGTCTGGGTGTTATCTTTACGTCGTGCCACCACTGAAGTGGGCCGGATGCTGGAGCAAACGGAACAACATTCAGAATTATTGGGTGGGGTGGCAGAAGTCATTAAGGATTCGGCCAATGAGCGTTATTTGGCGCAAACTGTGTTGGATTTATCGATGAATCACTCGATGACCACAGGCTTTGAAGTCGCCACTAAAGTGCTGGCCGAGATGGGTAAAGTCACGCATCTGCATAAAAAAGAGCCGCAAGCTGCCAGTCTGGGCGTGTTAAAAGCACCGGATATTCCATCCATTTTGGTTGAAACCGGCTATATCTCCAATCCAGCCGAAGAACAAAAATTAAAATCGGCGTCGCATCAGCAAAAACTGGCGGCAGCAATTTTCCGGGCGTTAAAACTGCATTTTCAACAGAGTCCGCCAGCCGATTCCTGGTTGGCACAACGCAAAGGTCAGCCAGTCCTGGATCAGCCTGCCAATCGGCAACAAGGGATTGGCCAGCAGCAAAACAACAGGATAGTACAGCCTGGTCCGATAGTGCGGACTGTGCCAATTCAGCCGGGACCCATTGTCAGGACTGGGCCGAAACTTTCGCCGGCGCCACAAGCCCGCGAGCAAGTGCATTTAGTGCGAAAAGGCGAGTCCTTATCCGGCTTGGCGAAAAAATATGGCGTGCCGATGTCAGTATTACGCCAGCATAACAAACTGAAATCAGACAATATCCAGATTGGTCAGAAACTGCGGATCCCAAACTGATGCCAATCCAGATTTTATCACCCCAACTGGCCAATCAGATTGCCGCCGGCGAAGTGGTCGAGCGACCAGCGTCGGTCGTAAAAGAGTTGGTGGAAAACAGTCTGGATGCTGGTGCCACTAGCATTAGTATTGAAATCGACAAAGGTGGCAGTAAATTAATTCGTATCCGCGATAATGGCTGTGGTATTGCCAAAGCTGAACTGGAACTCGCGCTGTGTCGGCATGCCACCAGTAAAATTTCACAGCTGACAGATTTAGAACAAATTGTCAGTCTTGGCTTTCGCGGTGAAGCGCTGGCGAGTATTAGCTCGGTTTCCCGCTTGACCCTGACATCAAAACCGGCGGAGCAGGACAGTGCCTGGCAGGCCATGGCCGAAGGCCGGGACATGCAGGTGCAATTAAAACCGGCTGCTCATCCAACCGGTACCAGCATTGAAGTGCTGGATTTATTTTTTAACACCCCGGCCCGGCGGCGTTTTTTACGCAGTGACAAAACTGAATTTGGTCATATTGATGAACTAGTCAAACGACTGGCGCTTAGTCGTTACGATGTGCAGTGGCAACTGCAGCACAATGGCCAACCAGTACGGCAGTTAAAAATCGCCACCGATCAAGCTGGCCGGCAAAAAAGGCTGGCGCAACTTTGTGGCAGGTCTTTTGCTGAATCAGCACTCTTTGTCGAAAGTCAGTACGAACAAATGCGGTTATGGGGCTGGATCCAGGCACCTGAAGCCTGTCAGGCACAACCAGCTTGTCAGTATAGTTATGTCAATGGCCGAATGATGCGGGATAAGTTGCTGAGCCATGCCATCCGGCAAGCTTATGCTGATAGCTTAGCGCCTGGTGTGCAACCGGCTTTTGTGCTGTATCTGGAACTGGATCCGCAGCAAGTGGATGTCAATGTGCATCCGGCCAAACATGAGGTGCGCTTTCATCAAGCTCGCCTGGTGCATGATTTTGTTGCCAGCGCTCTGGCGCAAGTCTGCCAACAACCTTCGTTTTTGCAAAGTGCCGGACCGCAGCAAGCGCAAAATGTGGTGCCAACTGAACGGCCGGTGCCGACAAGCAACACCGCAAGAAGTTTGAATGCAGCAGCCGGTGTTAGCCGTCACTCATCTGCAGGCGCTGCGGGCAGTCACAGCACTTTTGGGCAGAATTATGCAGCAATTGGCGGCGCTGGCCGTGGTTGGCCGTTGCCAGCGCAGACAGCAGGGGTAGGGCCGTCACAGACAGGCGCCATAGGTGTGGCTGAAGCCAGTTTGACGGCAATGACGGCTGCTGTCATCCCAGCAAAATCAACGATAGTAGAGCCGGTCGCGACCGGCTCTACGGTTGACCCGTCGGCTTTACACTGGTTGCTGCAGGATAATTATTATGCGGTGGCAACTGCTGGCGGGCAGCTATGGCTGATTGATCTGGCGGCGACACTGGCACCGCTTTGGCTCAAGCAGCCTGTGGCCAGCGCAACCTTATTATTGCCGGTGCGCCTCACTGTAACGGCGGCGGAAAAACCACTGCTATTGGCACAAGCAACCTTGTTGGCTGAGCTGGGGTTTGATTTGCTGCTCAATAACCAAACGCTGATTATCCGTGCCGTGCCTGAGTTGTTGCGTCAATCTGCTTTTAGTCAGTGGTTACCGCTTTGGTGGCAGCATTGGCCGGCGACTACCGCCAATAGCACCGAATTGTTACAAATTTTATTGCAACATGGACTAAAGCAGCATTGGTTTAGTGCCGAAACTTTTTTAAACTATTTTGCGCCGCTCTTGTCAGAGCCGCATTACTGGCTGGCGGTGCCGTTAGATCTGACGGCCAGTCAGGCACAATTGGAGGCCAAAGTATGCAGCCGGTAATTTTTTTAATGGGCCCGACGGCCGCCGGTAAAACTGCGCTGGCACTTGATTTGGTGCAACAGGCCAATGCTGAGATTATCAGTGTCGACAGTGCGTTGATCTATCGGGGCATGGATATTGGTACGGCCAAACCCGATGCGGCCGAGCAAGCGCTGGCACCACATCGGCTGATTGATATTTTGGATCCGACACAGGCGTATTCAGCAGCCGACTTTCGCCGCGATGCGTTGTGGCACATTGCGGATATTCAGCAAAAAGGTAAAGTTCCGCTGTTGGTTGGTGGTACTATGCTGTATTTTAAAGCCTTACTGGAAGGGATCTCGCCATTACCAGAGGCAGATCCAGCCATTCGGGCTGAGTTGGAAGCACAGGCTGCGCAGGTTGGTTGGCAGCAATTGCATCAGCAATTGGCGCAGGTTGATGCAGTATCGGCCGCGAGGATCCACCCTAACGATCCACAGCGTATCAGTCGGGCGTTAGAAGTTTACCGAAAAACTGGGAAAAATTTAACCGAATGGACTGCCGAAAAAGGCCAAGCTTTGCCTTATCCGGTGCGGCAATTTGCCATAGCCCCTACGGAGCGAACGGTATTGCATCAGCGGATAGAGCAGCGTTTTAATTTGATGTTACAGCAAGGGTTCGAGCAAGAAGTTATTGCTCTGAAACAACGGGGTGATCTGCAGCCAGATTTACCATCGATGCGTTGTGTTGGCTATCGCCAGATGTGGGATTATCTGGACGGGCTAGTGCCTTACTCAGAGATGGTGTATCGTGGGGTCGCCGCGACAAGGCAACTGGCAAAAAGGCAATTAACCTGGTTGCGCAGTTGGCAGGATTTAAACTGGCTGAAAAGTGAAGGAAGTCCTGCAGAAAACTTGCAAGCTGTTTTATCTTCGCTACGCTCTGTGAGTGAAGAGAAAAAAATCGTTATTTAACGACTTGAAAATAATATAATAATCCATATATCAAGAATCAGAACTAAGAAAAAGGAAAGCGGCACATGGCAAAGGGCCAATCTTTACAAGACCCATTTTTAAACACCTTACGGCGGGAACGTATTCCAGTTTCCATTTATCTGGTGAATGGGATTAAATTACAGGGACAAATCGAGTCTTTTGATCAGTTTGTTATTTTGTTGAAAAATACAGTCAGTCAGATGGTGTACAAACACGCTATTTCGACTGTGGTGCCGGCCCGCGCTGTGAACACTATGGTTAGCCATGGTTCTGGCAGCGGCGATATGGACGAGAACGAATAATCAACAGGATCTTTACGCTTGTTTGACCGTGACTCTCAGGCTGAGCAAGCGATCCTTGTGCATGTTTATTTTCCGCAAGAACACGCTTGTGAAGACCTGCACGAACTGCAAATGTTGGTGTCTTCCGCAGGTGTTTCTGAAGTTGCGGTCGTCACCTGCAATCGCAGTACTGTCGATGCCAGACTTTTTGTTGGCAGCGGCAAGGCGCAGGAAATAGCACAAGCGGTCGCAGCAACTGGCGCTCAGGTGGTTATCTTTAACCATGCTCTTTCACCTGCCCAAACCCGCAATCTGGAACTTGTGTTTCAGTGCCGTGTCATTGATCGTACCACTCTGATCTTGGATATCTTTGCGCAGCGTGCCCGCAGTTACGAAGGTAAACTGCAGGTTGAGTTGGCGCAGCTGAAGCATTTAGCATCCCGTTTGATCCGTGGCTTTGATAACGAGCGGCAAAAAGGCGGTATTGGTTTACGGGGCCCAGGTGAAACTCAACTGGAAACAGATCGGCGTTTACTGCGCGACCGTATAGCTGCTTTGTATCAAAAGCTGGAAAAAGTTGGCAAACAGCGTGAGCAGGGACGTAAAGCACGGCAACGGGCCGAAATTCCGGTGATTTCGCTGGTCGGTTATACCAATGCGGGTAAATCAACTTTATTTAACCGACTGACCCGCTCTGAAGTCTATGCGGCAGATCAGCTGTTTGCGACTTTGGATCCAACGCTGCGGCAAGTCCGGCTGGCGGATTTTGGTCAGTTAATTTTTGCTGATACTGTTGGTTTTATCCGGCATTTACCGCATGACCTGGTGGCGGCCTTTAAGTCGACCTTGCAGGAAAGCCGGGAAGCTGATTTACAGTTACATGTGATAGACGTGGCTGACCCACGTATCGATGACAATATTCGCCAGGTTGAACTGGTGCTGGCAGAAATTGAAGCGGATGGCATTCCACAGTTGCTGGTGTTTAATAAAATTGATTTATTAGCGCAGCAACCAAGGATTGAATATAACGAAGCTGGTTTACCGCTGGCGGTGTATTTGTCGGCCCGTACTGATGAAGGTGTCAGTTTATTGCTGCAGGCGATTACTGAATTATTGTCAGACAGTTATCAACGTCTGCAACTGTTGCTCCCTCCGGATGCCGGGCACTGGCGTGCCAGGTTGCATCAATTAGGGGCGGTGCAGCAGGAACATTTTGAACAAGATGGCAGTTGTCGGTTAGAACTGGCACTGGCATCAGCACAATGGGCCAGATTGCTGAAACTCAGCGCCGGCCAATTGCAAAATTTTATCGTATCGACCTGACTTTTTGATACATTAACCTCAACTCTTTTTACAGCATGACGGAGTGAAGTATGGCTTGGAATGAGCCGGGTAATAACGGCAAAAACAACGACCCCTGGAATCAGGGCGGTCGCAATCAGGGTCCACCTGATATGGATGAAATGTTTCGCAATCTGAGCAAAAAACTCGGCGGATTGTTTGGCGGTAACAAAGGCGGTTCAGCTAACAATGCTGGTGGCGGCTCGGCTGTGCTGGTGTTTGCGCTGTTGATTGCCGTGATCGGCTGGTTTTTTAGTGGTATCTACACCATCAAAGAATCGGAGCGTGGCGTGATTTTGCGTTTTGGTCAGTACCACAGTGAAGTGAGTCCAGGTATCAACTGGAAACCAACTTTTATCGATAAAGTAATGCCGGTGGATGTCAGCAGCGTTGAAACCTTAAAAACCGATGGTTTTATGCTGACGCAGGATCAGAATCTGGTGCGGGTAACTTTTGAAGTTCAATATCGTATTTCTGACCCACGCCAATATAAATTTGTGGTGGTTGATCCAGACAGCAGTCTGCGTCAGGCGACAGATGCAGCCTTACGTTATGTGGTCGGTCATTCATTGATGGATGATGTGCTGACCAAAGGTCGCGAATTGATCCGGCAGAATACCCGCGTTGAGCTGGAAAGCATTATCAAACCTTATAACCTCGGTTTAGAGATTGTTGATGTTAACTTCCGTGATGCCCGGCCACCAGAAGAAGTGAAAGCTGCTTTTGATGATGCAATTGCGGCACAGGAAGATGAACAACGTTTTATTCAGGAAGCGCAGGCTTATGCCCGTGCTATCGAACCTGAAGCACGTGGCCGGGTGAACCGGGTGATGCAGGAAGCTGAAGCTTACAAACAGCAGTCCCAACTGAAAGCACAAGGTGAAGTGGCCCGCTTTGAAAAATTACTGCCTGAGTATATTGCATCACCACAGGTGACCCGTGAGCGGTTGTATCTGGAAACGATGGAACAGGTGTATGGCAACACTTCAAAAGTGTTGGTTGATGTGAAAAACGGTAATAATATCATGTATTTGCCATTGGATAAAATGCTCAATCAAGCAGGCGGTGCAGCGCAACCGGCAGCTGAACCGAGAATCAACTTGCCAGAGAATCGTTCGGTTGACAGTGTGACTCAAAGTCCACGGGTGGATTCGAACCGGGCAGGGAGGGGTTAAGCCATGAAAAACTTTATTGCAGCTATTATCGCTTTAATCCTGATCGTGGTGTATTCCTCGGTGTTTGTGGTGCAGGAAGGTGAGCGCGGTATCGTGTTCCAGTTCAGCAAAATCCAGCGGACCAGTGATGGTAGCGTGGTGGTGTTTGAACCAGGTTTGCACTTTAAATTACCGATGATTGAAAATGTCCGGTTATTAAATGCCAAAGTGCAGACCCTGGATGATCCAGCGGATCGCTTTGTCACTGCCGAGAAAAAAGACTTATTGGTCGACAGCTATGTGAAATGGCGGATCAAAGATTATGGTAAATATTTCCTGGCAACTGCAGGTCGGACTGACCGCGCTGAAACCTTGTTAAAGCAATATATCAACAACGGTTTACGCACTGAATTCGGTACCCGTACCATTCAGCAGATTGTGTCTGGTGAGCGGACTGAACTGATGACTGGCGCGCTGGCACAAGCTGGCAAAGGTGCCGATGAGCTCGGGATTGAGATTTTGGATGTGCGGGTGAAGAAGATTAACCTGCCAGATGAAATCAGCAATAACATTTTCCAGCGCATGCGTGCGGAACGGACTGCAGTAGCCAAAGAACACCGCGCCCGTGGTATGGAACAAGCCGAGATCATCCGGGCTGATGTTGATGCTAAAGTGACAGTCATGGTGGCAGAAGCAGAGCGTAATTCACGTACCGTTCGCGGTGAAGGTGATGCGTTGGCAGCCAAAGTGTATGCTGAAGCTTACAACAAAAACGCTGAATTCTTCAGTTTTGTCAGAAGCTTAGAAGCTTATAACCGTAGCTTTAACAGCAAATCTGATATTCTGGTGGTGCAGCCTGATAGTGATTTCTTCCAGTATATGAAATCGCAAACCAAGAAATAATTTGCAGTACTGACTTAAAAAGGC
>CAZGHW010000075.1:0-13283 GCA_964525695.1 uncultured Rheinheimera sp. | reverse complement strand
TCTGTTCGTTGGTAACGGTTTCTTTCCTACTTTAATGGTATGTTCCTCCAAGAATGAATATCATCAGACCCGGTTTTTGATTTCTGTCGTCAGTTTGTCAACAAACGCTTCTACAGTCATCTTGCCGAGGTCTTCGCCTTTGCGTGTTCTCAATGCTATATCACCGGCTTCAACTTCTTTGTCACCGACGACCACCAGATAAGGAACACGTGCCAGCGTGTGCTCGCGGATTTTAAAGCCTATCTTCTCATTTCTCAAGTCCGAAGTTGCTCTAATACCGTGAGATTTGAAAGTTTTTACTAATTCCTTCACATAATCGGCCTGATTATCGGTAATATTCATCACCACAACCTGAGTTGGCGCCAACCATGCCGGGAACAGACCGGCATATTCTTCAATCAGAATACCGATAAAACGTTCCAGCGAGCCTAAAATTGCCCGGTGGATCATCACCGGAATTTGCTTCTCGCCATTCTCTGCCACATAAGTCGCCCCTAATCGGGCCGGCATTGAAAAATCGAGCTGCACAGTACCACATTGCCAGGCTCTGTCCAGACAATCATGCAAAGTAAATTCAATCTTCGGACCGTAAAATGCACCTTCGCCCGGTAAGTATTGGAATTCTATCCCTTTACTGTTCAAAACCTGCGCCAGGGCTTTTTCGGCTTTATCCCAGATTTCATCTGAACCGACCCGCTTTTCCGGCCGTGTCGACAATTTCACCACAATCTTATCAAAACCGAAGGTTTGATAAGTTTCGTAGACCATATCGATACAAGCACCCACTTCCGCTTCAATCTGATCTTCAGTACAGAAGATATGGGCGTCATCCTGGGTAAAACCACGCACCCGCATCAAACCGTGCAATGAACCAGACGGCTCGTTACGATGGCAGCAACCAAATTCAGCCATCCGCAGCGGTAAGTCACGGTAAGATTTCAGACCCTGGTTAAAAATCTGAATATGACCAGGACAGTTCATCGGTTTAATGGCGTATTCACGTTTTTCCGATTCAGTGGTAAACATGCCGCCAGCAAACTTATCCCAGTGGCCCGATTTTTCCCACAACGAACGGTCCATCATCAGTGGGCCTTTGACTTCGTCATAATCGAAGGAGCGCAGTTTTTCCCGGACAAATTTTTCCAGCTCAGTGTAAATAGTCCAGCCATCGTTATGCCAGAACACCATGCCTGGCGCTTCTTCCTGCCAGTGGAATAAATCCAGCGCTTTACCGATTTTGCGGTGATCGCGCTTCTCAGCTTCTTCTAACCGGGTTAAATAAGCGCCGAGCTGCTTTTTATCGGCCCAGGCGGTGCCGTAAATACGTTGCAGCATTTTGTTTTTCGAGTCGCCACGCCAATAAGCGCCGGCCACTTTCATAATTTTGAAGTGCTGACAGAACCGCATATTCGGCACGTGCGGGCCGCGGCACATATCAATATATTCTTCGTGATGGTACAAGCCTGGTTGGTCATCACGAGCGACATTTTGCTCAAGGATTTCCATCTTGTAGCTTTCGCCACGCGCGGCAAAAGTGTCATAGGCTTGTTGCCAGCTGACCTTTTTCTTCACCACGTCATATTCGGTTTTTGCCAATTGCAACATCCGCGCTTCGAGCGCTTGCAAGTCTTCAGCGCTGATCGGCCGATCCAAATCGACGTCATAATAAAAGCCATTATCAATGACCGGTCCAATCGCCATTTTGACGTGTGGCCACAGTTGCTTGATGGCATGACCTAATAAATGCGCACAGGAGTGACGTAAAATTTCCAAGCCTTCGTCATCTTTTGTCGTGACAATAGACAACTGACTATCTTGCTCGATGATTTCACAAGCGTCGACCAGTTGACCATTCACTTTACCTGCGATGGTGGCTTTGGCAAGACCAGGACCAATTGATTTGGCGACGTCGAGGACAGATAACGGGGCATCAAATACGCGCTGACTACCGTCAGGCAGAGTAATAACTGGCATAAAATATTCCTACAGTGGTGACCCCCACAATGGGTCACATGATGATGTTGCTCCTGCTGGCAATAACGCCTTGCGGTCCAGTTGATGACCCCAACGAGTGGTCATTTGGTACACAGCGTGGCGGTATCGGTACTCCAGCCCAGAGTGAGTGCCAACATGGCGCTGGCAAGCTTAACATGCTGGCCCCGGCTCGGCAAATAGCTGACACTCGCTAAAAACTGCTGAGGATACAGGCGAAATCTGTGGTTGTTGGCCATACTGTTGGTCAATAAAACGAGGAGTTCCTATGTGGCAGGCTATTGCAGATCATATCAGTGCTGAACTGCAGCAAGATTTCCAGATCAGCCATAAACAGCAGCTACCTACCCATTCCGGCAATCTGCTGTACCAAATTCAAGGGCAATTGCAATCGAGTCCACTGCGAGCTGAGCCTGGCCAACACCGGCAATTTTTTGTCAAACTGAACCAACGGGAAGTGCTGGACAGCTTCGCTACCGAAGCATTGAGTTTGCAAGCCATTAGCCAGCGTCACTGTCTGAGGACACCACAGGTGATTTGCCCGGGCCAAACGCTGGATAAAGCCTTTCTGGTGCTGGATTATTTGCCGTTATCCAGCGAACATCCTTATGGTTGGCAGGCACTGGGGCATCAACTGGCATTTTTGCATCAGGCGGACGATCAGGCCATGTACGGTTTTGACTGGGACAATTATTTGTCGGCGACCTTACAACCGAACCAGTGGCAGGCCAACTGGTCGACATTTTTCTCCGAACAGCGCATCGGCTGGCTACTGCAATTGCTGGCCGAGCAACAACAACAGTTTGGCAATATTGATTTGATTGTCGAACGGGTACGGCAACGGCTACACGGCCATCAACCTAAACCCTGTTTGCTGCATGGCGAGTTGATGCGCAGTAATATCGGCTTTTTATCCGAAGTGCCTTTTGTGTTCGACCCAGCCTGTTATTTTGGTGATCGGGAAACAGATTTGGCTTTTGCTGGTTGGCTTGAGCCATTGCCCGAAGCATTTTTTCAATCCTATCAGCAGGTTTATCCACTCCCTGAGGGTTTCCTGGAGCGTAAAGATCTTTATAATCTGTACCATCTGTTACACCACGCTTATTTACGCGGTGGCCGTTACAGCTGGCAGGCGAAGGAGTATATCCAGCAACTGCTGGCCTAGCGGTGCCCCACATGGAGATGTATGTCGGTTCAGGCGGTCATTTTTGATATGGATGGCTTGTTGCTCGATTCAGAAGATTTCTGGCAACAAGCTGAATTTGAAATGTTTAGTTCACTGGGAGTGCCGCTCACCCCAGCCGATACTCACAAAACGCTGGGCTGGCGCTGTGACGATGTAGTGCGTTACTGGTATCAGCAAGCGCCTTGGCAGACGCCGACCCAAGCGGAAGTGGCTGAGACTATTATCGATCGGGTGATTGCGCTCATCATTAGCCGCGGTCGGCTGTTACCGGGGGCAGAACAAGCCTTGCAGTTATGTCAGGCGGCTGGATTACCCATTGCACTGGCCACCTCCTCGAATCATAAAATGATGCTGGCGGTGCTGGCCCACTTTGGTTTGTCGCACTACTTTCAAGCCACCTGCTCGGCCGAATTTCTGCCGCATGCCAAACCACATCCGCAGGTCTATCTCAATGCTGCCAGCGCCCTTGGCATTGCGCCTGAATATTGTCTGGCGCTGGAAGATAGCGTCACCGGCGTGATTGCCGCCAAAGCCGCCCGCATGCGCTGTTTTGCGGTACCAGATGCTGCACATCGCGACGATGCGCGTTATGCTATTGCCGATAAAACACTGATAGCACTGACAGCACTTCGGCTGGAGGACTTAACCGCATGACACAGCTGCACAACTCAGCCCAGACCAGCAACAAAGTTGCTTTGGTGACAGGCGCTGCCCGCCGGCTTGGTGCAGCCACAGTGCGGCAGTTACATCAGGCCGGTTTTCTGATCGTGCTGCATTATCGCAGTTCAGCCGCGGCTGCGCATGCGCTGGCGGATGAACTGAATGCGATCCGACCAGAGTCGGTCCGGTTACTGACTGCGGATTTAACCTGCCAAACCCAAATGTTACAACTAGCCACTGATACCCTGGCCGCTTATGGCCGGCTCGATCTGTTGGTGAATAATGCCTCAAGTTTTTATCCCACCCCAATGGGGCAGGTGACTGAAGCGCAGTGGCTGGATTTATTTGCCAGTAATGCCAAAGCACCATTTTTTTTATCTCAGGCGTTGCTGCCTGCGTTAAGGGAGCACAATGGCTGTATTATCAATATGGTAGATATTCACGCTGACAAACCGCTGGCTGAACATCCAGTCTATTGTATGGCCAAAGCTGCACTGGTGATGATGACGCGCGCGCTGGCTCGCGAATTAGCGCCTACAATAAGGGTCAACGCAGTGGCACCTGGCGCAATTTTATGGCCGGAAGCTGGTTCGTCTGATCAAGTGGTGTTACCCACACTGACCGAACAGGACAAAACCGGTATTCTGACGCAAATTCCGCTTGGTGCTTTAGGTCAACCTGAAGATATAGCCCGGACCGTGTTGTTCTTAGCCTGTTCACCTTATATCACCGGGCAAATTGTCGCGGTAGATGGTGGACGCAGCTTAGGGGGAGCCAGCAAAGCTTAACTGGTACAGCACACAGCGGGCAGGAGGCAGCATGGACTTGATCCATAAAACTATTCTGTGCCCATTTTGCGGTCACCCAACTCATGTCACGCTCGATGTCAGCGGTGATGATCAGGATGATGTGGAAGATTGCAGTAACTGCTGCAATCCTATTCACATCGTGACCCACAAAGACGAGCTGCATCGCAGCGTACAAGTTTTTGTCGATGCCGATGATGAACAATTTTACTGACTGATCCGCCTGGCAGGCTGGCAATGTCTGCCTGCCGTTGGCAAAGTCGCTGTTTAGGCGCCGGGCAGTGTCAAACCGCGGGCGGCCAGTAATTGCTCCACAGTGCGGCTGACAGTTTGCACTATGGTGATGGTCTGTTGATCTATTTCAATATTGACCCAATCGCCGATTTGGCGTTGACCTAAAGTGGTGATCTGCAACGTTTCCGGAATAATATGTAACCAGAAGCGCCCTGCTGTCACAGCCCCAACCGTTAGGCTAATGCCATCAATGGCAATAAAACCTTTGCTAAACAGATAAGGCTGCCATGGCGCGGCTAACTCAAACTCAATGGCCCAGTTATCTTCGCTCTGACGGATACTCAGCACCTGTGCCTGAGTCTGAATATGGCCAGATAACAGATGACCGCCAATTTCACTACCAACCGTCAGCGAGCGTTCAAAATTAACTTCGGCGCCTTGGGTGAGTGCGCCCAGATTGGTCAACTTTAAGGTTTCATCAATCAAATCAAACCGCACCCAGCCATCATCTGCATCAGACTCTGCCAACGCAAAGGCGGTCACTGTTAAACAAGTGCCATTAATGGCAATACTGGCGCCTTGTTGTAACTGCTGTAAGAATCGATTGGCCACGGCCAGCGTTAAGGTACAAAAGCCGGGTCTGTGCTGAATTTCATCGACGCGGGCGCGGGTCTGGACTATTCCGGTAAACATTTACACCTCGGATTGTGCTAGATTAGGATTTTATTTGGCTAGACCTATAGTTACGGTGTAGCCACTGTCCGGA
This sequence comes from uncultured Rheinheimera sp., assembly GCA_964525695.1. Classification (GTDB taxonomy): domain Bacteria; phylum Pseudomonadota; class Gammaproteobacteria; order Enterobacterales; family Alteromonadaceae; genus Pararheinheimera. The sequence goes on along the minus strand of CAZGHW010000075.1, from coordinate 7,639 downwards.
TCTGTGTGAGTTGCCATGTTACCTTTTTCCCGCTTTGAAGCCAAAACCATTCTGAAACTGTCTGGCCCTATCGTACTGGCGCAGTTAACCCAAACCATGATGTATGTGATTGATACCCTGATGGCCGGTCGGGTCAGCCCGGTGGATATGGCGGGTATCGCGGTGGCTTCGGCCTTGTGGTTGCCGATTATTCTGACCTTTCAGGGCTTGTTGCTGGCGTTAACCCCGATGATTGCGCAGCATTTTGGCGCCGGTCAGCGCCGGGAAGTAACGCAGGTGACACTACAAGGGGCTTATCTGGCAGGCTCGCTGGCGTTGGTTATTTTTCTGCTGATGCAGTTTATCGCCATCCCGGTTGGCATGATGCAGATGGACGACCTACTGCGGCAAAAAGCCCTGGATTATATGGGCTATATCGCCTTCGGTATTTTTCCGGCCGCCGGTTATATGGTGCTACGCAACTTGTTTGAAGGGATTGGTTATACCAAAGCCACCATGTGGATCAGCTTCGTTGGCATCCTCGTGAATATTCCGGCCAACTATGTGTTTATTTACGGCAAACTCGGCATGCCTGCGCTGGGTGGTGCCGGTTGTGGCGTAGCAACATCTTTGGTGTTTTTGGCCCAACTGATTGCCATCTGTATTTATGCCATGACCAGTCAGCGTACCGCGCCGTATCGGCTGAAACTGGCGTCCTATCGCGCTTCAATGCGCGAAATCTGGCAAATTATTGCGCTCGGGACCCCAATTGCGTTTGCCATGTTTTTTGAAGTGACCTTATTTGCCTGTATTCCGCTAATGATTGTGCATCTGGGACCGGCTGTGGTGGCGTCACATCAAATTGCCAATAATTACAGTGCCCTGGTCTTTATGTTGCCACTCAGTATGGGGATGGCGACTACCATTCGGGTTGGTCATCTGGCAGGCGCCAGAGATGTGCAGGAACTTCGAACCGCCATCAGCACCGCCATTGTATTGTCGATTGGCATTGCTTTACTGATTGCTGGCTTTACATATCTGAGCCGGGGTTTAGTGGCATCTTTGTACACCACGGACAGCGCGGTGATTACGATGGCCAGTTCGATTCTGGTACTGGCTTGTTTTTATCAGATTTCTGACGCCATCCAGGTGGTGTCCAGCTGCGCCCTGCGCGGCCTGAAATACACCAAACCAATCTTTTTTATCACCTTTATCGCCTACTGGCCGATCGGCTTTGGTCTTGGCACAGTATTAGGATTAACCGATTGGCTGACGCCGGCGATGGGCGCACATGGCTTCTGGATCGGGATTATTATCGGTTTAACCGTGGCTGCGGTGTTGCTGTCTTTAGTGCTGCGGAAACAGCTAAATGTGATAGCGACCACTGAGTAGATAACGACTATTACAACGGGTACATATCGACATATGTACGAAATATGGTAAATTCCCTAATTAACTCTGCAAAATCAAAGATGTAAATCAGGGAACGAGAACATATGAAGCTGTCCATATTGCACTTAAGCGACATACACATAAAAAGTAGTGACAACTTATTTACGCAACGACTTGACAGCATTATAAATCTCGCAATTTCTTATTCAGCAAATGCCGAAAAAATATTTGTATTATTTAACGGAGATATAGCATTCAGTGGGAGAGAGACTGAATATGAAGTAGCAAAAAAATCTATCAACGAGTTAAGCCACAAAATTAAAATTGATTCTGGAAAAAACGTATATACACTTCTCGTTCCAGGCAACCATGACTGTAACTTTGCTAAATCAGATAAAGCCAGAGAAATCATAGTAAGCGCTTTAGATAATTACAGTAATGAAGAAATTGATGACAGTATAATTAAACAGCTTTCCACTGTTCAGAGTGAATATTTCGACTTCGAAACATATGTTCTACCTCAAGAAACTACTGGTAATGAGGTTATAAAAAATTTCAATTTAGATTGCGAAAATCTTAACATTCAGTTCAATCTGATCAATACCGCTTGGTGTTCAAAATTAACTGAAAAACAAGGTGAGATATACTTCCCATTACACAAGCTGCTGATACCAGAGACCTCGAAAGAGTCATTAAACATAACAGTATTTCATCACCCTCTGAATTGGTTATCACAAAGCTGTTATCAGAATTTCAAAGAGTTAGTTCGCTCAAAATCTGACTTTATCCTAACAGGGCATGAGCATTACAATAACACAACTCGTGTGTTTGATAAAAGCTCAGGACAATCAATAAATATTGAGGCTCACTCAATACACAGCCATGACAATGAATCATGCTTCGGGATAATAAATATCAATACCGACGAGAAAGAGTATGAAAATATCACTTTTAGGTTTGAAGAGCAGGAAAATGTCTATGTAAAACATGACGAAGAAACGGAAAAATATGGTGAGCTAGCATCAAAAAACACTAAAAAACATATTCTTTCTGAACGCTTTTTGAACAAAATAAATGACCTTGGCGGAAACTTCAAAAACGCAGGCTCAGAAAACTTAAAAATTGAAGACATATTTGTATACCCTCATATTAAACAGGTTGGTGACGATAGCGAAAGCAAACTGTTTGATGCATCGGAACTAAAAAAAACCAGCTTTCTGAACGACTGTTTGATTCTTGAGGGTGATGAAAAATCCGGAAAAACAACTTTGGTGCATATGCTGTACCTTCATTTCTATAAGTCAGATATGTTTCCCATCGCAATCGATGGGAAAAGTATTTCCAGTCATAAAGATTCAGATCTTGAGAAAGTAATTTCAACCTCTCTAGCGGAGCAATATGCAAACCAGAATGCGTTAGACATTTTCAATCAATGCTCTCTTGAGAAAAAGGTAGTATTTATTGATGGGCTTGATGAATCAAAAATTAAGGCTACAGCCGGCAAAGAATTGATAGTTAACTATTTTAAGTCTCGATTTAAGCATGTGATTTTAACTGTAGGGGAACTTTTTGAACTAAAGTCTTTACTCACTGATACCAGCGTTAATGCACTGAACGAATACAGAACCTTCCAAATACAACCTTTTGGATTTAGAAAGAGAAATGAACTCATAAGACGCTGGTACAGCGTTGATTCAAAGTACTTAAACTCAGAAGACGAAGTAATCAGGAAAGTTGATTTCGCTGAAAGGAATATAGGCTTAGTTATATCTAAGAACCTAATTCCAACATCTCCGATTTACCTTTTAACACTAATGCAGAGTCTAGAAGCAGGGAAATCAGACGAACTTAATGAAAGTTCACTCGGTGAATATTATAGATTTTTAATTTCACATTCTTTAGTTAGCACAGGTGTAAATAAGCAAAAACTTACAGAGTACTTTGAGTATCTTACTCAGCTCGCTTGGTACATGCATGAAAACAACTGCCCCGAGATATCAATTTCTGAATTCAGAGCTTTTAATTCACAATTCTCGGCATCTAGACACACCGTTGACTTTACCACTAGAAATGAAGAGCTACAAAAAGCAAAACTTATAAGCTGCCACAATGGCTATTGTCAGTTCAGATATCCTTATATTTACTATTTTTTCAAAGGTTTATTTTTGAGTGACAACTTTGACTCATTAAACTGCAGAGACCACATAGAACATTGTTTTAAACACTTATATGTCCGTTCAAACGCAAACACCATTTTATTTTTAGCTCACCATGCCTCCGGTGCGTCAACCAGATTGCTAATTGAGTGTATGAAGCGTTCTATATCTACTCTGTTTTCAGATAGGACTATGGTTGATTTCAGCACAGATGAGGGCTTAAATGACTTAGTTAAAGACTCTCCAGCACTTTTTTATCAAAAAATCAGCCTACAGCAACACAGAGATGACATAAATAGAAAAAATGACTTACACGATAATGGGCATGATGGACTCCTTGAAACAGAGGAATCAACTACAGACTTAAGCTTAGTAGCTAGGATCACTACACTTTATAAAGCATTAGAGATTGCAGGACAGTTCTTAAAGAATCAATATTCAAAAATAGATAGAAAACCGAAGTCTGATTTACTAAATGAGATATTTTCTGGCCCTCTAAGAGCACTAGATGACCTTTATGATTTTATAAGAAGAAACCCATCGGCATTTCAATCAGAAATCGAGAAGACCTTGATTAAAAAAGGAATTGAGAATGATACTGATCGAGTACGAAGCATAGCTCAAAAAATCGTATCTCAATTGATAACGATGCTTTCTCTGTCTTTTTTAATGAAGCCAGCTCAAGCAGCCAATTCAAACAATCTCAGTGAAGACGTTCTAAACCTTGTTACATCAAACAACTCTGTTTCGTACAAGCTAATCAGATTATGCATTCTTCTGGATACGCCAAACGACATACCAAAATCTGAGATCCAAAAAATACTTGAAGAAGCTAAAAATAACATGCCTGTTTTTAAATTAGTTCAAATTATGGTACTCAATCGCCTGTACATGTACAAAACAACTGAGAGAGACATGCAATGGATCGCAAGCAAGCTTTCAATATCAATAAAAACTCAAAGAGACATAACCTTCAATAACAAAGGTACAACCCTTTTAAAAAAATAAAAAACTCAAACAAAATATTAAATTTGGCATGACAATATGAAACTAGAAAGCTTTGACGACGTATTAAAATCTCTAGAAAAAAATCCAGATAGGGTATTTCACCTACTGGTAGGTAACGGCTTTAGCATGGCTTATGATTCGACGATATTCTCTTATAACGCGTTACATAGCTTCATAGAAAATATTAACGATCCAGACTTGCAAAAAGTATTGTCCGTTGTAGAAACCAAGAATTTCGAGTTGATAATGCAGCAACTCGATAATCTAGCTTCTCTAGTCACAGCTTTTGATGGAACCGCCGAATTAAAACAGCAAATTCAACAGGCTAGTCAAAAGCTGAAATCAAGCCTGCTTAATGCTGTAAAGTCACTTCATCCAGAACATGTGTTTAAAGTGTCTGACGAAGCAGTTGAGTCTTGTGCTAAATTTCTAAACCACTTTTTAGGTAAAGGTGGATATATATTTTCGACGAATTACGACTTGCTCCTATATTGGGTGCTAATGCGTTCAAGCACGATTTCACACACTGACGGCTTTGGTCGAGAAGCGTTAAATTTTGAACCTGGCATGGCTTCAGATGAAATAGATTGGTCTGATTTGTATTGGGGAAAACACAGAGACAATCAGAATATTTTTTACGTTCACGGCGCCCTTCCTTTTTTTGACGCGGGATCGCAAATTGTTAAAGAAGAATACCGTCATTCTGCATATTTATTAGAAAATATCAGTTCTAGAATGGATGATGGTGAGTATCCAATATTCGTAACCGCAGGTAATGGCGAACAGAAGCTAGCGCATATAAGACATAATCAGTATCTGACTTTTTGTTATGACAAACTCAGCACGATAACAGGAACTTTAGTAACATTCGGGTTTATGTTCGGACAATATGATCACCACATAATAGATGCCATTAATAAAGCAGCCAAACAAGGAATGAATGTACATCCTAAGCTTCTCAGCGTTTACATTGGGGTGTACTCAGACGCCGACAAAAAGCATATTGAAACAATCGAGCATCTATTCAAAGTGAAAGTTCGTATATTTGATGCTAAAACTGTAAATGTTTGGGGTAAATAGCCCTCTTTAAGACTTTGGTCACGGCAACATAACCACAATCCATATGCAATTTATTTAGTCTTTGGTGGCATAAACACCATACGAAGTTATAAAGGCCATGAACACCTTAACAAAATGAATTTAAATGCAAACCCAGAAGATAATCACCCAAAAAGTAATGAGATAAATATCAGATCGTGGCTCATACTCCCTTTGAGTATGGGCATGGCGACTACCATTCGGGTTGGTCATCTGGCAGGCGCCAGAGATGTGCAGGAACTTCGAACCGCCATCAGCACCGCCATTGTATTGTCGATTGGCATTGCTTTACTGATTGCTGGCTTTACATATCTGAGCCGGGGTTTAGTGGCATCTTTGTACACCACGGACAGCGCGGTGATTACGATGGCCAGTTCGATTCTGGTACTGGCTTGTTTTTATCAGATTTCTGACGCCATCCAGGTGGTGTCCAGCTGCGCCCTGCGCGGCCTGAAATACACCAAACCAATCTTTTTTATCACCTTTATCGCCTACTGGCCGATCGGCTTTGGTCTTGGCACAGTATTAGGATTAACCGATTGGCTGACGCCGGCGATGGGCGCACATGGCTTCTGGATCGGGATTATTATCGGTTTAACCGTGGCCGCAGTCTTGCTGGCCGCCATGTTAAAACAACAGCTCAGCCGGCTGGAGAAAAATTATGCAGCGCAGGCATTATCGACACAGGGCGCAGACTAAACCAAACCATCTTCAGACCCGCAGTGCTACAACTGGCACTGCGGTTTTGCTGTGCTGCCTGCTGCTACTCGTGATCCTCGGCGGCTGTAGTCCGCCGGCTGAAGGTATTTTTGCCGATTATCATAATAGACTAGCCAGGCTACTGCCCTTGCCTGCCGCAACCCCCCATCCCATCACCGCATTAGCGGCATTACCGGCAGTGCGCGAGGTACAACAGCCATTACCGGATTTACGGCTTGACCTGCTGGATCTGGTGGCAATCCGCCATTGTGGTCTGCAACAACTGGTGGCCAGTCGCAACAGCAGTCTGGGTAAAGTCATGACTGCCGCAAATCAGCTCGGTTATGAACTTGCGTTATTACAACAACTGTCCCCTTGTTTGCACCATCCAGAGCTTAGCCAGCAACTGCAACAGCAGCTGCAACAAATGTATCAGCAAAAACAACAGGCGCTGCCACTGGTGCTGTCTAATCTGTTGTTGACTGACACCACACTGCGCCAGCAGCTGCAAGGCTCGCAGCGTAGTCTAAGCCCTGGCGCCGCTAATCTCGGCACTGATACCTTACAGGCGTTGCAACAACTGCAATTGATCCAACAGCAGGTGTTAACGCAAAGCAGTGCCATCGCAAAAGACACCTTGACACACAATCAACAGCAGCAAGGGACGGGATCCAGGCACACTGCACAGATCAATCAGGCGCTCGCCTTATTATACCAAGGCCAGTTGCTGGCCGATTTGCAATACAGTGTGCGCTACAGTGCCAGCCAACTGCAGGCACTAAACCAGCAATTGCTGGCGGTCGATCTAAGCCAATGGTGTGGGAAAGCCCGTGCCAACGGCAAATTAGATATTTTGCTGACAGTATTCCGGCAGATTTACCTGGGCCGGCTGCAACCCTATCTGGCAGAACTGGATAGCCTCAATCACCAGTTGCTGCCAACCCTGACGGCCTTGTATCAGCACAGCCCTTTTCAACCAGTGATTACAGCGCGTTTTAGCCAACCGGCAGCAGAACTACACCTTCAGCTCACGACGCACGTCCGTTGGTGGCAACAGTTACAGCAGCAATGCCAATTACAACTGACAGCCGCACCGGCGCAATAACCCACAACCAAGCAGCCAAAAGCCGGACTTTCGCACAAAATTGCAGCAGGCAATCAGCGCAGGCAAAAAAAGGCTTGCAATAGCGGGTGCACGAAAATACTATAGCGCTCGTTGTCAGCACCGTCGCCATGACGGTGCAAAACAAAATGCGTCCTTAGCTCAGTTGGTTAGAGCACCACCTTGACATGGTGGGGGTCGGTGG
>CAZGHW010000074.1:0-14281 GCA_964525695.1 uncultured Rheinheimera sp. | reverse complement strand
ACCCTGTCGGACTGCCACATCGCTACGCGATGCGTCGAGTCCGACCTACCATTAACAACTTATAAATCAGTAGTTTGGGTGTTACACGCCGGGTCCGGCCGTCCCTCAATCCGGCGTAAACTTAACACCAACTGCAACAGCGCCGGTAAAAAGGTCAAACTGAGCCAGGTCGCGCCCACCAAGCCAGATAACACCACCACGCCAATACCACGATACAGTTCGCTGCCCTCACCCGGTAATAACACCAGCGGTAACAACCCAAAGATGGTGGTGGCTGTGGTCATCATAATAGGTCGGTAACGACTGGCCACCGCTTGTTGGATCGCAATCGCCGCCGGTTGGCCGGCCTGCAATTGTTGCCGGCATTGCTCGACAATCAAAATCGGGTTATTCACCACAGTGCCGAGTAAAATTAAAAAACCCAGCATCGTAATCATATCCAACGGCTGGTGCAGTGCTGCCAGCCCCAGCAGCGGCAACAGACTACCGAGTTGGTTAAACAACACCAGCCCCAAAATCCCACCGGCCAGCCCAAGCGGAATGGTCAGCAGCACCAACAAGGGGTAACCCCAATGATTAAAAATCGCAACCAGTAATAAATAGATCAGCAGCACTGCGATGGCAAAGTTTTGCCACAGCGCCTGCTGGGTGGCCGCCAGTTGATCAGCAGCACCGGAAATATCGATCTGCACGCCCGCAGGCAACATGCCTTGTTGTTGCAACTTAGGCAGCAATTGTTGCCGCACCTCTGCCACTGCAGTTTCCAGCGCCAGACTGCGCGGCGGAATAATATACAAAGTAACAGTTCGGCGACCATCCACCCGGCGGATGCTGTCACTGTCTTGTTGCTCCTGCAGCGTCGCCAAGGCTTGTAATGGCATGACATGGCCAGCTGGCGTCACCAGCGGCAACTGACCAATGCTGGCCAGATCCGGCGTTGTATCCTGTTGTCCATACAGGTAAATATCGACTTTGCGATCCGCCAGAATAAACTCATCCACAAAAGCGCCATCTGTCAGCGCTGATACCGCATAGCCAAATTCAGCCGCACTGTAACCCTGCTCTGCCAACCGGCTCCAATGCGGCCGGAGTTGCCACAAGGGTTGTTCCAACGTTAGGGCGGCCGGTTCTGAATATAACTGCGGTTCGGCAAATAACTGCTCAGCCAGTTGATAAGCGGCATTAGCCGTCTGATAAATCTGCGTTAAATCGCTGCCAGAAATATCCAGTGCTACCGCTCTGGAACCGCCATCATTGCTGGAAATAATAGAACCACGGGCCGAATACGCCTGCATCGCCGGATAACGCTGAAATATTGCCACCAGCGCATCCATCATCGGCTGCAGATCCTGATACCGCACTGGCTCACTCAGCACACTGATAGCGCCGGGCGATACATCCAGGCTGTAATATTTCAGCGCTGGCAAAAGGCGCTCGCCACGTGCAAACAGCAACGGATCGGCATTCACTTGTGCCGATAACAGCGGCCGTAACTCAGCGGCAATCAGCGTCATTTCAGCCAGGTTATACCCAGCCGGGGCCACCATCGAAGTAAAAGCTTTTGGCTCCTCCCCTTCCGGCAGATATTCCGCCGGTGGCAACCAATACCAGGCCAACCCCAGCATCAGCATCGCGGTGCTGGCGACTGTCGCCAGTGGCCAGCTGTTACTGCTCAGCATACGCTGCAGCCAATGCTGCAACCAGCGCGGCGGCGACTGCTCTGCCGAGGCGGTGGTGGCAGGCGACAATCTGGCAACCGCCGCTGGCAGCACAAAAACCGCTACCAGCATCGACGCCACAATAGCGGCGGCGATGGCAATGGCGATATCGGAATAAAGCTGACCTGCCTCTTGCTCAATCAACAGCACAGGCACAAACACCAATACTGTGGTCAGGGTCGATGCCAGCACCGCTGGCCAAACGTCATAGACACCGCGGATCGCCGCGGCCATCCGATCCAAGCCACGCCGACGCGCCTGATCAATGCTTTCCAACACCACAATGCTGTTATCTACTGTCATCCCAATGGCAAAAGCAATGCCAGCCAGTGAAATCACATTAATAGTGCGGCCAAATAACATCAGCGCCGCCAAAGCAGCCAAGGTACAAAGTGGGATCCCCATCACCCCGACCAGCGTGATGCGGCTACTACGTAAAAACAGATACAACACCAAGGTGGCAAGGGCGGCACCAAATAACAAATTGACCCAGGCATTTTGCACTGACGCCTGCACATAACGCACATCATCGCCATACAGCTCCAACTGCAGCCCATGGCTCGCCAGCAGTTGCTGATTGAGTTCTGCCACCAGCGGTAGCATCTGCTGTTTGATAGCGATGACATTGGAGCCGGCTTCACGCCGTACCGACAAGGTCAGGGTACGACCGGTTTCACTGTAAGATAATTCACGATTTTCGGCGTGATCCAAACTCACAGTGGCAACATCCTGCAAGCGGATTTCGGTCTGGTCCTGTCGGGTTAAGATCAACTGTTGTAACTCAGTCAAATCAGCAAACCGGCCTTTCATCCTGAGCAAATAACGTTTTTTCCCACTGTCGATATCGCCACCGGAGGCATCACGATTGCGATCCCGAATCGCCTGCCGCACTTGTTGTAAACTGATACCACGCTGCGCCAGTCGGGCTGGATCCAGCTGGATCTGAATTTGCCGCTCCGGCACGCCACTGACATTCACCGCTGACACACCCGGCACTTTCTCCAGCCGTGGCCGGATCTGCTCTTCGGCAAAATCCCGCAGCATATCCATATCCAATTGCAAAGGATCGCGCTCAAGCGGCATCAACCGGAAATACATAAAAGCATTGTCGGAATATGAACTGCTGTAGAGTCTGGGCTGATCAACATTTTCCGGATAGCCCGGCACTTGACTGAGCGCATTACTGACCCGGATCAGCGCGTCACTGATCGACACCTGCTGTGGAAACTCCAGATCAATCCAGCCAGTGCCACTATCGGCGCCTGAGCGCATCTTTTGTAAATTTGGCAACCGGCGTAAATGACGCTCCTGCTCTAATAAAATTTCCGCTTCGATATCCTGCGGCGTGGCACCAGGCCAACCAGTCACCACTGAAATGGTACGGACATCCAAATCCGGGATCATTTGCACCGGAATGCGAAAGGATACCGCCAGTGCTAAGATGGCGGCGATCAACACCGTCACCAACACCAAGGTTCCGCGCTGCACTGCCTGCGCTATCATTCGCCAGCTCCTGTCACTGCTGACGGCATGGCTGACAATGCTGTTGCTGTCACCAGCACCACCGGCTGCTGATGTTGCAGTTGTTCATTGCCACGAACCACGACTGCGGCGGCTGGCGGCAGCGCTGGCAGAACTTCGACGCCAGCGGTTGTGGTACGACCCACTTGCACTTTATGCCGCACTGCCCGCTGATTCTCGACAATAAATACACTGGCACTGCCATCCGGATGCCGCACCAGCGCGTCAGCTGGCACCAAACTGCCCTGCTGCAGGTTTGGCAGATATAACCTTGCCCGGCCCGAAGTACCGGCCTGCACCACTGCAGCAGTATCGGTAAATGCCAGTCTTAATAAAAAACTACGGGCACTGCTGTCACTAACCGGTACCAAGGCGGCAATCTGGCCGGCTAAGGTCAATTCGGGTTGCATGTCCGTTTGGATCTCGATGCGGCTGGCGGCGGCTACCTGGCTGAATTTCTCCTGCGGTACCTGAACTTCCAACCACAGCTTGTTCGGTTCGACCAGGTCCAGCACGGCTTGGCCAGGTTGCAACCATTCGCCAGTTTCACACCAACGGGCTTTAATCACCCCGCTAAAAGGCGCCCGCAACAGATGCTGGCGAAGCAATACTTGTTTTTCTGCTAACTGCGCTTTTGCGAAAGCAAGTTCAGCTTGCGCCTGTTGTAAACCAGACTGTCGCTCTGCAACTGCTGTTAAGGGAAATAATTGCTGCAAACTCAGTTGCTGCGCTTCTGTCACCAACCGCTGCTGCTCGGTAGCCGCGGCAGTTGCCACTTGCACTGCAGCTTCCGCTTGTGCCAGTTGCTGGCGACTGAGCGCATCATCCAACTGTAATAACGGCTGACCCGCTTGCACTGTGGCACCGGCATCCACCAACACTGTGGCAACTAAACCAGCGGTTGCTACAGATAATTTGGCCTGACGTACCGCTTTAACCGTGCCACTCAATTGCAAAGGTTCAGCTTGGCTGTGCTGCTGCAACTGCACGACCTGCACCGGCACTGCCGGTTCAGATGCCCAAACCGGAGCCAGCAAGCCCCAGCTTAAGGCCGCAGCTCCAGACCAACCCCTCGCAGACCACTGCAGACGCTGACGCCCAATAGCATTTTCAATCACTTTCACTGCCACTCCCTGTCGACTTAACGCGACCAAAACAAACTACAGCCTGCCACCAGCGCCAGCAACGACATCAGCCCGACCACAATTTTTAACCAGCCGGGTCGAAAATTAACCAGCAACACCAGCAGCAAAATGCTGAGTCCAGCCGCTCCCAGGTACAATAAACTGCCGTAACCGGCCTGCCATTGCACCGCCAGCCCCAGACTAAACAAACTCAGCAACCAACCTGTCCATTGCAGCCGATGACTTTGCAGCTCTGTCGGCCGCTGCCCCATCACATCGCGGTAATGACTAAATTTGGCCAGTGCAAAGGCACTGAAACTTAAAAAACACAACGCCAGGATCAATAGATTGCTCATTTAGCTAGCTCCTGCAGCGGTGGCCGGACCGGCGGCGATTGGCGCTTGGCATCACTTTGAGGACTGGCGAATTGACCGAGACCTCGCGCCAGTAACAGAAACAGCAGCGCAAACAGCAGACAGGTGATTTCAACGCCAGCCAGCGCCCATTGCCCTTGTTGCAGATAACTAAATACACTGTGATCTGTGGTCAGCGCATTCAGCAGCGGGACTCCGGCTAAAGCTGCAGCCACCAAGATGCTGCCAAAGCGCCAGCTTGGTTGATCACGCCGCCAGCAAGCCAGCAGCAATAACGCCAGCCAGCAAAGGAAAAAGGTGTGGATTTCCCACTGCGCCCGGTCAGGTAAATCGACCGGTAACAAGCGGTTTGCATAAAAATAGCCAGCCGTCGCCAGTGGTAAACCCAGCACTGTGCCTAGGTTTAGTGTTTCCACCAAACGCAAACCGAATGAAGCCGGTTGTTTCAGCCGCTCCCGAATGCGTTTCGCCCACATGATGCAACCCGAAGCAATCATCACACAGCCGGCAACGCCACAGAAAAAGTACAACCAGCGCAGCAGCGGTTGCGCCAGCCGGCCAGTGTGCAGCGCGGTCATGCTGTCAAAAAAGGTTTCACTGGCGCTGAGTTCAAGCGGGCTCTGTGCCAGCAAAGCTCCGGTCTGGCCATTGAACAGAAAACGTAGTTGTTGATCCCGCACCTCAGTGCCATTGCTGGCACTCAATAGCAGGGTCACTGTGCTGTCATACGGATGCTCGACCGTGACCCGGCTGATACTGACATCAGGTTTTAGCTGCTGCATCTGTTGCAACATCAGGCTGATATCTGCCATCGCAACTTTTTCACCGGTCGCTTCGACATGCTGTTGGGTTGGGTCAATTTGCTGATAAAATTTGTTGAAATCACCGTCAAAAGTCGTCAGCATCGCATAGGGAAAATACATAAAAATCAGTGTGATGATGCCGGTATAGGTAATCATCAGATGAAAAGGCAATGCCAGCACTGAACTGACATTATGCAAATCCAGCCAGCTCCGGCTGCCTTTGTTAGCGCGAAAACTAAATAAATCAGCGAAAATACGTTTGTGGATCACCACCCCGGATATCAGCGCAATCAACATAAACAGACTGGCAAAACCAACCAGCCAGCGCGCCGTGAGTACATCCAGATAATGCAGGTCAAAATGCAGCCGGTAAAAAAAATCGCCGCCGCGGCTTTGGCGCTGACCATCAATTTTTTCCATCGTGCTTGGATCATAATAATCGTGCTGGAACCTATCACGTCGCGATAAACCCGGCGCGGTTTTTTCATAACTCAGACCCAGCAACGGGTTACGCTCATCCGGTAAATCAATAAACCAGTGACCGGAGGCCGGTGCTTGCTGTGCCAACTTGGCGACACCTTGTTCAATCAACTGAAATTGCTGCGCTTGCAGCTCGACTGCCGTTGACGGCTTCACCTGATGAAAAGCCGGTTCCATCCATAAACTGATTTCCGGCCGGAAAAAGCTCAGCGTGCCGGCAAAAAAAATCAGCAGCAATAACCAACACACCGTCAGGCCAACCCAGGTATGTAACCAGGTCATGGAACGAAAAAATGTTTCTTTCATAACCAACCCTTCAATAACAGCAACAACAAGCCAAGCCCGGCACTGGGCGCCAACATTCCCATCCAGGCGGTCCGTAATTTTTTCACCCAAAATACCCACAAAAAGGCCAGTGCATAAAACAACACCGATAAAGCCAATGTCAGCAATACTGCGTCGGTCAGCCGTAATGGCAACAATAGCGGTAATACCGCGGTCAGTGCCGCTGTGAGCACATAACCGCCCAGCACCGCAGCACTAAAACGGCAAAACACATCCAGCCGGTAGCGCAGCGCCGGGCTTGGCCAGCGCAGCAGCACTGGTTTGGGTTGAGTTGAAGGGATCATGTTGGTTTCCTGCCAGCATCTAAAACGATTGCAATTACACACTTATCAAGGCGGCAGATGATACAATAACCACACCTTAAAGGTAATCATTATCATTTGCAATTTATCGCATTTTACTGACGGATCTGGTGTTTGGTCGCACTCTGTTACATTTTCAGAGCATCATGACGGGCAGCAATATTGTTATTCTGCGGTAACAAGCTATCGAACAAGGTGATTGATGATGTTAAATATCAGCGTGCAGCAGGTCGAAAAATCCTACGGCAGCGTCAAGGCGGTGCAAAATCTCAGTTTTGCCTTGCAGTCAGGACAGATTTTTGCGCTGCTTGGGCCCAATGGAGCCGGTAAATCCTCGTTAATTCGCATGCTGGTCGGCTTGACCAGACCTGACAGCGGTGAAATCCGTGTGCACTGGCAGCAGCAAGAGTTCAGCAGTTTGCCGGAAGGCTGTTTTGGTTATCTGCCGGAAGACCGCGGTTTATATCTGGATAAATCGGTCACGGACAACCTGAGTTATATTGGCCGGCTACGTGGCCTGGCCAAAACACAGCTCCAACAGCAACTGGATTATTGGCTAACCAGACTCGATTTGCTGGATAAACGCAACGACAAGCTGAATAAACTATCTAAGGGCAATCAGCAAAAAGTACAGCTGATTAGTTGCTTGTTGCATCAACCAGCGCTGTTGATCCTGGATGAGCCATTTTCCGGCTTAGATCCGATTAATCAGGAACATGTGCTGACCATACTGCAAGAGCTCAGAGCGCAAGGCACGACTGTCTTATTAAGCGCCCACCAGATGGCCTTGATTGAGCGGTTGGCCGATCAAATGCTGTTGTTAAATAAAGGCCAGGTGGTGGCCCAAGACGATTTAACACAAGTGCGGCAGCAACTGGCGCCGCAGCAGCAGTATGAACTCAGCTTTGACCAGGCCGTTGCGACGGCACAGCTATGCCGCTGTCCAAGCATCAGCGAGCTACAAGCTGTGTCAGAGCAGCAATTTAAAGTGGTGCTGGCCGCTGCAGCTGATTTTCAGCAACTACTGAATGAAGTCAGTACGCTGGCTGCGCTCACCAATATCAGCAAACAACAAGCCAGCCTACACGAACTCTATCTCAATGCGGTGGCACAACATAATCAACAACCACACCAAGGAGCTGCCGTATGAAAATCTGGACTATTGCACTCTTTGAATTTAAACGTTATTTCAAATGGAAACAGGAACTGATGAGCCTTGGTCTGATGGCACTGATTGTTGCCCTGACCAGCTTATGGCCAGTACTGAAAAATGCGCTGGATAAAGATTATCAAGTGGCGATTGTGACCAGTGCCGCCAAGTTGCCACAACTAGCAGGCTTTCAATTCCAACCATTAAATCCCAGCCATCAAGCTGATGCAGTCAAAGGCTTAGGTCAAGTCTGGCATGCCGTAGTGGTGGCCGATGCCACCAGCCTGCAGGTGACTTACCATGAAAAAGCCAGCTGGCAAGGCCGTCTGAACAGCAGTTTGCAAAGCTGGCATCAGCAACAACAAATTACCGCCCTACCGCTGAGCGCGGAACAAAAAGCGCTGGTGAGTCGTTTGCCGCAGATCAAACAAGACTTTATCAAGGCCGACAGTGGTGCCAAAGATGACAAAGGCCAGCAAATGGTCAGTGGTGGTTTATTGTTTTTACTGTCGATTGGTATTTTTTCTGGTTTTGGTTTTATGTTTACCGCCATTACCACCGAAAAACAAAATCGCGTCACCGAACAGTTATTGACGCTGTTAACACCACAACAATGGATTGACGGCAAAATTCTCGGGATTTCACTGTTTTGTTTAAAGAGTATGTTCACCAGCGGCTTATTATTTTTCTTGGTGCTGCAAGCGGTGCGTTTTGCCGGTGATAAAGCGCCGCTTCACATTCAGATGACGCCGTTCGAAATTGGCAGTGCTCTGTTGTATGTCGGGCTGGGTTTATTGCTGGTGAATAGTTTTATGGCCGGTTTTGCCGCCACTATTGACGATCCGAACCATTCCAGCCGCAGCATTGTGATGTTTTTACCTTCAGTGCCGCTGGCGCTGGCTTTTAGTGTGATGGATAACGCCGAAGGCCTGATGATGCAAATTCTTAGCATTTTCCCACTGACGTCCTTTGCCGCCATGCCGCTGCGGATGGCCAACGCAGAAGTGCCACTCTGGCAATGGGGCTTATCAGTCTTGTTGTTACTGGCCGCACTGTTCTGGTTAAAAAGTGCTGCCAGTCGGGTGTTTGCACTCGGGATCCGGATGTATGGCAAAGAACCTTCCTGGTCGGATATTTTTGCCGCCTTTGTGGGCCGGAAAGTTTAACAGTGCTGTATTGCCAACACCGCCACCTCAGGGTGGCGTTGTTGCGGCGGCAGGTTTAACTGAGGAAAATAATTTTCAGCACAAACAACAGAGTTAACAACCAAATACTCAGACTGACTTCACGGTGTTTGCCACACATAGCTTTGGTCAGGGTATAGGTGATAAACGCCAGCGCGATGCCATGGGCAATCGAAAAGGTCAGCGGTGTTAATAACAGCACCACAGTGACAGGCGCAGCTTCGGTAATATCGTGCCAGTCGATTTCCTGCAGATTAAACAACATCAGCACCGCGACATAAAAAATAGCGCCTGTGGTGGCATAGACCGGCACCATAGCCGCTAAGGGCGCAATAAAAATACAGAGTGCAAACAGTACCCCCACCACCACTGCGGTCAAGCCGGTGCGGCCACCAGCGGCAACCCCGGCAGCGCTTTCGACATAACTGGTGGTGGTTGAAGTACCCAGCGCTGCGCCAGCGACAGCCGCCAGACTGTCGGCAGCTAAAGCCCCGCCCAGCCGTTCGACATTGCCATCTTGATCAGCCAGACCGGCTTTTTGCGTCACCGCCAGCAAAGTACCGGAATTATCAAAGATATCGACAAAGAGCAGTGCAAAAATCACACTGATAAAAGCCGCATCAAAAGCCGCCATAATATCCATTTGTAGAAAAGTGGGCGCCAGTGACGGGGGGGCTGAGACCAGCCCCTGATAAACAGTATCACCGCGAAAGACGGCAATAGCGGTAAGGGCGAGCACCACCACCAGCACCGCCCCCTGGAAACCACGGGCACTGAGCGCTGCAATCAGGAAAAAACCGGCAATAGATAACAGCGGTGTGGCGCTGGTTAAATCGCCCAGCGTGACCAAAGTGGCGGGATGCGCCACAATAATACCAGCGTTTTTCAGTGCTATCATCGCCAGAAAAGCACCAATACCGGTGGCGATACCCAGCTTCAGCGTGCGCGGGATCACCTGAATAATCCATTCCCGCACTTTAAACAGGCTGAGCAATAAAAACAGCACCCCGGCAATAAACACCGCCCCCAACGCCGTCTGCCAGCTGTGCCCCATCCCCAAAACAATGCCATAAGTGAAAAACGCATTCAGCCCCATCCCAGGCGCCAGCGCTATCGGGTAATTGGCAATCACCCCCATCAAAATAGAGCCAACAGCCGCTGCCAGACAAGTGGCGACAAACACCGCGCCTTTATCCATGCCAGCTTCTGCCAGCATCGCCGGATTGACAAAAATGATATAGGCCATGGTGAAAAAGGTGGTCAGGCCCGCCAGCATTTCGCGCCGCACATTGCTACCGTGCGCTTTGAGTTGAAACAATTTTTCCAGCATAAATCCATCCTCAGACGAGGGTTGTTGTACCTTGCTCGGTGACAGTTACAGTGGCGGTAAATCCGTCATTGGCCAACGCGGCGTCACGCCAATGCTCAGATCCTGTTGCTGACCAGCCGCCAGCCGTTGATAGCCAGCCAGCGCAATCATGGCGCCATTGTCAGTACAGAATTCTTTGCGTGGATAATACACCTGACCTTTCATCTTGTGCAGTAACTGCTCCAATTGCTGGCGTAACGAGGTATTGGCACTGACGCCACCAGCCACCACCAACCGCTTCAGTCCGGTTTCATTCAGCGCGCGTTGACATTTAAAGACCAAAGTATCAACCACAGCTTGCTGAAATGAGGCCGCGATATCGGCCTGTACCTGCGGGCCTTTGCCCTCGGCCGCAATCACATTAGCCGCAGCGGTTTTGAGCCCACTGAAACTAAAATCCAATCCTGGTCTGTCGGTCATCGGCCGTGGGAATTTATATTTTTTCGCATCGCCAGAGGTGGCGAGCTTGGCCAATAAAGGCCCACCTGGATAATCCAGCCCCATCAGTTTGGCGGTTTTATCAAAGGCTTCACCGGCCGCATCATCGACAGATTCGCCGAGTAACTGATATTGACCAATGCCATCAACCCGCACCAACTGCGTATGACCACCTGACACCAACAAGGCGATAAACGGAAACTCTGGCGGATTGGCTTCCAGCATCGGCGCCAATAAATGACCTTCCATATGATGCACCGCCAGCGCAGGTTTGCCCCAGGCAAAGGCCAGACTGCGGCCAATGGCAGCCCCAACCAATAAGGCGCCCGCCAGTCCAGGCCCGGCGGTGTAGGCCACGCCATCAATACTGTCGGCAGTGCAACCAGCTTCCGCCAGCGCCTGCTTGATTAACGGCAAGGTCTTACGAATATGATCGCGTGACGCCAGTTCCGGCACCACACCACCATACTCGGCATGAATAGCAATCTGACTGTACAGGACATGACTAAGCAGCCCTTTCTGACCATCATAAATGGCAATTCCGGTCTCATCACAGGACGTTTCGATGCCTAAAACCCGCATTTTATTACCTCAAGAGTCACAGCCAAGCCGCGAATTGTATCGGGATCTGTGCGCCAGAGCCAGCAAAGCATATAATTGCTTTACTTTAGTGCCGGCTTTTGAGTAAAATGCCGCACCAAATTTAAACGTATTGGTTAGCCGCTGACCAGAACGCGGTGTCCAGATTAACCGAGGTGAGATTTTAATGCCTGTAGTGAAAGTAAAAGAAAACGAACCATTTGACGTGGCTTTACGTCGTTTCAAACGCTCTTGCGAAAAAGCTGGCGTTTTAGCTGACGTTCGCGCGAAAGAATTCTTCGAGAAGCCAACTTGGGTTCGTAAACGTAAGAAAGCTGCTGCTGTTAAGCGCCACATGAAAAAGCTTTCTCGCGAAAACGCACGTCGCATCAAGCTTTACTAAGTCAGGTTTCGGACTATGGCTCTGTTAGAGCAGCTTCAGGAAGCACAAAAAGACGCGATGCGGTCGAAAGACAAATTGCGTCTTAATACTATTCGGATGGCTTTGGCGGAAGTGAAACAACGTCAGATCGATCTGCAGTTGCAACCTGATGATGCCAATATTCTTGCAGTTTTGACCAAGATGTCAAAACAACGCAAAGAATCAGCAGCTCAGTATACTGCCGGTGGCAGAACTGATTTAGCTGACATTGAGCTGGCCGAAATTACGATTATTGAACAGTTTTTACCGCAAGCCTTAACACAGGCTGAGCTTGATGATTTGCTGTCAGAAGCAATCACCGCCACAGGCGCAAGTTCGATGCAGGACATGGCCAAGGTCATGGCATGGTTAAAACCTCAGGTTCAGGGCCGCACAGATATGGGCGCACTGAGTGGGCTGGTTAAAGCTCGTCTGAACTGAACGCCTGAATATCCGGTAATGGCTGTTAAACTGCACACCGTGCCTTAGCGCACGGTTTGTCTTTTTCTGCAATAAGCATTTTATAGCAAAGGAAAAAGGTGGCAGGACAAATACCCAGACCCTTTATCGACGACCTGTTGGCTCGTACCGATATTGTTGAACTGATAGACTTACGGGTCCCGCTAAAAAAAGCCGGTAAAAATTACTCGGCATGCTGCCCTTTTCATAACGAAAAATCACCTTCTTTTACGGTGAGTGCTGACAAACAGTTTTATCATTGTTTTGGTTGTGGCGCTCACGGCAATGCCATTAGTTTTATGATGGCGTTTGAACAGCTCGAATTTGTTGAAGCCATTGAAGAACTGGCGAAATTGCATCATCTGGACGTGCCGCGTGAAGCTGGCTACAAGCCTTATATCCAAGGCAGCGCCGATGATTACAGCCAGATGCAAAAAGCGGCACAAATATATCAGCAACAGCTGAATAGTCAGCCACAGGCGGCCGCTTATTTGCAAAAACGCGGCTTATCGGCTGCGACTATCGCCCGGTATGGTATCGGTTATGCGCCTGATAGCTGGGATTTGTTGCTCAAACAGCTTGGCAATAGCCGGCCTGCTCGCGATCAGTTATTTGAACTGAAGCTGACCAACCGCAATGATAGTGGCCGCGAATATGACTTTTTCCGCGATCGGATCATGTTTCCGATCCGGGATAAACGCGGCAGAGTGATTGGTTTTGGTGGCCGCGTACTGGGTGAAGGTACACCTAAGTATCTGAATTCACCGGAAACCCGATTATTCCATAAAGGTCGTGAACTTTATGGTTTGTATGAAGCCAGACAGCAACAAGAACGGCTGGAACGTTTGCTGGTGGTAGAAGGTTATATGGATGTGGTGGCGCTTGCCGAGCAAGGCATTGCTTTTGCAGTCGCTTGCTTAGGCACAGCCACCACAGCTGAGCATATGCAAACGATGTTCAGATTTTGCAGTAAAGTGATCTGCTGTTATGACGGTGACAGAGCCGGTCGGGATGCTGCCTGGCGTGCACTGCAAAGTGCACTGCCGCATTTAAAAGATGGCGTCGAACTGAATTTTGTGTTTTTACCAGACGGCGAAGATCCGGATTCGCTGGTCCAAAAAGAAGGTAAAACCGAGTTTCTACAACGGCTGGATCAAGCGATGCCGCTCAGCAACTATCTGTTTGAGCATTTGCTGAAAGAACATGACGTGTCCGGTGACGGTGGCAAATCAGCGCTCTGGGTCAAAGCCAACGAGATGATTGGCCAGATCCCAAGCGAATTTTATCGCGACACCCTGAGCGAACGGCTAAGTCAGTTGGTCGGTCGCAGCCGGGACAACGTAAAAACTGCCAGCAGTAAACGCAGCCAGCCGGTCACGGTAGCGGCGAGCAAAATTACCCCGATGCGGCGGGCTGTGGCATTATTGTTACAAAATCCAGCGCTCGCCAAGGTCATGCCGTACGCGCCTGAACTGGCGCAGGCCAATTTACCAGGTGCAGCCTTGTTGCTGGCCATCCAGCAACATCTGTTGGAAAAACCCGGGCTGACCACAGCCCAGCTGCTGGAATACTGGCGGCAATTACCGGAATACAACATTCTGAGTAAATTAGCGTTATGGGACCATCAGGTTGCTGACGAACAATTAACTCAGGAGTTTTTAGATACGTTTCGTTCGATCGAAGACCAATATTTACAACAGCGCCTTGAATCCTTACAACGCAAGGACCAATTAAGTAAATTATCGGTGGCCGAACGACACGAATACGCCATGCTGTTGAAAGCTTTCAAGAGCAAATGACTGCGGATGAGATGACTGCGCTGGCTAGAAAAGCTGCGCTTTGTTATACTCGCTCATTCGCATTTTTGAAATTTAACATATTTGGGTGGAAGAGCAGCCTCTATGGAGCATAATCCTCAGTCGCAATTAAAACTCCTTATCTTAAAAGGTAAAGAGCAAGGTTATTTAACTTTTGCCGAAGTAAACGATCACCTTCCACAAGATATCATCGACTC
>CAZGHW010000073.1:0-14432 GCA_964525695.1 uncultured Rheinheimera sp. | reverse complement strand
AGCCTTTCAGACTGAGTCTGAGGTCGGGATTACTGGCCATAATATTGCCAGGGCAGAACCTGATCCCACAGCGGTCCAAACCATGACAGACAAAGTCAGCCAGCTTGGCAAAATAATCCGCCACTTCACCTTCCGGTTCTTTTTCCAGCAGCAGGGCATTGTCCTGATCGGCATTCAGACTCTGATCCATTCGCGCTTGGGAACCAAAGGCCAGCCAACTGAACACACAAGGTGGTTCTCCCAATTGTCCTATCGCTAGTTTAATCAAACGTTGGGTAATGGCATCAGTAATAGTCGTGATAATATGGCCTGCTTCATGCGCCGGTACCTGTTGCTTGCCCATGGTGAGCGCTAGTTCGGCCATGTGTTGACTGCATTGCTCCAGCCCATCCAGGCTTTGTTGCCGATGAATTTCGCCAATCAGATAGACCGGATGATCCTGCTGCGCCCGGATAATGTCAGTAGCGGTGATCATACTGAAACTCTGACCTTGCTCGGTCACCGGTAAATGATGGATGTTATAGCGACTCATCAACTGCACAGCTTCAAATAAATAGCCATGTTTATCAATGGTATAAGGTTGTTTTGTCATCACCTGACTGACCAGGGTACTGGCAGGCAAATTTTGCGCAAGCACCCGGCTGCGTAAATCCCGGTCGGTCAGGATCCCTACCAGTTGCTGGCCGGTTTCGACCAGTAATGAAGACACCCGCTGTGTTGTCATCAAGGCCGCCGCTTGTTGTACTGTCTGCTCTGGTTTGATGGCAATTTTATGCGCTTGCACCACGTCGGCAATTTTTAGCGTGAATCTGGAGTTCTGTTGCTGTTCGCGGTACTGATGCAAGCGGCGACTAAATAAACGCTGGAAAAAAATATCAATATTTTTATACTGATGCCTGAGCTGATGAAAAGCTTCGGCGCCCAGCCAATACACCAGGCCATCCTCTTCACAGCGTAGTTGATCATCATCAGCTAAATCGGTTAACAACAACTGGTAGCCATAAAAGTCGCCTTCCTGCAACTTGGCCAACAATTGTTGTTGGTCGCTGTACAGGGCAAATACCCCGGTGCGCACTATCATCAGCCGGTTGGTACCTGGCGGCACCAGCTCGGCTTGTTGATAATAAAACACCTGAATTTGCCGGGCGAGCTGCCCTAGTTCCGCACTGGCCAAATGATTAAAAGGAGTGGTATGCGCCAGAAATTTGGTGACTTCGCTGATTTCCATAATAGCTCCTGTCTCAAGGCCTTCACTCTAGCAAGAGCAGGTTTGCCTCGACAGTCTACTTTAGTCTGAAGCGGTCAGCTTTTCGGTGCTCGCTGGAGGACAGACTTGTAACAAGCTTTGTTCAGCATCGCCGATGGGGTGCCAATTTTGATCCAGGGCGCTGCCTGTGGCCGGGATTGCTAATTGTTCAGTGAAATCGGCTCGGTAGCCCAAGCCACAGTGGATCACTTGCCGGATAGCGCCCGCCTGCTGACGGCGCTCAAATAAATACAAAGTCGTGAGCACCAATTCGGGATTGTGCTGATTGGTAGTGGCATTTTTCACATCCAGTGCCATAAAACGCACCACTTGCGGTTTTAAGTAACTCCAGGGCCGCCAGGCGGTGCTTTCGGCGACAGCCCGGACGACCACGACACCTTCAGGTAACAGACTTTTTTGATGATCAAACCACTGATATTCACTGAAAATCTGAAAACTCAACATGCCGGCAGCGGCGAAGACAGGCACCAGATAACTCGGCGCTCGCTGCGCGGTCAGTTTACGTAACAATAACGCGATGCCAGCAGCGCCAACGCCTGAAACAATAGTTGCGATCAAATCCCATAACATAAAATGTCATTCTCCAAAAAACACGGGCTTTCAGAGAAAGCCCGTAGTGTAAGCTTCGCCTGAGCGCGCTCAGACCACTGCGTTTTATCTTACTTAATGATCGATAGCTGTACCAGCACCACGCGGGAAGCGTACGCTTTCCACTAAATCCTGAATGGCTTTTGGAGGCGCTTCGGTGACCGCTGACACTGCAAAGGCGACCGTGAAGTTAATCATTGCACCTATAGCACCAAACGACAGCGGAGAGATACCAAATAACCAGTTTGCCGGCACGTTTTCGAAGCTTGCGGTGCCAGGCAGGAAGAACCAGCCCTGATACAGGAAAATATAAACACATGTGGAAATCAAGCCTGCCAGCATCCCAGCGACAGCCCCTTTACTGTTGACGCGTTTGGAGAAAATACCCATCATTAGCGCCGGGAAAATTGACGCTGCAGCGATACCAAAGGCCAGCGCCACCGTCTGCGCAGCAAAGCCGGGCGGATTCATGCCAAGATAAGTTGCAACAACGATAGCCACAGCCATTGAAATACGGGCAGCCCGTAACTCACCTTTTTCACTGATATTTGGATTGATAGTGCCTTTGATCAGATCGTGACTGATGGCAGCAGAAATCGCCAGCAATAAACCAGCTGCGGTCGACAGTGCTGCAGCCAGACCACCTGCGGCGATCAGACCAACGACCCAACCTGGCAAATTGGCAATCTCAGGATTGGCCAGCACCAGAATGTCGTTGTTGACCGTCAGTTCATTGCCTTTCCAGCCACGTTCTGCTGCTTTTTCAGCAAATGCCGGCGCATCACTATAGAACTGGATCCGACCGTCACCGTTGAGGTCATTGTGTTTAATTAAGCCGGTTTTTTCCCAGTTTTTAATCCAGTCCGGTCTTGCGCTGTATTCAATCGCTTCGGCTTTTGGACCTTCCGGAAAAATAGTGGTCATCAAGTTTAACCGGGCCATGGCAGCAACAGCAGGTGCTGTCAGATACAACAACGCGATAAACACCAGTGCCCAGCCGGCAGACCAACGCGCATCCGCGACTTTAGGGACTGTGAAAAAACGGATAATGACATGTGGCAGACCGGCAGTACCAATCATCAAAGACAAGGTGAATAACACCATATTCAGTTTGTTATCGACATCGGCGGTGTAATCTACAAAACCAAGTTCGCGTACGACTTCGTCCAGTTTTTGCAGCAGTGGCACACCAGATTCAGTGTGATCAGAGAACAGACCCAGTGGTGGCAGGAAACTGTCAGTCAACTGTAATGAAATAAACACCGCCGGAATGGTATAAGCCACAATCAATACGATATATTGCGCCACTTGAGTGTAGGTAATGCCTTTCATGCCGCCCAAGACTGCGTACATAAAGACGATCACAGCGGCGATAATCAGCCCCATATCACTGCTGACTTCAAGGAAACGGGAAAAGGCCACCCCGGCCCCTGTCATTTGGCCGATGACATAAGTCACTGAAGCAATAATCAGGCAAGCAACCGCAACTAAACGGGCGCTGGTGCTGTAAAAACGATCACCGATAAAATCCGGTACGGTAAATTTGCCGAACTTACGCAGGTAAGGTGCCAATAACATCGCCAGCAATACATAACCACCGGTCCAACCCATCAGATAAGTCGAGTTGGCATAGCCGCCTAATGAAATCAGGCCAGCCATCGAAATAAAAGATGCCGCCGACATCCAGTCAGCTGCAGTCGCCATTCCGTTCATCACCGGATGGACACCACCGCCTGCGACATAAAACTCTTTGGTTGAACCTGCTCTGGCCCAGATCGCAATTGCGATATACAGGGCAAAAGAGCCACCAACAAATAATAAGTTGATTGCAAATTGGCTCATCTTGAATTACTCCTCATCAACGCCAAATTCTTTATCAAGCTTATTCATTCTCCAGGAATAGAAAAAGATCAGGATGATAAAGGTAATAATGGAGCCCTGTTGTGCAAACCAGAAGCCAAGATCAGTGCCGCCAATGGTGATACCACTGAGCAACGGTCTTAATAAAATGCCAAAGCCGTATGACACCAGCGCCCAGATAATCAGGCTGCCGATGATCAGTCGCAGATTGGCTTGCCAGTACTCCTGCGGACTATGTTTAGTTACCATGATGCATGTTTCCTTTAGTTATTTTTATCGAGCTATTCTAATCTAGCAGTTGCTACCAACAGCGTAAGCCCGACTTTAGTCGAAGGAAAAATAACAACATTGACATCTGACGCAGACTGGCCAACAGTATGCGACAAAAAACAAGCGGGAGATTGCTGTGGCGGCGTGGATTATTGCGGTGTTGGCTCTGTTGTACGTCGGTGGCTTGTTTTACATCGCCAACCGCGCGGAGCAGCACAGGTCGGATGCGCTACTACGAAAGTATGGGGGACTGATCTACAGCTTGGCACTGGCGGTGTATTGCACCTCCTGGACCTATTATGGGGCCGTCGGTTCTGCCATCAGTTCGGGTTGGGATTATTTACCGATTTATCTCGGGCCTTTGCTGATTTTTTGTTTCGCCCAGCCGATGCTACGTAAATTATTGCACGTCGCCAAAAAACATAACGTCACCTCCATTACCGACTTTATCAGTGCCCGTTATGGTAAACGTCATGCTATTGCCGCGATGACCGCATTGTTATGTCTGGTGGTGGTGGTCCCTTATATTGCATTACAACTCAAAGCCGTATCGGCTTCATACCAGGTATTACTGGGGCGGAGCGAAAACAGCCTGCAACTTTGGTGGCAGGACACAGCGCTGATGAGTGCCTTGGCGATGACCTTGTTTGCCATTTTATTCGGTACCCGCAAAGTCCATCTGACTGAACAAAATCGCGGTGTCATGGTCGCAATCGCCTTTGAATCTGTGATAAAACTGGCGGCGTTATTGACGCTCGGCATTGCGGTCTGCTGGTTTGTGCTGGACAGACCCTGGCAGATGCTGCACGATTTTAGCCAGTACGCGCAAACCAATAGCCTGGAAGACAGTGGCAGTTGGCTGGCATTTATCACCAAAACGGTGCTGGCGATGGCCGCTATTTTTTTATTACCCCGCCAGTTTCATGTCACCTTTGTTGAAAATACGTCACCTGGCCATCTTGGCTATGCCAAACGCTGGTTTGGCAGCTATCTGGTACTGGTGACTTTGGTGGTGCTACCTATTGCATTGGCGGGCTTGCAATTATTTCCGGAAAAACTGTATCTGGCCGATAGTTTTGTGCTGCTGTTGCCGGCCAGTCAGGGCTGGGAAAGTATCAGTGCACTGGTGTTTATTGGTGGTTTTTCGGCTGCGACTTCGATGATTATCATCGCGACGCTGGCGCTCAGTACCATGATCAGTAATGACGTGGTCATGCCGACCTTGTTAAACACTGATCCGAATCAACAGCTGTCACGTGATTACAGTCCGATGATCCTCCGGGTGCGGCGCTTGATGATCGTTATGGTCATGGCTTTGTCTTATGGCTATTACAGCTTGTTTGCCCGTAATTATGAACTGGCCGAAACCGGGTTATTATCCTTTGCGTTGATTATTCAACTGGCTCCAGCGCTGTTGGGTGGACTGTACTGGCGGCGCGGTCATGCCCTTGGTGTGTATGCCGGTGTCAGTATTGGTTTTGCCGGCTGGTTTTATTGTTTGATGCTACCGCAGCTGGTCAGTGTCGGCGTGCTGGATTCAACAATCTTACAGCAAGGCGCTTTTGGTCAAAGCTGGCTCAGACCAACAGCACTGTTTGGGCTGGAACTGGATCCGCTAACACATGGTGTGTGTTGGTCTTTGGGACTGAATCTGCTGGCTTATGTGCTGTTCTCGCTGCTGCACAAAGCGGATCTGAACGACAAACTACAGGCGGTGGCTTTTGTTAAACCTAACTTGCCGCTGGATGATGTCAAAACCGCGCGTCGGACCCGGATTGTCGGTCAGGATCTACTGACATTATTAGAGCGTTTTGTCGGCACCGGTCGCGCCAGGGAATCTATTGCGGAATTTTGCCGTCGGCAGCCGATGCCGCCCCAGTTAGAAGATACGCCGGAGCCTGCGCTGATCAGGCACATTGAGCGGGAGTTGGCTGGTGTCATCGGTTCGTCCAGCGCGGCGGCTATGGTGAATGCGGTGCTCGATGGCAGGCAACTGGCCTTTGAAGACGTGGTGACTTTATTTGATGATACCCGTCAGGCGATTATGTTTTCCCGTAAAATTCTGTTCTCAACGCTGGAACACCTTAGTCAGGGCGTCAGTGTGGTCGACCGTGATTTACAACTGGTCGCCTGGAATCGGCAATATCTGGAAATGTTTAACTATCCGGAGGGCATGGTGCGGGTTGGCCGTTCTGTCGCTGATATCGTCAGGTTTAACGCTGAACGCGGTTTGTGTGGTGAAGGTAGCGCCGAAGAGCACGTGCAAAAACGGCTGC
This sequence comes from uncultured Rheinheimera sp., assembly GCA_964525695.1. Lineage (GTDB taxonomy): Bacteria > Pseudomonadota > Gammaproteobacteria > Enterobacterales > Alteromonadaceae > Pararheinheimera. The sequence continues at coordinate 8,171 of CAZGHW010000073.1, read as the reverse complement.
AGCATATGCAGCGCGGCACGCCACATGTCTTTCAGCGGGTGAGACCTGACGGTACCGTGCTGGAGATGCGTGGTAATCCTATCCCTGGAGGCGGTTTTGTCACCAGCTTTACCGATATCACAGAACATGTACAGGCAGTCCGGCAACTGGCCGAAGCAAAACAGCATCTGGAACAACGGGTGCAACAACGCACCCAGCAAATCAGCCTGATCAATGAAGAGTTGCGGGATGAAATCGCTTTGCGTCGTATCACCGAGCAACAACTATTACTGGCCAAAGCTGAAGCGGAAGCAGCCAATGCATCGAAAACCCGTTTCCTGGCTTTGGCCAGCCATGACATTTTACAGCCGCTGAATGCCGCCCGACTGTTTACTTCAGTTCTGCAGGAGCAACCAGAACCGGAGCGACAACAGCAAATGTTGCAACAGTTGGACAACTCTTTAAAGGCAACAGAAGAGTTGATTTCGACCTTATTGGAAATTGCCAAACTGGATGATGGAAAGTTAGAGCCAGCCAGTCAGGCCATTGAGCTTGGGCCTTTATTGTTGCAATTACGCGACGAGTTTTCGCTGTTGGCACTGCAAAAACAGTTGCAGTTCTACGTGCGTAATACGCCTTATCTGGTCAGCAGTAATCCGACGTATCTGCGACGCATTTTGCAAAATATGTTGTCAAATGCGATCAAATACACTGCCACAGGCAAAGTGTTGCTCGGCTGTCGTCGTCGCGGGGCAAAGCTGTGTATCGAAGTTTGGGATACCGGTCCTGGTATTCGAGCCCAGGAGTTGCCGCATATTTTTGATGATTTTTATCGGGTGGATGCCACGTCCCGCGGTCAGCAAGGCGTTGGGTTGGGGCTGGCCGTGGTGCAGCGGATGGCGAAAAGTTTGGGTCATCAGCTTAGTGTCGCCTCTGAACCTGGCAAGGGCACAGTGTTCCGACTGACAGTGCCACTGGCAGGCAGACAAACCGCTACAGTGTTGCCTAAGCTCGAAGCAACTGTCGATACAGAACCGATGCCAGTGAGTCCTTTTGCCCGGCTGTCGGTCTGTTGTGTCGATGATGATGTCAGTAATGTCAATGCATTAAGAGCCTTATTACAGCAGTGGCAGATAGGTCATATCGATACTTGTCTGGATGTGAATGACACTCTGGCAATGGCCGCGCGTCAGGGACCGCCGGATCTGCTGATTATCGATTATCAATTGGGGCAGCACCAGAATGGTCTGATATTGCATCAGCAACTGCAACAATATTGGCCTGGCGTGCCAGCAATTCTGGTATCAGCAGCGCCTGAGCCAGATTTACCAGAGCGGGCGAAGCAACAAGGGCTGATATTTTTGCCAAAGCCAATCAAAGCGGCGGCACTCAGAGCGACTTTTAACTATTTAAAACTGGGTAAACACAGTTGACCTCATGCCAGCACGTCGGTGAGCGTGTTAGCATGTTGCAAGTGAGATTATGGAGACATTAAACGGATGAGAGCACAATTAGAACGGCGGTTTTTTCTCGGGTTACTGGTGCTGGTAACCTTTGGTTTTGGTTTGGTGTTAGAACCCTTTTGGAGTGCCATTTTCTGGGCTTGTGCTTTGACGGTGATTTTTTATCCATTGCAAACCTTGTTATTACGGCATTTAGGCAACAGACCTAGTCTGGCTGCGTTGCTAACGCTGAGTATTTGTGTGGTGATGGTGGTGCTGCCGTTGTTAGCGATTGGCGCTTCGTTTTTGCAAGAAGGGGTTGCTTTTTATCAACGAATTCAAAATGGTGATTTAAACCCGGCTGCCACTTTGGAAAAAATTCGGCAGGCTTTTCCACTGGTATCGCAAACCTTACTGGAGTTTGGCGTTGATACCGACAATTTACGTCAGCGCTTGTCTGAAGCTGCGGTCGAAGCCAGCCGTTTGTTGGCGAAAGAAACCCTGGCAATAGGTCAGAATGCGGCAGGCTTATTTTTGCAAATTGGCTTGATGTTATACCTGGCCTTTTTCCTGTTGCGCGACGGTGCCAAACTGGTCGAGTTACTGGTCAGGGCTTTACCTTTGGGTGATGTCAGAGAGCGGATGTTGTTTGCCAAATTTGCCGAAGTTACCCGGGCCACTGTCAAAGGCAATTTGGTGGTCGCAGTGGTGCAGGGGACGCTGGGTGGTTTGATCCTGTGGATCTTAGATATTCCTGCGCCGGTACTGTGGGGCGTGCTAATGACGTTCTTAAGTTTATTGCCTGCTATTGGCGCAGCTCTGGTCTGGTTTCCGGTGGCGTTATATCTCTATGCGACCGGCCAGTGGTGGCAGGCGACCATCCTGATTGCTTATGGTGCTATCGTCATTGGTTTGGCGGACAATATTCTGCGGCCACTCTTGGTCGGTCGTGATACCAAATTGCCAGATTATATTGTGCTGTTTTCGACTTTAGGTGGCATTACTTTACTGGGTATTAATGGCTTTGTATTGGGGCCGTTAGTGGCTGCGCTCTTTATGGCGTTCTGGCAAATTTTTATGGCGGAATTTAATCATGCCCCTGCCGCTGACGATCCGTTGCTGACCAATGCAAAAACTGATGACAACGGTCAAGGTTGATGTTGTCAGACACTGAGTCGGTTCTGAGTGCTATTCCGTTACAATACCGGGCTCAGTACCAGCGTGCGGTCTTGCAATTGTTGCAGCAGTTGCTGCTGCGGCCTAAAGTGAAGTTGTTTGCTATCAGTGGCGCGCAGGGTTGTGGTAAGTCGACGCTGGCGGCCGTGCTGGTCAGCATGCTGCAGCAGCACGGCATACAGGTGGCTGCGGTGTCGCTGGATGATTATTATTTGACAAAATCGCAGCGTCAACAGTTAGCACACCAAGTACATCCCTGGTTAGCGCAGCGCGGCGTGCCTGGGACTCATGATATAACCCGCGCCATCCATGATGCCGAGGCCGTGTTTTCAGGGCAACCGGTGCGCTTACCCAGTTTTAGCAAAGCATTGGATGATCGATTACCGGACCGGCCACTCCAACAGCTGGATTTACTGATAGTTGAAGGCTGGTGTCTGGGCTGCCCGGCCCAGTCGGCCGCGCAATTGCGAAACGCCGTTAATCAGCAGGAGCAACAGTTGGATCCTGATGGCCGTTGGCGGCATTATGTCAATCAGCAACTGGCGGGCCGCTATCAGCAGTATTTTCAGTTGCTGCAGTATTTGTTGTATGTGCAGGCGCCAGACTGGCAGGCCGTATGCCGTTGGCGGCAGCGACAAGAACAGCAGTTGTGGCAGACCCAAGGGCAGGGCATGACAGATGCTGAGCTGGCAAATTTTATGGCCAGCTTTCAACGGCTGACCGAGCATGGCTGGCAACAATTGCCAAAGCTGGCGGATGTCTGCTGGCAACTTGATCAGCAGCAGCGCTTCTTACCGCGTCCTGTTTAGCGGTCAGCCAGCGGTCGTCAGTGTTGTTGCGCCAAAGCTCGGTCGACGGGCGCTTCTAACTGCAACCGCTGGGCCTGGATCACCACCTGGGTGCGGTTGGTTACGCCTAATTTACGGAAAATAGCTGTTAAATGCGCTTTGACTGTGGCTTCTGAGATATGTAGATCGTAGGCAATTTGTTTATTCAGCCAACCTTCGGTCAGGTAATACAACACCTTATATTGCTGATTAGTCAATTGTGCCACTTTATCCGCTAAGTCTAAATCGGCTAGGTTGTGTGGGTCTGGTTTAAATAACGCCTGTAAATGGGCCGGTAACCAAAGCTCCCCCGCCATCACAGCATGAAGAGCCTTACCAATTTCAATCGGATGTGCCGATTTTGGAATATAGGCTGAAGCACCAAAGTTCATCACGCGTCGGATCACGTCCGGATCATCGCTGGCCGAGATCACGACAATCGGCAGTGTGGGGAAATTTTTGCGCAGTTGGATCAACCCGAGAAAACCGCAGTTGCCTGGCATATGTAAATCCAGCAGTAACAGATCTGTATCCGGGTGCTGCTCCAGTGCCTGATAAGTGGCTTCAAAACAATCGGTTTCAATGGTCGCTTTGGTGACAAAAGTATTACTGATGGCATTGATCAGTGCATTACGAAACAGCGGATGATCGTCCGCCACTATCAGTTTAGCCATTTCAGACTCCGTTCAGACAAGACTCAGCCGACAGCTAAGTTTCAGAGGATATGTTGCAGCATAATCAACCTGATGGCAGCTGTCTATGTTTTGCAAAGAGCATAAGCCAGCAACTGACTTATGCTCTATTACGGAGGTTATTTATTCAGTCGGTGATTGATCAGATGTTCAACCACGGATGGATCGGCCAGAGTCGAGATGTCGCCTAATGAATCATGTTCATTGGCGGCAATTTTACGTAAAATCCGCCGCATAATTTTGCCGGAGCGGGTTTTCGGTAAACCCGGTGCCCACTGGATCAGATCCGGGCTGGCAATAGGTGAAATTTCACGTCTGACCCAATCTCTAACGGCCTTCGTCAAATCATCACTTGGTTCAACACCTACTCTTGGTGCGATAAACACATAAATGCCCTGACCTTTTAAGTCGTGTGGATAACCCACAACGGCAGCTTCAGCAATAGCTTCATGCGCCACCAGGCAGCTTTCAATTTCGGCAGTGCCTAAGCGGTGACCTGACACATTTAATACATCATCGACCCTGCCTGTCAGCCAGTAATAACCATCTTCGTCGCGTTTAGCGCCGTCGCCGGTGAAATACATGCCGCGGTAGGTTGAAAAATAGGTTTGTTCAAAACGGTCATGATCACCGTACAAAGTCCGCATTTGACCAGGCCAGCTATCCAGTAACACCAGATTGCCTTCAGTGGCCCCGTGCAGTAAATTACCTTCGTTATCAACTATGGCAGGTTTGACACTGAAAAATGGCCGGGTAGCAGAACCTGGTTTTAAAGCGGTAGCGCCTGGCAATGGGGTGATCAGGATGCCACCGGTTTCGGTTTGCCACCAGGTATCGACGATAGGGCAGTTATTTTTGCCCACTTGTTGGTGGTACCAGTTCCAGGCTTCCGGATTAATCGGCTCGCCGACACTGCCCAATACTTTTAATGAGGATAAATCAGCACCCTCGACGGCGGCGGTTCCATGTGCCATTAAAGCCCGGATAGCTGTCGGTGCGGTATAAAGGATGTTTACTTTAAATTTGTCAACGATTTGAGCAATACGCTTGACGCTAGGGTAGGTTGGCACCCCTTCAAACATCACGCTGGTCGCACCATTGGCAAGTGGTCCATACACAATATAAGTATGGCCCGTCACCCAACCAACGTCAGCGGCACACCAATACACATCACCCGGATGGTAATCAAACACATATTGATGGGTCATTGAGGCCCATACCATATAGCCGCCAGTGGTGTGCAATACGCCTTTCGGTTTCCCCGTAGAGCCGGATGTATACAGAATAAACAGTGGATCTTCCGCATTCATTGGCTCAGGTTCACAATGCTTGGGTTGTTGTGCGAGCAGTTCGTGATACCAAACATCGCGACCGGCATGCTCGTCAATATTGTCGCCAACGTGTTTCACTACAATCACGTGTTTCACTGGGTTGGCTTTACCCAAATGGCCGAGCGCCATATCGGTATTATCTTTTAAAGCGGTGACGCGAGCGCCTCGCAGTGCTTGGTCAGCAGTAATGACCAGTTTTGAATCACAATCGACAATCCGGCTACCCAGCGCATCTGGTGAAAAACCAGCAAAAACGACGGAATGCACAGCACCGATGCGGGCGCAAGCTAATAAAGCGACGGCAGCTTGTGGGATCATCGGCAAATAAATAGTGACCCGGTCGCCCTTGCCGATGCCAAGGCTTTTCATGCCATTGGCCAGTTGGCAAACTTCATCGTAAAGTTGTTGATAAGTGACGGCTTTATCTACCCCAGGCTCATCGCCTTCCCAGTAATAAGCAACTTGATCGGCTTTTTCTGCTAGGTGGCGGTCTAAACAGTTATAGCTGGCATTCAAGGTGCCATCGCTGAACCAATTCACATGCACGTTGCCCAGCTCAAAACTGGTGTCTTTCACTTGGGTGAATGGTTTAATCCAGTTTATCCTTTTGCCATGTTCAGCCCAGAACTGTTCTGGTTGTTCAACAGATTGTTGGTACATAGCAAGATAAGCAGCATCATCCAGATAAGTTCTGGCTTTGGCGGCGGCTGACACCGGATAAAGTTGTTGTTGCGACATAATTCGTCTTCCCCGTTGGCGATCTGCGCCTGCTGTTATTGAATAATGTTGTTCTACCTGAAGCCCATAGCGAGCGAAATTAGACATTAGTCTAGCTGCTGCGTTCACCCCGATGTTCGACTAAAGGCTAATTGAGCTCTTTGGCTGCATCAACCACATTTAATTGGTTACAACTCGAACAATGAAAACGACAGGGCGAACGGAGCACAACTATGCAACAAATTAACCGTAGACAAGGTCACACCAGATTAAAGCAACTGACATTGGCGATGCTGGCCGTATTATTCAGTCAGGCTACACAAGCCGGCTTTAAAATGGGGGATAACACCGAAATTGGCATCGGTGGTTATGTCAAACTTGACGCAATGTGGACTGACACTTCAGAAGGGATGATAGCGAATGGCCCCGGACGGGATTTTTATGTGCCGTCGGCGATTCCGGTTTCTGGTACCTCGGAATCAGCGAAATGGGATATGCACGCCCGTCAGTCTCGCTTCTTTATCACCAGCGATACCTTGCTGGAAAATGGCAAAAAAATCAGTGGCCGTTTTGAATTCGATATGATGGGGACTTACCCTATCGGTAATGAACGAACCAGTAATGGTTATTCACCAGAAATCCGGCATGCTTTTATTAGTTATGACGGTTGGCTGTTTGGCCAGACCTGGACCACCTTTATGGACGTCAATGCCTTACCGGACAGTATCGACTTTGTTGGTACTACTGACGGTACCGTATTCGTCCGTCAAGCCCAAGTGCGTTATACCAACGGCGGTTTCCAGATCGCGCTGGAAAACCCCGAGACGGCAGTAACATTATTGAAAAACAGTGGTTCGATAGCATCCGATGATAATTCGATGCCAGACGTTGTATTGCGCTACAACCATACTGCTGACTGGGGTGGGCTGACAGTCGCCGGTTTAAGTCGGCAGTTGTCCTATCAGGAAGGTGCTGTAGATGATACGACCCGAGGTTATGGTCTGACGTTCAGTGGCAAGGTCAACCTGTCAAAAACCGATGATTTGCGTTTTGCCATCACCTATGGCGAAGGCCTGGGGCGTTATCTGAGTCTGAATACATCAAATGATGTGGTGGTTCGTACGGACAACCAATTGGAAACCATTAAAAGTGTTGGTTATACCCTGGCTTATAAACATGCCTGGAATGATCAATGGCGTTCCAGCTTCTTCTATTCAGGCCAGAAAATTGACAACCCGCTTGAATTTACTGGTACTGGTTTAACCGAGTCGACCGCTAGTTACAGTGCCAACTTGATTTATCAGGTTGCTAGTAAGTTATCGGTAGGTGCTGAATTCCGTCACGCGACCCGGGTGTTGGATTCTGATTTGGAAGGTGATTTAAACCGTATCCAATTTATGGCGAAATACGATTTTTAAACCTTGTGCAAGCTGCCGGTCATTTTTGATGACCGGCACAGATCCAGATGTAGTTACAGTACGTTCTTCCAACTCCTATAATGGAGGGCGTTATGGCACATAAACTAGAGCATCTGAATTTCGACGACGTAGTGATAGATAAGCTGACAGTGCATTCATTAGAGATGGGTCTTTACTTAGCAGAAGTAGACTTTGACGGTCGCAACGGCTTTATTGTCGGTGCTGATAACAGACCTAAGCATTTCTATAGTGTGACCCAGGTCAAGGATCAACTCAGTCAGGCCAGGATAAAATCGTCAGTCTTAGTTCATCAGTCTGCGTATGATGAAATGATTGGTTTATCCGCGAAAAGCGACAACAAATTGGAAGTTCCGCTTGGTTAGAGTTGCGAGGGGGGTTAAATCCGTTGCTATTATGCACAATCCGCGTGGTATTTAAGCTGTCGCGCGTTTTTTGGCATGTTTTTTGATGTTTTCAGCAATTTACCCTTGCACCCGGCGAAAAACTCCCTATAATGCGCCCCATGCCGACGGAGCCTAGCGATAAGCAAGGTGCGAAAGCAGCAAGTCGGGTGAGTTTGAAAAAAAGT
>CAZGHW010000072.1:0-15386 GCA_964525695.1 uncultured Rheinheimera sp. | reverse complement strand
CAGTAGGTCGGACTCGGCCCGGCATCGCCGGGGCAGTCCGACAACAGTGGTGCATAACTTTTATCACAAACCATGTTGGACTGCCGCTACGCGTCACACTTCATGGTGAATCCAACCGACACATCCATGATTGCTATCTACTTTTATCAATAATCAATCGCTGGTTGTTGCATCCAACCTCTGCGCTAGTAGTAAATAAAGAGCCGGCAAAAGCAGCAAGGTCAGGATAGTTGCTGACAAAATGCCACCAATCACCACTGTCGCCAGTGGTCGTTGCACTTCAGCACCAATTCCCAGGTTAAAAGCCATAGGTACAAAACCCAAGCTGGCGACTAAGGCGGTCATGAATACCGGTCTGAGCCGTTGCTGGGCGCCTTGCCAAACTGCCTGATAGAGCGCTATTCCCTGTGCCCGCAAGGTGGCGATCGCACTTAGCAACACAATGCCATTTAAAACCGCAATACCCGACAGTGCGATAAAACCCACCAGGGCAGAAATCGACAGCGGCATGCCGCGTAGCCATAGTGCCAAAACCCCACCTGCCAGCGCAAAAGGGATCACCATTAATACCAACATCGCTTGCCAGACTGAGTTTAATGCTTGATATAACAGTAAAAAAATTAGCAACACCGTAAAAGGAATCACCAATTGTAGCCGCTGTTGCGCTGAAACTAACTGCTGATAACTGCCGGCATAATCCAGCCAATAACCTTCAGGTAGGCTAACTTGTGCCACTTGCTGCTGTAATTCAGCGACAAAAGATCCCAAATCCCGATCTTCGATATTGGCACTCATCACCAGATGGCGTTTGCCCTGATATCGATTGATCTGACTGGGACCGGTGGATTCCCGCAAGGTGGCAATATCGGCCAAGGGCACATAATTGAGCTCTTGCCCGATATTATTACCGCTTTGCTCTGTCGGTAAAGCGATCGGGATCCGGCCGAGCGCCGTTGGATCCTGTCGTAATGATTCCGGCAGTCGCAGCATCAGAGCAAATCGTTGATCGCCTTGATAAATCAGCCCTAGTTGCTGACCACCAACGGCGGTTTGCAGAAGTTGTTGTAGCGCTGCGACATCCAGTCCCAGCAAAGCCAGATGTTCGCGTTCCGGCTCAATTGACAATAACGGCAGGCCATCCTGTTGCTCCAATCTGGCATCAGCTGCACCTGGCACTTTAGCGATAATTTGCAGGAGTTGTGCACCAATTTCCGTTAAAGTGCTTAGATCATCGCCATAAAGCCGGATAGCAACATCTGCTCTGACACCGGCGATCAACTCGTTAAACCGCATTTCAATCGGCTGGGTAAATTCATAATTATTGCCGGGAAAAGCGCTGAGGCGCTGACGCATTTCTTGCACTAACGCGATTTTACTTTTAGCTGGATCCGGCCAATCAGCTCTGGCTTTGAGGATGACAAAAGTATCGGCCACATTTGGCGGCATTGGATCTGTCGCGATTTCAGGAGTGCCTAATTTAGAAAATACCCTCAGCACTTCTGGTTGTTGCAGTAAGGCTTTTTCCAGTTGCCGCTGCATCAGCACCGACTGACTCAGGCTGGTGCCGGTGATCCGCATGGCGTGTAATGCAACGTCACCTTCATCCAGCTGCGGCATAAACTCAGTGCCAAGCCGGCTGCTGAGCATTGCACTGCCACCAAGTAACAGCAAAGCCAAGGTCAACCATGGCATGGGCTTACGTAAAATCCGCCCGAGTAGCGGTTGATAGCCGCGTTGTAACCGGCTCAATAACCAGCCGGGTTGTTCAGATACCGGGCCGCGTAGCCACCAGACCAAAGCGGCAGGCACAAAACTGAACGCCAGTAGCATAGCGCCAGCCAATGCCATCATCACAGTAAAGGCCATCGGATGGAACATTTTGCCTTCGACACCACTGAGGGCAAACAGCGGCAAATAGACCAGCATAATAATCAGCACCCCAGACCAGGCTGGCGTTAATACTTCCCGGCTTGCTGTTAACACCAGTTGCCGCCGCTCGTCAAAGCTTAACAACCGCCCTTGCTGTTGCTGCGCTTGTGCCAGTCGTTTTAAACAGTTTTCTACCACTATGACTGCACAATCGACCATCAAGCCAAAATCAATAGCGCCAAGACTCATCAGATTGGCACTAACTTTATTGGCGGCCATCCCGCTGATGGCAAATAACATACTGAGTGGGATCACGGCTGCGGTGATCAAGGCTGCTTTAAGCTGGCGTAAAAACAGCATTAAAATAACGATCACCAACACTGCACCTTCCAGCAGGTTCTTGCGGACCGTGGCAATGGTGGCATCCACCAAGCCGGTTCTGTTGTAACTGATCTCAGCGCTGATGCCTGTTGGTAACCGAATGGCACTGAGTTTTTCTGCAACAGCCAAGGCCACAATACGACTATTCGCGCCTTGTAGCATCATCACAGTGCCAAGCACCACTTCTGCGCCATTCTGGGTGGCGGCACCTGTTCGCAGGGCGCTGCCAAGCTGTACTGTAGCAACATCTTTCACCCGCACCGGGCCTAAATCGCGTTTGGCGATAATCAGCTCGGCAATATCCTGCACTGTACTCAGTTGACCAGGGGAACGAATTAACCACTGCTCACCGTTGCGCTCAATATAACCGGCGCCAATATTGCTGTTATTGCGTTCTAAGGCAGCAGCCAGTTCGGTGAGGGTAATTTTCAGCGCCATCAGCTGTGCCGGATCGGGGGCGACCTGATATTCCAGCACTGAGCCGCCCATGGTGTTGACCTCAGTCACCCCCGCTACCTGCAGGAGTTGTGGCCGGACAGTCCAGTCTTGTATGGTGCGTAGGTCCTGCGCGCTATAAGCTGAACCATCCGCTTTACGGGCAGAATCTGCAGCTTGCAGCCGATAAGCCAAAATTTCACCAAGGCCGGAGGTTAATGGACCCAGCTCAGTGTCGGCCCCGGCCGGTAACTGACTGCGCAAACTTTGTAAGCGCTCACTTACTAATTGTCTCGCCCAGTACAAATCAGTACCATCGGCGAACACCAGCGTGACCTGCGACAAGGCGTATCTGGATAAAGACCGGCTGTATTCCAGTTGCGGCAGACCGGCCATCCCGGTTTCAATCAGGGTGCTGATGCGCTGTTCAGTCTCCAGCGGTGAAAAACCGGGCGCAGCAGTATTAATCTGAACCTGCACATTGGTAATATCCGGCACCGCATCGACTGGTAGTTGCGTGGCTTGCCAGCCACCGATCCCGGCCAATAATAAGGTGAGTAACAATATCAGTCCGGGCCGGTCAATTGCTTTTTGTAATAACCAATTTATCATGATTGACTCCGGCATTAATGGCTATGGCCAGCACTGGCTTTACCCAGTTCGGCTTTGAGGACAAAACTTTGCTGGCTGACATAACGACTGCCAGCAGCCAGACCATGACGGATTTCCACCCAAGGCGGTGCCACCAGACCCAATTCAACCTCAGTTGCAATAAACTCCTGGCCTTGTTGCACAAAAACCACCGTTTTCCCGGCTAACTGTTGTAATGCCGATTGTGGGACTGCCACAGCCACCTCTTGCTGCGCGACCGTCAGCCAGGCTTGTAAATGCATACCGGCACGCCAATGCTGAGGCAGTTCGGCACTGGTCAGCGTGGCACGGGCGCGGGTGATATGGCCCATGCTTAACTGTGGCGCGATATAGTTCACTTTGGTTTGCACCTTAGCCGCTTGCGGTTGATCCAGATCCTGCAGTTGCAACTGTTGCTCCAGGCGCAATTGACTGGCGTCAGTTGGAAACACCGACATTTCAAACCAGAGTTGGCTATCGTCGCTGATTTCCAGCACTGGACTATTGGCCAGATCGCCTGGATTGAGCCAGCTCTGACTGACGACGCCACTAGCGGGGGCCAGTAACGGATAACTTTGCAGGGTATTGCTATGACGAACTGTGGCCAGTGGCTGGCCGGCACGGACTTGATCGCCAACTTTCACCATTACCTTTTCTATTAGTCCGGTATAAGGCGCATTCAGCCGATATTGTTGATAACTCGGGATACTCAGTACACCAAACAGCGGCAACTGTTGTTGCAGCAGCGCAGGTCCGGCCGTACTGAGAACTAAACCGGCATTGCGGATTTGTTGTGGACTCAGCTGCAGCTTGTGCTGATGGTCGTCGCCGTCATGCGAGTTGGTTTCATCGTCGTGTGCATGCTCGTGTTCGTGCTCTTGTTCCGGTACTGGTTGTGGTGCAACTGTTGCCCAGCCAGGGCTGCTCAAACAGCACAACAATAAAAATAACAAAGTGGATTGGTTCATGGCTGATTTCCTGTTGAAGTCTGGACTGGGGCTGTCTGCATGGAGGCAGGTAAAGCGCGATAGTGCTGGCGTGGTGCCGCGATTGAGGTCAAGGCTTGACTCTGCTGCTGCAGCGGCTGACCTGTCAGGAATTGCAGTTCTAGCAAGCGGCTTTCGAAGGCGCTACGCAGTTCAATTTGCTCCAGCTCGGTTTGTAGCAATTCTTGCCTGCTACTGAGCCAGTCGGCGGTGCTGAGTACTCCCTGTTGCCAGGCTTGCTGACTCTGGCGAACCAACAGTTGTGCTTGTGGCAGCAGCTGTTGTTGCAAGTAACTGAGCTGGCTGGCTTGTTGCTGGAGTTGCTGGTAATGCCATTTTAAGCGCAGTTGTAATTGCTGTTGATCCAGTTGCTGACTGAGTTGCTGTTGCTCGGCCTGTAACTGACTCAGCGCTTGTTGTTGCGGCTGTGTTACCCCCAATGGCAAGGATAACGACAATTGCAATGAGGTATCCTGATTTGCTTGATCCCGTTTCAGCCCAAGCCCCAGTCGCCAGTCGTTCCGTTGATTGGCTTGTGCCAGTCGGATCTCTGCTTGTGCCAGCCGTTCGGCGGATAACCAGCTTTGTAATTGCGGCGCTTGCTGCAATTGTTGCTGCAACAGTGTCCAGTCCGGTAACGGCGGTACCGTTGCAGCCAAAGGTTCAACCAGGTCGAAATCGGCGCTGGCGCCCCATAACGCCGCTAGTTCAGCTCTGGCTTGCAAACTGGCTGCAAGTAATTGCTGTTGCTGCAATTGAGTTTGTAATAACCGCAGTTGTAACCGGCTGACTTCCGCTGCCAGCATTAATGCGGCCGCTTGCCTTTGCTGGGCGATTTGCACGATTTGTTGTTCAGTCTGGCGGCGGTGCTCTGTCCAGTCTGTCAGTAATTGCAGTCGTTGCAGTTGCTGATAAGCCCGGATTGTCTCAACCAACACTGTCAGTTGCTGTTGACGCTGTTGTTGTTGCAGTAAATGGCTGCCAGCAGTATTGAGGTCCAGCCGCGCTTGTAGTTTGGCGCTATCTTCCAGTAACTGACTGAAAGTGAAACTGTATTCGCCTCGTTGCAGGCCACGGCTTTGACTGCTGCTGCCTGCGATATTTTCGGCGCTCAGTGTCAGCTCTGGCACTGGAGTGGCGGCCGCTTGCAATCTGAGTATGGCTTGCTGGCGCACTGCCAGCGGTTGTTGCTGTAGCTGCGGGCTAGATTGCAGGGTACGGCGAAGCGCGTCCTGCAGTGATAACAGCGCTGGCGACGTGGTTTGCGCCAGCGTGGAGCTGCTCAAGAGCAGCCAACTGGTCAGCACCAGTTGGATAATACGGGGCTGCGACAGGCCTGCAGGGCGGCCAGCGCTAGCCATCAAATGGCATAACATCGGAATGTTCCTTATGCGAAAAAGTTGACACTGCCGCCAGTGGCGACAGCACGAAAACATCAACTCAACTGCGTAAGGTTGGGGGCGGTACCGGTGGGGCTAACAATAGGCTGGCCGCATGTGCTGGCAGGCTGCCAATCACTGAGGCTGGTGCAGTCAGCGCAGCAACCAGCGCTTGGTATGGGACAAAGCAACTGACATGGGCGTGGACGGAATGCGGCTGTTGTTCGCCACTATCACCGCTCTGGTGACTGGCTGGATTGGCATGATAATGATGCTCAACGCTATCGCTGGCAGCATCGGCATGGCAACTATCGATAGCCAGACTGAGCGGATGTGCTTCAGTTGGCAAATGCACGACCAGGCTATCGCAAGACGCGACGGCATGGCTGAGCATCAGCAACAAAAGTAGCCACAATTTCAGTTGACGTAACGGCATCACAGCCTACATGCAAAAAATATTGCCGTTATGGTAACCAGTGTGCAGGTAGCTGGCAAGTATGGATGGTGATTTTGTCGTTATGTCGTCGAAGGGGGCATCGACATGGCCTCTGCGAAAACCTGGGTTAAGGTTTAACAGGATGACGGCAGGAGAGGTCCCGCCGTCTTATCGAATGAGCTTAACGCCGGTTTTTTACATGCTGTTCCAGCCATTGCTGCTGTTCCCACAGCATATGCAAAATAGACTCGCGGGCGCGATAACCATGTTGCTCATGTGGCAGCATCACTAAGCGCGTCTGACCACCTAAGCCTGCCAGCGCCGCATATAACCGCTGCGACTGGATAGGGAAAGTACCGGAGTTATTATCTTCGGCACCGTGGATCATTAACAAGGGTTCATTGATTTGATCGGCATAGTTAAACGGCGACATTTGCTGATACACCTGCTGCGCCTGCCAGAAATTACGTTCTTCGCCCTGGAAACCAAAAGGGGTCAGGCTGCGGTTGTAAGCGCCGGAGCGGGCAATACCAGCGGCAAAAATGTCAGAGTGCGCCAGCAGATTGGCGGTCATAAAAGCGCCATAAGAGTGGCCACCCACCGCGATCCGTTTCGGATCGGCAATCCCCATGCTGACCAATTTATCCACCGCGGCTTGTGCGCCAGCAATCAGCTGACTGCGGAAGCTGTCATTCGGCAGCTGGTCGGCAGTGCCGATAATCGGCATTTTTGCATCATCAAACACGGCAAAACCCTGCGCCAGATGCGGTAAGGGGCCCTGGAAGCTGATGCGGTTAAATTGAAAGGGGGATTCTTTTAACTGACCGGCGGTGGCGGCATCTTTAAATTCGCGCGGATAAGCCCAGATCAGCACCGGCAGCGGGCCTTTACTGGCGTCATAATCGGCTGGCAAATAGAGATTGCCACTGAGTTCCACGCCGTCATTGCGCTGATATTTCACCAACTGTTTCTGCACTTTGGCAAAAGAAGGCGTTGGATGCGGGAAATCGGAGACCGCGTTGATGCTGCCATCCACCCGATTTAGCCGTTGAAAATTAGGCTGCACAGTCGGCGCTTCGCGTAAGATCAGCAATTGTTGCAGATCTTGATCCAGCACTGCGACTAAACGGTCATACCACTGATCGGCCGATTGCCATAACCGCTCGGTCTTTCCGGTTTGGAAGGAGTATTGATCTAAAAATGGCCGGTTGCCTTGTGGTGAGGCACCGGCACCACTGAGTAAAATACTGTCGCCAGCACGGATATCCAGTACTTCGGTGCCGTACTTGCTCATTTTCAGGAGCGGTGTGCCGGGATCTTGATAGGCATCATTGTATGAACGCAGTTTAAATAAGGTTTTGCCCATTGCAGGCTGAGCCGGCGCAAAGCGACTGATTTGCAGCATTCGATCGGCAAAACGCATTTCCACCGCTAATGCCAACTGATCGTTACCCCAGTAAATGCCCTGATAACGCATCTCCAGTGCCAGCAGTTGTTGTGGTGGTGCCGTGAATGGGGCCGCCCAACTGTAGACTTTGTCATGGATCTGCACTTTGGCGGCCATATCGCCGCCATCCTGCGCCTCGGCATAAACCACAGTCGCTGGCGCATCGGAGCGCCAGGTGTGCTCTCTTGGCCCGGTGATCACTGCATCAAAACCCTGCGGTAATTTATCCTGCAATGGAATTTGCGCTAATTTTTGCAGTAACTTGCCATTTAAATCCCACACTTCAACGCTGGTTGGAAAAGCGTCATAAGGTACCTGATAGGAAAACGGCTGTTGTAACTTTTTCACCAACAACAATTGGCCGTCTGGTGACAAGCTAAATTCGCTGAAGATGCCTGGTTGGCCCAGCAAACGGCCGCTGCTGCTGTCCGCTGTGATTGGCACTAACTGCAGCTGTGCCGTGGCATAACGGCGAAAACTTGCTTCGTCGGCGCTATTTTGCAGCAAGTCCTGATAGGTGCGGACTGCGGCTTTCTGGCCACTGCTTTGCTGGATAGCAGGCTTGATTGCACTGCTTTGACTGGCGGCGGCTGTTTGTGCTGCTGGCAGGACAGTGGGTAACAATAAAGCATCACTTTGACCAGACCATTGATACTGTAGACCCAAAGCCGCATTCACGGCCACACTGAGACGGGTTAGCTTTTTGCTCTTAAGTTCATAGATATAGGGGTATAAGGCGTCACTTTCTTCCACCAGCACGGCAATTTTAGCGGCATCCGGCGACCATTGCGGCTGATGTAAATTGCGCGCTGGCAAAGGCAACTTGATTTCGGTCAGGCTGGTTAAATGCTTCAGCCGCAACTGCTGCAATGGCCAGGCCCGACTTGGGGTGTGATTGGCTGGGTTAATGCGGGTGCCCGCCAGTTTCAGTTCAGCTTTGGCCACATCGGCCAGCGTCTGCACGGTCGGACTGCTGGCAAACAGCACATACTGTTTATCCGGCGAGACGATTGCCTGTGGCTGACGCGGGGCATCCACCAGTTCAGCCATTGCCTTTAACGGCTGCTGATAACCAGTATCATCTGCTGCCACAGTCAGCAGCGGTAACCACAGCAAGGATAAGGCCAGTGGTGTTCGCAAAAGAGTCGGTTTCATCAAAAATCCTGCAAAATAAAAAAATCATTATTGCAACATGCTTGAGTGAATTAAAAGATAAAAGCCATCAACAGCCTTTGTTTTCAGATTGTTAGCATTAAATGCCGCTATAAAGCCAGGTCGATCCGCTGCGATGAGGGGCTGGAAAAATACCCGGTAAAAAAACCATATTGAATGAGTTCTGCGTTGCTGGACTGTGCTGATGTATGTGGCCGCGTATGCCTAAGCAAACAACCTCCCAATTGCACCTGCACAGGTGTACCCTGGCAGGTGCAGCGGTGCGGAGCTAATTAGCCTACTCGCTTTGACTCTGGTCTGTCTGGGCCGCATTTACCTAATCGCACACCAGGAACTTGTTCGATTTCTATCCGAAAACGCTCACCA
Organism: uncultured Rheinheimera sp.; assembly: GCA_964525695.1. Taxonomy (GTDB): domain Bacteria; phylum Pseudomonadota; class Gammaproteobacteria; order Enterobacterales; family Alteromonadaceae; genus Pararheinheimera. Next base: position 6,284 of record CAZGHW010000072.1, on the reverse strand, counting down.
CCAACGGGTAATTATGGGGTTATTAGCTCCGACCCCCTTTTTACAATGATTGACAATGCTCACACTACCTATCAGAATGATAGGTATCAACTTGATAGGTGATTTATGAGCGACACTGAACCTCAAGGAGTAGATGAGTTTCCTCTGACAGAAGGAACGGCCAGGCAGATTCATCAATCATCTGGCTGAGCATCACACGGACAGGATTGTAGTGGTCAACTAATTTTGGCCACATCGTTGTAGCCAAGCCAGTACCTGCGCTCGGATTCATTCGGAGCCAAACCACCGTTATAGTGATGTGGCCTGAGCTGGCTGTAATAGCCCAGCATGTAATTCAGTATCTCTCGTTCTGCTTGAGCAAATGAGCTGTAACCTACGGTCGGAACCCATTCTGTCTTTAAGCTTCTGAAGAAGCGCTCCATCGGGCTATTGTCCCAGCAATTACCACGACGACTCATGCTTTGCCGAATTTGAAAGCGCCACAGCAATTGCCGGAACTTGGTACTGGTGTAATGGCTGCCTTGGTCTGAATGGAACATCACTCCTTCAGGCCGACCTCTGGATTCAAACGCATGACTAAGCGCCTTGCCGGTTAATTCACTGTCAGGCGAGAACGACATGGCCCAACCAATTGGTTTTCTTGCAAATAAATCCATCACTACCGCTAAGTAGGCCCAGCGGTTGCCTGTCCAGATGTAGGTCACATCGCCACACCACACCTGATTTGGTTTGGTTACGGCAAACTGGCGCGCCAGCAAGTTTGGGATATCAATCCGTTCACTGCCTGTCTTTTTATATGAATGCGCCGGTTGCTGGCAGCTGATAAACCCTAGTTTTTCCATGCATTTAGCCGCCAGGTATCGGCTCATTTTAACACCCTGAGTGCTTGCCATCGTTGCAATGCTGCGAGAGCCTGCGGAGCCATTGCTGGCATCAAACAGCTCCCGGACTTTGCTTAGCCGAACAACCTGCTCTGGCTGAATCGCCTTGGGCTTTTTCCAATACTTAAAGCTGCTGCGATGGACTTCAAACACCCGGCACAACTGCGCCACGGCATAACTCTGCTTGAGCTGAGCAATTATCGTGAATTGTTCAGCGAGTCCGACATCAAGAGAGCTGTAGCCTTTTTTAGGATTTCTTTTTCCAGCTCTATCTGTTTGATTCGCTTCTCTAATTCGCGAATTTTAAGTTGGTCTGGCGTCATCGGTGTAGCTTTGGGCGTGATGCCTGAGCGTTCTTCACGCAACTGCCGAACCCATTTATCCATGGTGGATTTACCAACATTCATCGCTGCCGCTGCTTTAGCAACCGAGTAACCTTGGTCGAGCACCAGTTGGGCACATTCCAGACGAAATTCTGGGCTAAAAGTAGGTCTTGTCTTTTTGTTCATCATGTCACCTAATTGCTTACGAGGTATAGCATAACACCTCTAATCAGGTGGCCAAATTCAGTGTGCCACTACATCCCTATGGTCGTGCAGCCGAATCCGAATCAACTTCACATTTGCTGCTTTAAAAATAGCATCTTTCATGCGGTCGTTTTTTTCTGCACGCTGATTGTCATGGTAATGACTATCAAGTTCAACAAAATATTTAGGTTCATAACCGTTGCAGATATCGAAGACTACGCTGTCAATTATCGCTTTAAAAAAATACTCTCGCTCTGCTGCTGTAAGCACATCTTTTATTGCTGCATAATCAATCACGCAGCTAACTGCCACATTTGGATATGGATAAAATGTCGGGAATGAGCTTCTAACCGCTTCAAAAAACAACTGCTCTTGGTGAGATTTAAATAAACTCGTTGTTTTCTGGGATTCGCTAGTAGTGCTTGTTGCTTTAATTGATACGTTTTGACGACAAGCGTCAGCCAGAACCTCAGGTGTTTTTTCACTTGCCTCTTTTAAAATTTGAACAGCGAGTGGGCGATCTTGGTGCTGATTTGCATAACTAAGCAAGTGGTCGCTGTTTAGCTGTTTAAGAAAAGTGAGTTTACGATCAATAAACTGGTCTACAAAAGATCTACTGAAAGCATGTTTGTTTGACTCTATTATCAGGCTTGGAAACTCGTATACTTGTTTTTTCTCGTTTGCGCTGAGTAAATCGGTTATGACGAAAAACTCTGACTCAAATAGCCGTATTGCTTGAGCGAAAATAGGGTCAGAATCAATAAGTTTCGCATTGCGATACATTATTTTTGCAATGGAATCCCAGTCTTTTTCAACCAGCATCTGAAAAAGCTTCTCTGTATCGATCAACCTCACTCTCCTTTTCTAATCTCCATTAATAATGGGATTACTAACTATCTGCGGGCGGCAAAAATAGACTCTACTATTGTCGAGGCTCAGTCAAGATCTTGGGAAATTTAGTAAGTACTTTTACAATACGTGAATGTCTCGAAATTTTCGTGAAGCTCATTTCAAGCTTTATTGGCGAACGTCCGCTTTCAGTGAAAAGCAGTGATTCAGTACTGCGTCATGCGCTCTGAAAATTTGGGAATGTAAAGAAAGTTCTCTTTTTGGATGAGCTCATCGAAATTCAACGAATTTTTCAGCTGAAAAAAAAGTCCGGACAAGTCACCCCCCTTTTTTTTGAACATTAAAATTTTAGATGTGGAAAATACGGAATCAGCTAAATCATGAAACGGAGTGAAGGCTGATGAAGAAGATATTTTATCGAGTAGAGGAAATCGCTGAGTTTTTATTTGTATCTAAACAAACGATATACAACCACATTTATCAAAATACAAATTTCCAATCGAATATTCCGCTGCCACCTTATATCAAGATCAACGGGCGGATCTTGTTTCCCGTTACCGAGTTTGAAACTTGGTTGAAAAATATGCCACGGCATTAAGCAAAGGGTTGCACATGAAATCAAAAATCCTTTGTGATGCTGACATTTCTAAGTCACTGGCGTCTGACGCCTTATCGCTGCATTATCCGCTGTTTGCGCTCGACACTCGAGCGCAAAAGCAGGCGTATGTTGAATACAAGAATACCATCATTCATATACAGGCCTCTGAACATGGCAGAGCCACCATAAAAGATCAGGATATTGTGATCTATTGCATTAGCCATATGGTGAAGCAATTGAAAAAAACAGGTTTGGCAAGTTGCCTACTTGATGTCTCTATCCATGATTTTTTGAAAACAACTAAAAAGTCGGGTTCTGGCAGTAATTATGCGCGATTCAGACAGTCTCTCGAGCGTTTGCAGGGCACGGAATTTACTGTCATCAAAAAAGACGATGCTGAACAAATTCCGGAATACTTTAAGTTTATCGTTAATTACTCATTTGAAAATTCAAGCCGAGGTTATTCGGTCGAGATAGAAATGCCAAGTTGGATCGTAGAGCGAGTGCAGTCGTCTGACGTTGTTTTTTTGACTCCTGACTATTTTGATATTTCAAACCCGTCAACACGACGTTTATATCAGGTTTTTCAGGCTAAATGCGGTAGAAGAGCACTGCAAAAAATCTTAATACCGAATTTACTAACACTCACAGGTCTAAAAATGCCAATTCATAAATTCAAGAAGTTGCTTTGTGAAATGGCAATACATAAATTCTTTCCGCGATACAGGCTTATGCTTGACGAGAAACTTTGCCACATATACCGCGACTCCAAAGAGGGGAGAAAAGCGCTGCTTGACCACTTAACCTGCGGTGTATTGTTGGATAGCAGTCAACGTCGTTCGCAATATCATCCCGATAATATCGTAACTTCGAGGCGCAAAAGCTCGTAATTTTAAAACCGGTTATTCGTAGTTTTATGCCGTGCATATTCGGCCATTTAAACCCAAAAAATAAAGTTAATATAAATAAATTAATAACTTATCAAGATGCATGCTCCGTATGGATTCGGAGCAAGTATTTTTAAGTTTTTAATAAATATCTTTGATTGCCTGTTGGGAGCTGTGGATAACTAGATAAATTATGATTTACGACGAAGATACTTTGTCGCATCAAGCTTGATAAGTGGGTTTGAAAAGCGGCGTGGGGCGAAATAACAAACAGAAGCCATAATGGAAATATTGGCTGACTTGAAAACTTAAGGCTTAATCATTAGGATGTTGGTAGCACAGAGGTAGCACAGAGTTAAAGTGAAGCAGAAGAAGTTAGGTAAGTGCTTGATAAATGGTGGCCCCACCTGGACTTGAACCAGGGACCTGCCGATTATGAGTCGGATGCTCTAACCAACTGAGCTATAGGGCCTTGTTTGATGTCCGGCAGAACTGCCTGACGATAAAACGCTGGCAGTATATGAATTTTTTGCGCTGTTGTCACTTGTTGTTGTGGCATCAGTGGAGTCGATTGCTGGTTTTTTCAGCGGTTCAGATCCAGATGGCAAAATGCTGGCGGTAACATCCTGGTAACAGCCGATAAAAGTCTGCAGTTCACAGCTCGCTGCAGCATTGGCAGCAAGGCACAGACAATAAAAAAAGCGCCTGAGCGCTTTTTTTATTGTCTGGATCAGCCTGTAGACAGGCTGCGACTACTCGTCCAGGAAGCTTTTTAATACTTCTGAACGGGAAGGGTGGCGCAGCTTACGCAGCGCTTTGGCTTCGATTTGACGAATACGCTCACGTGTCACGTCAAATTGTTTGCCCACTTCTTCCAACGTATGGTCGGTATTCATATCGATACCAAACCGCATCCGCAGTACCTTGGCTTCGCGGGCGGTCAGGCCTGCCAGCACTTCGTTGGTGGCCGCTTTTAAGCTTTCCATCGTTGCTGAATCCAGTGGTGATTCTGAACCACTGTCTTCGATAAAATCGCCCAGATGCGAATCTTCGTCGTCACCAATCGGGGTTTCCATCGAAATAGGTTCTTTGGCGATTTTCAGCACTTTACGAATTTTATCTTCCGGCATGCCCATCCGCTCAGATAATTCTTCCGGCGAAGGTTCACGCCCCATCTCCTGCAGCATCTGCCGGGAAATCCGGTTCAGCTTGTTGATGGTTTCAATCATATGCACCGGAATACGAATGGTGCGGGCCTGGTCGGCGATTGAACGGGTGATGGCTTGACGGATCCACCAGGTGGCGTAAGTTGAAAACTTATAACCACGACGGTATTCGAATTTATCAACGGCTTTCATCAGACCAATGTTGCCTTCCTGAATTAAATCCAGGAACTGCAGACCACGGTTGGTGTATTTTTTCGCAATCGAGATCACCAGACGTAAGTTGGCTTCCACCATCTCTTTTTTGGCGCGACGGGCTTTGGCTTCACCAATCGACATCCGGCGGTTGATATCTTTAATTTTAAAGATCGACAGACCGGTTTCTTCTTCGATTTTGCGCAGCTTGTCGGTGGAACGCACCAGCTCTTCGCGCAATTCGCCTAGTTTTGCTGAATATGGTTTGTTGGCGGCGATTTCGGCGTCAATCCAGGCACTGCTGTTTTCATTGCCGGTAAATGCTTTTAAGAAGTTTTTCTTTGGCATTTTGGCGTATTCAACGCAGTTTTTCATCACGATGCGTTCTTGTACGCGGACGCGATCCATCATTTCACGCATATTTTTGACCAAGCGGTCAAATTGTTTTGGCACTAAGCGGAAACAACGGAACACCTCAGACAGCTTTTCAATTTCTGTTTTGGTGGTGGCGTGTTCACGGCCATTTTGCGTGATTGACAGCCGGGTTACTTCGTACTGGGTACGCAGTTCACCGAATTTGATTTTGGCAAGTTCAGGATCCGGACCCGTATCGGCTTCTTCATCACTGTCTTCGTCTTCTTCGTCGCCGGTCAAATCAGCATCTTCATCGGCCAGTTCTTCTTCTGGCACATCAGAACCGATATGAGTGGCTGAAGGGGCAACGTCATCGATCTCGTTCGGATCGATAAAAGCTGACACAATATCGCTTAACCGAATTTCTTCTGCTTCGAATTTATCCCACTGTTCCAGCAGGTAAGTGATGGCTTCAGGGTATTCAGCGACTGAAGTCTGAACCTGGTTGATGCCTTCTTCGATACGCTTGGCGATGTCAATTTCGCCTTCACGGGTCAACAGTTCCACTGTGCCCATTTCGCGCATATACATCCGGACCGGATCTGTGGTGCGGCCCAGTTCTTTGTCCACACTGACCAAAGCCTGAGCGGCTTCTTCGGCGGCATCTTCATCCGGCGCTGCGTCGGACATAATCAGGTCATCGGCATCTGGTGCAGTTTCGAACACCTGGATACCCATGTCATTAATCATGCGGATGATATCTTCGATCTGATCCGAGTCGATGATATCTTGTGGAAGGTGATCGTTTACTTCGGCAAAAGTTAAATAAC
>CAZGHW010000071.1:0-15476 GCA_964525695.1 uncultured Rheinheimera sp. | reverse complement strand
CTTAAAGTTAGGGCTGCAATTGGGGCTGTATACCGAAGCTATGTTGCCCAAGCTTTATGCCGACCGGCACCAGGCGAAACAACGGATCCTGGATTCATTGCACGGCCATCAAGCGTTGCCAGCGGATTATCCGCGCAGTGTCGAGCATCTTGCGATGGACAGAACCTTGAGTTTTGCCTTGCAGCAGCATTTAGCCAAAGGCAGTTGCCAATTATTATGCCTGCAATTGGAAGACTGGCTGGAAATGACCGAGCCTGTGAATGTGCCAGGCACCAGTGATGAATATCCGAACTGGCGCCGTAAGCTCAGCATGACGTTGGAACAATTGGAAGCACAGCCGCATTTGCGCCAGCATCTGCAAAATTTGACAGCAAGCCGTCGTTCAGGCTTATATTCAGCATGACGATAACCGGTCAGTGGCTTGCACTGACCGGATTTTTCCAGCATATTACCCCAACTTAAACGATACAGATTCAAAGGATATGAGATGACTGTTGCTTTGTTACCTGAAGTTCGTTGTGCCCGGCCATTTGATATTCTTGGCTGGCAACCGGCAGCCAAAGGTTGGCTGATCCGGGTGTATTTACCCAAAGCAACCGCAGTGAGTGCTTTTACTGCTATCGATGATAAGCTACTCGGTGAATTTGCAGCCGATGAGACCCACGCTGGGGTATTTTGCCTACAGCTTCCTCGCAAGCGTAAAACCGAGCCTTATTATCTCCAGGTACAAAGCGGTGCTCATCGCTACCAATTGATCGATCCTTACCAATTTAAAGATGAAGCTTATTTTGCGGTGCATTATGTCAATATGCAGCCGGAGAATCTATATCGGCAATTAGGCGCTCAGTTGCTCTGTCTGCCCTTTGCCAAACAGTCAATCAACGCCACCCGTTTTGCCGTTTATGCACCTGCCGCCAGCAGCGTCAGTTTGATTGGCGATATGAATGACTGGGATGGTCGTTGCCACCCGATGGAAAAAACTGCCTGTGGTCATTGGGTTTTGGTGGTGCCAGAAGTTGGAGCTGGTGTCCGTTACAAATTTGAAATCAAGGATAGTGCCGGCCATTTGTTACCGCACAAGGCCGATCCGATGGCCTTTGCCGCTGAACAATACCCATCACATGCCTCCTTGGTGTATGACCATCAGCAATATCAGTGGCAAGACAGCGCCTGGCAACAACGCCAGCACGCGCCATACCAAAGTCCGATGTCGATTTATGAGTTGCACGCTGGTAGCTGGCGCACCCACGCTGATGGTTCACCACTGACTTACCCTGAACTTGCCGCGCAGTTAATTCCCTATATCAAAGACATGGGCTACACCCATATCGAGTTGCTGCCCGTGATGGAACATCCTTATAGCGGATCCTGGGGTTATCAGCCGCTGGGGTTGTTTGCGGTGACCTCCAGATACGGCAGTCCGGATCAATTTAAAGCTTTTGTCGACGCTTGCCACCAGGCTGATATTGGGGTGTTGCTTGACTGGGTGCCAGCGCATTTTCCGGAAGATGGCCATGGCCTGGCGCGGTTTGATGGCAGCCATTTATTTGAATATGCCGATCCACGCCGGGGTTGGCATCCAGACTGGAATTCCTGCATTTACGACTACGGTAAAGATTATGTTCGGCAATTTTTGGTGGCGAGTGCGCTGTTTTGGTTAGATTATTTCCACATTGATGGCTTGCGGGTTGATGCGGTAGCGTCGATGTTATATTTGGATTACTCGCGTGAGCATGGGGAGTGGATCCCAAATGTGGATGGTGGTAATCATAACTATGAAGCCATTAGTTTATTTAAATGGCTGAACACTGAGGTGTACCAGAAATATCCCAAAGCCATCACCATTGCCGAAGAATCGACCTCTTTTAATGGCGTCAGCCGGCCTGTTGATGCAGGAGGACTTGGCTTTGGCTTTAAATGGAATATGGGTTGGATGAATGATAGTTTGCGTTATATCAGCAAAGATCCAGCCTACCGCAAATTTCACCACAATGATTTGACGTTTTCACTGGTGTACGCTTTTAATGAAAACTTTATTCTGCCGTTGTCTCATGATGAAGTGGTGCATGGCAAAGGCAGTATCCTGAATAAAATGCCAGGCGATGAATGGCAACAAGCCGCCAATTTACGCGCTTATTATGCCTTTATGTTTGCGCACCCCGGTAAAAAGCTAAATTTCATGGGCAATGAATTTGGCCAGGGTTCGGAGTGGAACCACAATCAAGGTTTGCCCTGGTATTTAGTGGAATTTGATAAACATCGTGGTTTACAGCAGCTGTGCCGTGACTTAAACCATACGTACCGGCGTTGTAAGCCATTGTATGAATTAGACCACTCGGCAACAGGATTTAGTTGGATTGATTATCAGGATGCCGAACACAGCACCTTGTCTTTTCAGCGGATGGATAGTCGTGGTGGTCTGGTGTACGTGGTCAGTAATTTTACTCCGGTGCCAAGACCGGGTTATGTGTTGAATGTGGCGGTGGATGGCGACTATGAAGTCATTCTCAATACAGACAGCAGTTACTACTGGGGCAGCAATTTCCCGCTCGGACAAAGCTGTGTCGCCAAACAAGCCTTACTCACAGGCCAATGGCACTTGACGCTGGATTTGCCGCCCTTAGCCACTGTCTACTTGCGTCGGCGTGGCCAGCAATGATGGGGGCGGCTACTTCAGCAGTGACTGCATTTAGCTGCACTTTTGGTCAGCCAGCACCGCTTGGACCGACGATGTTGGCGTCCAGGCGTTGGAATTTTGCTGTGTTTGCGCCTGATGCGACTGAAGTAAAGTTATGTTTATTTTTACCTGATACAGAAGAGCTGCTGGCTGAGTTGTCTTTTTTAGCCCGCACCGGTGAAATCTGGCATTTAGAAGTGGCGGCTATCCCGGCTGGTACTTTATATGGCCTGAAAGTGGCAGGGCCGTTACAGCCGGCGCAAGGGTTGACTTTTGATAGCGAACGCTTGTTGTTGGACCCGTATTGTAAACGGTTGAACCGCGCGCTGGTGTTTAATGAGCGGCTTTATCATAGCCGCAGTCATTATATGTTGGCAAAAGGGGTGTTAGATCCGCAGCCTTTTGATTGGCAAGGTGTCAGCAAACCTCTGATCGCTCGAGAAAAAACCATTATTTATGAAGCGCACGTGAAGGGCATGACGGCGTTACATCCTGCAGTGCCAGTTGAGTTACGTGGCACCTATGCCGGGTTTTATCATCCGGCAGTATTGGAGCATTTACGCGAGCTTGGGGTGACCACAGTACAATTGTTACCAGTGGCCGCCTTTATGACTGAACCGCGGCTGGAAAAGTTGCGGCTGAGCAATTACTGGGGTTATAACCCGCTGAATTTTTTTGCGCCGGACCCGCGTTACCAGTATGAGAATGCGGTGCAGGAATTTAAGCAACTGGTTCGCACCTATCATCAACATGGCATTGAAATCATTCTGGACGTAGTTTTTAACCACACAGCTGAAGCGGATCATTACCAGTTGAGTTTCAGGGGGCTGGCCAATCGTCATTATTATCTGTTTGAAAACCAAGGCGACAGCATTGATTATCAGTATTACAGCAATTACAGCGGTTGCGGGAATACGTTAGATCTAACGTCGCCTGCACTGCAAAAAATGGTGCTGGAGGCGCTGCGGTACTGGGTTACTGACATGCAAGTGGATGGCTTTCGGTTTGACTTAGCTGTCACATTGGCACGTGAGGATAAAAAATTTAATCCCAAGGCGGCGTTGCTGCAAATTATCGCGCAGGATCCAGTGTTATCCAAGGTTAAACTGATTGCTGAACCTTGGGATGTTGGACCTTATGGCTACCAGTTGGGTCAGTTTCCGGCGCATTGGTCTGAACTGAATGACAAATTTCGCGATTCAATGCGTAGTTTCTGGCGCGGTGATCAAGGCACCTTAGCCGAATTTACCACCCGATTATTAGGTTCGCGTGATATTTTCCAGAAACATCATAAACCTGCCTGTTGCTCAGTTAATTATCTGACTTATCATGATGGCTTTACCTTACAAGATGCGGTGAGTTATCAGCAAAAACATAATTGGCTTAATGCTGAACAAAATCGCGATGGCCATGATCACAATTTAAGTCTGAATTATGGCGCCGAAGGGCCGACGCAGGATGTCAGTATTATTGAAAAACGCTACCGGCATAAACGCAATCTGGCAGCTTCGTTATTATTCAGTCAAGGGATGGTGCATTGGTTAGGCGGCGATGAATTAAGCCACAGCCAGCAAGGCAATAATAATGCGTATTGTCAGGACAATGAGTTGAGCTGGCTCAATTGGCAGTTGGATTATCATGCCAGTCAATTTTTAACCTTCGTCAAGCTATTGGTGCAGTTAAGGCAACAATTTAGTTGTCTGCAACAGCTGTCGCTGTTGGATGATGCTTATGTGTTACATGGCGATAAACATCATATCGAGTGGTATCATCCGGATGGGCGTGTCAAACAGGCTGCGGACTGGCACCATGATGAGCTGAGTTATTGTCAGTTTATTATTCGTAATACCAGCACCCATCATCAGTTGTTGCTCAGTATCAATGCCAGTTCGCAGGATATTCCTTTTCAGTTACCGGGTTTAGGTTGGCGCTGTGTGCTTGATACGGCGGTGATGCAGGGCTTAGCGTCGGTGTTGCATGATCCAGCCTTGCCTTATCCGCAACAGGCCTGTTCTTTATCCATCTGGCTGGAATTGGGCGCTTATTAAAGAAGCTGCGGACACAAATTGCGCAGGCGACAACAGCTTAGATGGTCGGAACAGCAGATTCTTTTTCATCGACAGCTGCTTTGTCGGCGGCTTTTCCAGTATAATCGCCGGCATTTTGCAGTGCCGGTACTTCGGAGAAGGGTTGGATGACAGACACAACAGTAAAGTGTGATATTGGTTTTGTAGGCGCAGGCGTGATGGGAAAGAATCTCATCCTGAATCTGGCAGATCATGGTTATCGGGTGGCCGCTTTTGATTTAGACCACAAAAAACTCGAATCGGTGATCCAGCAGGACCAGTTGGAAACCGGTGGGAAAGGGGGCAGAGTGGTTGCCTGCAGTTCCTACACCGAGTTACTCGCCAAGTTAAGTTCCCCCCATTTAGTTATTCTGTCCGTCCCCGCTGGTAAACCTGTTGATGATGTCTGTTTAAAGTTAATTGATGCTGGCATTCAGGCCGATGACATTATTGTTGATACCGGTAACAGTCTGTGGACTGATACAGTCCGCCGGGAAAAAACCTACGAAGGTAAATTTATTTTCTTCAGCACGGCCGTGTCTGGGGGAGAAGTCGGTGCCCGTTTTGGTCCTTCTTTAATGCCAAGTGGTGATCCTTACGCCTGGACCAGGATTGAGCCGGTCTGGCGTGCCATTGCCGCCAAAGTTGATCCGACCACAGGTCGGCCTATTGAACGGTTTGAACCTGGTAATCCGGTGACTGAAGGTGAATCCTGCGCCACCTATATTGGGCCTGGTGGTTCTGGTCATTATGTCAAAATGGTGCACAACGGCATTGAATATGCTGATATGCAACTGATTTGCGAAGTTTACCAGGTGATGCGTGATGCCCTTGGCATGACGGCACAACAAGTTGCCGCCGTGTTTAAAGAATGGAATCAAGGTATTCTGAATAGTTACCTGATGGAAATCAGCGCTCAGGTGTTGGCCACCAAAGATTCAGAAACAGGCTTGCCGCTGGTGGATGTGATCCTGGACAAAGCCGGTCAAAAAGGTACCGGGTTATGGACTGCGGTCAGTAGTCTGGAACTTGGCTGTCCGGCGCCGACTATTGCTGAAGCTGTTTTTGCCCGTTCTATTTCCACTTTAAAAGAGCAGCGTGTGGCGGCGTCAACCTTATTGGCAGGTCCAGTGCAGGATAAACCAACAGAAGCGATGCGGGATCTGGCGATCCGGCAATTGCATGATGCCCTCTACTGCGCCAAGATCTGTGTGTATGCCCAAGGTTTTGATTTGATGAAAACGGCGGCCGCTGAGCACGGTTGGCAGTTGAATTTTGCTGAAATAGCTAAAATTTGGCGCGCCGGTTGTATTATCCGCGCCGTATTTTTACAGTCGATCACCGATGCTTACGAGCGTGATGATGAGCTGGCCAACTTGTTGGTTGATCCGTTCTTTGCCAAGCAAATTTCGGTTTACCAGATGAACTGGCGCCGGGCTGTGGCTGATGCTACCTTACTCGGTGTGCCGGTGGCGGCCTTGAGTTCGGCACTGAGCTATTATGATTCCTACCGTACAGCAGTGTTGCCAGCCAATTTACTGCAAGGCCAACGCGATTATTTTGGTGCTCATACCTTTGAGCGCACAGATAAAGCCAAGGGGAAGTTTTTTCATGTCGACTGGAGTCAACCAGATCGTCTGATGGTGAAAATTAAGTAACAGGAGCGGGTGATGAAACGAACAGATGCAGAGTGGCAGCAGCAATTAACTGCACAGCAGTTTTACATCACCCGGCAAAAAGGGACCGAATCTCCCTTTAGTGGTCCGTTATTACACAACACTGACACCGGTATTTATCATTGTGTGTGTTGTCAGCAGCCTTTGTTCAGTTCTGACAGCAAATTTGATGCCGGTTGTGGTTGGCCTTCGTTCAGTGCGGCTTTACCAGAGCAAGTACGCTACCAATTAGATGTATCGCATGGCATGCGTCGGACTGAAATTGTCTGTGCCCATTGTGATGCGCACCTGGGCCATGTGTTTGACGATGGTCCTGCGCCTACAGGTCAGCGGTATTGTGTCAACTCAGTCTCATTGCAATTTAGCAAAGTTGAATGAATCAGCTGCCCGCTGGCAGCTGATGTTATAACTCAGGCGCGACAAATTTTCCCAGTTCCAGTGCGGCAATAGTGGCATCTGCGGCTTGCTCTATCCGTTGCATATCTAATTGTTGCTGTTTCAGCTCTTTGCGGATCAGTGCAAACTCAATCCGTTCGACACCTGCATTTTCTGCCACTAAGGCCCAATGAAATGACAACGGATAATTGCCTTGTTTATAGTAGATGGTGGTCAGAATGGTGTAAATCTCTGGATCAATCTTGCTGTCAGCCGGTGCAAGTGTCAGTGCATGATGCAAAATCTGCACTGTTTTGGCTAAATCCCGTTTGATGTAATAACTTGCCAGTGCTAATTGCAGTTCAGGGGTTTCCAGTTGTTTGGCTTGTTCAGCCGCCAAAAATTTCTGTAAATGGACCTGACTTTGTTGGCGTGACCAATGGTAGTACAGCAGATTGGGATCTTCTGAGCTCACCGTTTCTTCGGTCAGCCGTTTGATCTGTGCCAGACTTGTCAGATAACCGTTGACCCTGGAGGTGGTTTTTTCTTTCAGCTTGATATGCTCAATTCCAGCCGCCAGCTCGATACATTTTGAATATTTTTCAAAACCAATCAATAACTTAAACTTATTGCTGTCAGAAGGTAATTTGGCTTCAGCATAACGTTCAAAAATGACTTCTCGCCGCTGAATGTTGCAATGGGAGTCCTCATTCAAATCCGAGCACAGACCAGGTTTTTCTTTACAGATTTTGGTGACTGTTAATTCTTCTGTACAACCGGCCAAGGCCAGCACCGCAAGCAACACAACTGCTGTTTTCATACACAAACTCCGTTCGGGACCAGTAGAGTCTAAACAAAAATGCCGAAAAAATCCTTTGTAATTGTTGTTGTAGGGTTACAGATTCAATTACAATAAGCGGCCTGCAACAAGGCACCCGTACCTCAACAGAATCAATGAATGACGTAAAAGGCAACAGCATGACTTTATCTCACGAAGAACAGTATCAACGCAGCTGGCAGGAACGCCAGGAAATTGCTGAAAACATGCAGCCGATCATCGGCCGTTTGTACCGCAACAAAGCGGTTGAGCTGGTGGTCTATGGCAAACCGTTAGTCAATGCCACCACCATTGACATCATTAAAGCGCACAAAACTGTTGAGCGTTTCGAACAACAAAAATTACGCTTACGTGAAAGTTTCCCAGTGCTGGAAGCCATCAGCAAGTTGAATCTGGCACCTGGCCGGATTGATTTAGGCAAACTGGCTTTTGCTTATACTTATAAAAATGCTGCTGAAGGGGCTTCGCTGGATGCCTATCTGCGCCGTGAGCTGGAAGATTTGTTAGATCACGATGACAACATTAAACCGACAGATGTGGTGCTGTATGGTTTTGGTCGGATCGGCCGGTTGTTAGCCCGGTTGATGATTGAACGGGCAGGTCCAAGCGCTAAACTGCGGCTGCGTGCAGTCGTCGTGCGGGGGGGCCGTAAAGGCGACTTAGAAAAACGTGCCAGTTTATTACGCCGTGATTCTATTCATGGACCATTCAACGGCAGCATCACGGTCGATCAGGAAAACGGTGGCATCAAAGCGAACGGGACCTTTATCAAAGTCATTTATGCCGATTCACCCGATCAGGTTGATTACACCCAGTACGGCATCGAAAATGCCTTGGTGGTGGATAATACCGGGATTTGGAAAGATGATCAGGAACTGAGTATTCATTTCAAAGCCAAAGGCGCCGCCAAGGTGTTATTAACTGCACCGGCCAAAGGGAATGTCAAGAACGTGGTTTATGGGGTCAACCATAAGATGATCAGCAACGAGGATACCATTGTCTCTGCGGCCAGCTGTACCACCAATGCCATTACTCCAGTGCTGAAAGCATTAAATGATGAATATGGTATTCGTAATGGGCACGTCGAGACTGTGCATTCTTATACCAACGATCAAAACCTGATTGATAACTATCATAAAGCCGAGCGTCGTGGTCGCGCTGCACCTCTGAACATGGTGATCACTTCAACGGGTGCAGCTTCAGCAGTGGCCAAAGCTTTACCAGAATTAAAAGGCAAATTGACCGGCAATGCGATTCGGGTGCCGACGCCTAACGTGTCGATGGCAATTTTGTCATTAAATCTGCAAAAAGAAACGGACAGGGATGCGCTGAATGCATATTTACAAAAGGTGTCGCTGTTCTCTGAACTGCAGGACCAGATCGATTACACCAGTTCAACTGAGATTGTGTCCAGCGATTTAGTCGGCTCTCGTTATGCCGGTGTGGTGGATTCACAAGCCACTATCGTCGATGGCGACCGCTGTGTGTTGTATGTGTGGTATGACAACGAGTTCGGTTACAGCACTCAGGTGATTCGGGTGATGAACGAAATGGCTGGTATTGCTTATCCAACCCTGCCATTAGCACGTTAAGTCTGTTTGATGACAAAGCCGCTTTGAGCGGCTTTTTCTATGCTGCAATCTACCAGGCAGCAGACTGGTTGATTGATTCAATAACAATCCAGATTGCCAGCTTGCGTTGAGCGCGCCGCTTGGTGAAAAGGCCGCAGCGACATTTGCAGCATGGGCTGAGTGTGATAACCTCGCTTCCTTTTTGTTTTGACGGGATTTAACCAGATGAAAATTACCAGTAACTTTGACAGCGGTAATATTGAAGTGATTCAGGCTGACAGTGTGGATAATATCCAGCTGGCAATTCGTAAGGACCACAATTCAGATTTTTATCAGTGGTTCCATTTCCGTTTACATTCGACCAGTTTTGAACCTCACACACTGCGCATTACCAATGCTGGGACTTCTGCCTATCCGGATGGTTGGAAAGATTATCAGGCGGTGGCTTCTTATGATCGTGAAACCTGGTTTCGGGTGCCGACAGAATATGATGGTCAGACGTTGACGATCCATCATTATCCGGAAGCCGAATCGGTGTATTTTGCTTATTTTGCGCCTTACAGTTATGAGCGCCACCAGGACCTGTTAGCCCAGGCACAAGCCAGTGGCATGTGTCAGTTGGTTGATCTTGGCAATACCCTGGATAACCGCGATATGAGTTTACTGATCGTGGGCGAGCCAGCGATTGGTAAAAAGAATATCTGGATCACGGCGCGGCAGCATCCGGGCGAAAGTATGGCGGAATGGTTTATCGAAGGTGTGCTGGACCGTTTGTTGGATGAAGACGACGCTGTGGCTCGACAATTATTGCAACAAGCCGTGTTTTATATAGTGCCGAATATGAATCCGGATGGCAGCGTGCGTGGTCATCTGCGCACCAATGCTGCTGGCGTCAATCTTAATCGTGAGTGGCAGACGCCAAGCATGCAACAGAGCCCGGAAGTGTTTCTGGTGCGGCAAAAAATGCTGGAAGTGGGTGTTGATATGTTCCTCGACATTCATGGGGATGAAAATCTGCCATACAATTTTGTGGCAGGTGCCGAAGGTGTGCCTTCCTATTCAGCCAAAATGGCGGCATTAGAAACGCTGTTTAAGCAAACCTTGCTGGCAGTGACCCCTGAATTCCAGACGCAATATGGCTATGAATTGGATGCGCCGGGTCAAGCGAATCTGACGATTGCTTCAACCTGGGTGGCGGAGCAGTTCAAATGCCTGGCTTATACCGTTGAAATGCCATTTAAAGACAATGCCAATCTGCCTGATGAGCAATTTGGCTGGTCTGATGTTCGTTCAATGAAATTGGGTCAGGACACCTTAATTGCCATTCGCGCCGTGGTTGAAAAGCTCTAACCCCACAGATTGAAAATGGCACCTGCGGGTGCCATTTTTCTTGCCGTGCGCCGGGCCTGTACCTGGTACAAAGGCCCTGGCAGAATGAGCACCGGTCCGCCCAGCGTGTTTGTTGCCGCCATGTCTGGTCTGAGGGTGGTTTGCAACAGCAGCGTTTTGCTTTATAGTGCGCTGGTTAAAAGAGGTGATGTAGATGGCTATTATTTCTTGTCCTTATTGTCAGCAAAAAGTTTCCGATAAAGCGGCCACCTGCGGTAAGTGCGGTGGCAATTTGGCTGAAGTAACGCCAGAGCAATTAGAAAGGTTCAGCCGCGATAACAGACTGGCGCAAAGCCAAAATCTGAACAATCAGGCAATGATTGCGCTGGTGATATTTTTAGGCAGTTTCTGTTGGTATTATTACCGGGTACCTGAGCAAGATTCATTGGAATTATATGCCGTGAATATCAGCATGGTGATTGGTTGTGTGTGGTATGTGGTGACGAAAGCCCGTATCGTGTTGTTCAAGAGAAAATAATATGGATTTTCATTCCCTCGTCGCGGCAATGTCCGATGAGACTTATCAAAAACTGGTTGATGCCGTTGCGACCAGACGTTGGGCCGATGGTCAGTTGTTAACTGATGATCAACATGCGCAGACGATGCAACTGGTGATGGCTTATCAAGCCAAAGTGCTGCGCTCAGAAGAGCCATTTACCATTGGCGCTGATGGCCAGATGGTACTGAAATCCAAAGCCGAGATGAAACAACAACTTTCTACTAGTGCTACCCCTGCGGCAGCGCCGATCGACACAATTGCAAGGTTTACACACGATGATCTTTAAACGTTGGTTCAAGCCAAAGTGGCAGCACGAAAATGCTGCAGTACGTCAGTTGGCAATCGCCAGTCTTGATCACAGTACACCGCAACAAAAAGAAATTTTACATGAGCTGGCATTTAATGATGGTGCTGAAGCGGTGCGGCGCACTGCACTGGAACGGCTGAATGAATTCTCTTTGTGGTGGCAAGCCAGTAAACATGAATCCGCTGACCGGTTAAAGCAATTTGCCGAACAGCAATTAATTCAGATGTTGCTGGAAAATAAAGTCTCGGCGCAGCTGAAACAGCAATTTATCGCAGAATGTCATCGCAGCAGTATTCTGGAGAAATTAGCGCAGGCTGAAACCGACAGCACATTAAAATATCAGCTGTTACTGCGATTAGACCGGGAAGATTTATATGTTGCGGCGGTCACAGATCCGGTGCTGACCACAGCGCAGCGGGTCGCGTTATTAGCCTTAATTAAAGAAGACAAGGCACTGGACAAGCTCAGTCGGCAGGTTGAAGGTGAAGTGGCAACCGCTTTGCAGCAGATGTTGGCAGAGCGGTTGGAACAAAAGCAAAAACCTGAGCGGCTGCGTAAGCAAGTGGTGTTGTTATTAGCCAAACTGAATTCATTACGTGAAAAAACCGATGTAGCTGACATTCAGCAACGACTGGCGCAGCATCAGCAGGAATGGCAACAACTTGTGCCGGATTTGGCTTGCTTACCAGAACAAGATGAATTTATTGCTAAGTACAACAAAGTTATCGCGCTGACCGAGCAATCTTTGCTGCCGCGGTTGGCGGCCTTGGCCGCTGAGCAGCAGAAGCAACAGCAGTTGCAACAGCAACAACAACAATTTGACCATTTTGCCCAGCAATTACAAATGCTGACCACACAATTAACCAGCCAACTGGCTGCCGGCGAATTAGAACAAGCACAAGCCTTGCACACTGCCGTCACTCAGTTGTCTGAGCAAATCAGTGCCGCCGCATTATCGGCGGTGCAACAGCAGCAATTACACAAAGCGGTGCGGGAACTGACAGCGCAATTAGCACGTTTGCCTGCACTGGCTGAAGCTTTGGCACAAGCTGCGCGTTTGCTGGCTGAATTAGCTGCTCAAGCGTTACCGGTGGCAGAGGCGGATGTCGCTGGGGCTTATCAGGCTTTTAAACAGTGGCAGCAACAGTGGCAGCGGCAAAGTAAATTGTTGCAACAGTATCTTCCGGTCAGTTTCAGCGCCAGCTACCAGCAGCTTTGCCAACAATGGCAACAGCATTGTGAGCCGATAGTGGCACAGCAAGAGAAACAATTACGGCAATTAAAAGCCAAGGTGGCTGAATTTAAACGCTTGCATCAGGCGGGTAAATTTAATGTCTTGTTTGGCTTGTTTAAAGGTATTCAGGCTGACTGTCAGACCTTAACCGTTTCGCAGCAACAGCTGATGAGTAAAGATTTAGAACTGCTGGAGAAGCAGGTCCAGGATCTCTCCGAACTGCAAGCCTATATCGCCACTCCGCGCAAGCAGGAATTACTGGCCCAGATGCAAGAGTTGGCCAAGCAAGCTGAGGTGGTCGCGACAGAGCGGGCTGCCGCCGTGAAGCAAGCCCGTGCGGTCTGGAACAGCTTAGGTCGCGCTGATGCCGCCCTGGAAGCACAATTAAATGATGATTTTAATCTGGCATGTGAACAGGCCTTTGCGCCTTGTCGGGAACATTTCGCCAGATTAGATGCCGAACGTTTGTTACATGCCGAGCAAAAACAGCAAATTATTGCCAGGTTAGCGGCGGCTGTCAGCGAAGGTGTGGCTGGCAAAGCTCTGGATGCATTGCTCAGTCAGGCCACTAAAGAGTGGCAAGCTAGCGGCCAAGTCGAGAAGGCAGTTTATGCCAGCTTACAACCGCAGTATCAGCAGTTGCTTGACCAGCTGCGACAGATGCAAAAAGCGGGTCAACAGCAGAACGCGCAGGCAAAACAGCAATTAATTGCCACTGCAACTGCTTTAACCAGTCAGGACAATACGGACAATGTGGCGGCACAATTAAAAGTGTTGCAACAACAGTGGAAACAACTGGGTTTTGCCGGTCGCGAACAAGATCAGCAACTGTGGACTGAATTCCGTGCCGTTTGTGATGGTTGGTTTGCCCAGCGTGATGCCGTGCGGCAACAACAGCAGCAACAGCAGCAAGCGCAAGTGCAGCAAGTGAGCACTGAACTTGCACAGTTGACCGACGCTGTGGCCCAAACCTCAGAAGCTGGTGCACTGCGGCAATTACAGCAACAACTGCAACAGCTGGATACGGCCGATAGTGCAGCCTTACAGCAACGTAAACAGCAGTTATTACAACAACTGGACAGTCAGTTACAGCAATTAGCAGGCGCAGCGGTACAAGACAACTGGCGCCAGTTGTTTGATGCCTTGGCGCTGCCAGCTCCGACCTTGGCGGATTTACCGGCTATTTACCGGTTGGTGTTCAATCAGCAGCAGGAAAAATTGTTAAGTCGCGCTGATTTAACGCTCGCGTTGGAATGGGCGGCTGGTGTAGCGTCACCGCAAGCGGATACTGCCAGACGGCAACAAGTACAGATGTTGTTATTAACCGATAAACATAACAGTGGTGAAAGCATCAACCAGCCACAGTTGTTAGCGCGTTGGTTACAGTTTGGCGCTGTTGCTCCAAAAGAGCAGGAGCTCTTACGCCGGGTGCGGGCGTTATATCTGCCGGATTAATGCTGTTGTAACTAGAAGAAAGGCCGCTGAGCGGCCTTTATTATGTAGCAAATGTAAAACCAGCGGCTTTGGTGGTGGACTTTTTACTCACCATAGCTGGCGATCTGAGGGGTTAAAGCGTCATTTCGCCGCGCAGATTGGTTTGCATCTGTTGCCGGATTTGTTCGGCATTCAGCGGCTGGCTGAGCAAATAATGCAATTTTGTTAAAGCCGCTTCTAAGGTCATGTCAAAACCACTGATCACGCCGGATTGACGTAGGGCATTGCCAGTGGCGTAACCCCCCATGTTGACCTTGCCCTTAAAGCACTGGGTGCAGTTGACAATCACGGTGCCGCGTGTGGCAGCATCCGTCAGTGCTTGCAGCAATGCCGGCGCTTGCGGCGCATTGCCGACGCCATAAGATTTGATAATCAGGGCCCGCACAGGTGCCGCCGCCATATTACGGATCACATCTACACTAATACCAGGGTATAAGGTCACGACACTGATTGGTTGTGGCGTGATTTGCGCAACTTTTAGTTGTGCTGTTGGCTCTGGCGCGGCCGCCAATTGGCCTGACAGCAGGTCAATATGAATACCAGCTTGTAGCAGCGGCGGAAAATTTGGTGAGGCAAAGGCATTAAAACCATCAGCGTCAGCTTTGGTGGCCCTGTTACCCCGAAACAATTGATTGTTAAAATACAGCGCCACTTCGGCAATAGGATAATTGGCAGCCAGATATAACGAATTGAGTAAATTAACCTGTCCATCGGAACGCAATTGTGCCAGTGGGATTTGTGAGCCGGTCACAATCACAGGTTTGGCCAGATTTTCCAGCATAAAGGATAAGGCGGACGCAGTATACGCCATGGTATCTGTACCGTGTAGTACCACAAAGCCATCATAAAGTTGGTAATTTTTGCGGATATCTTCGGCAATATGTAGCCAGTGTGCTGGTGTCATATCCGATGAATCGATCACCGGATGGTATTCATGAATATCGAAATGAGGCATTTCTGGCCGGTAAAACTCCGGCATGGCTTTCACTGTGGCGGATAAAAAGCCTGGCACTGGGATATAGCCATTGGCTGATTGTTGCATCCCGATGGTGCCGCCGGTGTAAGCGACATAGATACGTTTTTGTGTCATAACAAAACAGCCGAGTGTTGCGCTATCAAAGGTGGCGCTATTGTAGTGGGTTCTGCCGGTGCTGTCAGGCCTGATGCTTTGGGTTTTGTCATCATTGCACTAAAAAACAGCAAGTAGCAGTTTTTTGCTGAAAAGCTGAGCAAACAGACAAGGTTATTTGAAAAACCACTTTACAAGTTTCGACAGAGTTTTTATTATGCCGTCCATCGCGGAGAGATGGCAGAGTGGTTTAATGCACCGGTCTTGAAAACCGGCGAGGG
>CAZGHW010000070.1:0-16850 GCA_964525695.1 uncultured Rheinheimera sp. | reverse complement strand
GGACGCTTTTTCGCGCCACCACGTTGTAAACGAATAGTTACCATACCGTCCTCTAAATCAATCGTTCAGGTTTTATTGAAATAAAAATCCCTGCAGTCAAACCACAGGGACGCCGAATTGTACGCATTTTTTCCCCGAATGCAAGAATTTTCAGGCTTTGCAGCCGATTTAGCCAGTAGATAAGTCTGTGGATAAGCTCTTGACAAGCTTGCCAGCAAGGCGTTTCGGCAAGGAAAAAAAACTGTCACCAACGCAGATCTGGTGTCGATATCAGCCCGACAGCCAGACTGGGATGGGCAGAAGCGAGATGGAAGCAAACGCACACCACAGCAGTAGACTGCGGTTGAGGAGCAAAAAAGCTGCCGAGGGCAGCTTTTTACAGAGCGAGCATTGATTGATGCTGTATTTAGCGTGGGGGTAACATCCCAGGTGGTAATTTACCGCCGAGACCACGCATCATTTTCATCAAGCCACCTTTGCCACTCATCTGCTTCATCATTTTCTGCATCTGAGTAAACTGCTTCAGCAACTGATTAACATCCTGTACCTGAGTGCCGGAACCGGCGGCAATGCGTTTTTTACGTGAGCCTTTAATCAAATCCGGAAATTGCCGCTCTTTGGGCGTCATCGAATTGATAATGGCTTCCATTTTGCCAAATTGTTTGTTGTTGACTTGATCTTTGGCACCAGCCGGCAGATTTTTCATGCCTGGCAGCTTGTCCAGCATCGACATCATGCCGCCCATATTGCGCATTTGCACCAGTTGATCACGAAAGTCTTCCAGACTAAAGCCCTGCCCTTTCATCATTTTGGCAGCAACTTTGGCAGCTTGATCTTTGTCGACTTTTTGCTCGAGTTCTTCAATCAAACTCATCACATCGCCCATGCCAAGAATGCGCGACGCAATGCGGTCTGGATGGAATGGCTCTAAAGCATCAGATTTTTCGCCCATCCCAATGAATTTAATCGGCTTGCCTGTGATATGACGAATCGATAACGCAGCACCACCGCGAGCGTCACCGTCCGCTTTGGTCAGGATCACCCCGGTCAGTGGCAACGCCTCATTAAAGGCTTTGGCCGTGTTCGCCGCATCCTGACCTGTCATGGCATCCACCACAAACAGCGTTTCGATAGGTTTAATCGCTGCATGTAATGCTTTGATTTCATCCATCATTTCACTGTCTACGTGCAAACGACCGGCCGTATCCACCAATAACACATCATAAAAGCCCAGCCGCGCTTGGCTAATCGCAGCGTTGACAATATCGACTGGTTTCTGACTGATATCACTTGGGAAAAACTCAACTGCCACTTCTTTGGCAAGGGTTTCAAGTTGTTTAATGGCCGCCGGACGATAGACGTCAGCGGACACCACCATCACTTTTTTCTTTTTCCGCTCTTTTAAAAAGCGCGCCAGTTTCCCGACTGAAGTGGTTTTACCCGCCCCTTGCAGACCGGCCATCAGCACTACAGCAGGCGGTTGCGAATTCAACGCCAACTCTTCGTTGGCTTCGCCCATGGCCTCTTCTAAAGCTTTTTTGACAATCTTTAGAAATTCCTGCCCCGGCGTCAGGCTTTTACTGACTTCCAGACCGACCGAACGCTCTTTCACCTGCTGAACAAAATCCCGCACCACTGGCAAAGCGACATCCGCTTCCAGCAATGCCATCCGCACTTCACGCAGCGTTTCTTTAATATTGTCTTCGGTTAAGCGGCCGCGACCACTGATATTTTTCAGTGTTCGGGTTAAACGATCGGACAGGTTTTCAAACATGTTTTGTTACCACGAATGTCAAAATGGCGGTGATTATAACCGAGCAAGTGGCTGCCGTCAGCCGTTGGCTCTGTCATTCTTGCAAAGCTTGCAATACAATAGCTTTTCGCGCCTTAAATTGGAATTATTCGCATGTCTTTCGCGCTGTTACCTTTAATTGCTTTTATTTGTTATCTGTTTGCCACTGTGGCAGTGGCACAACGGCTGTATCATCCGCAAGGTCCACAGTTAAAACTGGTGTTTTCGGCCGCCACAATCGGCATTGTGCTGCATATGCTCGGACTCAGTCAGTCGATGTTTGCCATGGACGGTCAGAATTTCAGTCTGATCAATGTCAGCTCACTGGTCTGCTGGTTAATCACCTTATCCTTTACCCTGGCCGCATTACGGACGCCCATCACTTTGTTATTACCTATGGTGTTTGGATTTGCCGCCTTAGTGCAACTCGCGGTTGGGCTGTTGCCAGCTGGTCAACAAGTGCACCATTTTGAACAAAATCCCTGGTTGTTACTGCACGTCATTGTGGCCTTTATTGCTTATGTGATGCTGATAATGGCCACGCTGTATTCCTTTCAGGTCAGTTACATCAGCCAGCGGCTGAAACAAAAAAGCCCACTGCAAACCGGTTCGGTCTTTCCGCCTTTAATGCAAGCCGAACAATTATTATTCCGGCTGGTGTTGCTCGGAACCTTACTGCTGGGACTGACCCTATTAAGCGGCGCCATTTTCACTGAAGACTGGTTTGCCAGGCACAATGTGCATAAAAACGTGTTAAGCCTGCTGGCGTTTTTATTGTTCAGCCTGTTGCTGATTGGTCATGCCCGGCTCGGTTGGAGAGGCCGGATTGCCAACGGTTTGACGATTGCTGCCAGCCTATTGTTGACGCTGGCGTACTTCGGCAGCCGTTTTGTACGGGAAATCCTGCTCGAACGGTTGTAATTCTTGACTAAAAGGCCGCTTTAGCTTATTAAATAGGGTTCTGCGGCTACACAGGTTTATACTCTTGGACGATATATCGACCAGCACCTTGTTTATTATCCTGGGTGTACTGGTACTTTGCTCTGCTTATTTTTCTGCCACCGAAACTGGCATGATGTCGGTTAACCCTTACCGGCTAAAACACCTCTGTAATGAAAATCACCCAGGCGCGAAGCGGGTCACCTCGCTGTTGAATCGGCGTGATCGACTGATTGGACTGATCCTTGTTGGCAATAATCTGGTCAATGTAGCGGCTTCTTCAATCGCCACTATTATCGGGATGCGCTTGTATGGCGACTTCGGTATTGTCATCGCCGGTTTTGTGCTAACCATCGTGATTCTGATTTTTGGCGAAGTCACCCCCAAAACACTAGCAGCTATCCATCCGGAGCGGGTGGCTTATCCAAGCTCAGTTCTGCTGCAACCCATGATGAAAATACTGTATCCGCTGGTTTGGTTACTGAACTGGATTTGTAATAATTTCCTGAAATTGTTTGGCGTCAGTACCGAACATCATCATGGCCATAGCCTGAGCAGTGAAGAGCTGCGCACCGTGGTGCATGAAGCTGGCGCTATGTTACCGCAGGAACACCAGAATATGCTGGTGGGGGTGCTGGATCTGGAAAATGCTACAGTAGAAGATATTATGATCCCGCGTAATGAACTGGCTGGCATCGATATCAACGATGATTGGAAAGACATTGTGCGCCAGTTAGCCAATACCCAACACAGCCGGATTTTATTGTATCGCGACAACATTGACGATGCGCTTGGCTTTTTACACACGCGTGACATTATGCGGCTGGTATTAAAAGAACAACTGACCAAAGCCACCCTACTACGCTCGGTCAATGATATTTACTTTATTCCGGAAGGCACACCGCTGAATACCCAATTAGTGAAGTTCCAAAGCTCGAAAGAACGGATCGGACTGGTGGTGGATGAATATGGCGATATTCAGGGGCTAGTGACACTGGAAGATATTCTGGAAGAAGTGGTTGGCGAATTCACCACCCATATTGCCGAGCAAAATAGTGAAGAAATCCAGCCACAGCCAGATGGTTCTTTCCTGGTCGATGGCAGTATTAACCTGCGAGATCTAAATCGGGAAATGCAGCTGAATTTCCCGCTGGATGGTCCGAAAACCTTGAATGGCCTGATCCTTGAATACCTGGAAGAAATACCGCAAAGCAATTTAGGCCTTAAGCTGCTGGGTTATCCGATGGAAATTCTGGAAGTGCAGGATAATATGATTAAAACCGTGCGGCTGACGCCCCAACGTCAAGTGGAATAAGCACAGCCCCTGACCAGCCTTTCGGTGGACATTGTCACTTGGCAGAAAAATAATTTATTTTTTCTGCCAAGTGCTGAACTTTTATCAGTGATTCGCTTCTAACTTGCTGCACGGACGCAACCAAGTTTTTGTTTTCATCCCTGGATTCTCTTATCCTTAGTTTACGGCCACTTGTTGTGGCCGTTTTTTTGCCCGACGTTTTCTTCAGCTCAGCCCTGACACTCAGTCAGGGCATTTTCAGCAAAATATTGCGTCAGGTAATCGTCAAAACTGCCACTATCAGCCGCTTCAATCTGCTGCTGTGCTGCCACTGACTCAGTTGCCCACTGCTGAAATTCAGCCTCGGAATAATACTGATAGTCTGATGTCAGCAGTTGCTGCCGGTATTGCTCCGACAATTGCAAACTGACGCTGCTGTTATCATGCTGCGCCGCCAACAGTTGATTGAGCACTTTGCCAGAAAAGGTTTGTGCCGGATCGAGTAAACTGAGGTAAAACTGTTTCATCACATCCTGATAGGCTGTCGACTGCACTGCATCAGTGGCAGGTGCATGGGCTTGATCGAGCCAGCGCGCCAATGGCATTAAATCGGCAAATAACTGCTCAGCCCAGTCCTGCATCAGTCGAGGCTGACCATCTTGCAATAATTCTAGGTTCAGCCGGCGACCATCAGTCACTACTTTACGCAGGTTCTGGTCCACCTGCGCCTGTTCAGCCGCTGACATAGCAGGACTATGTTCCAGCAGACAATACAGCAGGAAAATATCCAAAAAGCGCATTTGCTCGGCACTGATACCAATATTGCTAAACGGATTAACGTCCAGCGCCCGCACTTCAATATATTCGATACCGCGTTTGGCTAAAGCACAGGTTGGCCTTTCACCGGATTTGGTGGTGCGTTTGGGTCGAATCGTCGAATAAAACTCGTTTTCAATTTGCAGAATATTGGCATTGAGCTGGCGATATTCGCCATCGACTTTCACACCGATGTCGGCATATTCGGCAGAAGGGGTACTGATGGCCTGCTGTAACCCTGCTACATAATCGGTCAGATTGTTATAACTGACATTCAGCGCCGACTGCGCACTGTTGGTATACCCCAAATCACTCATTCGCAGACTGGTGGCATAAGGCAAATACAAACTACCCTTACCTAAAGGCTGAAACGGATACGGACTGCTACGGCCTTGCAAAAACGAGCTGCACATCGCCGGTGAGGCACCAAACAGATAGACAATCAACCAGACATAACGCTTGTAATTGCGAATAAGGCCAAGGTATTGCGCTGAGATAAAATCTTGTAACGGCTGCTGATCACCGAGCAACTGTTGATAACCCTGCCAGAATTCGGTCGGGATGGAGAAATTAAAATGCACCCCGCTAATGGCCTGCATCATGCTGCCATAACGATTCTTTAACCCTTGCCGGTAAACAGTTTTCATCCGTCCGACATGCGACTTGCCATAATAGGCCAGCCGGATTTCATCCTGATGCCGGATAAAACAAGGCATACTACCGGAACCTAAACGTTCAGCACCAAGCTGACGGATGGCAAAACGATGGATATCGGTTAATTGACGGATAGTCGTGGCAATATCCGACTGCGCTGGGGTAATAAATTCAAGCAAAGCTTCCGAAAAATCGGTTGTGATCAGTGGATGTGTCAGCGCCGAGCCCAAGGCAGGTGGATGATCCTGTTGCGATAAACTGCCGTCGGGCTTAATCCGCAGCGTTTCACGTTCAATACCCCGGCGAATGCCGGTGATATGTTGATTCCAGTCAGCCGCTTGCACAGCAGCGATACGATCAAGCAGAAATTGGCTCAAGTGCATTCCTTCTAGGGATGGTGTCGCCGGATCATTGGGCAAACCGTGCTAAAAAACAAGGTCGCCACACTAATCAAACCACGCTTTATTCTTCTTCTTCCGCTCTGCGTTGTCTTTTGTGCTGAGCACGAACAATTAATCGCAAAATATCTTTCCAGGACACAATACCAATCAGTCGTTGCTGTTCATCGACCACTGGCAAACAACTGATATTTTTTTCCAGTAACAAACTAGCTGCAGCTAAAACAGCTGTGTCCTGCCGGATGCTGATCACCGGACTGGTCATAATATGCTTCACTTTACGACTCTGGATAAATAACTCAGTGGTCTTATCCGAAGCCGCATCACCGACCGGACTTAAAGCCCGATAATAATCCTTCACAGACACAATCCCAATCAACCGGTGAGTGATATCAATCACCGGCACATGCTGAAATTTAGCTTCGACAAAATAAGGCCGTAACGCAGCGACTGAGGCATCCTCAGTAATAGTCAGAACTTTTTTTGTCATAATAGCGGCGATGGCCATGCCTGCGTTCCTATTTTCTCTGCTGCTATTCAGCAACTTTATAGTAAACTACTGTATCATCAGCTTAATTAAACTCCAAGTCAGCGAAACTATGAACAGACGTAACCAGCATACTCAAGATCAGGAAGTGGTGTTTGATAAAAATATCGAACTGGTTTCAACCACAGATTTACGTGGCGTCATTACTTATGCTAACCCGGCGTTTTGTCAGGTGTCAGGCTATACCGCCGCAGAGTTGGTGGGTAAAAATCACAATATGGTGCGCCATCCGGAGATGCCAAAAGCCGCCTTCGCTGATTTATGGCAGACGCTGAAACAACAACAATCCTGGCGCGGCATGGTAAAAAACCGCTGTAAAGATGGTCGTTATTATTGGGTGGACGCTTTTGTCACGCCAATTTACCAGCAACAACAATTGGTTGGTTATCAATCCGTCCGTCGTTTACCTGATCGGCAATTAGTGCAGCGGGCTGAACAATGCTACAACCAAATCCAACAAGGTAAAACCCTGAGCGGTTGGCGGATGCAGTATGGTCGCCGGATCAGTCTGGCGCTGGCGGCTACGCTGTTAGTCACAGTACTAGGTTGCCTTTATGTTTCCGGCTGGTTTGCCGCAGTGTTGTTGCTGCCCTTAGTGCTGCTGTTGTGTTGTTATGATGAATTGGTGGTGATCCCGCAGCAATTGACGGCATTACGACATAAATCTGACTCTGTCAGTCGGTTTATTTATAGTGGCACTGGTCCATTTAGCGTGGCCGATTTCCAGTTGCAATTATTACAAGCCAAAATTAGCACTGTGTTAGGCCGCACCGGCGACAGTACCTCCCAGCTCAGTCTGATTGCCGACACGCTAGCTGAAGCTGTGACGCAAACGACCCTCGGTATTGATCAGCAGCAACAACAACTGAAACAAATTCATCAGGCCAGCACCGAACTGAACCAGACCGTCAGTGACATCTCCAGCCGCACTGAACACACCACAGCACAAGTGCATAGCACCCATGAAATTTGTCAGTTGGCCCAACAAGCGATGCAATTAACCGCCAGTACGGTACAGCAATTAGCCAAAGAAGTGGATGGTGCTGCCAGCACTGCCGATGGCTTAGCCGTGGAAGCTGAGCGGATTGGTGCTGTGATGACCGAAATTCAGGGTATTGCTGATCAGACCAACTTACTGGCACTAAACGCTGCGATTGAAGCCGCCCGCGCTGGTGAACATGGTCGTGGTTTTGCGGTCGTTGCCGATGAAGTCCGGGCATTATCATCCCGCACCCATAAAGCGACCGAACAAATCCAACGCTCAATTGGTGAAATTCAACAAACCTTGCTGAACTGGGGCAAAGTGATGCTGAAAAGCCGTGAGCAGGCCGATAGCTGTGTACAACAAAGCCATCACAGCGAACTGCAACTCAATGACATCGTCCGTATGGTGGACCAAATCGCCGCCGCTTCAGCCGAAATCGCCACCGCGACTGCTCAGCAAAGTGATGTTGCCGCCAGAGTAGCCGGTCATGTGCAGGATATTCAGCATATTGCCGAACGTAATAGCGGTAATATGGCAGTGGTCGCTGAAAACAGTGACGGCTTGCATCAGAAAGCTTCCGAACTGACCAACCTGAATAAAACTTTTGGTTAAAATCGCCGGATAAGTCCGTTGTATATCATCATTTCAACTAAAAAAACCGCCAGCATCATGCTGGCGGTTTTTTTGTGACGAGCTTAATGCTGAACTCTACTACTGACCACAAAGCGGCCGTCTGCAACATCAATCAGCACAGTGCTACCCGGTAGAATTTCACCACGCAACAAGGATTGAGCCAAAATGTTTTCCACATACTGCTGAATGGCTCTTTTCAGCGGTCTGGCGCCAAACAGCGGGTCAAAGCCAACGGCGGCAATTTGCTCCAGCGCAGCTTCGGATACATCCAACTCAAGCTGCCGATCCGCCAACCGTTGCCGTAACCGTTGCAACTGAATGCTGGCGATATTTTTGATCTGAACATGGTCCAGCGGATGGAACACTACAGTTTCATCCACCCGGTTTAAAAACTCAGGTCTGAACTGTTGCGCCAGCACGCCCATCAGCATCGACTTCATCTGCTCGTAGCTCTGCTCGTGATAATGTTCCTGAATTAAATCAGAACCCAGGTTGGAGGTCATAATAATCACACTGTTTTTAAAATCGACAGTGCGGCCCTGACCATCAGTCAACCGGCCATCATCCAGCACTTGCAATAGAATGTTAAACACATCCGGATGTGCTTTTTCCACTTCGTCGAGCAAAATCACCGAATATGGCCGCCGCCGCACGGCTTCGGTCAGATAACCACCTTCTTCATAACCGACATAACCAGGTGGTGCCCCGACCAGTCTTGAGACCGCATGTTTTTCCATAAATTCGGACATATCAATCCGCACCATGGCATCTTCACTGTCAAACAGGAAATGCGCCAGGGCTTTGGTCAGTTCAGTTTTGCCCACGCCGGTTGGGCCTAAAAACAGGAATGAACCTATCGGTTTGTTCGGATCCGATAAACCTGCCCTGGAGCGGCGAATGGCATTGGACACTGCCAATACTGCTTCAGTCTGACCTATCACCCGTTGGCCGAGTGATTGCTCCATTTTTAACAGTTTATCCCGCTCACCTTCCAGCATTTTACTGACCGGAATGCCGGTGGCTTTGGACAACACCTCAGCAATTTCAACCTCAGTGACTTTATTTCGCAGCAAAGTCATTTCATGCATTTCAGCCTGGGCGGCTAAATCAAGCCGTTTCTCCAGTTCAGGAATACGCTCGTATTTTAGTTGCGACATCCGGTTTAAATCACCGGCCCGGCGCGCCACTTCCATATCGAGTCGGGCTTGTTCTAAATCGGCTTTAATACTCTGGGTGCCTTGTAAGGCGGCTTTTTCTGAACTCCAAACTTCATCCAGTTCGTTGTATTTAGCATCGAGCTCTCGAATTTGTTCGATAATAAAGTCGCGGCGTTTTTTACTGGCGTCATCGGTTTCTTTCGACAATGCATTATCTTCCAGTTTCAACTGAATAATGCGGCGCTCTAATCTATCCAGCTCTTCCGGTTTTGAGTCCATCTGCATCCGGATACTGGACGCAGCTTCATCAATCAAATCAATGGCTTTATCCGGCAATTGCCGATCGCTGACATAACGGTGTGACAAGGTGGCCGCTGCAACAATGGCTGGATCTGTGATATCCACACCGTGATGCAACTCATATCGTTCTTTTAAGCCGCGTAAAATCGCAATGGTATCTTCCACCGAAGGCTCTTCGACCAGCACTTTTTGAAAACGGCGCTCTAGTGCGGCGTCTTTTTCGATATATTTGCGATATTCATCTAAAGTAGTGGCCCCTAAACAATGCAGCTCACCACGCGCTAACGCAGGTTTGAGCATATTGCCAGCATCCATAGCACCATCGGCTTTGCCAGCACCGACCATAGTATGAATTTCATCAATAAACAGAATGACCTGGCCTTCTTCTTTCGCCAGCTCAGATAACACCGCTTTTAAACGCTCTTCAAATTCGCCACGATATTTCGCCCCGGCCAGTAAAGCCCCCAGATCCAGCGACAATACCCGCTTGTTTTTCAATCCTTCCGGTACTTCGCGGTTGATAATGCGCAGTGCCAGCCCTTCGACAATCGCAGTTTTACCGACACCAGGTTCGCCAATCAACACCGGGTTGTTTTTGGTGCGGCGTTGCAGCACCTGAATACAACGGCGAATTTCTTCATCGCGGCCAATCACCGGATCCAATTTGCCAGCTTCAGCCCGTGCGGTTAAATCAATGGTATATTTGGTCAGCGCCTGACGGGTATCTTCGGCATTGGCATCATCGACTTTTTGACCGCCACGCATTTGTTCAATGGCAGCTTCCACTTGCTCTTTATGGATCGCCAGTTGTTTAAATAACGCGCCTAATTCGCCTTTATCGTCACAAGCAGCCAGCACAAACAACTCACTGGAAATAAACTGATCTTTACGTTTTTGTGCCAGTTTATCGCACAAGTTCAGCATATTGATCATGCCTGCAGACAGTTGCAAATTGCCTTCGGTGCCTTCCACTTTTGGCAAGCGTTCAATCGACTGGCTGATTTTAGACCGTAAATCATGCAGGTTGACGCCAATTTTGCTGAGTAAATCCCGCACGCTGCCGCCTTCTTGATTCAGCAACGCATGCAGCAGATGGACGGGTTCAATAAACTGATGGTCACGGCCCAGCGCTAACGACTGCGCTGTGGCAATGGCTTCCTGAAATTTGCTGGTGAATCTTTCTAAACGCATAAGCTTGTCTCCAAGAGTAACAGCGATGTGCTTTTTAAGATGGTGACCTGCTGTTGTATTTTCAAGCAATAAACGTCAAAAAATTGACTTGCGTCAATCTTTCAACACTCATTCTGCTGCTTGTAACCAAATCAGGCTGGCCTGACGACCGGTCTGGCCATCCCGCCGGTAGGAAAAGAAGCGTTTGTGAGCGCTGTAAGTACATAAATCGCCGCCATAAATCGCCGTCACACCAACCGCTTGTAACCGCATTCGGGCTAATAAATACAGATCAGCCAAATATTTACCTTGACCTTGTGGCACAAAAGCCCGATTGGCGGCAGCATCTTTGGCTAAAAAAGCGGCTCTGACTTCAGCGCCCACTTCAAATGCGGTCGGGCCAATGGCTGGCCCCAACCAAGCCAGCACTTGGGCTGGTTCGGCAAAGGTCGCCACTGTTTGTTCCAGCACGCCATCGCACAGGCCACGCCAACCCGCATGCGCAGCCGCAACCTGAGTGCCTTGCCGGTCACAAAATAACACTGGCAAACAATCAGCGGTCATCACCAGACACACTTGACCAGCTTGTCGACTGACCGAGGCGTCAGCACTGACCAACTCGCCATGCCAATGGTCTAAATCAAGCACTTCGATGCCATGGACCTGATTGAGCCAAGCTGGCGTTGCAGGTAGCCGGGCTTGTTGTTGCAGCAACTGACGGTTTTGAGCCACCAGTGCCGGATCATCGCTGACATGGTTGCCCAAATTCAGACTGGCAAATACGCATGTCGAGACGCCGCCACTGCGGCTGGTTGAGACCGCCCGCACTGTGGCTGGTGCCGGCCAGTTTGGCGTGATCCAGTCTGTTGCTGCGCTCATGGCTAAGCTTCCTTATTGATTATCCATGCCGTGGATTGCAGTATCTTCCCGCAGCGCCAGCGTCAGTTCAACCATATCGGCCGGTATTGGTGCATGCCATTCCAACAATTCGCCGGTAATAGGATGTGCCAGCCTTAACATTGCGGCATGCAGCGCCTGGCGTTTAAAGGCTCGTAGCACCACAAGCAGCTTTTCATCGGCTTTACGTGGTGGTCTTGGCCGACCTGCATACACCGGATCCCCGACCAGCGGATAGTTGATATAGGTCATATGCACCCGGATTTGGTGCGTCCGCCCCGTTTCTAACCGCAACCGCAGCCGGGTGTGGTTACGGAATTTTTCCATCACCCGATAATGGGTGACCGCAGGTTTACCGCTGGACGTGACCGCCATATGGGTCCGTTTGGTCGGATGACGGCCAATCGGTTCATCCACCATACCACCAGCCGTCATAGCGCCATGGGCAATGGCTTCATATTCGCGGGTGATTTCGCGGTTTTGCATCATCTCGACCAGATGCGTTTGCGCCGGGATGGTTTTCGCAACCACCATCAGACCTGTGGTGTCTTTGTCCAAGCGGTGAATAATCCCGGCTCTGGGGACTTCCGCAATGCCTGGGCAATGATGCAATAATGCGTTCAGCAATGTACCATCATGATTACCAGCCCCTGGATGCACCACTAAACCAGCCGGTTTATTGATCACCAGAATATGTTCATCTTCATACACGATATTAAGTTCAATCGGTTCAGCTTCAAATCTTTCGTCTTCTGGCAGCTCGGCATTGATGTCAATTTTCTCACCACCGAGTAATTTTTCCCGTGGCACATCACAGCAACGGCCGTTAATATTGACCCAGCCGGCTAAAATCCATTCTTTTATCCGCGATCGCGAATAATCAGGGAACATTTCTGCCAGAACCTGATCTAAGCGTTTACCGTAAAGATGGTCAGGTACAATTTCTGCAAGTTTTATCTGTTTTGTCATGTCGGAACCAGTTATCCTGTGTGCATACCCGAACAGTCTGGGTTAGAATCGGTGTATTGCGTTTATTTTAACGATTTTATGAACGACTAGACAGCCAGTTGGCTGAAGTAGTAGTGGATTTTTCAATGAAAGCTAAATTTTTAGTAGTTTTATGTATTTCTGCCGCCATCAGCGCTTGCGCCGGTAACAAAAAAGAAGAGCAACTGATTAATACGAACCAGACTGCTCAAGCCGCTTATAACGATGCTAAAGAAATTCTCGACTCAGGCTTATACAGCCGGGCTATTGAATTACTCAAAGCGATGGAAAGC
This sequence comes from uncultured Rheinheimera sp., assembly GCA_964525695.1. Classification (GTDB taxonomy): domain Bacteria; phylum Pseudomonadota; class Gammaproteobacteria; order Enterobacterales; family Alteromonadaceae; genus Pararheinheimera. The sequence goes on along the minus strand of CAZGHW010000070.1, from coordinate 3,988 downwards.
CGGTTTCCGTTTGGTCCTGTTGCCCGTCAGGTGCAACTGGATTTAATCTATGCCTATCATCAAAGTGGTGATAATAAACAATGTCTGGCCAGTATAGACCGTTTTATCCGGTTAAACCCGAATCATCCGGATCTGGACTATGTTTATTACATGCGTGGTCTGACCAATCTGAAAGCGGATGACAATACTTTCCAGGAATTTTTTGGCGTCGACCGGGCGGATCGTGACATCGCCAGCACCAAACAAGCCTTTGATGACTTTAAAATTCTGACAACGACCTTCCCAAACAGCCGTTACGCGGCCGACGGTCAGGCCAAAATGTATCAAATAAAAGATAAACTGGTACGGCATGAACTGATCATTGCTGACTATTACAGCCGCCGTGGTGCTCACCTGGCAGCTGCCAACAGAGCTAAATATATTGTTGAATTCCATCGGGATTCTCAACATGTACCACAGGCACTGCAATTGATGGTCGACAGTTACGACAAACTAGGCCTGACCAAGTTGCGAGATGATGCCAAACAAGTGTTAACGGCCAACTTCCCGGAATTGGCAGCCAACTAACCACAAGCATCAGTGCACCAAAACCAAGGTTGTTTCCGACAACCTTGGTTTTATTCTTTTATAAAGCTTCCAACGCTTCGCTCAGTTTATGCACGCCAATCACGGTCATGCCAGCAATCGGCTCTTTCGGCACATTCGCCGCCGGCACTATCGCCCTTTTAAAACCATGTTTTGCCGCTTCCCGTAACCGCTCCTGACCACTTGGTACCGGTCGGATTTCACCGGAAAGCCCCACTTCACCAAAAGCTACCAGCTCAATTGGCAACGCCTTATTGCGAAAACTGGACACCAGCGCCAGTAAAGTGGCTAAGTCGGCGCCCGTTTCATTGACCTTGACACCACCAACCACGTTGACAAACACGTCTTGATCCGACATTTGAATACCGGCGTGGCGGTGCATCACAGCCAATAACATGGATAAACGGTTTTGCTCCATCCCCACTGTCACCCTTCTGGGATTATTCAGCGGCGAATAATCGACCAAGCCCTGAATTTCCACCAGTAGCGGCCTTGTACCTTCCCACAACACCATCACCAGACTCCCGGCAGCTTCTTCTTTGCCACGGTTTAAAAAAATAGCCGATGGGTTTTTCACTTCTTTCATGCCCTGCCCCGTCATGGCAAAGACACCAAGTTCATTGACAGCACCAAAGCGGTTTTTGGTACCACGCAAAGTGCGGAATCTGTTATCGCCATCCCCTTCCAGCATCACAGAGCAATCAATACAGTGCTCCAACACTTTTGGCCCGGCCAGCGAACCGTCTTTGGTGACATGGCCGACCATAATCACCGCAACTTGCTGCTGTTTAGCAAAACGCGTCAGAAAAGCTGCACTTTCCCGCACTTGTGACACACTACCAGGCGCTGACTGAATATCCATCATCTGCATCACCTGAATCGAGTCGATGACCATAATGCGTGGTTTTTCCTGCTGCGCCAACTGACAAATAGTTTCAACCTGCGTTTCCGCCAGCATACTCAACTGACTGGTCGGCAAGCCCAAGCGGTGTGCACGGAGGGCCACTTGTTGCAAGGATTCTTCACCTGTGACATACAACGCGGGTCCTTGTGCAGCCAGATAACACATGATTTGCAGCAATAAGGTACTTTTACCAGCGCCAGGACTACCGCCAATCAGAATGGCAGAACCTGGCACTATACCGCCGCCCAGCACCCGGTCAAATTCAGCAAAGCCAGAGCTAAATCTAGGCACATCCTGTAAATCGACCTGGTCTAGCTTCACCACCTTGGCAACTGTCGCCCCGGCATAACCACCACTGCGACTGGTTTTGGCACTGACCGCCGGCATTCTGACTTCACTGATCGTATTCCAGGCTCCGCACTCCGAACATTGACCTTGCCAACGTACGAAGTCCGCGCCACAATCATTACATACATACGCAGTTTTAATTTTCGCCATTATTTGCACCAAAACGATTGAAAGGCATAATATTTGCTTTTAATGTTATACATGGTATCACAACAAGCAGTATTGATGCGGCAGACCCAACTCAGATGACGACACCCGATCTCCAACCTTATATCGGCGTGATCGAACGCTTAACCCCCTTGGTCAATACCAGTGAGTTTGCCGAGGTGTTTTCGCTTTTGACTGCCGATATGCCAAAACCGAAACAATTCCTGCTGAAGATGGAACTGAAACGGCTGGCGCAGCCATGCGGTTATTATATTGATCTCAGAGGCAAAGTAGACGGTGAAGTACGGCCTTTTGAATTTGCCGGCAAAACCCATTACATGGACGATACCGCCATTAAAGCCTTTGAACGGGGTTTAAAAAAATATGGCCGTTATACCGTTGGTTTATATGAAGAAGTAACCAATACCGACAACAATTACCGGGTGCGGCATAAGCAACTGACCGAACAACGGATGCAAGCGGTGATCAGCGGCGACCCAAGCCAACCGGTCAGCATGCCGCAGGAAATCATCGAGCCAGAAAGCGAAAAAACCGGCCCTTCCCTGGTACAATTTGCTAGTTACTGTAGCCGGGGTGAAGAGCGGATGAACTTCACCATCGATATCGAAGTTGAATTGGAAAACGGTGAAAATTTTCATGCCAGCACCGTCGATTTATCGGTATCTGGCAGCAAACTAAAGATCCCAAGCAGTAGACGACTGGCTTCTGGGCAAAAAATTGCCATTTTATTCAAAGGGCTGGAGCAAGAATTTGCCCTGGGTTTCAATCATGGTGTGCCATATCAGGTGATTGACACTGAATTGGTTGACCGTTCGCAATATGTCCGGGTTAAACGACTACCGGTAGACGAAGAGCACGGCTTTAGCGAGTTTTTACGCCAGTTTATTCACGGCAACAAACGCCGCTATAAAGTCAATTTGGACAATACGCTGGATGCGGTGGTCGTCAAAGGCTACGAACAATTCTATCTGCCCAGGATCAGTTCATTGCCGGTATTTTTGGCCGTGCGCGAAGGCTTGCCAGTCCCCGTCTGCGCTATGACCACGGAAAATAACCGACAAAATGTGCAGTATTTTCAGGATGAGCGGCAACAATCGACCTTGATCCAGCTTTTATCCGGCAAAAGATTAAAAACCTGTTTGCAAAAAGCGCCAGCTGAACGGTCCACCTTATTGTATTGTTTTACCCATGCCGCCAAAGGCAAATTGTATTTTTACAGTGCGACTGCCGAAGAATTAACGCAACTCCCCGAGTTACAAAACGTTTTTTTTGGCTTTGGTGCGCAGAAAACCAGTTGGCGGGTGTTTCATCTGGTGGTGCAACGGACCCATCCGAATGATGCGCATGCGCTGATGTCATTACCCGATACCGCCGATCAGGATATTGTCAAACTGAACCAACCGCCTTCGCACCTGGTGCAGGGATTGATTAAAGATTTTCGTTATATCGCCTGTCTGACCGATATCACCAGTCAGGACAGTAGCTTGTTGTACCAACAACTCAGTTTTGATGAAGAAAAATTGCCGCAGCTGAAAATTTTTGGCCATAGCAAACTGGATGAAGTGCCGCCGATGGAAGCCGTACCGGTGCAATATGTCAATTTGCGGGCAGAAGCCAGATTTTTATATAAAACCAAAGTGCTACTCAAAGTTAATCCGCAACTTTTTATCGAAGCATTTACCCGCGATTTTTCCTGTAAAGGTCTACAAGTCGAAAGCAGTCAGCAAGTCGCTTATCAAAAAGGCGATAAGCTGATGCTGGCATTGCCGGATATGCAAAAAATTTCCAGTAAATACGGCTTGAATGAACTGGAATATGAAGTGATGGCCGTCAGTAAAAGCCAGATGATCATGAACCTGAAAGTGGTTGAACGCGACTTGCCACATCAGGGCAAGTTGTTTTTTGAACAACTGATCAAAAATAATCGCCATAAACTGACGCTCGCAGAAGAAAGTCCAAAATATCCGGGCCTTTCGCAAGCCC
>CAZGHW010000069.1:0-17052 GCA_964525695.1 uncultured Rheinheimera sp. | reverse complement strand
ACCGACACGCGGATTTTCAATCCGCTGCTCTACCGACTGAGCTATCTGGGCAACGTGGCGTATTAAACGGATTTTGCCGGATCAAGTCAACATTTTTTTCGAAAAGCCTGCTCGACAGCTTAGAACTTGAACAAAACGCGAAAAAAAAGCCTGTTTAGCGGCGTTTTTGCCAACTAAATCTGCTGATGGCTGGGTAAAAGCGATGAGAGCTTAAGGTTCAGCAGCATTGGAGAATTTCACCCTGCCAGCTGGTGTGCCGACAAAAAACAACTAAAATCAAGGTCATTGCCTGTTTCTGGTCGTATCGGATGCAAAAACCAAGTTATACCCCAGTATTGCTGCGTTATTTTACGCTATTCGCATTATTATTGATGCTGCTGCAAAGCTTGTTGCTGAGCGTGTTGCACCCGGTGGACTCAAAACAACGCCCGCCGCTGGCGGCACAAGCTGAATTGCAAGCACAGGCGCTGGTGGCACTGCTGCAAGCACAGCCTGCACTGGATCCTAATCAGTTGTTGCAACTGATGAATCCGGCAGAATTTGGCATCAGCGCTTTTTTTATCCAAGCCAAGATTACACCGGCACAGATTTTCCGTAATACCATCTCATGGTCTGACTTTTCGGTCGAAGCGGCGTTGTTAGCACCAGAGCAACAACGTGGCTTTCAAGTGCAGTTACTGCCGGTGCGGGCGAAAGATCAATTACTCGGTCAACTGATGCTAGTACAACGACAACAGCCGACGGCATTGCCAGGCTGGTTGAGCCTCTTGTTGTGGCAGATTTTACCCTCACTGACGCTGGCGGCCCTTGCCGCCTGGTGGCTGGCGCAAAGGTGCAATCGGCCATTGCGTCAGTTACAGCAGGAACTCGACACTGTACTACAACAAGAACACTATCATGGCAGTCTCCATCTACCGAAAGGCGCAGCGCCACTACAGCCTGTCATCAACCAGTGTAATCAACTGCTGAAAAAGTTAGCCCAGCTACAACAACTGCATCAGCAACAAAGCCTACAGCATGCAGATCAATTGCAGCAACAAGCACTGCAGTTAAGAGATCGGACCGATGCACTGGAAAGTGCCCGCCAGCATGCGGAAAAAGCCAATGCGGCAAAATCGACTTTTCTTGCCACCATGAGCCATGAAATTCGCACCCCGATGAACGGCATTATCGGCACCATCGATTTATTGCGCAAAACCCCACTGGCGGCGGCGCAATTGCGGATGACGGATACTATCCGTGATTCGTCTTTTGCCTTATTGCATATTCTGGATGATATCCTGGATTTTTCCAAAATTGAGGCCGGTAAACTGGAGCTGGAAGCCATTCCGTTTTCGTTGAACGACACTGTTGAAGCTGTGGGCCGCATTCTGGTGTCGATGGCCTATCAGCGCCAACTGGACTTTCATATTTATGTTGATCCTGCCATCCCGGATGGGCTGATTGGCGATCCGGTGCGAGTGCGGCAAATACTGTATAACCTGGCTGGCAATGCCATCAAATTTACCCACAGCAGCAGTGCCAGGCTGGGTCAAGTGCAGATCCGGGCTGAGTTAGTCAGTAGCCAGCATGATGCCTGTCAGGTGCAAATCAGTGTCAGCGACAATGGTAAAGGCATGTCCGCACGCCAATTGCAGCTGATTTTTCAGCCTTTTCATCAGGCCGACGATTCAATTACCCGGCATTTTGGTGGCACCGGATTGGGACTGTCGATTTGTCAGCGGCTAGCTGCGCTGATGTATGGCGAAATTCAGGTGCAAAGTACAGTCGGCGCCGGCAGTTGCTTTCTGCTGCAAATTCCGTTGCGCCGCAGCCATCAAAGCCAGCCGACCGATCCGCAACTGCTGGCCGGCCTGCACTTAAGATTATTTTGCCCACAGCCGTTAGCTGCCGTAGCGATGCAGAGCTACCTAAGCTTCGCTGGTGCCAGCTTGCAACTGCTGCCGGACGATCAGCAGCAATGGCTGGCACTGGCTGAAAATTTATCACCACAACAGCCGGAAATTTGGCTATTGCAGGCCACAGATACGCCGTTTGAGCAAGATCTGCTGTGGCAACTGCTGACCGGACGGCCACTCACCATCATCCTACTTAACAACAAGCCTGAACTTGGGGAAAGCCTGCACCCAAGGTTACAACATCTGCACTGCGCGCCCTTATGCCGCAGTCAATTATACGAAGCTGTGCTGCTAGCGAGCGGCCGCTTGCAGCCAACGGTCGCCAATGAGGTCAGCCTCACCCTCTTGCCAGTGCCAGCACGCCAGCAAGCGCTGGCAACACGGCAATTAATTTTACTGGCTGAAGATAATGAAATGAACCGGCAAGTGTTACTGGCGCAATTAGAAGCGCTCGGTTATACCGCAGATGTGGCCGTTGATGGCCAGCAAGCATTGGAAAAATGGCGCTTGTATCATTATCCACTGCTGCTGACGGATTTACATATGCCCGTGCTCAGTGGTTATGAGCTGGCGACCAGTATCCGGCGTGAAGCGGTGCTGACGGCAGACACACAGCAGCAGTACACCCGGATCATTGCCATCACTGCCAATGCGCTCAAAGGTGAGGAGCAAAAATGTTTGAGTATCGGCATGGATGGTTATCTGACCAAACCGGTAGAGCTGGCGAAACTGCAACAACAGTTGCAGCTATGGCTACCCCACAGCCAGCCGCAAACAGCGCCAGACTCAGAATCAGTCGCTGTAACACCTCTCACGCAGTTGTCGCCGATTTGTTTTACCACTATCGCCAACTTTCTTGGCCCAGATCCGCAGCAGCATCAGGCTTGTTTACAGTATTTTGTCAGTCAGAGTCCGGACTTGCTCAGTCGGCTGTCAACACATACCCAAGGCCGCCAATTGGATGAGCTGGAAGCAGTGTTACATCAGTTTAAAGCGATGACGAAAAGTATTGGCGCGCTGGCGCTGACGGAAAGCTGCAAAAAATTGGCCGGAAGCGTCCGACAACAACATTGGCCTGGCATTGAAGAGGATTTAGCAGCGGTCAACCAGCAATACCAACAGGTGCTGGCTTTTATCAACGAACGTTATTAACCGTCGATGATAAAAGCCGGGCTCAAAGTTTGTTTGCCCAGGTCACTGCTGCCCTAACTCAGTTGGCAGCAGTATCCAGCGGCGGGAAACTTTTCACTAACTGATCCAGCGCCTGCATTTGCTGCAAATACGGCTCAAGCTTATCCAGCGGCAAAGCACAAGGACCGTCACATTTTGCTTCATTCGGGTTCGGATGGGCTTCAATAAACAGACCTGCCAGTCCAAGCGCCATGCCAGAGCGTGCCAGCTGCGCGGCCTGGGCGCGGCGACCATCGGCCGAATCGGTACGGCCACCAGGTTTTTGTAAGGCGTGGGTGGCATCAAAAATTACCGGCGCATACTGCTTCATTTCGTCCATGCCCAGCATATCAACCACCAGATTGTTATAACCAAAGCTGGAACCACGTTCACACAGGATCACCTGGTCATTACCAGCTTCACTGAATTTAGTCAGAATATGCCGCATTTCATGCGGGGCCAGAAACTGTGGTTTTTTCACATTGATCACGGCGCCGGTATTGGCCATCGCAATGACTAAATCAGTCTGACGGGCTAAAAACGCCGGGAGTTGGATCACATCCACCACTTCAGCCACAGGTGCCGCTTGATAAGGCTCATGCACGTCGGTGATCAAAGGGATTTGAAAGGTTTGCTTAATTTCTGCAAAAATCTTTAAACCTTCTTCCAGCCCAGGTCCACGATAAGAATGGACGGAAGAACGGTTGGCTTTATCAAACGAAGCTTTAAACACATAAGGGATCCCCAGCTTCTGACACACGGTGACATAATGTTCTGCCACCCGCATCGCCATATCGCGCGATTCCAGCACGTTCATGCCACCAAACAACACAAAAGGTTTGTCGTTGGCAACTTCAATACTGCCAACCCGAATAATTTGACTGGCCATCAGGCCTCCTGCAATTGCAAAAAACAACGGCCGCAGTTTAGCACTGCTGCCGGCAAAAAAACTTTTCTCCTGCGAAAACTCTGGCCGTATCCCTATACTGCACAGAACGGCCAGCTCATTACATCATGGAGCAGAACCGGATTTAGCCAAACAGCACAGGTTGTTTGGTAATCGCCACTTTCACCACCAGCACTAACCAGCCCAATGCACCAGCCAAGCCGAAGCTACGCAGCAGCACAGTGCGGCCTTTTAACGCCATCACCCCAAGGGCAATGTATGCCAGCACACCAAACAATTTCTCAGTCAGCCAGGGCGAAACAAATGGATATTGTGAAATGGTCAGCATTAAGCCCACCGCCGATAATAACAACAGCGTATCTACCACATGGGGGGCAATTTTCAGGAATTTTCGTTGTAACAATGGCGAGCCTTTCAGCGACAGGAAAAAACGCAGCAACAACAACGACAAACTAAGCGCAACCAGTAACAAGTGGGTATGTTTCAGTGCCATGTACATCAGATGATCTCTCTTTTTATTTGCTTTGGCAGCGCCAAGCGATTCTGCAGTAAAGCCGACCCGTCACAGGATCGGGTGTCATGATGAAACACAACAGCCACCCTGAGGTGGCTGTGCGGTCAACGCCAACAGCGCTGCTATTCCTCATCCGGGTATTTTTGCAGGATAGACTCCAGTTTGTCGACCCGAAGTTTTAAAATTTCGACCAGGGCCGGTTCAAATTGTTTGCCAGACTCCGCCATGATATGCGCCAGCGTGGCTTCTGCCGTCCAGGCCGATTTATAGCAGCGACGATGCCGCAGTGCATCATAGACATCGGCCAGCGCTGCAATGCGGCCGTAGACATGAATGTCTTCGCCTTGTTTACCTTCCGGATACCCAGTGCCATCCCATTTTTCATGATGGTCACGGGCAATCACAGCGCCAGCCTGAATAATAGCCCGCTTCGAATTTTTCAGAATTTCATAACCAATGTTGGAATGCGTTTTCATCACTTCCCATTCATGTTCCTGCAATTTCATTGGTTTATTCAAAATACCATCCGGGATCCCTACTTTACCGACATCATGTAGCGGCGAAGCGAACATCAGTTTCTCGGCTTCATCATCGGGTAAACCATAGCCTTTCGCCAGTTCATAACAGATAAAAGCCACCCGCTTGACATGATTACCGGTTTCGATGGAACGTTGCTCCACCGCTTCGCTAAGCCGATAGACAATTTCGCGCTGGGTATCTTCAATTTCATTTTGCAGTTGCACATTCTCGTAGGCGATTTGCACATTTTGCGAAAACAGTTCAATCAGCCGCTTTTGATTATCGGTCACTAAACTTGGCAAACCCGACACATACAACAAGGAGCCATGGGTGAATTTGCTGGTGCAATAGGCCACCAGATAATTGTCTTTGTAAACAATGCTACGGCTGTTTAACGCTTGGTGAAAAGCGTCCATCAACACCGGATCCAACACCTGTGCTACCGATTGGCCTTCTTTATGTTCAAATTCACCAAGGCCAGCGAACACCACTAATTCATCCGGCTGCTGATTGTCATTGATGTTGCCAGCAACCAAGCTGGAGGTCACCAACAGCGCATCTTCATCACACCCCAGAATAGAGGTGAGTTGCTGTAACACGCCATCAATAAATTGCTCCATCGAATGGGCGGAGAATAAATCAGCAGAGGCGGTAATAATTTTTTCCAAACCCTGCCGGCTGGAATCGATGGAGAGAATATCGCGATAAGAGCGCAGGCTCGACATCACCACAGTAAACAGCTTTTGCGCCGTCAACTCGGTTTTTGATTTGTAATCGTTGATATCGTAATTGACAATGACCTGTCGCTCGGGCGCCTGACCGGGCTGACCTGTCCGTAAAATAATCCGCACATAATGATTATGCAACTCTTCGCGGATATAACGGGCTACCAATAGACCAGCATCATCGGTTTCCATCACTACATCGAGCAAAATAATAGCGGCATCCGGATGCAAGGCAATCAGTGCTCTGGCATCTGCGCCGGAATAAGCACTGAAAAATTCCAGATTTTTGCCCTGAAAAGCAAAATCACTCAACGCCAGTTTGGTGACCGCATGTACTTCAGGTTCATCATCAACAATTAATACTTTCCAGCTGCCGCTATGCGTCGGCAACTGTTCTTCTGGTTCATCGGCAAATAAAAAATCGTTGGCCACCGCCGTTCCCTCATCGCTACTTCTTGTTGTGCTAGCAGTAGTTATATGCGGTAAATGCGGTGCGGTCAAAAAAATGCTGTGAAATCAACTAAGAAAACTGTCAAGGCCGGATAACAGCCCGTCAGCCCGCGACCAAAGGCAAGGTCAGCGCTGGCCACCACTGATGCGCCATTGGCCGCCATAATCACGTCTGGAACTGACGTTGCGAAAACCGGCCTGGCGCAATAACTGCTGCACTGCTTCGGCTTGCTGATAACCATGTTCCAGCCATAACCAGCCGTCCGGCTGCAGATGGGTGATGGCATGGCTACAAATATGTGCCAAATCAGCCAACCCCTCACCGGGAGCGACTAAGGCGCTGGCAGGTTCAAACCGGACATCGCCCTGCAATAAATGTGGATCGGCCGCGTCAATATAAGGAGGATTACTGAGGATTAAATCAAACTTACAGCCTGTAACTGCGCTGTACCAGTCGCTTTGCCGGATCTGACAATTACCAAGTCCAAGCCGGTCGCGGTTGCGAGTGGCCAGCGCCACCGCAGCTGGCGAAAAATCAACCGCCGTCAGTTGCCAGCTCGGTTGACTGTTGGCCAGTGCCAGCGCAATAGCGCCAGTGCCTGTGCCTAAATCCAGCACTTGTGCCTGCGCCGGTAAAGCCAGCGCTAGTGCCTGTTCCACCAGCAATTCAGTATCAGGTCGGGGAATGAGGGTGCAAGGCGCCACTTCCAGTTCCAGATCCCAGAACCACCAGCGGCCGGTGATATAAGCCAGTGGCTCACCGGTTAAACGCCGCTGCAACGCGGCGTCGAGCAAGGTCTGCTGTGGCGCTGTTAACAGATCCGGCAAACGGGTCATCAGTGCGGTTGGACTGATCTGGAGCACATCTGCCAACAACCGGCGCGCTTCCAGTTTGACATCATCCAGCGCGCTGTCGCGTGCAGCCAAAGCTTCTAACGCAATAGCAGCCTGTTGCAGCCATTGACTATAACTGTGTGTCACAACTGCACCCGTTGGCCTGACATTAACGGTTCTCTTCCGCCAATGCCGCCAACAGATCGGCCTGGTGTTCATTATTAAGCGGACCTAACACCAGATCTAACTCACCTTCCATCACTTCCAGCAAACGGTAGATGGTCAGGTTAATGCGGTGGTCGGTCAAACGGCCTTGCGGGAAGTTATAAGTCCGGATCCGCTCAGAGCGATCACCGGAACCCACCAGCGAACGACGGGTCGACTCTTCCACCAGACGGCGTTTTTCATCTTCAGCCGCCTGAATCCGCGATTGCAACACGCTCATGGCGCGGGCCCGGTTTTTATGCTGTGAACGCTCGTCCTGACATTCCACTACTATCCCGGTGGGTAAGTGGGTGATCCGAATAGCAGAGTCAGTTCTGTTCACGTGCTGACCACCGGCGCCTGAAGCCCGGTAGGTATCCACTTTTAAATCAGCCGGATTGATTTCAATGGCTTCACTTTCCGGCACTTCCGGCATAATGGCGACAGTACAGGCCGAAGTATGTACCCGACCTTGTGATTCAGTGGCCGGAATACGTTGCACCCGATGGCCGCCGGATTCAAATTTAAAAATACCGTAAGCGCCTTCGCCCTGCACACTGGCAATCACTTCTTTATAACCGCCATGCTCGCCTTCGTTGCAGCTGACAATTTCGACTTTAAAACGGCGTTTTTCACAAAAACGGCTGTACATCCGAAACACATCACCGGCAAAAATAGCGGCTTCATCACCACCGGCACCAGCGCGAATTTCCAGAAAACAGTTGTTGTGATCGTTTGGATCCTTGGGCAGCAACAGGATTTGTAAGTCCTGATCCAGCTGTTCCACCCGCTCTTTAGCGGCTTTAAACTCTTCCTGCGCCATCTCACGCATATCCGGATCTGAGTCTTTCATCATGTCTTCAGCGCCAGCCACATCTTGCTGCGCTTGCTGAAATTGATGAAATGCCTGGGCAATTGGCTCTAACTGGCTGTATTCTTTTGATAATTCCCGAAAGCGGCTTTGATCTGAAATCACGCCTGCGTCACTGAGCAACGCCTGAACTTCTTCATAACGTTCAACCAGACCTTCGAGTTTACGATAAACCGTTTCTTTCATGGGGAATGTGGTACCTGATTAGATATCTAATAAAAAATTGATCAAAGTTTTAGCTTCAACCCTGTCATCCTGCAACAAATGGCGGATGGTTTTGGTTGGGGCGTGCATCAGCCGGTTACTGAGTTTAGTCGCCATTTCCTGCAACACTTTTTCCGCGTCCTGACCACTGGCCAGTTGCTTCAGCGCCCGTTGCACCAGTTCGTGCCGCACCGCTTCACAGCGCTCGCGGTAATCCCGCACCCAGTCGATATTGCCTTGCAATTGCAACCACTGGCTGAATTCAGCCACCCCGGCTGCAATCATGGTTTCAGCCTGGGCTGCCGCTTGTTGGCGCGACTGTATATTCTGCGACACGATATTTTGTAAATCATCGACGGTATATAAATACGCATCTTCCAGCTCAGCCACCTGGGCTTCAATATCTCTGGGGACCGCTAAGTCCACCAGAAACATCGGTTTATGCCGGCGTTTTTTTAACGCCTGTTCCACCATACCTTTACCGACTATCGGCAAGGTGCTGGCGGTGGAACTAATCACCACATCGGCATCCGTCAGCGCTTGAGGCACCTGCGCCAGACTGACCACCTGGCCCTGAAACTGGCTGGCCAGCGCCGCAGCTCTGTCATAAGAACGATTGGCCACTGTCAGTTGTGACGCCCCTTGCTCCAGCAAATGTTTCGCCACCAGTTCAATGGTTTCACCGGCGCCAATCAACAGCACTTTGACGGTATCGAGTTTGCCAAAAATCTGTTTTGCCAGCGCCACAGCGGCAAAAGCCACCGACACCGCACTGGCGCCGATATCAGTTTCAGTGCGGACCTGTTTGGCCACGGCAAAAGTTTTCTGAAATAACCGCTCAAACACCGGCTGAATAGTGCCAACCTGCCGCGACTGACTATAAGCCTGTTTCACCTGGCCAAAAATCTGTGGCTCGCCCAGCACCAATGAATCCAGTCCGGCCGCCACCCGCATCAAATGGGCGGCTGCGGCATCGTCCTGATGCAGATACAAATGCGCTGCGACGTCGACCAGTTCCAACTGATGAAATTTGGCTAACCAGGCAATCACTTGTTTCGATTGCGTCACACTGCCGCTAAAATACAGCTCGGTACGGTTGCAAGTAGACACTATCACCGCATCCGTCACTTGAGTTTGCGCCGTTAAGTCCAGCAGCGCTTGCGCCACTTGCTCCGGAGCAAAAGCAACTTGTTCCCGTAAGGCTACAGGCGCAGTTTTGTGATTAATGCCAAGCGCAAAAATAGTCATTCACCTGTATGATGTGGCCCTGACCGGGCATGCGAACGGGCCGTGCCAACGGAGAAAGCGCGAATTGTACGAAAATACCGATGCCATGAAAAGCCTTAACTGCGTTTGGCGCTGCTTTAACTGTCGCCGGACACAGCGCCAGTCTGGCAGGATCTATCGCAATGCAGGCACGCGCAAAACATTTGCTGGAAAAACCAAAGAGAAATCATCATGAGTCAAGTTCTTCGCCTACGCACATTCCACTGGTGTTATGGCTTATTGCTGTTGTTGTCTGGCTGCGCCAGTTGGCAACAGCCGATGGTCGCCGAACCGCCTTTGCCCATTGCGCAGCGCCAACAACAACTGGCGGAACTGACCCATTTTAGTCTGGTCGCCTCTTTGGGGGTGAAAGCACCAGAGGATAACGTCAGTGGCAGCCTGAATTGGCAACAACAAGGTGAACAGTATAGTGCGTCGATGAATAGCTTTATCGGCGTCAATATTTTTCAATTGCAGACCACAGCCAAAGGCGCCAGCGTCACCGTCAGCGGTGACACCCATCAGGCAGAGTCGGCCGATGTATTACTGGATTATTTATCCGGCTGGTCCTTACCTATTGCTGACATGCCGCTGTGGCTGAAGGGCATGGCCGGTCAGAGCAGCACCGATTTACGCTGGGATCCGCTCGGTCGACTGACCAGTTTCAGCCTGTTGGATTCACGACAACAGCGTTGGCAAGTCAGTTATTTGTCGTTTTTTCCGGACCGGCTATCGCTGCCGAAAAAAATTGTGCTGCAATCGACCGATACCAAACTCACCCTGGTGATCCGCCAATGGACTTTATAATGTGTCTGAACCTGATGGACCTGATTTGATGACTGAGATAATGACTGCTGTCACGCCAACTGGCCACCTGACGTTACCAGCGCCAGCCAAACTGAATTTATTTTTGCATATCACTGGCCGCCGGCCTGATGGTTACCATTTGCTGCAAACCTTATTTCAAATCTTAGATTATGGCGATGAACTGCATTTTAGCGCCGACCAGAGCGGCAACATTCGGTTAAGTTGCAACGATCCGCAGCTGGAGGGCAGCGATAATCTGATTTACCGGGCAGCGCTGGCGTTAAAACCTTTGGCCGCTGCAAATGCTGGCGTCAGCATAGTGCTGGATAAAAAAATCCCACTCGGCGGTGGTCTCGGCGGCGGTTCATCTGATGCGGCGACCACTTTACTGGCATTAAACAAATTATGGCAATTACAGCTCTCTGTCGCTGAATTAGCCGCTATTGGTCTGAAACTTGGGGCTGACGTGCCGTTATTTGTGCAAGGTTACAGCGCCTTCGCCCAAGGCGTGGGTGAAGAGTTACAGGCAGTTGAACTGCCAGAAAAAGTCTACCTGGTTGTCACGCCTTGTTGCCACGTCAGTACTGTTGAAGTCTTTACCCATCCGGATTTAATCCGTGATAGCGCCATGATTTCAGCGGCAGATGTACTAAACTCTGAGCAGATCAAAAGCTGGCGCAATGATTGTCAGCCACTGGTCGAACGCCTGTACCCTGATGTTGCAATAACCTTACAGTGGTTGGTAGAATACGCGCCGTCTCGAATGACGGGTACTGGCGCCAGTGTATTCGCTGAATTCCCGGACGAACTCAGTGCTCGTCGAGCCCTTGCCCACTTACCGGCCAATTGCCGCGGTTTTGTGGCGCGGGGGGTCAACCGGTCGCCTGTGCTGACCGCGTTGGAACATGCCGTATAACGAGAGGATGGGCTTGCAAGTGCCCATCCGAAGATTTTAACCGGACTCAAACACCGCCCTGAGGATCCTACCGTGCCCGACATGAAGATATTCGCTGGTAATGCCGTACCAGAACTCGCCAAGAAAATTGCCAGCCGTTTGTATATCAAACTGGGCGACGCCGAAGTCGGCCGTTTCAGCGATGGAGAGGTCAGCGTGCAAATCAATGAAAACGTCCGTGGATCGGACGTTTTTATTATCCAGTCTACCTGTGCCCCGACCAACGACAATCTGATTGAACTCATTGTGATGGTGGATGCATTACGTCGTGCTTCTGCTGGCCGGATCACTGCGGTGATTCCTTATTTCGGTTATGCCCGTCAGGACCGCCGGGTCCGTTCGGCCCGGGTGCCAATCACCGCCAAAGTAGTGGCTGATTTCCTGTCCAGCGTCGGTGTGGACCGGGTGCTGACTGTTGACCTGCATGCTGAGCAAATTCAGGGTTTCTTTGATGTACCGGTCGATAACGTTTTTGCCTCGCCAGTCCTGCTGGATGATATGCGCAAACGTGAATTCCAGGCACCAGTGGTGGTATCGCCGGATATCGGTGGTGTGGTGCGGGCCCGTGCTATTGCCAAGCTGCTGAATGATGCCGACTTAGCTATCATCGACAAACGCCGGCCAAAGGCCAACGTTGCTCAGGTCATGCACATCATCGGTGACGTGAAAGATCGCGACTGTATCATTGTTGACGATATGATCGACACGGGCGGTACTTTATGTAAAGCAGCAGAAGCGTTAAAAGAACAAGGCGCCCGTCGTGTGTTTGCTTACGCCACCCACCCGGTGTTCTCTGGCAACGCGGCTGAAAACATTGCCAACTCAGTGATTGATGAGCTGATTATCACTGACACTATCCCGCTGAGCGCCGAAATGCGCGCCGTGAGCAAAGTGAAACAATTGACCTTAAGCGAAATGATGGCTGAATGTATTCGCCGCATTAGCAACGAAGAATCTATTTCTTCGATGTTTGACTAAGCAGGCTGAGGCCAACTGACAGACAAAAGGCGCTTTAAAGCGCCTTTTGTATTTGCAGCCTAATCCCCCCGGTGCTATTATGTCGCGCTTTTTTCCGCCAGCCGGAGAAAGCTTCTTTCTGGTTTTCTGGTCGCGGAAACCAGAGCAATTCATTTTTGGAGATAAACATGTCTAACGCCATTTACACGTTAAATGCTGAAGTTCGTAACGACCTGGGGAAAGGTGCGAGCCGCCGCCTGCGTCACGCGGACAAAGTTCCAGCTATCATCTACGGTGGCGCTGCTGCCCCTGTATCTATCACGCTGGATCACTCTAAGCTGTTACAAGCACAAGCTAACGAAGGTTTCTACACCCACATCCTGACTATCAACGTCGGCGGTGAAGAAGTGAAAGCAATCGTTAAAGCAATGCAACGTCACCCGTTCAAGCCAAAAGTAACTCACGTTGACTTCCAACGCGTTGAAGCTGGCCATGAACTGCACACTGTTGTTCCTGTACACTTCATCAACGAAGCTGCTGCAGTGAAAAAAGGTGGTGTTGTTGCTCACCATATCAACGAAATCGCTATCACTGTGCTGCCACAAAACCTGCCTGAATTCATCGAAGTGGATTTAGCTGACGTTGCAGTTGGTGTAACTCTGCACTTATCAGACCTGAAAGTTCCAGCTGGCGTTGTTATCGCTGAACTGGCTAAAGGCGCTGGTCATGACCAAGCTGTTGTTTCTGTAAACAAACCAGCTGGTAAAGCAGACGACGCTGCTGAGTAATAATGACTGAAGTTATTCAGTTAGTCGTGGGCCTGGGTAATCCGGGCCCCGAATACAGCAATACCCGTCACAACGCTGGCCAGTGGTTCGTCGAACAACTGGCCCGTCGTTTTAATAGCAATCTAAAAACCGAAGCTAAGTTTTTTGGTCTGACCGGCAAGTTCTTATTCGAAGGCCGTGAAATCAAATTATTGGTGCCGACCACTTTTATGAACTTAAGTGGCAAAGCGGTTCTCGCGATGGCGCAGTTTTACAAAATTCCACCGCAAGCGATTCTGGTTGCCCATGATGAAATGGCACTGGAGCCTGGCATTGCTAAACTCAAGTTCGGTGGTGGTCATGCTGGCCACAATGGTTTAAAAGATATCGCCGCCAAATTTGGCAACGATCCCAATTTCTATCGCCTGCGACTTGGCATTGGCCACCCGGGTCATAAAGACAAAGTCACAGGTTATGTGCTGGGCAAAGCCCCGCAGCCAGAGCAGCGACTGATTGAAGACGCACTTGATGAAAGCCTGCGCTGTTTTGAACTCTGGCAACAGCAAGATCTGGTGAAAGCCCAGCATCGATTACATAGTTTTAAAGCCACTGTTTAAGCCTTGCGCTTTGACACTGGCCAACGCAGCAACTTAGTGTTGCTGACCGATTTCGCAGGCCCGCCTGCACTTAGTACAAAGGATCATCTCATGGGTTTTAAATGTGGCATCGTGGGTTTACCAAACGTCGGTAAATCTACTTTATTCAACGCGTTGACCAAAGCAGGCATTGAAGCGGCCAACTTCCCGTTTTGTACCATTGAGCCAAACACCGGGGTGGTCCCAGTACCGGATCTGCGTTTGCAGCAACTGGCCGAGATTGTTAATCCACAGCGGATTTTACCCACCACGATGGAATTTGTGGATATCGCAGGTTTAGTCAAAGGTGCCTCCAAAGGTGAAGGCCTCGGGAATAAATTCCTGGCCAATATCCGTGAAACTGATGCCATTGGTCATGTGGTGCGTTGTTTTGATGATGAAAACATTATCCACGTTGCCGGCAAAATTGATCCGGCTGACGATATCGACACCATCAATATGGAACTGGTACTGTCGGATATGGACAGCGCAGAAAAAGCCATTTTCCGTGTCAGCAAAAAAGCCAAAGCCGGTGACAAAGACGCGAAAGCTGAAATTGAAGTGCTGGAAAAAATCAAAAAACATCTGGAAGAAGGTCTGACCTTACGGCAACTGGCTTTATCCGATGATGAAAAAGCTTTGGTTTCGTACATGAACTTCTTAACCATCAAACCAACCATGTATATCGCCAACGTGCTGGAAGATGGTTTTGATAACAACCCGCATTTAGATGTGGTGAAAGCCATTGCCGCGAAAGAAGGCGCTATTGTCGTTGCTATCTGTGCTGCCATTGAATCGGAAATTGCTGAACTGGAAGACAGTGAAAAAGCAGAATTTTTAGAGTCGATGGGGCTGGAAGAACCAGGCCTGAACCGGGTGATCCGCGGTGGTTATTCGCTGCTGAATCTGCACACTTACTTCACCGCTGGCGTGAAAGAAGTACGCGCCTGGACTATTCCGGTTGGTGCCACAGCCCCACAAGCGGCAGGTGTGATCCATACCGACTTTGAACGTGGTTTTATCCGCGCTCAGGTGGTGTCTTTTGATGACTTTATCGCCTGTAAAGGAGAAGCTGGCGCCAAAGAAGCAGGCAAGCTGCGCGTGGAAGGAAAGTCTTACGTCTGTAAAGACGGCGACGTGATGCATTTCTTGTTTAACGTCTAAGCTTTTGCTTTATATAAAAAAACCGGACAAATGTCCGGTTTTTTTATTTGAGGGATCTGCGCGTCAGCTTAGCCTGCCGGTCTATAGTTATCCTGCATCGGATAACTTCTGGCATAAAGCGCAAATATCGCCGCCGCCAATAGCGCAAAGGCGGCAAAGAAAAACATCAAAAACGCAGTTTCACTCAGTCCACTTTGTGTCACCTGCGCCGTCACGGCTGGGGTTTTGATGCTGTTATTGGCGAGTAACACCCATAAGTTCCCCACCGTCACCGACAGGTTCCAGAAACTGGTGATGGTGCCTTTCATCGTGGCTGGGGCCTGGCTATAAGCAAACTCTAAGCCAGTGGCAGACACCAGCACTTCGCCCATGGTGAGCAGCGCATAAGGCAGAATTTGCCACATAATATTCATCGGGGTGCCGAGATCCATCATCAGTTGGATGCTGCCTATCACAATCCAGCTTAAGCCTGTCACCGCAATACCTGCGCCCATTTTGCGCAGCGCCGTTAAGTGCACGCCGCATTTTTCTAACAATGGATACAGCACCAGATGATTAAATGGGATCAGCAGCATCACCAGCGCCGGATTCAGTGCCTGCATCATCGCTGGTTCAAACCAGTCAGGCTTGACCATCTCATTGGCTTGTAAAATCCAGGTTGAAGCCTTTTGATCGAACAACGACCAAAACGGTGTCACCAGCGCAAACAGGATCAGGATCCGCAGTACCGAGCGTACGCCATCCACCGCATGATCAGGATGCACGGCACGGGCGCGCTCCAGTTGCAGGGCAGCCCCAGCACCACCAAAGCCCATCACCAACACCAGCGCCAGACAAAGCGCCGCTACAATACCGAGCGAACTCATTTGTGATAACGCATAAACGGCAAGCGCGGCACCGATAACAGCCACATAAAGGCCGCTATTGGCCTGCCCTGCTTGTTTTGCCATTAAAGCTGTTCGAATCACAGGTAAAAAACCATGTGGGTTTTTCGGCTCAGGCGGCACATGGACATAACGTTTGCGACCTAACCAGAAAAATAAGGTGGCGATAAACATCAGGATCCCTGGAATGCCAAAGGCGACCGCCGCGCCATAATATTTCAGCAACAACGGCATAAATAAGGACGCAAAAAACGAACCGAAGTTAATCGTGAAGTAAAACCAGTCAAAAGCTTTGCGCGCCAGCGTTTTGTTACTTTGGTCAAACTGGTCGCCCATAAAAGACGACACTAAAGGTTTAATACCGCCGGAGCCCAAGGCTATTAAAAACAAACCGGTATAAAAGCCGTTGATACTGTGCTCAAAAATAGCCAAAAAGGCATGACCGACACAATAAATCAAACTCAGCCATAAAATAGTGTTGTACTTGCCAAACCAACGGTCGGCCAGGTAACCGCCTAATAGCGGGAAAAAATACACCCCGATGACAAAAGAGTGGAACACGTCTTTGGCGGCACCGGCGCGCAGTTGCTCTGGAATAGAGAGCAGCAAAGCCGTCATTAAAAACGGCGTCAGAATATTGCGCATACCATAAAAGCTAAAACGCTCACAGGCTTCACTGGCAATAATGTAGGGTAACTGCCGTGGCCAGCGTGGTGGCGCCGCGGCTTGGGTTGCTGAAACAGACATTAAATCTCCTGTAATGATTTTTTACGCTTTGGCGTAAATAAGCAGTCTTGGCTGCAGTCGGAGCGCGGGCTATTGCCGCAACGCAGTCTGGATACTAAAGTAATTTGGCAGTAAACCCCAGTAAATCCGGCGGCAATGCCACTATCTGCCGGCAAAACTGGTTGAGTTTCCAGCAAGATGAATAGAAAATCAGCAAACGAATCAAAACGACTGAATAGTTTTAAAAAAACGGTTGACGTTAAAAACGCATCTGAGCATAATACGCGCCACTTGCTTAGGACAACTAAGACATAGTGGCTACATAGCTCAGCTGGTTAGAGCACAGCACTCATAATGCTGGGGTCGCAGGTTCGATTCCCGCTGTAGCCACCACTTTATTGTCGAGATAGTCTAGTGTATGCGGAAGTGGCGAAATTGGTAGACGCACTGGATTTAGGTTCCAGCGCCGCGAGGCGTAAGAGTTCGAGTCTCTTCTTCCGCACCATAGCAAGTAAGAATTCTGCAGTTTCTGCAGGGGTGTAGCCAAGCGGTAAGGCAGCGGGTTTTGATCCCGCCATTCTGGGGTTCGAATCCC
>CAZGHW010000068.1:0-17405 GCA_964525695.1 uncultured Rheinheimera sp. | reverse complement strand
CACCGAACGTACCGCAAATGCGCAATTACACCGACTTCGCTTTTGCAAGCTAACAATTTAATAGAAGGCAAGGAACCCGCAAGACGGAAATTTTTCTGCCTTCTTTCCTGAATTTTACTCAAACAAACTTAACCTTTTAACCACATTAAATCAACCACATCCATGCTAAGCAACCAAATTAGAAACAAGATGGAACGGTTTCGTGCCCGCGAGACGGTGGTAAAAAAACTCACACAAAGAACTGTATATATAACTAGCTCTCCAGTGTGTCGTCATTACTTCACCATGATAGGATTTCTGCGCGGGTACTAAGGGATGTCAAGCGAACTAGCAATAGTGCTGTTAGCATGATAAGGAAACAATCCGGGCGGTATTGAACAGTACAACGCCAAGGATTGCCCCCAAAATAACACGGCATCAAGCCGCAACTGCAGTCAAGAAGACGAAGCTGGCGTATTTTAATGCCCAGTACCGGAAAATAAATTTAATACCAGCACGCCACTGATGATTAACGCCATGCCAAGCATGGCTGGCATGTCGAGCTTCTGGCCATAGAGCAACCAAGACACCAGCGCCACCAACACAATGCCAAGGCCGGACCACACGGCGTAAGCAATGCCAACAGGTAAGGTTTTAAGCGTTAGTGACAAACAATAAAACGCAATGCCATAACCAGCGACCACCAATATTGTCGGACCTGGCCGGCTAAAGCCGCTACTGGCTTTTAGCGCTGAAGTGGCTACCACTTCAGCCACTATCGCGACCGCTAAATAAATCCAGTGTTGCATTTCTCTCTCAATATTCGTAGTTAACCGGCTGATTCAAGACAACAAAGTCACATAAGGTTGGGCAAAAGCTGGCGCCGGTAAGCCATCTTCACCTTGCTCTCGAACCAACCAGCCTTGTACCCGTAATTCTACACCCTTGGCTTGGCGCTGAAAACTTAAGGTTAAGAAATGCTCCATAGTGCGGTCCCGCCAATAGGAAGAACCCGGCTGACCAGCAGCGACCGGCACCTGATAGTTTGAATGATAAATGACCTGCTGTGGCGCCACCCCAACCATCTGCTGGTTCGGAAACCAAGCTGGTGGGGCCTCTGCCCTGGCCGTCGCCAAACTATTGATACCGGTCAGATTGGATAACGGCGAGGATACAATTTCCAACAAACGCCGGCCAGAACCTGCCAATCGGACTTCGGCCAGCCTGGCAAAATGCACGTCACCGGATAACAGCAAAATGTCATGTGGTGCAGCCAGCAATGCCTGCACCAGCGCCTGATATTGCGCCGGAAAACTGCTCAGGTTACGCTCGGCATGACTGATCTGATCGAGCAACACTTGTGACAT
The DNA here is from genome assembly GCA_964525695.1 of uncultured Rheinheimera sp. Lineage (GTDB taxonomy): Bacteria > Pseudomonadota > Gammaproteobacteria > Enterobacterales > Alteromonadaceae > Pararheinheimera. The sequence continues at coordinate 16,059 of CAZGHW010000068.1, read as the reverse complement.
CACCAGCACGCCGGGACATGTCAGTTGCCTGAGCCAATCCAGCAACTGCTGCAACACTGCCGCTTCGACAAAACCAGCTTTACTGCGGTAAGAACGCACATCCACCAAACAAAAGGCCAGATCCTGCCCCAGATCAAAGGTAGAAAACGGCTGACTTTGCTGGATATTGCGCACAGCATCCAGCGCCGCCTGACGCCAAACCCGCCGCACCGGGCTGAGCTTTAACATAAACAAGGTGGGCAGCAGACTGTCGTAAAAAGGGTAATCATTCCAATATTCATGATCATCCGGCAACATCCAACTGCCGCCACGGCTGTGCATACTGCCAAGCGCCTGCCAATTCAAGGCATAATCTTCGGCCACCCGCTGACGGATTTCGCGCGATAACGGCGATAACGAATCTAAGCCGATATCAAGATAGACCTGATCTCCCAGCAACAACTTGATATCAGGCGCCATAGCACCGCCCTGCAGGTACAAAGCTTTGTAAGCAGCAGCAGCCCGACCTGCATCGCGGTGCTGATAAAAACAGCTCGCCAGCATCAGCGTAAAAGGTTTGTCCTGAGGGCCTGGTAAACGAAGCGGTAAAGTGGAGAAATAACCTTGTTTCAGCAACTGCCATTGATCCTGGCCATCAAAACCAGGGCCCGCCAATTGCTGATAAAAATCCAGTTGATAAGCCTGCCCTGGCATTAAACCGGACAGCGGTAGCACCTGATAAAAACGCTGATTTAAGCCAGCAATGGGTCGTTGCCATTGCTGTTGCTGCAAATCAATACGCTGAATTTCAACCCCATCGGCTTTAACAAGCAACCGGGCCAACTGGGGTTGGCGCAAGGTGCCAAATAAGGTGCCAAGCCAAACCTGAGCGCTGGTTTGACTGACCTGATGGATCACCAAACTCCAGAGCGAAGTATTACTATTTAATTCAACTATTTGCATTACCGCCTCCATGGTGTGTCCGTCAAACTACCTGCTATAGCTGCATCATAACCGGCTCCATTATGCTGCCATAGCAGCATAGCCGATACTTTAAGCGCAATGAGTGAAAAATTATCGCACCTCAGTACCGATTTAACCTACACACTCAGTCAGTATTGGCAGTAAGTGTTACACTTCAATGCAGTCGCTGTGTGCAAAATAAAACAGCCCACGGTATTTATGCAGTACATGGAGTTTTTATGCCATTAAAACAACAAACCCAGCTGATCGCTGATTGGCAGCATCTATTAGTAAGCTCAGCCGATTTGCTACCGGCGTTAAGTGGTTTTATCACAACTCACGCCGCGGCCCTGACGCAAGTTTTTTACCAACAGATGCTAACCGATGAAACTGCCCGTCAGTTTTTATCCCATGATCAGGTGAAAAGCCGACTCAGTGCCTCGATGGAATTATGGCTGCGGCAACTGGCGGATGACAGCGATTTGGCTGCGACCCTGGCGCAACAAGTGCGGATAGGTGAAATTCATGCCAGAGTCAATGTGCCGGTGCATGTGGTATTGCGTGGCGCCCGCTGCCTGAAAAATCATGTTGCGGCTTTGGCGCTGGCACAAGCTGAGTTACAACAGTGCAGCCGGTTGTTCTCCCAACTGGTGGATATGGCGATGGAAGTGATGAGTCAGGCTTATGCGCACTCGCATGACCGCAGCGCGCGTAATGAGGAAGCCTATCGGCTTTTTTCTGTGTCACAGAATTTAGCCGCCGAACGGGACCGGCAAAAAGCGTCTTTATTAGACTGGGAAAATAAACTGATGTTTGATTGTGCTGTTGGCATTCCGGCGGCGCAGTTACCGCGCTTGCAAAGTTCGGAGTTTGGCCTCTGGTACCGGCACAAGGGCGCCCATGCCTTTCAGGGCGCGCCTGAATCAAGCTTGATTATTGATACCATGCAACAGATTGATGAAGCCATTTTACCCTTGTTAAACCATAAAGCAGACTTGCCCGAACTCCATCTGCAGCGACTGAAAGAACTGCGCGAACTGACAAAAAGCCTACGCTATCACCTGGAACTGTTATTTGAGCAAAACTCTAGCCTGGAAGCTGGCAAAGACGTGATGACCAGGCTGCTCAATCGCAAGTTTTTACCAGCAGTGCTTAGCCGTGAGGTGCAGTACAGCCGGCAAAATAACAGCCCCTTTGCTTTATTGGCGCTGGATATTGACCACTTTAAACAAATCAATGACAACTATGGTCACGAGGCCGGTGATATGGTGTTGCAACAACTGGCAGTGTTGATGACCAATAGTTGTCGTGGCGGCGACTTTTTATTTCGCTTAGGCGGTGAAGAGTTTTTGCTGGTGCTGGTCGATGTAGAGCAAGCCGCCGCCTTAGCTGTGGCAGAAAAGCTCCGGAAACTGGTCGCGGCTGAAGCATTTTTATTGCCGGGCGGCGCCCAGTTACAAGTCACTGTCAGTATTGGTCTGGCGCTGCATAATGGTCATCCGGATTATCAGTTGACAATGCGCAGTGCTGATGAAGCATTATACCAAGCCAAACATCAGGGCCGGGATCAGGTGGTGATCGCAAGTTAAAAGCAGCCAGTACTTGGCGCTAACCTGTGCTCAATAGCTGTAACCACTATTTTTTCTGCTCTGCCACCACCTGTTGCTTGGTGAGCACGGCAGACATTTTTGGCTGCGGGCTCACCGGCTGCTGCTGCGGTAATAACACCGCAATATTGGCGTTCGGAATGACTTTTATTTGCTGCTGATGATAAATAAACAGATAACTGACAGTGCGGGCTATCACTTGAGCCTGCTCAAATTTCAGCGTTTTGGCATTATCCTGCCAAGGGTAAATCAGACTGATCTGATAAGAAGGTGTCTGGCCGGCTTTTAGTTGTAGTGCCAGTTCATCAGCAGCAGTAAAGGCAGCTTGCAGAAAAAACAACGGCGGTAACAGCACAAAAATAATATTGTATTTTTGATAATTCGGCTTGGCATAAAAGCGTTCATTCAACTGGCCATACCAACGCCAGACGCGTCTGGCCACGCGGTCAAGCCAAAACAGCAACACAATGCCGCCTGTCCACAACACCAGCTGCAACAAAGTCAGGGGATGAGTTAAAGCTGCCAATAAAAAATCGCTGATTTCCAGATAAGGTAACACCGAAAAATCAAAATGATGAAACAGCCGAACAACAAAAATCAAACCAAGCAAACTGCAAAATAGATAGCCCAGGGTCAGCACTAGTGCAGGTTGCTGCAACATATAATGGCTAATGCGTTGTAATACCGAATCTAGTTGTCGATCGTACAACTCGCCGTGTAATAAATCAGCCGGCGCGCTTTGCTGTATTGACTGCGGCTGTGCAGGCGTAAGTTCATGCTCAGTGGCAGAATCTGACATTGAAGGCTGCGGTAATGGCTCGGTATTCATCCATAAAAACCATATTAATGAAAGGCTTAGTTATAACAACACAAATAATCGACAAACTCAAGCGGTCCGCAGTTCTGAGCAAAGTCATGCCCAAATTTGATTTTTAGCCGAGCAGCGGCCTTAACCGGGCCAACTGCGCCGCAATCCGGCGACGCAGCAAATCTCTGAGCAGCAATACAGCCGGGGAAATCTGATGACGATTGACGCACACCAGGTGCAGTTGCTGTGGTGTCGGCAAAAACTCAGGCAACAAAGGTACCACCCGACCTGCCAGCAACTCTTCTGACATATCCAGCGCCGATTTTAATGCAATACCCTGACCACTGACGGCCCAGCGTTTGACGACCTCGGCATCATTACTGACACGGTTCCCGCTGACACTGACGCTAAACGGCTGTTGCGGTCCCTGAAAATGCCAATTGGCAAATGCCCGTTGCTCGACCAAATACAATAAACAATGATGCTGTTGTAATTCGAACGGATGACTGGGTACGCCGTGGCGAGCCAGATAAACAGGCGATGCACATAACACCCGAGGGATGCGGCCAAGTTCAAAGGATACCAAAGAAGAATCAGCCAGCTCGCCATAGCGAATGGCCAGATCCACCTGCTCACTTTGTAATGCCGTAATCTTATCCGAAAGTTCTATCCGCACCGATAAAGCCGGGTATTGTTGCAATAACTCATCGAGCCAGGGCAGCAGCAAATTCCGCCCCAAATCACTCGGCGCCGTGAGTCTGAGTTCACCGCCAATCTGGCCGGTTAGATGCTGCACTTCATGCGCGCCCTGCTCCAACGCCATCAGCGCATTCTGGCAATGCTGCAGAAATTTCTCACCAGCGGCCGTTAGTTTCAGCGAGCGGGTGCTGCGCACCAATAACGTCACTTGCAGATAGCATTCCAGCCGTTTCAGCGCCGCTGAAGCGGCGGCAGGCGTTAAATCAAATAATCGGGCGGCGGCACTAATATTGCCACTCTGCACAATTTGCCGAAAAAGTTTTAAGTCCTGTACCTGCAGCATTTTCAAATAATAATTGAAAAAGAAGTTATATTTAGCCGGTTTTTCTTTACCAGTCAATCCAGCACAATTACGTTATCGCACCTGATAACCCTTTGTTCCCTGGAGATTGCCATGCAACCAAACACCATCACAACTTTACCTGCCATGATGCCCGCCGTGGCTTATTTCGATAATTTAGCGGTCACTGACAGCGCCGCATTACAGGACATCACCCTACCACTGCCTGAACTACGACCGCATGATGTGCTGGTAAAAGTGGCGGCCATTTCGGTCAATCCGGTTGATTATAAAATCCGCCAAAATAGAACCGTAACCGCAGGCCAGCCAGAAATTCTGGGTTGGGATGCCAGTGGCATTGTGGTCGCCGTAGGGTCCGCCGTTAGTTTATTTCAGCAAGGGGATGCCGTGTTTTATGCCGGTGCCCTGGATAGACCCGGTGCTAACAGTCAATTTCATGCCGTGGATGAACGCTTGGTTGGCCGTAAACCCGCCAACCTAACCGATGCCGAAGCTGCCGCTTTGCCGCTAACTGCCATCACCGCCTGGGAGCTGTTGTTCGAACGGCTGCAATTACAGCAACACAGCCCTCAGTTTAAGCAAAAAGTGTTATTAATCAGTGGTGCTGCCGGTGGTGTTGGATCAGTGTTGATCCAGCTGGCCAAATTAAAAACCGATGCGCTGGTGATCGCAACTGCATCAAGGCCAGAAACTCAGGCCTGGGTCAAAAGTCTTGGCGCCGATGCCGTCATCAACCATCAGTTACCACTAGCCGATGAATTGCAAAGAATTGGCGTGAGCGAAGTCAGCCATATTGCCAGCCTGGTCGATACTGCCGCTTATTATGATGACTTTATTCAGGCGCTGGCGCCACAAGGCAAGCTGGCGTTAATTGACGATCCAGCACAAGCTTTAGATTTGCGGCCATTAAAACTGAAAAGTCTGAGTCTGCACTGGGAATTGATGTTTACCCGCTCTTTATATCAGACACCAGATCAGCAGCAACAGCATCAATTGTTAAATGAAGTTGCCGCTCTGGTTGAGCTTGGCCTGCTCAAAACGACAGTAGGCAAACACCTTGGCCTCATCAATGCCACTCATCTGCGCCAAGCCCATCAGTTGCTGGAAAGCGGTCGGGTGATTGGCAAATTGGTGTTGGCTGGCTTTTAAGCGGTTTTGCGGTCAACTCGACTTTTCCCTGATGAAAGGCGGCGCAAGCCGCCTTTTGGCTATATTTTCAGCATTCATCACCTTTTACTGTTATAAATTACCCTGATATAGGTCCGTAATCGGTCGAGATGCGGTATATTGCCTTACTAAATATAGGGTCTATTCATATTGAGAACATTTCGATGAAGCTGGCGTATCTCGGCAAAATGTTAATGAGCATTCTCGCCCTGTTGTTGTTGCTCACTTGCCTGTTTGTGCTGGCGACTTTTTTCCTGAATCAGCAGTACCAGCAACAATTACAGCAGTTGCATCAACAAAGTGACAGCATCAGCCAATTACAACTGCAACAGGTGCAATTGACTGCACACGCCAGAAGTTACCTCAGCACTGGTGATACTAAATTTCTGCAATTTTATCAGCAGCTTCGGCAGCAACAATCCAAACAGTGGCTTGATAACCAAGCATCTTTGTCGCAATTACCAGCACAAACCAAACAGTTGCTGGATGAATTAATCGCACTGCAACAACAAGCTGTTGCCCTGCTGCCGCATCAGACAGTACCAGCCAGTGCCTTGTTATTTGGGTCTGTTTATCAGCAGAAAGTGGAGTCTCTCAGTCAACAACTGGCACAATTGGCCAGCGCTGTTACTGAGCAAAAAAAGCAACAGTTGGGCCAGCTCACGTTCCAACTGAATGTCGCCAGTTATGGCGCTGCCGCGCTGTTGCTGCTGTCGTTGTTGCTGATTGGCCTGGTACTGCGGCAATTTTTCCAGCGCTCTGTGCTCACCCCCTTAGCTGAGCTCACTCAGGCTGCGCTGCAGCAGGATCAACTGACGGCGCCGCAACAACAAACTTTGCTGAACTATCAACAGCGCCACAACGAAATTGGTGCCCTGAGCCGCGCGCTGCTGGATTATCAACACAGTTTGCAACAACTGGCAGCACAAAAACTGCGTCAGCAGCAAACCCAAGCCTGGTATCAGCAGATCATCGATTATGCGCCCGATGGCATGCTGATCGTCGATAGTGCTGGCACTATCCTGATTGCCAATCCCAAGGTCCATCATTTACTCGAATTTACCCCCGGCAGCCTGGTCGGCATCAATGTTGATGATATAGTACCGGCGGATGTCAGATCTATGCATGCACAGATGCGGCAAGACTTTATGCAAAACCGCCAGCATCGTAGTCTGGGTGGTGTGCATGGTGAATTCAGGGCCGTTACCAGCACAGGTCGTGAGTTTCCGGTCGAACTTGGCTTAACCCGGCTTCCGCCGGTCGATGAGCACGGTCTGTGCGCTTGCGCCACTTTGCGTGACATCAGTCAGCGCAAAGCCAACGAAAAAACCATCCGCGATCAGTTAGAATTCCAGCGCGTATTACTCGATACCCTGCCCTACCCAGTATTTTTTAAAGATCAGGCTGGGAAATATTTAGGGTTTAATCAGGCTTATCTCCAGGCTTTTGCCGTAACCGCCGAGCAACTGATTGGCAAAACAGTGAACGATTTTACCCAGTTACCGGCAACAGAAATCACGATGTACCAACAAGCCAATCAACAGGTGCTGACGGAAGGTGGTAGCTTTAAAGCCGAAACCAATTTGTGTTATGCCGATGGCCAGTGGCATCCATCCTTGTATATGCTCTCGGCTTTTTATGACAGCACAGGCCGTATTGCTGGCACTGTCGGCACTTTAATTGATATCAGTGCACAAAAAGCCGCCGAGCAGGCCCATCAGCAAGCACGGCAATTGGCCGAAGATGCCACTCAGCTAAAATCAGATTTTCTGGCCAATATGAGTCATGAGATCCGCACGCCAATGAATATTATTCTTGGCATGGCGCATCTGGCCCTGGAGCAGCAGCCGGAACGGCGGCAGCGCAATTATCTGGAGAAAATTCAGACCTCGGCGCAAAATCTGCTGGGGATCATCAACGACATTCTGGATTTTTCTAAAATCGAAGCCGGCAAAATGCAGCTGGAACAGATTGATTTTTATCTGGAAGATATTTTGCAGCGGCTGGCTGATCAAGCCATGTTCCGCGCTCAGGAAAAAGGCCTGGAACTGCTGTTTGATTTAAATCCGCAGGTGCCGACGGCACTGATCGGCGACCCGCTGCGGCTCAGTCAAATTCTGCATAATTTGCTCAGCAATGCAATTAAGTTTACCGAACATGGTGAAATCACCCTGCGTATCCGGGTGGAACAACAACAGGATCAGCAAGTATGGTTGCAGTTTGAAGTCAACGACACCGGCATCGGCATGAATGCAGAACAACAACAACGGTTGTTCCAGGCCTTTAGTCAGGCCGACAGCTCCACTTCGCGCAAGTATGGCGGCACTGGCCTTGGGCTGAATATATGTAAACAACTGACCGAGTTATTGGGTGGCAGTATCGGACTGGATTCAGAAGCTGGGGTTGGTAGCACTTTTTACTTCAGCTTGCCCTTTGCGCTGCAGCAGCAACAGCGGTTGTTAACCACCGACAGCACCGCAGTACAGGGCATGTCAGTGCTGGTGGTGGATGATAATCCCACCGCCCGCGATATTATTCAAGCGATGCTGCAATCGCTGAAATTCAATGCCGACACCGCCGCCAATGGCCAGGACGCCCTGCACCAAATTCAGGCCGCCCATCATGCCGGTACACCTTATCAATTGGTGATGATGGACTGGAAAATGCCCGGTATGGATGGTATTGAAACCATCCGGCAGATCCAGCAACAAGCCGGCCAACAAGCGCCATTTTTTGTCATGGTCACCGCCTACAACAAAGATGAATTACTGGAAAAAGCTGCCGAATTGTCGATTCAGGCAGTGCTGGTGAAACCATTGACGCCCTCAACTTTACTCGACAGTATTTTAACTGCTTTCGGTCAACAAGCCCTGGTCTCACCACGCCGGGTCAGTTCAGAGCAGGCTTACCGCCAGGCTATCACTGCGCTGCAAGGCGCTTATCTGTTATTGGTGGAAGATAATCCGGTCAACCAGGAAATGGCAGCAGAAATTTTGCAAAATGCCGGTATTCGCGTTGATATTGCAAATAATGGCGCTGAAGCCATTGCGATGGTCAGCCGTATTCAATATGACGGCGTGCTGATGGATTGTCAGATGCCGGTGATGGATGGTTTTGAAGCCTGTCGCCGCATCCGCCTATTGCACCCAGATGCCAAACTGCCGGTGCTGGCGATGACGGCCAATGCCATGGTGGGCGATAAAGAAAAATGCCTGGCCGCTGGCATGAACGATCATATCGCCAAACCTATTGAAGTGGAAAAACTGTTCCTAACGTTACAAAAGTGGATCCAACCGGCCAAACCATTTTCTGCCTTGGTCACAACCCAGGTTGAGGTGCCAGCCATCGGACTGATCCCTGGCTTGGCGGTCGACGCAGCCTTGCACCGGCTTGGCAATAATCAGGCTTTGTATCACAAACTATTGTTGCGGTTTTGCCAAACCCAGCAAGATCTGATGGCGCAACTGGCCTGTTTACTCGATAACTGCCAGCAAGAAGATGCGGTGCGACTCATTCACAGCTTCAAAGGTCTGGCTGGCAATATTGGCGCCCGCCAGTTGAGTGAGTTGGCGGGCGCATTAGAAACCGCCTTACGGTTTACCGATCATGGCCAAATTCAGCAATTACAACAGACCCTATCGCCGCTGTTACAACAACAAGTCGGAGCTATCAGGCAGGCGCTGGATGCCATGCAGCAAGCTCAGCAACCTGGTTATCCGGCCGACAGTGCCGCCTTTGCTCAGCCCACCACCACGCCAGCGAGCCCGGAGCCGCAACAATTACAGCAAGTGTTTCAGCAATTACAACAACTGTTACAGGAAGCCGATGGCAGCGCCGCCGATTATTTGCTGCCGTATCTGCAAACTTTGGGACAATATTTGAATCAGGCCCAATTGGCCAGTTTACAACGGCTACTATCACAGTTTGATTATGATGCCGCCTTGCCTTTAGTCCGGGCGCTGCAATTACAATTAGCTGACTATTGCCAGCCGCCACTCAAGGATCACTAGATGGAACTTCGCCATACTGAACCTGTGCACACCATTTTGCTGGTTGATGATATTGCCGATAATTTGAATATCCTCAATGCCATACTGACGCCTTTTTATCGTACCAAAGTAGCGACCACTGGCGAAAAAGCGCTGCAGATTATGGCGGCGGGTCAGAAACCGGATTTAATCCTACTGGATGTGATGATGCCGGGGTTATCCGGTTATGACGTGTGCAAAGTGTTAAAGCAGGATCCAGATACCAGTGCCATTCCGCTGATTTTTGTCACCGCGATGAGCGAAACCGCTGATGAGCAATATGGCCTGGAACTAGGGGCTGTTGATTACATCACCAAACCGGTCAATCCAGCTATTGTGCTGGCCAGAGTCAAAACTCAGCTGGCACTTTATGATCAAAACCGGGCTTTGGAGCAAAAAGTGCGGCAGCGCACCTATGAATTGCTCAAAACCCGCCAGCAAATTATTCACCGTCTTGGCCGCGCCGCTGAATACCGCGATAACGAGACCGGTAATCATATCATGAGGATGAGCCTGTATTGCCGCGCCATCGGCCAGGCTGCAGGTTTGAGCGAACATAAAGTGGCGATGTTATTTCATGCCGCACCTATGCATGATGTCGGCAAAATCGGCATTCCCGATCATATTTTACAAAAACCGGGTCAACTGACGGCGGACGAATGGGCCATTATGTGTCGTCACCCGGCTATTGGCGCCGATATTATTGGCGTGCATCAGGATGAACTACTGCAAGCGGCTTATACCATTGCACTGTATCACCATGAAAAGTGGGATGGCAGCGGTTATCCGGCCGGATTGGCTGGCGAAGCAATTCCGTTATTTGCCCGCATCGCGGCCATTGCCGATGTATTTGATGCCCTGACCATGGCCAGAGTCTATAAAAAAGCCTGGAGCGCTGATGCAGCCCGTGACTTTATTGCCGCACAAGCTGGTCAACATTTTGATCCGGCGTTGGTCACGCACTTTCTACAGATTTTCCCGCAAATACTGCAAATTAAACATAAATATGAAGAAGAATTGGGGTTGGTGGAATCGGATGAGTTGTAACAGGCTATGGTTTTTCATCATACAAAAACGCCCTGCAAACCAGGGCGTTTTTATCAACTAGAAACAAGCAAAAGTTGTAATTACAGCGCCTGCATTTCTTTTAATAAATTGTCGGCTTTATCTACATACTGCATTTGCCACAGCATATAACGCAAATCAACCTGAATTGAACGGGTGTTATTACTGTTAAAGTCCCAGTCGGAAATAATCGAATCCAGCGTGCCATCAAATGCCAGACCGACAAATTCGCCTTTGGCATTCAGCGCCGCTGAGCCTGAGTTACCACCGGTGATATCCAGCGTCGCCAGGTAATTCACCGGCACAGACTTCAGATTATCCACGCCATAACGGCCAAATACTTTGGCTTTAATGGCCTCAAGCTGGGCTTTAGGTGCATTAAATTCACCCTCACCTGTGGCTTTGGCTGTGATGCCACGTAAAGTGGTGAAAGCCGTCCAGGTGGTGCCATCTGCGCCATGATCGCGGCCTTTGACGTTGCCAAAAGTGACCCGCAAAGTGCTGTTGGCATCCGGATACACCGCCTGACCTTTGCTTTGCAGGAAGGCAATTTTGGCTCTCATGTAACTGGCATAAGCTTGCTGGATTTTACCGGCCAGCTCTTCTTCCTCTGCTTCGCGTTTTAAATCAGCGGCAAATAAAGTGGCAGCGGCTTTGACAAATGGGTCGCTGCTGGCAGCGAAATCGGCCGTCTTGGCAGTCAGCAATTTTTCGCGATCAGCTAAGTTAGTCAGCGTCGAGGCCTGATACCAGCCAGCAATCAGCTGTTTCAGTTGGTCCTGGCTTAAACCATCGCGCAGACCCAGCGCTTTTTCAAAGTCGGCATTGCGCAGTTTTTTCGGCTGTGCCAGATATTTCGTCAACTGATGTAAATCCAGCGCCTGCTCGACACTGACATCAAAACTCCGTTCAAAGCGAGCGACAAAATCCTGATATTTTGGAATATCACGTTGCTGGAAACCGGCTTTGCGCTCGGCATCTGGCTTGGTGCTTTCATGCGCCAGTCGGTATAAAGCCCGGGCCGTGCCTAACAAACGTGGGGTCGCGTTATTCAGGGCGAAATCAGCACGCGTAGCGGCGTGGCGCTCAGCCACTAAGGCTTCAATCTGCTGTAAATCTTTGCTGTAGGCTTTTTTATTGGCGCTGTTGCTGTTGACCCAAGCGGTTAAGGCCTGATGTTCCGCCGTTTTACGCGCCAGAAAATCACTTTCGCCGTAACTGTCTAACATGCCCTGACGGTTTTTCAGGTAGTTGTTAATACCGGCCACGCGGCTGGCATATTTTAACTCTGCATCTTTATTACCAGCTGTGGCTTTGGCAATCACATCCAGCGTTTGCTGCGAGTTATCGACAAAAGCCGGGTAATTCCAGTCAAAAGTCTCCGCCACTTCGGACGGTAACCGGTGGCGATTGGTGCGGCCTGGGTAACCCAGTACCATCACAAAATCACCTTCTTTTAAGCCATCTTTGGCCAGCTTCAGGTGATGATCAGGTTTATAAGGTACGTTATCTTTGCTAAACGCAGCCGATTTGCCTTCCGGGCTGACATAAGCGCGGTAGAAACTGTAATCACCGGTATGACGTGGCCACATCCAGTTGTCAGTGTCGCCACCAAATTTACCGACACCAGCGGCTGGCGCATGCACTAAACGCACGTCTTTAATTTCCAGTTGTTTGATCAGGTAATATTCCAGCCCACCATAAAAACTGGACACGGTACAACGATGGCCAGCGTCTTGTTCACAGGCGCTCACCAGTTGTTTCTGGTTTTGTTCAATCGCATCTAAACGTTTTTTGCCATTCAGTTTGGCCGTTTTGGCATCAACCACCTCTGCGGTGACGTTTTTTACATCCTTAGTGACAAAAATACGACTGCCTGGCTCAGCCGGCACTTCTTCCGCCAGCGTTTTGGCTAAAAAGCCATTCGCCAGCAGATCGTTATCAGCGGTCGAATTGTGCGCGATGCTGCCATAAGCACAGTGGTGGTTGGTGGCAACCAGACCCTGATCAGAGACAAATGAAGCAGAACAACCACCCAGACTGACGATGGCAGCCATTGGGAATTTAGTCAGTTGCGTTAGGTTATTTGGGTCCAGCTGTAAACCGGCCGCTTTTAATTCAGTGGCGATTTGCGGTAATTGTTGTGGCATCCACATGCCTTCATTGGCTGTGGCCATAGAGCTGGCTAAAGCCAGCATGATCAGTGATTTTTTCATAGGACTCTGGTTCTTGTTAGTTGGAGGGTAAAAACGCCTTACTATGGAGTTATCGTTAGCGTTTTGTAAAGTAGTGGCAGTTAAATTCGAGACCAATCTCCTTGTTCACCAGCTAAATAACCAGTTCCTGAGCGCGAAAAACCAGCACGCAGCAAAAAAATAGTCAGCAACACTGCCCGGCACTCACAAAGATTGCCTTTGTCTGCAAAATCTTCTACATTAACTGTAATTTTATACAGTTAACTTGCCGCATGATCCTTTATATTGCTGAAAAGCCCAGTGTTGGCCGCGCCGTCGCCGAAGTGCTACCAAAACCACACCAAAAAGGGGATGGCTTTATTAAAGTCGGCACCGGTGATGTGGTGACCTGGTGCATTGGGCATTTACTGGAACAAGCTGAACCTGAAGCTTATGATCCGGCTTATAAAAAATGGCAAAAATCACATTTACCTATCATCCCACTTGAGTGGAAACAGCAAGTGAAACGCGACACCAGCGCCCAACTGACGGTGATTAAAAAACTGATTAAACAAGCCGATCAGTTGGTGAATATGGGCGATCCGGACAGAGTCGGCCAAATTTTAGTGGACGAAGTCATCCATTATGCTGGCGTCAGTAAAGCCAAACGCGAAGCCGCCAAGCGTTGTCTGGTCAATGATATGAACCCGGCCGCCATTGCAAAAGCACTGCAGGATTTAAAGCCTAATACCGATTTTATCCCGCTGGCCACGTCCGCCCTGGCCAGAGCCAGAGCGGATTGGTTGTACGGCATCAATATGACCAGACTTTGTACTTTACTGGGTCAAGCGGCTGGTTATCAGGGCGTGTTATCGATTGGCCGTGTGCAGACCCCAGTGCTGGGCCTGGTGGTACATCGCGATCAGGACATTGAAAACTTTATCTCCAAACCATTTTATGAAGTGTTCGTGACTTTAGAAACTGCGCAACAACAGACCTTTCAGGCGAAATGGCAACCCAGCGCTGCTTGCGAGCCTTATATGGATGAAGATGGGCGGGTGCTGCTAAAGAAATTAGCGGAAACTGTGGTGCAAAAAGTACAGGGGCAATCAGGCCTGGTCAAAGCGGTGACACGGGAGCAGAAAAAACAGTTTGCCCCACTGCCCTACAGCCTATCGTCACTGCAAATTGATGCTGCCAAACGTTTTAATCTCAATGCGCAGAAAACCCTCGATATCTGCCAGCAGTTGTATGAACGGCATAAACTGATTACCTATCCCAGATCCGATTGCCGTTATTTACCCAGTGGTCATTATCACGAGCGTCAGACAGTGACCAGCGCTATTGCCCGCACGGTAACAAGCTTAGCAAGTGCGGTCAGCCAGGCCGATCTCACTCGTAAAAGCAAAGCCTGGAACGATGCTGAGGTCGGTGCCCACCACGCCATTATCCCAACCGCCACTGCGGTCGATGCCAGCCGGTTAACGGCTGAAGAACAGCAGATTTATCAATTAATTGCCACACAGTATTTAATGCAGTTTTATCCACCTTTTCTTTACAGCGAACACCAAATTGACACCGAAGTTGCCGGCGGGCTTTTTATCGCCAAACAAAAATCCGTCATAGCGCAAGGCTGGAAAGTGCTGCTGTCAGGTAACAGCAAGGATGAAAAAAATACCGCGGCTGAAGCTGAATTTGCGCCAAAGCCTTTACCTGAGGTGAAGCAAGGTGAGGTGTTAGCCTGTATTGCTGCCAGCTTAGCCGAAAAACAAACCAGCCCGCCAAAACACTTTACCGATGCCAGCCTATTGGCCGCTATGACCGGCATTGCCCGTTATGTCACAGATCCGGCAGTGAAAAAAGTCCTCAGAGAAACGGACGGCCTTGGCACCGAAGCAACCCGGGCTGGAATTATCGAGCTATTGTTTAAGCGGCAGTTTCTGACCAAGCAAGGTAAAGAAATTCGCGCCACTGATATTGGCAAAAAACTCATTCATAGCTTGCCTGCGGCTATGGTTGTCCCTGATATGACTGCCCATTGGGAAGCCCAGCTAGAGGCGATCAGCAAAAAACAGCTGCAATATAACGACTTTATGCTGCCATTACAGGCAGGCTTAACCACCTTATTAGGTCAGGTGGATCAACAGCAACAACAGTTTGTTGGCCTTCATGGCTTAGGCCAACGCAAATTTCAAAAGCGAAAACCAACAAGGCGAAAAGTATCCTGACACTGGCACTAAATGTGGCATTGAAAAGTGTAACTGCGTTTTACACCTCAGCAACGACTGACAGATGCCGCTGTGGTGTAAGCACTGCGCAGAGCTTACACTGTTTCCATACTTCACTTATCGCTATAACCTAACCCCCTCTTAGGTGACTAACCGCTGCTGTTGCCAGGGGGCCAGCAGTTCGTCGGGAATATAATCGACCGGCAATAAAAAACGGCATTTGGGGGATAATTCGGTTCGGTGCGGTAAATCATATGGCATTAATTTCAACGTATCGCGGTGTTTGGTTAATAGCGGTTTTAGCGCTAATCCGCGCCATAAGGCGGTGATGCATAACAACGTAGCTGTGTGGTTAACAAAACCTTGAATGTCGTTATAAACAAAGCTGCCGGGTTTAGCGGCTTTTTTGGCGTGATACTCCAGAATTTCATCCATCGCAGCAGCGGCGGTGGGCGCATCGCCGGCAGCAATAGCCTGCAATGCGGCCATAGTGCCGGTAGGGTAGCGACTGGATTTTAATGCTGCGACTTTATCCATCGCTTTTTGATATAAAGCAAAATCGACGGGCTGGCCCAGCCAGAGGCTGGTTAATAACCGGTAAAAAGGCAAATAGTAGTAATAATGCTCTCGTTGATTAGGCTGCTGGCTTTTTTGTAGCACGACAGCCCATTCAGTTGCAGCTTTCGGATTGCCGCTGAATAGCGCATGTTTAAAGCAATTCATCAGTGCGTCGTAATACTCATAGGTATTGGCGTAGCCAAAAGCATGGCCGGCGGCTACCTGCGCTTGCTGACACGTGACACTGCTGATATCCGCGTTTTTATGGAGGTTCGCCAGTGCTTTACTGCTGTCTGTCCCGAGAGATTCATACAAGCGGTGAGCATCGGCCTGACCAATATTGTCAAAATAACCCACTGACAGCTTGTTAATGCCGATCAGTTAAGCATTTTTCAGATCGGTTGACCGATCCAGTGGGTGGT
>CAZGHW010000067.1:0-17614 GCA_964525695.1 uncultured Rheinheimera sp. | reverse complement strand
GCGACCCCTTGGACCCAAACCAAGTGCGCTACCAAGCTGCGCTAATCACCGACTGCGTTACATCACTGCAACGGGGCGCATCTTACAACTCAGCCCTGAATGCGTCAAACATTTTTTTAGCGAAAAAATTCGTTTGACTATAATTTAAGCCACCAACGGCATTTTTGTGCAGAAAGACAACAATATGGCTGATTTTTAACTGGTTTTCCTCTCCGTAACTCTGGCTGCTGATTAATGCTTGGCGCTATCGCCCGACCATGAGAAAATGCGGCAACTTTTCAAATCAGACAGAGGCGCTTTGATGGCAGCACAGATTATTGATGGTAAAGCAGTTGCACAGGCAACCAGATCCCAGGTGGCCGCACGGGTACAGCAGCGGCTGGCCGCAGGCAAACGAGCCCCCGGTCTCGCGGTGGTGCTGGTCGGTGCGGATCCAGCTTCACAGGTATATGTTGGCAGCAAACGCAAAGCTTGCGAAGAAGTCGGCTTTGTCTCTTTCTCTTATGATTTACCGGCTGACACCCGCCAGCAGCAATTAATGGACCTGATTGACCAACTGAACGCAGACACTGCGGTGGATGGTATTCTGGTGCAATTACCCTTACCGGCGGGTCTGGATGCTTCTGCCATTCTGGAACGGATTAACCCACTGAAAGATGTCGATGGTTTTCATCCTTACAACATCGGCCGATTAGCCCAGCGCATGCCAGCACTGCGGCCTTGTACGCCCAAAGGCATTATTAAACTGTTGCAAAGCACTGGCGTGCAAATTCGTGGCATGGATGCAGTGGTGGTTGGCGCGTCAAACATTGTTGGCCGACCGATGGCGCTGGAATTATTACTGGCCGGATGTACGACCACTGTCTGCCACAAATTTACCAAAAATCTGGAACAACAAGTTCGACGGGCCGATTTGCTGGTCGTTGCGGTCGGTAAAGCTGAATTTATTCCAGGTGACTGGGTCAAGCCTGGCGCCTTGGTGATTGACGTTGGGATCAACAGGCTGGAATCCGGCAAACTGGTTGGCGATGTCGACTTTACCAAAGCGGTTGAACATGCTCGCTTTATTACGCCAGTCCCTGGTGGAGTCGGCCCAATGACGGTAGCTTGTTTGATTGAAAATACTTTAGAAGCCTGTGAGCAATTTCACGACGGGCAATAAGCCAGGCTGAAGAATAAAAAAAGCGGCAATTGCCGCTTTTTTTATTCTTAGCTCAGGCGAGCTTAACCACGTCGCCAGCTGGTGACACCGTTTTTATCTTCCACTACGATGCCTTTCGCCGTTAAGGCGGCACGGGCAGCATCCGCTGCTGGCCAATCTTTGGCAGCGCGGGCAGCATTGCGATTGGCAATCAAGGCTTCAATTTCAGCCACGTCATCCTCGGAGCCACCGGCTTGCAGGAAAGCTTCCGCTTCGCCCTGTAAAATACCTAACACGGAACCAAGCTCGATTAATACGGCAGCCAACTCAGCCGCTTTCACCGGATCTGTGGTTTTTTCTTTATTGATATCCCGCGCTAACTCAAATAATACCGGTAATGCCAAGGCAGTGTTAAAGTCATCATCCATCGCTTGTTTAAACTGCGTCACATAAGCGTTATCCAACGCAACTGTTGTCGCCGGGGTAATACCACGTAACGCCGTATAAAGCCGTCCTAACGCGGCGTGGGCCTGTTGTAGGTTTTCGGCTGAATAATTCAGCTGGCTGCGATAGTGGCTTGAAATCAAAAAATAACGCACTGATTCGCGGTTATATTGGGCCAATACATCTTTCACCGTAAAGAAGTTGCCGAGCGACTTCGACATTTTTTCTTTGTCCACCTGCACCATGCCGGTGTGGATCCAGGTATTGACGTAGCGGGTTCCGTGCGCGCAGCAAGACTGGGCGATTTCGTTTTCATGATGCGGGAACTGTAAATCCGAGCCACCACCGTGAATATCAAAATGATGCCCCAGATGCTTAGCGCTCATAGCGGAACATTCAATATGCCAGCCCGGCCGACCAGCCCCCCATGGCGACTGCCAACTAGGTTCCCCTGGTTTGGCCATTTTCCACAGGACAAAATCCAGCGGATCGTCTTTGGCTTGATCCACTTCGACCCGGGCGCCTGCTTGTAGCATCTCCAGATTTTGCTGGCTAAGCTGACCATAGTCGGCATAGGTACTGACATCAAACAACACATCACCATCCGCCGCAATATAAGCATGCTGTTTGCTGAGCAAGGTTTCAATCAACGTAATGATTTCCGCCATATGGGTGGTGACCCGGGGTTCAATATCGGCCGGTAATAAATTCAGCGCCTGAAAATCCGCATGCATCGCTTCGGTATAACGGGCTGTCAGCGCATCACAACTTTCGCCATTTTCCTGAGCACGACGAATAATTTTATCGTCAACATCAGTGATGTTGCGGACATAAGTGACGTCATAACCACTAAAACGCAAATAACGATTGATCACATCAAACGCAACATAAGTCCGGGCATGACCCACATGACAGAAATCATAAATCGTAATACCGCACACATAGAGGCTGACTTTGCCAGCTTGCATCGGAACAAAAGTCTCTTTTTGACGGCTTAACGTATTATAAATCTGTAACATGGTTTCCCCTGATAAGGCCTGAGCGAAAAAGCGATAGTGTAACACCAGCATTCAGCACAGGCTATCCTCAGTTCAATCCGGCAAAGCGACAAAGCAAACAGCGCTGTTGCTTTGATCTGGCTTTGTGTTCCGGGGATCTTGCGCTAAACTAGCCGCCAATTTTGCATCCCTATTGAAGGAAGACATCATGGTTAGCTTACATACCAATTTTGGCGTGATTAAACTGAATTTATTCGCTGATAAAGCACCACTGACAGTAGAAAACTTTAAAAGTTATGTCGCGGAAGGCTTTTACGATGGCACCATTTTCCACCGCGTCATCGATGGTTTTATGATCCAGGGTGGCGGTTTTACGCCAGATATGGAACAAAAAGAAACCAAAGCACAAATCAAAAACGAAGCCAATAACAAAGTAGCCAATAAAAAAGGCACTATCGCGATGGCGCGGACCAATGACCCGCATTCAGCGACTTGTCAGTTCTTTATCAATGTCGCCGACAACAGCTTCCTGAATTTCACGGCTGAAAACTCCTCTGGCTGGGGCTATTGCGTATTTGGCGAAGTCGTCGAAGGTTTAGATGTGCTGGATAAAATCCGGGCGGTAAAAACTGGTCGTAAATTTGGCCACGCCGATGTTCCGGTGGAAAACGTCATCATCGAAAAAGCTGAACTGCATGGCTAAGGGTCTGACCCTCGTTATTGCTGATCTGCATTTAAGCCAGGACAGAGCGGACATTACAGCCGCTTTCCTGGCGTTTTTACAGCAGCAGGCCGTCAAGGCAGACGCACTCTATATTCTCGGCGATTTATTTGAGGTCTGGATTGGCGATGACAACCCTGCCCCACTGCTCAATACTGTGGCAACAGCCTTACAACAATTAGTCGCGCTGCAGATCCCGGTGTATTTTTGCCATGGTAACCGTGATTTTTTATTAAAACAGCATTTTGCTACACGCGCTGGCATGACGCTGTTACCCGCGGCTTCTATTGCGGATTTCTACGGTAAAAAAACCCTGCTGATGCATGGCGATAGTTTATGTACGCTGGATTATGGTTATCAGAAATTTCGCCGCTGGTGGGATCAACCCTGGTGGCAGTGGCTGATTTTAGCCACGCCTTTGTGGTACCGCCAACATCTGGCACGCAAAGCCCGTCGCATTAGTAAAGCCGATAAACAGCAAAAAACCGCCATGATTATGGATGTCACACCTGAGGAAGTGCCGAAGGTGATGGCCGAACATCAGGTGCAATACCTGATCCATGGCCATACCCACAGACCGGCAGTGCACCAGCTCAGCTTACCGGATGGTCAGCCAGGCTGGCGTTATGTGGTCGGTGACTGGTACCAGCAGAGCTCTTACCTGGCAATATCGCCAGAGGGCTGGCAATTGCATTTTAATACCTTGCCCGCAGCAAGCAACGGACTAGCAAACACCGCTGTCGAACCAATCTAGCTTGCAGCAGCAATACACTCTGTGATTGGCTCACCACTGTGAAACTTAAAGTCTGCATCCGGGCTGCTGATAAGTTTTGCTTCTAACTGGCCAAAATACTGCACTCTGGCACTGATGTCCGTTTTACTGATCACCTGTGCCAGTTGCAGGTAATCACTAAAATGCCTCGCTTCTGAGCGCAACAACGACTGATAAAAGCTTGCCAATTCAGCGTCCACCAACCCAGCTAAAGCGGCAAAACGTTCGCAGGAACGCGCTTCGATATAAGCACCACAGATCAGCTTATCAATCAGAATTTGCGGTTCATGGGTTTTACAATGTTGGATCAAGGTTTTGGCATAACGACTGGCGCTGATATTCTGGTATGGGATACCGCGCGCCTGCATAATTTCCAGCACCTGACAAAAATGATGCAACTCCTCCCGGATCAGCAACACCATCCGATCAATAATCAGATCCGAATGGCTGAAATCGGAACGACCGATAATACTTTTCTGCAGTTTTTCCGCTTGTTTCAGGCTGGGGAGATCACCGTTAAAACGATAAGCAAAATCTTCAAACGGCTGCAGCCAATTGAGTAATATCACAGAACTTTCTTTATCGCAGGCATAACGGCGCAGCAGATACATCGCGGTTTGCGCGGCTTTGAGCTCACACACCAGATGATCCTGCAGTAATATCGGCAAACGTTCCGGTTTGGCCGCTTCAGCCAACCAGCCTGCCGGTGTTTTACAGTGTAAAAATTCAGAAACAGGTTGAAGTAATTCAGCAAATTGCATAAGACCCTCGCAGTTGGCGGCATTATAGTGGAATGCAAGCCCTTCGGGCTACTGACAAACTCAGGATCTGCAATGACCGGCACAAAGTCGTCATACAATGGCTATATTGCACAGTTTTTCCACAAAGCTTGACGGCATGCCTTCTGTTGGCCATAACTAGTGATGAGTGTTGAGTTGTCACTCAGGCAACTTCAGTTTTGCAGTCGACAAGGATAATAAAAATGATACTAAACCATTTATGGGGGCTGTATGCCCACCCAAAAGAAGAATGGCAGACCATAGACGCTCGTCACGAAAGCCTGAAATTTAGTTTGATCCATATTTTACTGGTGGCACTGATCCCCTCGGTCTGTGCTTACTTCTCTGCCGTGCATATCGGCTGGAGTATTGGCGTTGGTGAACCCATCAGTCTGACCCCGGATAGCGCGATTAAAATGGCTGTTGCCATGTATGTGGCACTGATCCTCGGCGTGTTTGCGCTGGCCTATCTGGCACACTGGATGGCACATACCTTTGGCTCAGAACCAACCTACACCCAGACACTGGAGCTGGCTTCCTATACCTCAACACCATTGTTTATGGTTGGGATTGCAGCGCTCTATCCTGAGCTGTGGTTTGTGATGTTGGTTGGACTCGCGGGCCTGTCTTATTCTGTCTATTTGTTGTATGTCGGAGTGCCAATCCTGATGCATATTCCGGAAGAGCGCGGATTTATCTACGCCAGTTCAGTGGTGACTTGTGGTTTGATTTTATTGGTGTGTGTGCTGGCTGCCACCGCCATGTTATGGAGTTCCGGCTTCCAGCCGATTTATACCCATTAGCTTAGACAGGCAGAGGCAAAGCCACGGCTGTTTATCTGCAGCTGTCGATCAAAAAAGGGAGCTGAGCTCCCTTTTTTCACCACATCAGGACAGTTTTAGCTGCCTTCGTTATAAGTTTCCAGATTACCCGCCATTTGCGCCATTTTACCGCCTTTGGCTGCTTCATTACGGGAGGCATCCAACTTATTGAGGTATTCCTGCGTGATGTCGTTGGTGACGTAAATACCATCAAAGACTGAGGTTTCAAACTTTTTGATATCTGGATTTTCACTGCGCACCGCATCAACCAAATCGGCCAGGGACTGAAAAATCAAACCATCAGCACCAATGATTTTACAGATACTGTCGACATCGTGGCCATGCGCAATCAGCTCGTTGGCCGACGGCATATCGATACCATACACGTTCGGGAAACGAATTTCTGGTGCTGCCGAAGCAAAGTACACTTTATTTGCGCCAGCTTCACGAGCCATATCAATGATTTGCTCTGAGGTGGTGCCACGTACAATAGAGTCATCCACCAGCAACACGTTTTTGCCTTTAAACTCCTGCCAAATCGCATTCAGTTTACGCTTGACCGACTTTTTCCGTGCGCCTTGGCCCGGCATAATAAAAGTCCGGCCGATATAACGGTTTTTCACGTAGCCCTGGCGATAAGGCAAGCCTAATTCATGGGCGATCTGCAAGGCCGCATCATTACTGGTTTCCGGAATCGGAATGACCACATCAATATCCAGATGCGCCCATTCTTTTTTGATTTTTTCACCAAGCTTTTTCCCCATCGCCACCCGTGACGCATAAACAGAAACGTTATCAATGGTGGAATCAGGCCGGGCGAAATAAACATATTCAAAAATACAGGGGGTGTAAGTTGGGTTTTCTGCACATTGTTGACTAAACAGCTGACCATCTTCAGTGATGTAAACTGCTTCGCCAGGCGACACGTCCCGCAGCACGGTAAAACCATCTGCATCCAATGCGACACTTTCAGAAGCAACCATATATTCGGTGCCCAGTTCAGTTTCACGTTTGCCCATCACTAGTGGCCGGATGCCATGCGGATCCCGAAACGCCACTAAACCATGGCCGATAATCAGCGCGACCACGGCATAACCGCCGCGTACTTTGCGATGCAGGTTGGTAACAGCACGGAAAATCGCTTCTGGCATCAGTTGCATTGAACCGTCGCCTTGTAACTCATGCGCCAGCGCATTGAGCAACACTTCAGAGTCTGAACTGGTATTGACATGGCGGCGCGCCACTTTGAATAACTCAGCTTTCACTTCTTCCGCATTGGTTAAATTACCGTTATGCGCCAGTGCCAGCCCAAACGGGCTATTGACATAAAAAGGCTGCGCTTCAGCAGTACTGGATGAACCTGCGGTTGGATAACGGACATGACCGATACCGATGTTGCCCGCTAAGCGTTCCATATGCCGTTCTTCAAACACATCCTTCACCAGACCATTGGCTTTGCGCAAGCGCAGCCGGTTCTGGTCAACAGTGACAATGCCGGCAGCATCCTGACCGCGATGTTGTAAGACGGTCAGACCATCGTACAACGCTTGATTGACCGGATATTTCCCTACAATACCAACAATACCACACATGAAACCTTACCTCGTCAGCGCTGATGTCTGTTGCATAAAACTTGAGTTGTCTTTCAGGTAACTGAAAAACCACTCAATAATGAAATCAAATTCTGGGATCAGGACTGAGGCTTTCCACCAGTCGGATCCGGCTGAAGGCGTGAAGGCATCCAGGAAAAATAACAAAGCGCTGACTACCAGTACCCCACGCAAGGCACCAAATAGCAGGCCTAATAAGCGATCAGTGCCACTGAGTCCGGTGGATTGCACCAGTTTACCCACCAGATAATTGCATAATCCGCCGAGTAATAAGCAACTGATAAACAACACGCCAATAGCGACTGCATTTCTAATTAAGAGATTATCGATATTAGAGAAAAATGGCGCGAGATAAGGATAATAGTGACTGGCGACGAAAAATGCCGCAATCCAGACGATCAATGAGATAGCTTCTTTGACGAAGCCGCGGATCAGACTGATAACAGTCGATAATCCAATTATTGCCAGAATGGCGTAATCAACCCAGACCATTTGCTTCCACAGGGATGCTTGATGACGGCGCGCATTCTATCAAACTGCGCGCCGCTTAGGCTAATTATTTTCAGCCGGTGAAAAGGCACTGACTTTCAGCGTCGAAATATTCGCTAGCTGTTGCAGTTTCGGTAAACTGGTTTCTAACTTGTCTTTTTGCAAATCAGGCCCCACCACCACACTGATCATGGTTTGGCCCTGACTATTAACAATTTTCCGGCTGAAGGTGGCAAAACCCGCTTCACGCAACTTACTCACCAAAGCGTTAGCATTTTGCTCTTTACTAAAGGATCCGACTTTCACCACCCAGGCCGACTGGCTTAGCGCTTTTTCCACTGGTTTTGGCACAGGCGGCACCGGCGTGTCCGGCTGTTGCGCGACGTTCGCAGTTGCGCCTGCAGCAGTTGGCGTCACTGCAGATTTCACCGCCTTACTGTCTGCCTCTGGTACTGGCTCAGCGCTCAGGGTATCACTGGCTTTACTAACCATCTGGGCACTGCTATGCACTGGCGCAGCGGCTTTGCTATCGGTGCTGACAGACGCATACTGCTGATCTGGCAACACATCCTGCGCAGGGGCCGGATCAGTGCCAGCATCCAGCACTGGTTCATTCTCTACCGGTAGTGCCAAGGCGTCAGCGCGACTGGCATCGTGTTGCGCCCGCTGAAATACTTGTTGCTCAGCGACTTGGGCAAATTCAGGCCGATCAGGGATCGCTTTAAAGTCGTCTTTGTTGACTTGTTTTTGTCCATCGAGCAAATCCGGTAAAAACACAATTGCGGCAATCATCAAAATTGCGCTGCCGATCAGGCGATTTTTAAATACTGCAGTCATAGCTTTTCCTGCTGCCACAGGGTCAGAAACTGCGACACTGTGACAAATGAACCAAATACCAACACTAAATCATCCGCCTGCAACTGCGGTTTTAACTGTTGCCAGGCGCTGGCGAGCCTATCATAACACTGCACACGACTTCCTGTCGGTAATTGAGCTGCCAGTTGCTCCGCAGCAGCCCCGCGCGGCGCAGGCAGCGTGACGCAATGCCAATGTTGTATCCAAGGCGCCGCACTTTGCAAACTCTGGCGAACATCTTTATCTTTTAACATGCCAACCAAGGCATGCACCTGGCGATAACGCGCACTCAGTTTACTGAGCTGACTCGCCAGGTAAGCGGCTGATTGTGGATTATGTGCCACATCAACAATGACGGCAGGTGTGGCTTGCAGCCATTGCATCCTGCCAGCCAAAGTTAGATTTTTCAGCACTTTAGCAACTATGTCAGCAGACGGCAATAACGCCAGCGCAGCCAGGCAGGTCAAACAGGTCGCGACATTTTGCAGCGGCAGTTGCGGTACTGGTAAGTCAGCAAACTGCAGCTGACCACAATGCCAGTGCCATAAGGTGCCACAGTCAGACAACTGATAACCAAAATCGTGCTGCTGACGCCAGGTACGGCATTGTAGTAACTCAGTGTGTGCCAGTACTGACAGCGGCGGATTTGGCTCCCCAAGCACAGTCACCGCCTTGGCACGGAAAATACCGGCTTTTTCCCGGCCGATACTTTCCCGATCGTTCCCCAGAAAATCCTGATGATCCAAATCAACAGTGGTCAGAATGCTGGCATCCGGATTGATGATATTGGTGGCATCAAGCCGACCGCCTAAACCAACTTCGATCAGACAGATGTCGACTTGTTGTTGTTTCAGAATGGCAAAAGCTGCCAGGGTGGTGAATTCAAAATAAGTCAGCGGCACTGCTGCCCGTAAGGCTTCCACTTGTGACAAGCCTTGCACCCAGAGTTCGTCACTGGCATCTGCGTCATTGATCCGCAGTCGTTCATTAAAGTGCAATAAGTGCGGAGAAGTGTAGACCCCCACCCGGTAACCCTGCGCCAGCAGGAGTTGCTCCAGAGCTCGGGCACTACTGCCTTTGCCGTTGGTGCCACCAATCAGAATTTTAATTCCGGGCAAGTGTTGTAACTGACCACGCTCGGCAACTGTCAGCACACGCTCCAGGCCAAGTTCAATTTTATCTATCGGATGACTTGCTTCGATATAAGCCAGCCAGTCGGCCAAGGTTTGGCGCGACGGGCTGTTAACAGAGACAGGAGAGTTCATATCGCCTTAGGCGACGCGGTTCTCCGATACTGGAGAAGGCAATCGCATGAATTTTGCTACTAATCGCGCAATTGTATCGCGCATTTGGCGGCGGTCAACAATCATATCAATAGCACCATGCTCTAACAGGAACTCACTACGCTGGAAACCTTCGGGTAATTTCTCCCGCACGGTTTGTTCAATCACGCGTGGGCCGGCAAAACCGATCAGGGCATTTGGTTCACCAATGTTGACATCACCCAGCATCGCCAGACTGGCAGATACACCGCCCATGGTCGGATCCGTCAGTACCGAAATATACGGTAACCCTGCTTCACTGAGTTTAGCCAGCGCTGCACTGGTTTTGGCCATCTGCATCAAAGACAACAAAGCTTCCTGCATCCTTGCGCCACCAGACGCCGAGAAACAGACAAAAGGCACTTTGTGCTCCAGTGCAAATTCAACACCTTTAACAAACTTGGCGCCCACCACAGACGCCATCGAGCCGCCCATAAAGTTAAACTCAAAACTGGCGACCACTACTGGCATGCCTTTGAGTGAGCCGCGCATCACTACCATGGCATCTTTTTCGCCGGTTTCTTTTTGTGCTGCAACAATACGGTCTTTGTAACGTTTGGAATCTTTAAACTTGAGGATATCCTGCGGCTCCAGCTCAGCGGCCAATTCAACACCAGTATTGGTATCGAGGAAACTGGCCAAGCGTTCACGGGCATTAATCCGCATATGGTTATCACATTTTGGACAAACGCCCAGCTGGCGATCCAGATCGGCCTTGTACAACACTGCGTCACAGGCGGTACATTTTGTCCATACCCCTTCCGGGATATTGCGACGCGCCGAGGACGAGGTTCTGGGCAGGATTTTTTCTAACCAACTCATAAGTATTCCTTTGTCTACACTGTACGATTTTCACGCACAGATTGCGGTAATTTAGCTTCAAATTCCGCGAAAATGTGGCAAACGGCGGTTATTAAAACACAAAGGCTAACGGCAGAACATAAAAAACTGGTCTTAGCTGTCAGGCTGGCACAGGTCGGTCCAGCCAGTTATGCACCGAGCTGATCCGGCAAAAACAACGGCCCCATGCTGGTTTGCGGAATGGCAAACTCGGCCGGATAATCCACTGCAACTAAATACAGCCCTTCAGCTTTGGCGGTTGCAGCAGCTTTGGTGCGATCACGGGCAGCTAATAATTCAGCAATCCACTCAGGCGGCCGCTTTTTCATCCCAACTTCCAGCAAACTTCCGGTGATATTTCGCACCATATGATGCAAAAACGCATTGGCCTTGATATCAATGACAATAAAGTCCTGATAACGTTCAATTTGTAAATGAATTAAGTTACGATTTGGCGAATGTGATTGGCATTGAATAGCCCGAAACGAAGAAAAATCATGTTCGCCAAGTAACACTGGCGCAGCCTGCTGCATCAGACTGACATCAATATCCTGATGATAATGACTCAGGCCCGGACCTAAAATGGCTGGCCGGTATTTGCGGTTGTAAATAATGTAGCGATAACGCCGGGCTGTCGCTGAAAAACGGGCATGGAAGTCGTCAGCCACCTGGCGCCCCCAGCGCACAGCAATGCCATCGGGCAAATTCGAGTTCACTCCCATGATCCAGCCGCGCATATCTCGCACGGCTTCGGTGTCAAAGTGAATGACCTGACCTGTGGCATGAACACCCGCATCAGTACGGCCAGCACAAAAAATTTCTATCGGCGCATTGGCCACCTGGCTCAAGGCTTTTTCCAGTTCACCCTGAATGCTGTTGACTTCACGTTGCCGCTGCCAACCAAAATAACCTGTGCCGTTGTATTCAATACCCAGTGCAATGCGCATGCCGACTCCTTTTAAAATCGGCGCGAGTATATCAAAGCTCGCGACCACAACCCAAGTGCTGATTCAATCAAGCTTGCGCATCATCAGAACAACAACAGACTCAGGATTGTAATAACGATAGCGCTTCCTGTTTCACGTGGGCTGGCGCATCAGAGGCCATAATTTCTTTTACCAGTTGTTCGGCACTGTCAGCATCACCAATTTCATTATAAGCACGGACTAAATCCAGCCGACCGGCAAAACCAGCATCTGCCTTGTCAACATCACCGATTTCATCAGCACTGATCAAATCAGGAAAGTCGGCCAACCCGACATCAATCTGCAAGGGTTTTAACTGTTCTTCCGTCACTTCTTCTTCACTGGATGCCAACAGCTTGTCAATTTGCAGAAACTCACGAACCGGATCTGTCGTCGCTTGATCTGGCACTCCGACAGCCAAACCTGAAGCCTCGAGTTCTGCCGTCGTCGTAGATAACGCTGCTGGCAAAGCTGCAGTATCAGCAAGCACATCATCGTCTGCAGGCAACACAGTTGGCTCAGCATCCTCAGGCAGTGCCAACTCATCCAGTTCTGATAATAATTGATCAAATTGGATATCTTCTAATTCCGCCAGTTCCGCTGGCATCTCATCTTCTGCCTGCCACAGGTCTGCCGCTGTCCCGGTTAGCTCATTGTCATCTGGCAACTGCAGTGAGTCCGGGAAAATCAACTCGTCATCAACCAGTTCTTCACTGAAATCCAACTCAGGATAACTGTCGAGCATTTTACTGGGACGTTCCACCGAAGCGACGGCTTCAGAAACCCGGCTAACCGACTGATCATCACCTTGTTGTAAATCCGGCATCAAGGCTGAGGTTTCGTCACTTGTTGTGGCCGGTAATTCCAACAAATCGTCGGTATCTTGGTTAAATTCAGGCTGCAACGCTAAGGTGTCGTCACTTGCTGCTGCCGCTAATGCCACTAACTCGTCGGTATCTTCGCTAAAATCCAACTGCAACGCGTTTAATGCAGAATCAGGATCAAGCTCGGCGTCAGCGTCAGCGTCGGCATCCGACATCAATGGCATTTGCTCAGCAGCAACTTCGGCTGCTGGCTCGGCCTCGATGGAGTCGACTGCCGCCTGCTGATCCAGCGTCGCCCAGGGCGTCGCTTCATCTGCTGGCGCTAAGGATTGATTCTGCCAGGCTTGCCCTACCAGGTCCGGCTCTGACAATTCAGGGATTTCAATAATCTCGTCAAGTTCAAGCCCGCTCTCACTAGCGGTCTCAGTAAGGGTATCCAGTGCGAGAGGATCTATGGCATGCCCAGCATCGTCTGCCACTGAATCAGCGCTTGTTGCCGTCAACCAATCCGGTGCGACCTGCGCAGGGTCCATCTCAAGTTCCAATTCAGGCTCGGATTCAGCATCCTGCAACATGGCACTGACATCTGCCACTGACAATTCTGCATCAGCAAAATCAGCCGCAGCTTCATGCAAGGCAGACTCTGGCAAACTCAACTCCGCCAGAGTGCCGGTCTGCTGCATGCTTTGCGCACGCAACTCAGCGACCTCAGATAAAATATCTTCTAATTCGTTATGCAGATCTGTCGGATCAGGCTCCAGCAACTCAGTGATATTGTCCTCATCATCCAATGCCAAATCAACCGCGTCCTCGTTAGCCTGCGGCTCCAACGGTAATATCTCTTCAGCCAGGGACTCAGCAAAGGCGTCAAGTTCAGAGCTATCAAACTGCTCGGTCGGTTCCGGTTCTGCGGCACTTTCTTGCAGACTGGTCGCAAACTCAGACTGACTGTTGGCAGCTAACAGGGAATCGATATCAAAATCATCATCCGCTATGGCACTGGCAGTCGTTGTTTGCGCAGTTTCTGCGACCGCCATAGGCTGTTGGGTAGCCGCCAGCAGGGCATCAATGTCAAATTCATCATCAGCGGTGATGTCTTCATCGGCCGGAATATCCAGTTCAATCTCTTCGAGTAACTCATCAAACTCATCAGCTTCTGCCGCCGCATTCTGTAAAGCTTCGGCCGTAACCGGCAGTTCAGGTAGCAGCTCTTCTTGTCCGTCCGCTGTTGCCGTTGACTGCGCTTCAACGGCCGCTTGCGCCTGATTAAAGATGTCATCCGGATCATCATCGTCAGTTAAGTTATCAAATAACGAACTCAATTCATTGTTTGACAGAATATTATTCGGGTCGAACTCGGCTTTAGGTGCAAAAGCTGGCTCATCGTCTAAGTTATCAAACAAGGAAGATAAATCATCACCAGACAAAATATTGTTAGCATCAAATTCAGTTTTAGCCACTGGTTTGACTGCATCGGCCGGTTCATCAAGCAGGCTGTCTAAATCAAATTCGTCTGTCGTTTTAGTCGCGGCCGAAGCGATAAAATCATCATCTAACAAATCATCCGCAAAACCGGCGTTATTGGATCTGGCGCTTGCTGTACTATAAGCATCGTTATCCAGCCGGATACCCGCGCTCAGATTGTCATTCAGTAACGAATCGTCGAGATTAATCAGACTACTTTCGTCAAAGTCGAGACTATCATCCAAAGGTGGTAAAGGTGAGCGATAATTTGGATCGGCGGCTGGTGCCGCAGTCGCGGCACTGACCACTGCAGCGGCTTTCTGGCCACGTCGACGGATCAGGCTAACGATAAAATAGAGCAATATAAATGCTGGCAATGACCCCGCCACCGCCCAACCAATCGGACTAGCGGCAACTTTTTGCAGGGTGGCGGCAACATTAAACCCTTCTTCGGCTTTGCGCATTTGTTCTTGTTGCTGTTGGAGCAATTGCGCCTGCTGAGCCAGTAACTGTTGCAGTTGGGTTTGAATTTCACTGTCTTTGTCGAGCTGACTTTTAACGGCGCCTAATTCTTGTACCACGGTATTGAGTTGCTGTTTCAACTCGGTATTTTCTTGCACTATGGTTTCGACATTGGCCATTGAAGCGCCAATGCGATTACGTAAATCACTGATTTGTTCTGTTTGTTGCGCTTCGACCCGACTTAATTCTTCACTGAGTTGCTCTTTGGCAGTAACAATATCCAGTTGCTTGGCTGCAGCGGCTTCAGCTTTAGCCAGTTCTGCCCTTCGGACCCGTTCAGCCCAGATCCGGTCGTCATTTTCTGATTTGCGCTGCGCTTCCAGCGCATCAACGGCCAAAATTTCCCGCACTGTGGGCAACAACAAAAAAGCACCAGGTTTGAGGTGATTAAAGTTTTCTTCTAAAAAAGCATCAGGATTTTTTTGATACAGCGCATACATCATTTGATACATGTTGATGCGCCGATCAGGCCGCGCTTGCTCCGCCAGCCGCCATAAAGTATCCGCCGGTGTCAGCGGACCTAATCGGGTTTGCTGCGGGGCATCAAATTCTTTTGGTCCTCGCAGCTTGGCTGTTGTATCCGCCGTAGCCACTGATGCCGTCATAAAATTGACAGCCAGCACTACCACGAATAAGCGCAGAAAATGCATTCAAATATCCTTTACCACTTAGCGCCGTCTCCAGGGCAGGCCGGAGTACAGCTTCAGTTACCATAACACAGCACTTGCAAGCACTGTTCCAACCACGCATAAGATTAGGATTCTAAACCAGTTGCAGCAGAAATGCGATTTAGCCGAGACAATTCCACCCGCCAACACAAGCTTGTCCCATCTTTATCTGCCAAGCTGGCGATTTCTTGAGCCTAGCGCCGCTGACCTGAACGTAAAAAAGCTCCCGCAGGAGCTTTTAAGGAAACCTGAGCGAGTGGATTGCCGCGGTTTGGGTCACTGCACAGCAGGCAAACTACAGATAATCGCGGATCAAATGCTCGGCAATCTGAATGCTGTTGGTGGCGGCACCTTTACGCACATTATCCGCCACAATCCACAGATTTAGCCCATGTTCATGCGATAAATCTTTACGGATCCGGCCGACAAACACCTCATCCTGGCCCTGCGCGTTGCTAACCTGAGTTGGGAATTCAGCATTATCTTCCAGTAACACCACGCCTGGTGCATTAGCTAATAAGGCCTTTACCTGCTCCACACTGATCGGATGGCGGGTTTCGATGTGCACAGCTTCGGCATGACCATAAAACACCGGCACCCGTACTGCAGTGGCATTCACCGCAATACTGTCATCCCCCATAATTTTTTGGGTTTCCCAGTGCATTTTCATTTCTTCTTTGGTGTAACCGTTGTCCATAAACACATCAATCTGTGGGATCACGTTAAAGGCGATCTGGCGACTGAACTTACCGGTACTTTCCAAAGGACGACCATTGAGTAACTGTGCGGTTTCAGTCGCCAGCGCTTCAATGCCCTGCTGACCGGCGCCACTGACAGACTGATAGGTGGCGACATTGACCCGGCTGATCCCTACCGCATCATGAATAGGCTTTAATGCCACCAGCATCTGAATCGTGGAACAATTCGGATTGGCAATGATATTGCGATTACGGTAATCAGCAATGGCATGGGCATTGACTTCAGGCACAACCAGCGGAATATCCGCTTCATAACGATAATGGGAGGTGTTATCAATCACTACACAACCTGCATCCGCCGCTCTTGGTGCATACAAAGCGGAAACGCTGCCACCAGCAGAGAACAAACCGATCTGGGCTTGGGTCCAGTCAAAGGTTTCGGCATCCAGCACTTCAATTTGTTTACCCTTGAAAGTAACAAAACCGCCGGCAGAACGACTACTCGCAAGTGGGATTAACCGTTTCACCGGAAAATCGCGTTGTTCAAGAATTTCAATCAGGTGCTGACCAACCAAACCTGTTGCCCCTAATACTGCGACGTCGAATTGCTGAGCCATAGTTTAATTTCCCCTAATGCTGGCTGCTAAAACCTAATGTAGTTAAAAATGCTGGAACTGCGGATTGATCAGACATCTGTAGCCGCAGCGAACTGAATTCCCGCCGTGGCGGATAATGTTTTCTAAGCCAGTCAAAGCCGTTGCCATTCAGATGATATCTGAATAAAGCGTCATCACGCCGGACATCATATAACATCCGGCTCAAATTTTGGACATCTGAAAGTCCAAAATTTGCAGAAATTTGTAATGCGGTGATAGCGGCAGGTGGGCAGAACTGCTCAATGCTTAAGTTAGCTTCAACTTTCAATAACTTACATAATGCTTGATACAGCATTTCAGTGCCACGGGCTTTGCCTTCAATACTGTGACCCGCAATATGAGCGGTCGCTATCCGGGTGAACGGCAATAGCGCCTGCAAAATATTTGGCTCTTGCTGCCAGACATCCAGCACCAGCAGTCGATGCCGGCCAGCGATCGCCTCTGCTAATAACGCCTGATTACAAGTCACCTCACCGCGCGAGGCATTGATAATGGCCACCTCAGTTGGCACTGACGGCAGATTATGTGCTGCCAGCAACCCCAGTGTCGGGAAAGGTCCACTTTTCACCAAGGGCACATGAAAACTAACCGCATCCACTTGGCTGATCAGGTCGGTAAAATCGGTATGGGCAAAATCAGCTTCTTGCGCAGCACGCACCGGATCACATTGCAATACCTGTACTTGCAGCGCTTGCAGCGCTTTTACCAGTCTGGAACCAATCTGGCCGACGCCAACCACACCGACAGTCCAGTGCTGCAGCGGTTTTTGCTGTTGTTCTGCGAGCAAAAACAAGCTACTAAGCACGTATTCCACCACGGATTGCGCGTTGCAACCCGGGGCACTGCTAAAGGCCACACCACGGCTTTGTAAATAAGGTTGATCAATATGATCAACCCCAATAGTGGCGGTACCGACAAAACGCAGACGTTGATTTTGCGCCAACAATGCCTGATCGACCCGACTGACGGAGCGCACCAGCAACACATCCGCATCGGCCACTTGCGCTGCAGTAAGCTGCCGGCCA
>CAZGHW010000066.1:0-18035 GCA_964525695.1 uncultured Rheinheimera sp. | reverse complement strand
TCGTGACCTCGACCTTGGCAAGGTAGCGCTCTACCAACTGAGCTATGCCCGCATCACCGTCAACTGAAGAATTTGGAGCGGGCAACGAGACTCGAACTCGTGACCTCGACCTTGGCAAGGTAGCGCTCTACCAACTGAGCTATGCCCGCATCAATTTCTTCTGAACACCGCTTTATCACATCACTAGCTAGGCGCTAACTTTGTGACTAAGCGGGGCGCATTTTACAAAATCAATTTGAGTTTGCAAGTACTTTATCAGGGTAAACGAAAAAAGTGCTGCTGATAGACCATTAATTCAGCAATTGAGTCGCGAATATCGTCCAGCGCTAGGTGACTGGATGATTTTTTCACCAGTGTACTGACATCAGGATTCCAGCGTTTGGCCAATTCTTTCACCGTACTGACGTCTAAATTGCGATAATGGAAAAAACTCTCCAATTCCGGCGCGTATTTCACCAGAAAACGCCGATCCTGACCGATGCTATTGCCGCACATCGGCGACTTGCCTGCAGGCACGTACTGTGACAAAAAAGCGATGGTTTGAGCCACGGCGGCAGCTAAATCGGTTTGACTGTCACGGCAGCGCTTCGTTAAACCGCTTTTACCATGTTGTTCCACACACCAGGCGCTCATATTGTCTAGCACATCATCGGGTGTTTTAATGGCAAAAGCCGGACCTTCGGCCAGAATATTCAGATTACTATCGGTGACAATAGTCGCCATTTCCAGAATCACATCGGTATCCGGTTCCAGACCGGTCATTTCCAGATCGATCCAGACTAAATTTGTATCCTGTACTGTCATAAAAGGTACCTTCTTGCTGATGAACGGCAGTTGCCAGCGGCCGGCAACGGATTGCTGCTTTGTAACTTGGCTGAATGCTAGTATCATACTACGCCTGACGCCAACTGGAAAACGCCCATCATGGGCCTGTGAGAGACAGTGACGAAAAAGAAACATCTGAGTAACCGCCAAACCGACCGGATTGCCGGTAATCAGCAAAAACGACTGGAACGGCTGGAAAAAAAAGCCGTGAAGGCAGAACAACAACTGCAACACACCCAACTGGCAGAGCCTGAAGCCGGGGTGGTGATCAGCCGTTTTGGTCAGCATGCCGATGTCGAAGACAGCCAGGGTCAGATTGAACGCTGCAATATCCGCCGGACTATTAATTCTTTAGTCTGCGGTGATGAAGTGGTCTGGCGCCGTTCTCTGCAACCACAGTCTGGTATTCAGGGTGTGATTGAAGCGGTGCAGGAGCGTCGTTCGGTGTTATCCAGACCCGATTTTTATGATGGCCTGAAGCCGGTCGCGGCCAATATCGACTTACTGATTATCGTGTCGGCGGTGCTCCCGGCGTTGTCACTGAACATTATCGACCGTTACCTGGTAGCCGCTGAAGCGATGCAAATTAAACCTTTGTTATTGCTAAATAAAATTGATTTATTGTCAGTCGAACAACGTGCACTGGTGGAACAGCAGCTTGAGACTTACCGGGCTATTGGCTATGAAATTTTGCTGCTCAGCGCCAAAACCGGCGAAGGCATGCTGCAGCTTGATCAGTACTTACAATCGGGTACCAGTATTTTTGTCGGTCAGTCTGGGGTCGGTAAATCATCCTTGGTGAATAATCTGCTGCCAGAATTGCAAGTGGTGACACAAGAAGTGTCGGATAACTCAGGGCTGGGTCAGCATACCACCACTGTGGCACGACTTTATCATTTGCCGGATGGTGGTAATCTAATTGATTCGCCTGGTATTCGTGAATTTGCACTTTGGCATTTGGAGCCGGATGAAGTGCTGTGGGGCTTCAAAGAATTCCGCCCTTGGTTGGGTCGTTGTAAATTCCGTGACTGTCAACATGCCGAAGACCCGGGTTGTGCGCTGCATCATGCTGTTGAAATTGGAGAAATTTCGACTGAGCGTTTTGATAATTATCATAAAATTCTGCTCAGCATGGCGCAGGATAAACCGAATTTTTTTAAAGTTGATTAAGGATCCGTCTGATGGATAAAGTGAAAATCACCCTGCAGTATCTGCTGCCAAAACATTTAATTTCCAGGCTGGTCGGTTATCTGGCCGCAGCCCGGCTTGGTGCTCTGTCGCATGCGCTGATTAAGCTTTTTATCAAGGCTTATGGCATTAATATGGCCGAAGCGAAATATGAAAAAGCCACTGATTACGCTAGCTTTAATGAGTTTTTTACCCGACCGTTAAAAGATGGGATCCGGCCCTTGGTACAAGACGCAGACATCATTGCGCATCCAGTCGATGGTGCTATTAGTCAGTTGGGTGCGATTGAAGGCGATTTACTGATCCAGGCCAAGGGCCATCATTATTCGTTGCAAGCCCTGTTAGGTGGCAAAGCTGAAACAGCAGCACCTTATCAAAATGGTCAGTTTGCCTGTATTTATCTGGCACCAAAAGATTATCACCGCATCCATATGCCAGTGAGCGGCACGTTACGCGAAATGATTTATGTGCCAGGTGAGTTATTTTCTGTCAATCCGCTGACTGCAGCCAATGTGCCGGGTTTATTTGCCCGCAATGAACGTGTTGTGACTATTTTTGATACTGAAGTAGGCCCAATGGCATTGGTGCTGGTTGGGGCAACCATAGTTGCCAGTATTGAAACTGTCTGGGCTGGCACTATTACACCGCCAACCGGCAAAGAAGTATTCCGCTGGCAGTATCCGGCGACCGGCGCCAATTCAGTCACCCTAGCGAAGGGCGCTGAAATGGGTCGTTTTAAACTGGGTTCAACCGTGATCCTGGCATTCGCGCCGGATCAAATTGAGTTTTTAGCGCAACAATATCCAGGCGCTGTGACGCGAATGGGTGAGGCCTTTGCCAGCATCAAGGCGTAAATAGCAGGCAGCTTCGGCTGCCTTTTTTGTCTGTTGCGACAGGAGTCAATCTGATGAAAATTTTTGCACATCGTGGCTGCAGTGGTGATTACCCGGAAAATACCCTAGCCGCTTTTGCGGCTGCTTTAGATAGTGGCTGTGACGGTATTGAATTGGATGTGTTTGCCCTGCACGGCGAGCTGATCGTGATCCATGATCGGCAGCTCAGTCGCACCACCAATGGTCGCGGCAATCTGGAAGATTATAGCCTGGCGCAGTTGCAACAACTGGATGCCGGGCACAACCAATCCGTCCCAACCTTATGGCAGGTGCTGGCGCTGGTGCAGAATCGCTGCACCCTCAATATTGAACTCAAGGGGCATGATACCGTTACTCCCCTGCTGCAATTGCTGCGCAAAGCACAAACTGAGCTTGGGACCGAACTCAGTACTTTACTGATTTCCTCTTTTCATCACCCACTGCTGCGGCAGTTGAAACAACAATGTCCAACCTTGGCGATTGGTGCACTGACCGCTTCTATTCCGTTGCACTACGCCGCCTTTGCAACTGAGCTTGCCGCCTATTCGGTGCATTGTGATCGCGGTTTTGTTGACGCCAATCTCGTGCAAGATGCCCATCAACGCGGCCTTGCTTGTTATGTTTACACTGTCAATGACGCGCGGGAAGCGCTGAGACTGCAGCAACTTGGCGTAGATGGCATTTTCAGTAATTACCCGGCCGAAGCACGGCAATGGCTACAACAAGCTTGAATTGCAGCAATAAAAAAACACCGCATGCGGTGTTTTTTTATCGTTGCAGTTAACCAACTGCAGTTAACCAACTGCAGTTAATGTTTGTCGCAGCTATGACATTGGTTACATAACCGCATATTCAACACATGCGCCAATACCACAAAAGCAGCGCCGACAATCAAAATGTAATGTTCGTATTCGTGGCCTAATGAATCTTTTTGCCAGTAAATAAAACCACCTAAGAATAATGAATAAAATGGGTACAATTTACGGTGATAACGATGAAAACCAGCGAAAATGGTGATAAAGCCCAACACCATGGTAATCAATAACACAATACGTTCAAAGGCATGGTTATGCACAGAGGACAGACCCAATAATGGCAACACCGGCAGCAAAACAGGCAGCATAATACAATGAATTGCACAAAGCGATGTGACAGCAATGCCTACTTTATCCAAGGTATTGCGGATGTTACTGAGCATAAAACGACACCAGCCAGAAAATGGAATGAGATGATATAACAAATCTGGCAAATTGAAAACAGTTTCGGTGTAAAATAGCCGCCTGATAATGTACCTGATGCCAGCCGATATCGGCTATTTATGGCATAATAACTACAAAATTTGCGAGAGCATGATATGGAACAACTACTGAATCAACTAGATGCCAACCTGAAAGAACTGTATCGCAAAGCGCTGGATGCAGACGCAATCTTGGATGAATTACAGCAACAGGGTCATGGCAAACATCAAGCGATATTTCCAGCCGAGCAGTTATTTCAGGTGCAAAGCCCAAGATTTATGCCGTATTTATCGGAAACAGCCGAACAAGTCTCAGCGATCCGGCAAACCCAACAGTTTAATACTGCGACTTTGGAGCTTGTAGTTAAACAATTACAATTGCTGCACAAGACACTGCATGAATTTAAAGCTGTGGTGGTAAAATAGCCTATACTCAACGGGTTTGTCGTTGATTTAATCAGGTGGCAGCAACAACGCCAATGTTTCACATTGGCTAGTGCTACCTGCTACTGGGCTAACTAATCTTAGTGTCCGACACTTGCTGTACATCCAACCCAGTAGAAATGAATTGCTGAACCGTGTTGCCATGCAGCTTGTTTGTTACAGGCAAACTGTGGTTGAGGAGGCAGAATGATGCTATTTCCAGCTAGCCGAGACATAACTGCCAGTAGTGATACACAGGCATTGCGTTATAGTACTGCCAGAGAAAAAGCTGTTGCTGATCCGCGCCAGCTCGGTCAGCAAGCTGCAACCAACTTAAGGCAGCAAGCCCCCGATATAAGCTCACAACAACAAACTTTGCTGTCAGACAGTCCACAGCAACAAGCCAATGATACAGTTCGGGTTAGTAGCTCCCTGGGTAAAGCGGCATCAAGCGGCATGTTGACCAAAGAAGAAGCGTTGGCGATTTATCAAAAAATAGCTGCTTTTTTATAGTCAGTAGCAAAACCAAATCATGCAACAAACTGAACATCCCTGTCCGTGTCATTTATTGGCTGGTATCAGCTGGCACTTTGCTCAGAATTTCTTTTTTGAACCACTTTTTCAACATTTCATGTTCGTAATGAAACTCGCGGTTCATCGCCCCTATGGCTGAAGAATTCATAAAACCCATATCCTGAATTTTAATCTCGCTACCGCGGGCGATTTCCTGTTGTTGCGGTCCTGTCAGAACATAATCTAGTTTGACTCTGGGCATATAAATGTCTTTAATCACCCGGATATCGGTATGGTTCGCACGATACATTGGATTGACATCACCAGCGAGATCGACATCTGTCATCACCACACTGAGCTGATAACCCGTAGGTAAAGCTTCAGCAAATGTGCCCCACATTTTATCAAAAGCAGAGATCACTCTTTGCTGATAACGTTTTTTGCTTTCTGAAGAAGGTCTGATATCGGTAAATTTTTCTGGCGTCTGCCAGCTCACTTTAATCTGACTTTGAATCTGATTTTGCGTTGCAGTGTCGGTGGTTGCCATGGCTTGAAAGCTCAAAGCTGCGGCAATCAATAGCGCGATAGTATTTCGCATGGTTCAACTCCTGGGGTTAACCTGTCCGCACCAAGCGGCCGAGGATTTTTCAACTGTGCTAACTATAACTGTTGCCGCCTAGGCTTGCAGTCGTTATTTGTCAACTGTTGTCGCTATATGTAACCTAACACTTTACATAAATTTACCAAGGCTCCCCAGCTGGTTCAGCACAACTTCAGCCTGCTGTCGCGACGTCTAGATGGGCTTCTGAGCAATCGGATCCAAGATCAACTGCGCCATCCGCACATAATCCGCTTCGCCAGCTAGCATGCCAAATTCTGCATTAACAATCATGCCCTCAAGTAAAGCCAGTAACATAGCAGCCTTAGCTTCCGACGCTGATGCCAGCAGATTTACGGTGTCCGTCTGTTTGACCATACTGAGTAATAATAATTTCAACCAGACTTTATGCTCCCTGACCTGGGCAGTCAGTTCGCGATCAGAAAGCTTAAATTCAGCCACTGCATGCATAAACATACAACCATAAAAATCAGGCTTGGCAAACCAGACAAAATGCCAACGGATTAATGCAGCCACTTTCGCTTCGGGTGTTAGCACTGCTTCAACCGCCTGCATTATGGCTGATACAAATCTTTGATGGCATCTACGCAGCACGGCATGAATTAACTGCTGTTTTGAACCAAATAGCCGATACAAGCTGGTTTTGGAAACGCCAGCTTGCAGCGTGATCAAATCAACGCCAACAGCGGTATAGCCTTGGGCATTAAAAAGTTGCTCGGCAATTTCGAGAATTTGCTCGCGGGTTTGC
The DNA here is from genome assembly GCA_964525695.1 of uncultured Rheinheimera sp. Lineage (GTDB taxonomy): Bacteria > Pseudomonadota > Gammaproteobacteria > Enterobacterales > Alteromonadaceae > Pararheinheimera. The sequence continues at coordinate 11,610 of CAZGHW010000066.1, read as the reverse complement.
ATCTGGCACCTGATTTATTTTGACGCTTGTGCAATATGGTACAGATCTGTACCATATTGCACAAGCGTCATTCCGGCAGCAAGAGCTGCCACAAGCCAAAGACAATAAAAGATGAAAAGAATTAAAACCAGATTAGGTGGCGGTGGCACCTTGCCAGCAAAACCAGCACGACAACAGTTATTGTCAGCTTTATTGGGTAGCTTTCTGAGCATCCTATTATTGCAATGGCTCAGCAACCACACTAGCAACAACTGGCTGATCGCCCCATTTGGCGCTTCCTGTGTACTACTATTCGCCAGTCCGCAGTCGCCGTTTGCACAACCTCGCAACGTGATTGGCGGCCACCTGGTGGCTGCGATGACCGCTCTGTTTTGCATTCAACTACTTGGCCACTCGGCGCTGACTATGGCGCTAGCTGTTAGCTTGAGCATAGTACTGATGCAAGTCTGGCGCACTGTACACCCACCAGCGGGCGCGACCGCTTTATTACTAACGCTGACGACACCAGGCACTGTTGGATATGAATTTATCTTGACGCCAGTATTATCCGGCAGCGTGGCGCTCGTACTGATTGCCACAGTCTGTAACAACCTCAGCTCAGCTCAGAATTGGCCAATGTACTGGCTCGGGCGCAAAGCTGCAGCCCCCACTCAAACAGAACGTTGAACTTGAGCACAATACGAGCCTGAAATCTAAGCACCCCGAGCCAAGCTGGTCGATTGACCAGCCCCAGTGACCAGCTTTGACAGCTGAAATACCGCAACTGCTGACTTTTGTTGACTTCAGCCAAGGTCGATCACGAAATAACCTTTACTTTTTTTGCTCAACCGCTACAATACGCGCCGCTCTTTTGACTGTTCTTTATACAATAAGGTAATCTCTCTATGCATCCGATGTTAAACATCGCTGTTCGTGCTGCGCGTGGCGCAGGCAATATTATCGCCCGTGCTTGTGGTCAACTGGATATGGTTCAGTCCATTCAAAAAGGCACCAACGACTTTGTCACCAATGTGGACAAAGAAGCCGAACAGGCCATCGTCAATATTCTGCGCAAGTCATATCCTGATCATGACATCATCGCGGAAGAAGGTGGTGAATACAGCAATAATGGCAGTGATTACCAGTGGATCATCGACCCACTCGATGGCACCACCAACTTTATCAAAGGTATTCCTCATTTTGCCGTCTCTATCGCACTGCGTTACCGCGGTAAATTAGACCAGGCGGTTATTTTTGATCCATTACGCGGTGAAGTCTTTACCGCCAGCCGTGGCGCAGGCGCCCAGCTGAATGGCCGTCGCATCCGCGTCACGTCAATGCCTGATTTAGGCGGTACAGTGCTGGCAACAGGCTTTCCGTTTAAACATAAACACCATTTAGACGCTTACACTGAAACCTTTAAGACTTTTTTCACTGAAGCTGCTGATATCCGTCGCACCGGTTCAGCCGCGTTGGATCTGGCTTATGTTGCGGCCGGTCGTTTTGATGGCTTCTGGGAAATTGGTTTAAAACCATGGGATACCGCCGCAGGTGAATTGCTGGTGCGTGAAGCCGGTGGCTTGGTCAGTGATTTTGTCGGTGGCAACAACCACATGAAGAGCGGCAATATTGTCGCGGCCAGCCCGAAAGTGTTGCAAGCTATGCTCAAAGGCATGCGCCCGCATCTGACTGATTCTTTAATGAAATAAGCGATCTGTCGACAGAAAAAGCCCTGCTGGCAACCTCAGGGCTTTTTTATTGGCTTAAGGTTTTTCTACCGCGAAACCGGCTTCCAGCCAGGCGGTGTAACCGCCAGCCAGACTCCAGACATCGGTATAGCCCATTTTTTGCAGCATATCAGCAGCCAGTGCCGAACGATAACCACCACCACAATACAGCACCAGTGTTTGCTGCTTGTCTTGCACGGCATTTTCGATATCGCGCTCGAGAATGCCCCTGCCCAGGTGCATGGCTTGCGGTAAATGGCCAGCCTGCCACTCCCGGTCTTCCCGCACATCGATGAGGACAGAAGGCACCTGATGCTGGACAAACTCAGCAATACTGATTTCACGTACCCGGCTTTTAGCGTCATTCACCACAGCCAGAAAGCCTGCAGTATGTACTTTGCTCATAAGGTTCTCCATAAAATTCAATCTGTCCGGCTAGCGACAGCTAAAAAAAAGCCAGTCATTTGACTGGCTGGTAGACACTTAGACCGAAGGGGTACCTTCGCCTTCTTTTTCAATCACGGTTGGCATTAAATCTTCACGACTTGCTCCCAACAATACGGCGATTGAGCTGGCGATATAGATCGATGAATAAGTACCAATGGCAATACCAAATAACAGCGCCGTGGCAAAACCATGGATCATCGCACCGCCCATAAAGAACAGCACAATCAGCGTTAACGCCGTGGTAAATGACGTCATGGTCGTCCGGCTTAAAGTTGAAGTGATAGCTTCATTGACAGTTTCATCGACAGTCGCATCGCGCATTTTACGGAACATCTCGCGGATACGGTCAAACACAACGATGGTATCGTTGATGGAATAACCGATCAGCGCCAGAATCGCAGCCAGCACCGTCAGGTCAAATTCCAGCCGGAATACCGAAAACAGACCCATGGTAATAATGACGTCATGTAATAATGACGCCACTGCACCGACAGAAAAACGCCATTCAAACCGGGCTGCCACATAAAGCAAAATAACGACCAGCGCCGCCAGTACCGCCAGAAAACCATCTTCCTTCAGTTCGTCACCGACTGAAGAACCGACGATATCGACTTTGCGAACTGTGACAGGGGTTTCAGCAACAGTGTTCAGTGTTGTCAGCACCTGCTCGCCAATCGCTTTTTGATCCAGCTCCTGACGTGGTGCAATCCGGATCATCACGTCTTGGCTAGTGCCGAAATAAGCAACCTGCGCATCGGCAAAGCCATTCTCCGCCAAGGCATTGCGCACTTTGCTTAAATCGGCTTGCTGCTCAAATTTAACTTCGATCACTGTCCCGCCGGTAAAATCCAGGCCAAGATTCAGCCCTTGCGTAAACAGGCTGAATAATGAACCCAGCACGAGTACGGTCGACAACAGAATGGCCGGAATTTTCACTTTCATGAAATCAACGGCTTTGGTGAACTTAAATAGTCTCATTTTGCTCTCCTCAGACCGGCAGTTCAGAGCCGCGACGCTGGCCCCAAATCAGATTAACCAGTACCCTGGAAACCAGTACCGCGGTGAAAATTGAGGTACAAATACCCAACGCCAGTGTAACAGCAAAGCCTTTAACCGGACCAGTACCAACACCAAACAGGATAAGGGCGACCAGTAAAGTGGTCACGTTCGAGTCGGCAATAGTAGCAAAAGCCCGATCATAACCTTCGTGGATCGCATGTATTGCTGAACGCCCTTCCGCCAGTTCTTCCCGGATCCGTTCGAAAATCAACACGTTGGCATCAACTGCCATCCCCACTGTCAACACGATACCGGCCATGCCAGGCAACGTCAGAGTTGCACCAGGCACCATCGACATAATACCAATCAGCATGACAAGGTTGGCTGCCAGCGCAATATTGGCAATCACACCAAACCATTTATAGTAAATCACCATAAAGACCAAGACCGCGATCATGCCCCACATAATGGCAGACAAACCAAGGTCAATATTTTCCTGACCCAGGCTAGGACCTATAGTGCGTTCTTCCACAATCAGAATAGGCGCAATCAGCGCACCGGCACGTAATAACACCGCCAGATTCTGTGCTTCGCCCGGCGCATCTAAGCCCGTGATTTGGAAGCTACGACCAAGACGAGCCTGAATAGTGGCAACACTGACCACTTCCTGCTTCTTCTCCATGATGGTTTTACCGTTGGCATCTTTTTTATCGGTTGGTTTGTACTCGATAAATACCGTCGCCATTGGTTTACCAATCGCATCTTTGGTGCCAGCCGACATTGAATTGCCGCCTTTGGCATCCAAATCAATACTGACACGTGGCCGACCATTTTCATCATAACCGGCATTAGCCCCTACGATATGGTTGCCGGTTAACATGACGCGTTTTTGCAGCACCACCGGGTTGCCGTTGCGGTCATAAAACAGCTCGGCAGAAGGTGGAACCCGGCCAGCTAAAGCACTTTGCACATCCGCAGTTTCATCCAGCAGACGGAACTCCAGTGTGGCCGTTGCACCTAAGATTTCTTTAGCACGCGCGGTATCCTGCACACCTGGCAACTGCACCACAATGCGCTCAGCACCCTGGCGTTGAACCAAAGGCTCAGCAACACCAATGGCGTTGACCCGGTTACGGATAATAGTGATATTTTGTGCTACCGCATCTTCGCGCAATGCTTTTAACCGCTGCTCGCTGAAAGAGGCAATCAGAGTATTGTCATCACCTTCATTAAAGGTCATATCCTGATCTTTTTTGCTCAGTGCGGCCTTCGCGGCTGCAACATCTTCAGCAGTCCGGAAACGGATGACGACTTGTTGCTTCAGCAAATCAGCAGTCACACCACTGTAGCGGATTTTCGCTTCACGCAAATCGGTGCGGTAAATCTGCACCAAATCGTTGACGTTTTTTTCCATCGCGGTTTTCATGTCCACTTCCATCAAAAAGTGCACACCACCACGTAAGTCCAAACCCAATTTCATCGGTGAAGCACCAATGCCTGCCAGCCATGCCGGCGTCGCAGGTGCCATGTTCAGCGCCGTAACATAATCCTGACCAAGCTCGGCCGCGATCACTTCACGGGCTTTAAGTTGATCTTCAGCACTACTGAAACGAGCCAGGATCTGACCTTTTTCCAGTACCACACTTTTCACTGCCAACTGATTTTTCTGCAGTGCTTGTTCCAGCACAGCGACTTTATCAGCGGAAACTTCAGCACCACGAGTCGCACTGATTTGTAACGACGGATCTTCCGGATAGATATTGGGCAGTGCATAGATCATTGAGACCGTAAGCACCACCACGACCATCAGGTACCGCCAGATTGAATTCTGGTTTAACACTTTTGATTCCCTTTCGTCGCTACTGCGCTTACAGTGATTTCAGTGTGCCTTTAGGCAACACAGCACTGATTGAACCCTTTTGCACTGTGACTTCAGTTGTATCGTTCAGCGCAATCACCACGAAGTCTTTATCATCGGCAATTTTGCTGATGCGACCGACCAAGCCACCACCAGTCAGCACTTCATCACCTTTGGCCAGTGCTGACATCAGGTTTTTATGCTCTTTCATCCGTTTGGCTTGCGGCCGGTAGATCAGGAAATAAAAAATCAGACCAAAAGCCACCAGCATAATGATCATATCCAGACCACCGCCTGGTTGACCTGCGGCCGGAGCTGTTTGGGCGTGCGCTTGCGAAATAAATAAACTCATGGTTGTCCCCTTAAATTAATAAATCAAAATATTATGCTTGTTCAGTGCTGGTCAACGGCGGTAAGGCATCCAGAGCCGGCACTTCTTTACCACGACGCTGATAAAAATCAGCCACAAATTCATCCAGCTTACCTGCTGCAATAGCAGTCCGTAAACCTTGCATCAATTTCTGGTAATGATGCAGGTTATGGATGGTGTTCAGCCTTGCACCCAGGATCTCGTTGCAGCGGTCCAGATGATGTAGATATGACCTAGTATAATTTTTACAAGTGTAACAGTCACATTCTGCGTCTAAAGGCGCAATATCGTCTTTGTATTTAGCGTTGCGGATCTTCACCACACCGTCATTGACGAATAAATGACCATTTCTGGCATTACGGGTTGGCATCACGCAGTCGAACATATCAATACCACGACGGACGCCTTCCACCAGATCTTCTGGTTTACCCACGCCCATCAGATAACGCGGTTTATGCACCGGCATCTGATCTGTGGTGTGGTTGAGAATTTTGATCATCTCATGCTTTGGCTCGCCAACCGATAAACCACCAATGGCATAACCGTCAAAGCCAATCTCTTCCAAGCCTTGCAGTGACACATCACGCAGATTTGGAAACATGCCGCCCTGTATAATGCCAAATAGCGCTGATGGGTTATCCCCATGCGCATCTTTACTGCGCTTTGCCCAGCGCAGCGACATTTCCATCGACTTTTTCGCTTGTTTTTCAGTCGCAGGATAAGGCGTACATTCGTCGAAAATCATCACGATATCCGATCCCAAAGCCGCCTGAACTTCCATCGAACGTTCCGGCGTTAAAAAGATTTTTTCGCCATTCAGCGGCGAGCGGAAAGTCACACCTTCTTCTTTTATTTTGCGCAGTTCACCCAAGCTAAACACCTGAAAACCACCGGAGTCGGTCAGGATTGGTTTATGCCACTGCATAAAATCATGCAAATCACCGTGTTTTTTGATGATTTCCGTGCCAGGGCGTAACATCAAATGAAAGGTGTTGCCCAAACAAATTTCGGCCCCGGTGGCAGCCAATTCTTCCGGCGTCATGCCTTTGACAGTGCCATAAGTGCCCACTGGCATAAAAGCCGGTGTTTCCACCACGCCACGGTCAAAGATCATCCGGCCACGGCGGGCCTTCCCATCTGTGGTTAATAATTCAAATTTCACAAAAACCTCGTTGCCGGAAAAACAGTCCAGCCTGATAAAAAAACCGGCCCGATTGTAGCAGAGAAATAGCAGGAACCCTACCCTTTGCCAGCCGACACCCTGGCGGCTGGCAGGCAGAAACTCAGAGGATCAGCATGGCATCGCCATAAGAGTAAAAGCGGTATTGCTCTGCAATGGCGGTTTGATAGGCGTTCATCACAAAATCCCGGCTGCTGAACGCTGATACCAGCATAATCAGGGTCGATTCCGGCAAATGAAAATTGGTGATCAAGCCATCCACCACCTCAAACTGATAACCAGGATAGATAAAAATACGGGTATCGCCGGCATAAGGCTGTAACGGCTGACCCTGTGTTTTAGCAAATTGCGCAGCCGACTCCAGCGAGCGTACTGAGGTCGTACCCACCGCAATCACTCTGTTTCCTTTGGCTTTGCAGGCATGCACAGCAGCCACTACCTCAGATGGCACCTCAATATATTCAGCGTGCATCTGATGTTCCAGCACATTATCGACCCGTACCGGCTGAAAGGTGCCTGCACCGACATGCAAGGTGACAAAGGCGAACTGCACCCCTTTGGCCTGTAAAGCATCCAACAAGGGCTGATCAAAATGCAAACCTGCAGTTGGCGCTGCCACTGCGCCAGGTTTCTGGTTATAGACGGTCTGATAACGTTCGCGATCGGATGCGGCATCAGGCCGGTCGATATAAGGTGGCAGTGGCATATGACCCAGTCGTTCCAGCATGGCCAGCACGGGTTCGCTGCCAGTCACTCTGAGTTCAAACAATTCACCATGACGCTGCATCATTTCTACTTCAGCATCGTTTTCCAGCAGCAGCAGTGCACCTGGTTTTGGTGCTTTGCTGGCACGCACATGCGCCAGAAACCGCTGTTCATCCAACAACCGTTCGACCAGCACTTCTACTTTACCGCCGGAAGCTTTCTGGCCAAATAACCGGGCCGGAATGACCCGGGTATTGTTAAATACCAGCAAATCGCCAGGCTGAAGTGCTTGTAATACATCAGTGAAATGTTGATGTTGCAACTCGCCATTGCTGCGGTTGAGTTTTAATAAGCGACTGGCTGAACGCTCAGGCTGAGGATAACGGGCAATCAGCTGCTCTGGCAGCTCAAAGGAAAAATCGGTACGTAGCATAATCAAGTCCGCTTTACTGACAAACTAATGGGAGCGGCATTGTAAAGGTATTAGGCTGCGAACTCAAAAACATCGGCCAACCAACCCCAGACTCAAAGGCAAATTGCTCCGACCAGCTGTAATTAAGAAAAAACTGTTATTCACTTTCATGCAATCTGAATTATACTCAGGCCACAACACTGGCAGGACGTCAGTGCAAGGGAGTACAAATGGAGCTTTGGTTTGCGGTCGGTATTTTTACGGTCAGTCTGATGATTCTGAGTTGGTATTGTTACCAACTGGCACAGGAAAAAGGCTATCAACCCTGGTTGTTTGCCCTGTTGGGCTTACTCCCTGTCATCAATTTCTTTTCAGTATTGCTGCTGTATTTACTGCCGGATAAGTTTGCCGCTGAACACCAACTCTATTTCAGTAAATCCAGGCAAGGCCGCTGGTGACAGTTTGATGCGCAACTGCAGCAAGGCGCTGCAGTGCACACCAGAGACTCGCACCGACTTAGCTGCAAAGCTGTTAGTTGTTCATCGGTTCCAGACATTTTTGTTGTAACACCGCAGCAATCAAATCAGCCATCAAGCGGTAACTGCGCGCCTTGGTTGAGGTTGGCCGCCAGGCCACCCCGATGTCGCGATAAGCCCCTGCGCTGCTCGGAGCCTGACTGACCAACTGCGTACCATCGAGCAAACCACTATTGATCGCCATCTGCGGCATAAAAGTGACCCCCAGCTTGTTATTGACCATTTGCGTTAGGGTATGCAGGCTAGTGGCAAAAAATGGATTCACCTTGCGGGAGTCTTCCAACTCACAGGCTTTCACCGCATGATTGGTCAGACAATGCTCGCGCTCCAGTAAAAAGATACTTTCATCCGGCCACTGACTGATATCCTGACCAAAACCCCGATCTAACCAATCCTGATGTAGCACCAGCTTAAAGCCATCCTGCGCCAACACTTCAGTATGAAAAGCGCCGGTTTCATAAGGCAGCGCTAATAACACCATATCCAGCCGGCCCTCAGCCAACGCATGCAGCGAATTATCGGAGGTGTCTTCGCGCAACAACAATTGCAATTCGGGATACATCTGGCGACAAGACGCCATCACTTCACTCAACACAAAAGGCGCAATGGTTGGAATACAACCCAACCGGAAGGGACCGGTCATTGGCTTGCCCTGGTGCCGGGCAAAGTCGGTCAGCTCTTCACATTGCTCAATGATGTAACGCGCCTGCCGCACTACATCCTCTCCCAACGGGGTAAAGATAAAGGTTTTATGATCGCGCTCCAACAATTGCGCATTCATGGTGTCTTCCAGATTGGCAATAGCTGCACTGAGCGTCGACTGACCTATATAACAGGCATCAGCCGCCCGGCCAAAATGTTGATGTTCATGCAGCGCCAGCAGATACTGCAGCTGTTTAATACTGGGCAGTCTTTTCATCATTATTTCCGTTAAAAATTCTGGTTTCTACCTGTATTAGCGATGAACTGATGCTAGTGGAGAAGCACATCCGCGGCAAGAAAAAAGTTGTATTTTGCGATGGAAGGATTGCATAGTCGCATCACTGCTCACGACCAACCGAAATCTGACCTGCCCTCAGCGCAACAGCATTGTTGCTGTGGCTACGGGCAAAAAAACACCCGCAGTTGCGGGTGTTTTTATTGCAGAAGGTCTGTTACGCCTGCGCTCAACAGTTATCCAAGCAACTTTAAAGCATCTCCATGATACCTTTGATGATATAAAAGAAGATGATTGATAAGAATGCACCAATAGGTAAGGTGACCACCCAGGAAATAAAGATATTGCGGATCACGCCCAAATTCAGTGCGGCAATACCACGTGCCATCCCAACACCGAGTACTGCACCAACCAGCGTCTGCGTAGTTGAAATCGGCAAGCCTAAACCAGATGAAATCACCACTGTACTGGCAGCCGCGATCTCAGCTGCAAAACCACGGCTTGGCGTTAAGTGGGTAATATTAGAACCAATGGTCTGAATAACACGGGCACCAAAGGTCATTAAACCAATCACAATACCCACAGCGCCTAACGGCAGGATCCACCAGTCCAACGCTACTTTATCCAGCACCTGACCACCTGACTGGATCACACCAACCACAGCAGCCAAAGGACCAATCGCATTCGCCACATCATTTGAACCATGCGCAAATGCCATACAACAAGCAGTGAAAATCATCAGGATACCGAAGATTTTTTCTACATTGTTAAAATGCATTTCTTTATCGGCATTCGGGTCGATTTTCAGTCGGCTAATAGCAATTTTACCAATAGCACCAACGACCAATGCAATAGCGACGCATAACAGTAAACCTTCAGTGTCCGTTAAACCAATACCAACGTGTTTAAGACCTTTGGTCACAGTGACAAAAGACATCATAAAGGCTGCAAACACCATATAAAATGGCACGAATTTTTTCGCATTTGCCAGCGGATTATCGGTATCAAAAATCAGCTTTTGTGCACTCATAAAAATCAAGTAAGCCAGAATACCTGCCAGCACAGGAGTCACGACCCAACTGCCAACGATACCACCGACCTCGCCCCAGTGCACAGCATGCATACCCACACCAACAGCGCCGAAACCAATGATGGCACCCACGATCGAATGCGTGGTCGACACAGGCCAGCCAAAATAAGTCGCAACCAGTAACCAGGTACCAGCAGCCATCAGTGAGGCAATCATGCCATATGCCAGCAGCTCAGGCACCGCAGCGAAAATCTGTGCATCGACAATGCCGCTACGGATCGTTGATGTCACTTCACCACCCGCAAAAAAGGCACCGGTAAATTCAAAAATAGCAGCGATAATAATCGCTTGTTTAATGGTCAGCGCTTTTGAACCGACTGAGGTTCCCATCGCATTAGCGACGTCATTTGCACCAACACCATAGGCCATAATAAAGCCAAACACAGCGGCTACGACCAGTAAATAAAAGCCGTATTGAGACAAAATTTCCATGATTTAACTACCCTGAGAATTAACGAGCTAACATGATTTCAAGACGCGAACCAACCCGCAGGGCCGTATCAGCTAAATCGCCAACCCATTCCAACGTACGGTACAGGAACATCACATCAACCGGGTTTAACTCAGTTTCTGCTTTTCGAACATACTTGCGCAGACTGATCTGCATCTGATCGGTGTCATATTCGATTTCATCGATTTTTTCGACCATTTTGATCACCAGATCGACTTCACGACCACGGAAGCCGGTTTCCAGTAATTCATCTAATTCATTAATGGCTTCACAAGCCAGCGTGACAGCATCGATACAACGCTGCAAATAGGTATGAAATTCAGCCTGAATAGGCGCAGGAATTTCTAACTCACGCCCAAGTACACGGCCAGTAATATCTTTGGCTTTATTGGCAATTTTATCCTGTTGCGACACCAACTCCAGGATATCAGTGCGATCGACCGGTAAAAATATCCCACGTGGTAAATGGATCCGGATATCACGTTTTAACTTATCGGCGTCTTTTTCCAGCGCCACAATCGTCTTCCTGACTTCCGCTGCGGTATCCCAGTCTTTGTTGTACACAGCCGCGAAAAACGGCAGCAGCTGTTCACTTGCAGTTAATACTTTGCGTATATGCTCTTCAATCGGCTTGATCGGTGATTTTGCGAATACAGCCAAAAATGCACTTGGCATAAGTTTGCCTCTTGGTTTTAAGTGGACGAAAGTCGGCGCGCATTGTACTGCAATCCCCTATGAATAAAAACGGATTCTGGCAGTAAAATGACAAAACCTGGCTGAATTTTAGTCAACCCAGGTGCTTTTGCCGTGTTTTTTTGCCGCTTCAGCTATCAACTGCGCGCATTTTGCTCTAGGCTATCTTCATCGCTGTGCCGGACATCTTTGCCTTTGACAAAAGAAATCACATACTCAGAAATAT
>CAZGHW010000065.1:0-18595 GCA_964525695.1 uncultured Rheinheimera sp. | reverse complement strand
GTGGCAAAAATTGCACATTGCGCATTCCCTTGCTGAGTTGGCGTAATTTCGGTAATTCCGCATCCGTACTGACCAATAACACTTGTTCCGACTGATGGGCTGCACGCTGTAATTGTTTTTCGTTCGGTACATCAACCTGACACCAGAGTAAAAAATGCTGTTGATGGTCTTGCAGATACAGATCCGGTTTTTTACCCGCATGATCATAGCGGGATAACTCTGGTTGAAGCTCAAACAGCGTCAGATAGCCCAGCAATCGTTTCGCCAGATGTTCAGCGGCTTCATGGGCAAAAGGCGCCAGATAACAGGTCTGGCGCTGATAATGATGCGATTGTTGGCAGCTATATTGTAAATCCAGCCGGATCACTTTACTGAGCATCTGCATAAAACACCTCTTTGCTTTAGTCCGCAAACTGGCGCTTTTGTTTCATCGCAGGCAAGTCTTAATAACTGCTAAAAGCGCTATATACCAGCTGCATAGCTAATGCCAACAACACCATTCCCATCAACCGATCAAACCAATAACCATAGTTAAGCAGAAAAGCTGTGACTTTTTCGCGAGTTAGTAAAAAAGATAACAAACTGAACCATGCCGTAGTGGCCACGGCCATATACAAGCCGTAAAGAATTTTGAAACTTGTTGGTGTTTCTGGCGAAATAATGACGGCAAATAAAGCCAGAAAAAATAAGGTCGCTTTTGGATTAAGTCCGTTGGTTAATAAACCGGTGCGAAATGATTGCCATAAACTGATTTGAGCTGTCGCGGTCATGTCTGGCTCAACGTTAGAGTCTGACGGGGCACTGCGCAGCGCCATCACGCCGATATAAGCAAGATAACCTGCTGCCAGCATTGAAAACAGCTGGAATAACCATGGCGTGGTTTTAAGTAATAAGCCAATGCCTAACAACGAATAAGCCACATGAACTAAAATACCAAGCCCAATCCCAAGGCTGGCGGCTAACGCAACTTTAACACCATGCCGGACGGCATAACGTAAAATAATAGCAAAATCAGGACCTGGACTGGCAACAGCAACAAAATGCACCGATGCCACCAGCAAAAATTCTGGCCAAAACGACATGTCTTTCCTCTGTAACAACCGAAAAACGCTATTGTACGTCAGTTCAACAGCGACCGAAGGCTGAATTTTTCAATTCTTCAACCTGCAGTTACAGCATCTGCTAAACGGTCATAATTGTCGCGTCGTCGCAGCAAAGCATCAGGGTGCTTGTCAGCAGTAGTTGATTTGCCGTAAAATGTTATAACATCACACGCATTTTACTTATATAGGTAGTTCGATGACGGTTCATTCATTGTTTAAACCAGCACTGCTCGCGCTGTTGGTCAGCGTATCTTTTCAGTCACAAGCGCAAAATCAGACGGTTACCGGTACAGTCGTCAACAAGCAAGGTCAACCCATTGCCAACGCCAAAGTGCATGTGCATGGTCGCCAGCAATATGTCTATACCAATGCTCAAGGCCAGTTCAGTATTCAAAGTCCAGCGCAAGCCGAGTTGCATATCGCAGCCAAAGGCTATGGTGATCAATTCATTCAGCCAAATGCCGATCAACTCAAGGTGACTTTAGCTGAAGGTGGACTCGAACGGATCACAGTATCCGCTTCTGGTTTGCATCATTATGATTTGGATATGGCGCACCCGGTATCCGTGTTAAGCGGCGAAGCACTCAGTCTTAGAACCGAAGCGACCATTGGCGAAACCTTAAAATTAATGCCAGGTGTGCACAGCAATTATTATGGCCCCGTGGCCGCCAGTCCGGTGATCCGTGGTCTGGATGGCCCAAGGGTGAAAGTACTCAGCAATGGTCTGGATACTGGCGATGTTTCGCGCGTTGGTCCTGATCATGCCATTACCGCAGACGCTATTACCACAGAACAAATTGAAGTATTACGTGGCCCTGCCACACTGTTGTACGGCAGTGGTGCCATCGGCGGCGTTGTCAATGTGGTAGATAACCGCATTCCACGCCAGTTACGCCAGCCACAAACCATTGTTGACAGCCGATTTAACACTGTTGCTGATGAAACCACGTTGGCACTGAGCCATGATGGCGCCCGTGACCAATTGGCCTGGCATTTTGATGGTTTTAAGCGCGACAGTAATGATGTTGCCGTACCGGAATTTATCAATGATGAAGGCGAAACCAGTCAAAAACTAGCCAATTCCTGGCTGGATAATCAGGCCGTCAATGGCAGTTTAAGCTGGGTTGGCAGTCAGGGCCTGTTTGGTGTCACGGTTGGTCGGATCGACAGCAAGTATGGCATCCCCGGGCATCACCATCATGCGGCTGAAGAGATTGAAGTTGCTGCGGATGCACATGAAGAAACAGGTGTCTATGCCGATATGACACAAGACCGGATTGGTTATGCCGGTGAACTTTACAGCCCTTTTGCTGGCATTGAAACACTGAGCCTCACAGGTGCTTATACCGACTATCAACATGTTGAAGTGGAAGCCGGTACTGCTGGCACCACCTTTAGCAACAAAGCACTGGAAAACCGCTTGAGCGCCGAGCATGCTGATGTTTTCGGCTGGCATGGTCTGGTAGGCCTGCATTTGCAACACAATGACTATCATGCCGTCGGTGCTGAAGCATTTACCCCAGCCAGTAAGACGAATAGCTATGCGCTGTTTGTGCTGGAAGAACAAAAGTTTGGTGATATCACTGCGCAATTAGGTGGCCGCTTTGAAAAAACTAAGCATAAAGCTGGTGCTCTGCTGACAGAACACGACCATGCAAATGAAGACCATGATCATGCCGATGATCATGCTCAAGAGGCGGCAGACAATTATGCTCGTTTCAACGCCAGCAGCCTGTCCGCCGGACTCGTCTGGAATTTTATGCCGGATTATCAGTGGGCACTGAACCTGAGTCGCTCAGAACGAGCACCTTCAGCCGCTGAAATCTATGCCAATGGCGCCCATATCGCGACGAAATCTTATGAAGTCGGTCTGGCTTATCAACTGGATGAAGATGGTGAACTGAGCTTGTATAACGGCAAAATGCAGCGTGAAATTGCCAATAATATCGACCTTGGTTTCCGTAAAATTACCGGTGATGTCACTTTCAGTTACAACTTTTTCTACAATCAGGTCGATAACTACCTGTATCAGAACTTCACTGATCTCACGATGGAAGATTTAGCGGGTCATAGCCATGATCATGATCACGCTGATGCAGGCCATGACCATGACCACGATCATGACCATGCCCATGACTCATTTTTTGTGTATCAATATCAACAACATGACGCCATTCTTTATGGGATGGAATTTGAATTAGCCTACCAGTTTACCCCAACGCAGCGGCTGAATGTTTTTGCCGACACAGTACGTGCTAAGCTAAAAAATGGTGGTGATACCCGTTATAGCGATGGCGATCAGTTGCCACGGATCCCACCACTGAAAGCTGGCTTGCAATACCAATATCAGGCTCAGCAATGGAGTGCAGATCTGGGTGCGACTTTTTACGCTCGCCAGGATCGCATCCACTTTTTTGAAACTGAAACCGCCGGTTATGCAACTTTTGACGCCAGTCTGAGTTATTACTTCGACCTGCAATCTGTCGATATGACCGCCTTTATTAAAGGTAGTAACCTGACCGATAAACTGGGTTATGTGCATAGTTCTTTTATTAAAGCAGATGCACCTTTACCGGGGCGTGCCATTACACTTGGTTTAACTGCGCGTTTTTAATCGCTACTGCAGCCTGCTAAAGCCGTGCTGAGCTGAGACTCAGCACGGCTTTGTTATCACTGCCCTTAAGACTCGGGCATATTATGCACACCGATTTTATTGCCCGCCGGGTCTAAAAACATTCCGATAAAGCCATAGTCGCCAATACTGGTTTTTTCTAGCAACACTTTGCCACCTGCCGCATCAACCCGCGCCAATACTTCGGCGCAGTCTGTTGCCGCAAAATAAATAGTACAACCTGATGTATTGGGGTGCGCTTCAGGCCCACACACCAGCGCGCCACCACAACCGGGTTGATTTGGCTCAGCCGGAAACATCGCCATTTGATCGGCTCCCATCTCTAACCTGGTTAATTCAATCTGTAAAATGGTCTGATAGAAAGTTTGGCTGACGGCCAGATCTGTCGCCGGGATCTCGAACCAACAGACTGGATTGCTTGGATTTGCAGACATGCTCAACTCCTGTAATTGCGCTTGGATAGACGCTGTTTTCACAACAGCGACCGGGCACAGAAGTATAGTCAATAGTTAGAAAAGTGCTGCCACCACAGGCGC
This sequence comes from uncultured Rheinheimera sp., assembly GCA_964525695.1. Lineage (GTDB taxonomy): Bacteria > Pseudomonadota > Gammaproteobacteria > Enterobacterales > Alteromonadaceae > Pararheinheimera. Next base: position 14,324 of record CAZGHW010000065.1, on the reverse strand, counting down.
AGCACTATTGGGAGCTTATGGCAGCAGTTGCAGTAATTGTTGTAATGGATGTAAAGGCTTGCGGCCTTCATAACGTTTAACCTGACTACGACAGGAAAACCCTGTCACCAGTATTTGCTCAGGTTGTAAAGCCGCAATCGGCTGTTGCCAGCTCATGTCATATAAAGCCCGGCTATTGTGCTGGTTTTGCGCTTCATGACCATAAGTACCGGCCATACCACAGCATCCCACCGCAACCACATCCAGTTGCAGACTGGCACGGCTAAAAATCTGTTGCCAACTTTTTTCCGTCGCCGGTAGCGCGGTTTTTTCGGTGCAATGGGCAAACAACTTAAACACGGCATCGGACTGTAACACCGGTAGCTGTTGTTGTTGTAGCCATTCATGAAACAGTTGTACTTCGAAATCCCCGCGCCGATCGCCCAGCGCTTTGCGGTATTCATCGCGATAGACCAACACCAGCGACGCATCCAAACCGAGCATAGGCAAACCTAATGGCTGTAACTGATTTAAAAACTCAGCTGCCGTGGCCGCAGTCGCGGCAAACTCACGTAAAAAGCCTTTCACATGCTGCGGTTTGCCATTGGGCAAAAATGGCAACAATTGCGGCATAAAACCAATTTTTTCAAGCAATTGCAGCGCATCTGCCACTAAATCAGCTTCATAAAAACTGGTAAACGGATCTTGCACTAACAACACCACCCGACTGCGCTCTGAGGCAGGCATTTGTCGCAACCGGTTCAAATCAAATTGATAGCGGTTCGAGGTCCGTTGCGCGAGTGTCGGCACCGACAATAAAGGTGAATCGACGTAACCGACATATTTTTGCAGCAAGTAACGAACAGGTTTTAACTGCAGGCCAAAATTGACCAGCCGCGGCGCGCGAGCCAGCAAAGGCGCGGTCTGTTCAATACCCGCCACCACATAATCCTTCATCGGCCGCAGATACCGACTGTGATACAGCTGCAGAAAACGCGCCCGAAACGACGGCACATCCACTTTAATCGGACATTGTCCGGCGCAGGCCTTACAAGCCAAACAGCCTTCCATCGCGGCCATCACTTCATGCGAAAAATCAGCTTCGCCGCGGGATTTCCGCCAGCTGTTTCTTACTTTTTGCAGCCATTGCGCCGGGCCCTTGCCGGCTAACAACTGTTGTTCCTGCGTCAGCACATCAACGCCCTGGCGCGCCATCAGCCGCAACCACTCCCGCATTAATCCAGCCCGTCCTTTCGGACTGTGCTGCCGGTCTTTGGTGACCTTACTGGACGGGCACATCGGCGAATTTTCTTCATAGTTAAAACACAAACCATTGCCGTTGCAGTTGGTGGCACTGTCAAAACTCTGCCGCACCGCAATCGGAATTTGCCGATCATAAAAACCGCGTTTGATGCCGTCGACACTGACCAAAAGATCATCTCTTTGCCATGGCGTACAAATTTTGCCCGGGTTCATCCGGTTATCAGGGTCAAAAACCGCCTTGATTTTACGCAGCTCATTAAAGAGTGTGTCACCAAAAAAAGCCGGTCCATATTCACTACGGTAACCTTTGCCATGCTCGCCCCACATCAAACCGCCGTATTTGGCCGTTAATGTAACCACTTGATCTGAGACTTGCCGGAGCAATTTTTCCTGTGCCGGATCACACATATCCAGCGCAGGCCTTACGTGCAATACACCGGCATCGACATGACCAAACATACCGTAACTCAAGCCGTGACTATCCAGTAACGCCCGAAACTCCATAATAAAATCAGCCAGATTTTCTGGTGGCACTGCCGTATCTTCAGTAAAAGGCACTGGTTTCTGCGTACCTTTAGCGTTGCCCAGTAAACCAACCGCTTTTTTACGCATGGCATAAATTTGCTGGATGGCGGCTAAATCATAGGTCAGCTGGTAGCCAATAATACCGCTGTCGCCATTGGCCAAAGCTTGTTGTAAGCGTTGTTCCAACAGCTGTACTTTATCTTGCATCTCGGCGGCATCTTCAGCGTTATATTCCACCATATTCAGACCTGCCATGGTTTTACCCGGCACGTCTTCAATAAAGTTTTTTACCTGATGCCAGATAATGTCATTCCGAGCCAGATCCAACACCTTGCTATCCACGGTTTCAACCGATGTCGCCCGGGCTGCCACCAGAAAAGGCGCGTTGCGCAGCGCACTTTCAAAACTGTCATATTTGACGTTGATCAAGCATTTATAAGGCGCGATTGGCGTGATATTTAATGTCGCTTCAGCAACAAAAGCCAACGAACCTTCAGCGCCGGTCAGTAATCGACTGAGATCAAAATTGGCCAGCTCGTCATCCCAGACATGTTCTAGATCGTAACCAGTTAAAAACCGGTTTAAGCGGGGGAATTTTTCTAAGATTTGTTGCCGGAATTCAGTGGTACTGTGTAGCACTTGCCGATAGATAGCCCCGATCCGATCCGGTTGCTGTGCTAATTGCTCAGCCTGCTGGCGAGACATTGGACTGGTTTCGAGCACAGTCCCGTCGACCAGTACCGAAGTCAGCGCCAGCACATGATCACTGGTTTTACCATACACCAGTGAGCCCTGACCCGAAGCGTCAGTGCTAATCATGCCACCAATAGTGGCGCGGTTCGAGGTCGATAAGTCTGGCGCAAAAAAGAAACCGTGCGGTTGTAAAAAGGCATTCAGTTGATCTTTAATCACCCCTGCCTGCACTTTGACCCAACGCTGCTCTGGATTAAATTCCAGAATTTGCCGCAGATGCCGCGACAGATCCACCACCAGATGTTCAGTCAGTGCCTGACCATTGGTGCCAGTACCACCACCGCGCGGGCTGAATTTTAATGCCACAAAAGCCGGCGCTTGCGCAATGCGGCTGATGGTTTGCAAATCAGCCATGCTACGTGGCAATAACACCGCTTGCGGTAATGCCTGATAAACACTGTTATCCGTCGCCACTGCGAGTCTGGCAGCATAACTGGTTTCAATATCACCAGCAAATCCTGCCGCCTGCAAAGCAGCAGTATATTCAAGCACCAGCGGAGATAAGGTTTGTTCAGGCGATAACTTAGGGAGCATAGTCAGGCACAACTTAAATCAGAAAAGCTGAGTATACCACCGCCATGTCACAGATTTTAAGCGTAAAAACGTAATTTCACGGTTGTTTTTCCCCTGATACTCAGTGCAGAAACAGGTCACAGCACGCAAATGCAGTGGTCACCGCCACTGGCTAAGTTCGCACAACATCGACTGAACCTTGCTAGCTGCAGGCAATTGTTAATCCGCTTGTTTGTCAGCGCGGATCACTTCGCCTTCAATCACAATGCCACTTTGACGATCCGTTGGCGCTTGTTGTTGATACTGCGCCTGTGCAGCTGCCATTTTCTGTAACAATTGTCGCCGTTTCCACCACAACCAGGGTAATAACAACACCGCCAAAGTTGCCACCAGCATTAAAATACCAACACCAAACACTAAGAAAAATAGCGCTGCCACGATAATCAGCAGCAAACCAAACACACCCGGTGGTTTGGTACGACCCAGTCGGAACAACACTGGATCCGGGCCTTGTTGCCAGGAATTTTTCATCAATTACCTCTTTCAGATTTGAACTGCTCAGCGTCGCGACAACTGGCACCTGGAGTTAATGGGGGCAGTTTAGCCCAGTTTACAGTCTGACCCGGATAAAAAAATTAAATTCCATCCTAACAACAGCTTTTGCAGGATCCAGTCAAAGTTGATTGACTTGATGCTTGCCGGATAAATTTTGCTCTGGTAGTTTTCATCTCAGGTGATGCAGCTGAGAAAACAGCATGAAACTATGGCCGCTTATTTTGTGCATGGCTAGCATCGATGCAGTCAGCTGTACGCTGAAAGTTCAGGTGCACGATTTTCCGCCTTATTCATATCTGGTTGATCAGCAGTGGCAAGGCAGCCGGGTGGTGTTATCGCAGCGGCTCGCCAGTAAACTCGGTTGTCAGTTGCAATATCTGGATGTCAGTTGGGGTCGGGCTCTGCTGTTGATGCAAAGTGGCGAGCTGGATCTGATGTTTAACTTAACCAAGACCAAGGTGCGCAGCTCCTTTATGGTTTTTCTGGCTCCACATCACACCGAAGTTCTGTCCATGGCAGTCCATAAAAATTTACCGCAATGGCAACACCTCAGCAGTTTTGCCGAGCTTAAAAACTTCCCAGGTCACATTGCCATCACCCAAGGCAGTTTTTTAGGTGAAGCATTTCAAAGCTTTGCTTCAGATCCAATACAACACGCTAAATTGTTGGCAGTACCTCATCGTAAAGCAAAAAATGAATTGGTACTAAAAGGCCGGGCGGACGCCGTGATTGAAGATCAGGCCTATTTACGCTACGCCATCAGCACTTTTCCTGAATATCAGCAGTTGTTATTAACCAGTTTTGTCATTGCTGAAACCGAGGTCTATCTGGCATTGAGTAAAAAATCCCCTTGGTTCAGCCGCCAGGCAGAGATGGAGCAAGCCATCGCTGAATTGCAACATGCCGGTTTGTGGCATAGTGAGTTACAGCCCTAGCGTGATTGCGATTGTGCTGTTGGCTCAATAAAAAACCGTGCTGCAGTACAAGATAAAGGTCATCCTGTACCACAGTCACGGCTGCTGTCGTCAGCGGTCGCAACACCGCATTGAACTGAACTGTTATTGCTGTTTAATCTGACATTTGCTTAACTTCCACACCCGTTCTACATAATCTTCGATTGAACGGTCGGAAGTGAACTTACCCACACTGGCGGTGTTCAGGATCGCTTTTTTCGCCCAGCCAGCTTTATCACGATACCAAGTGTCGATAGTTTCCTGTGCCCTAACATAGTCATTAAAATCAGCCAGTACCAGATAATGATCGCCACCTTCGAGCAAGCTACGTTTAATCGCCGCCAATTCTCCGGGTTTACCTGGGGTGAAATAATCAGTTTCCAGCCAATCCAGGATCGCTTTCAGTTCCGGGTTATTGTAGTAATAATCCCAACTGTTATAGCCTTGTTGGTATAAGGCTTTCACTTCATCCACCGTCAGACCAAAGATGGCAATATTATCTGCCCCAACCTCTTCGGCAATTTCAATATTGGCACCATCCAGCGTACCAACAGTGATAGCACCATTGAGGGCAAGTTTCATATTGCCAGTACCACTCGCTTCTTTACCTGCGGTCGAGATCTGTTCCGATACATCGGCGGCCGGGATCATTTTTTCGGCCAGACTAACCCGATAATTCGGCATAAATACCACTTTCAAGCGGTTTTTTACCCGTTTATCATGGTTAATTTTTTCGGCGATTTTATTAATGGCATAGATAATTTCTTTCGCCAGTTTATAACCAGGCGCCGCCTTAGCGCCAAACAAGAACACCCGAGGCACCATGTCATAATCCGGATTTTGCAAAATCCGCCGGTACAAAGCCAGGATATGCAATAAATTCAGATGTTGTCTTTTGTATTCGTGCAAACGTTTGATTTGCACATCAAATAACGCATGCGGATCAATGGCAATACCCGTTAACTGTTTCACCACATCCGCCAGTTCAGCTTTATTTTGCTGCTTGATCGCCATAAAAGCGTCCTGCATGGCCGGATCATCGGCAAAAGCTTTTAACTTCGACAAATCGGTCAGCTGGGTTGGCCATTGTTTACCAATGGTATTGTCCAATAATTTAGCCAAGCGCGGATTACAGGCTTTCAGCCAACGTCTTGGCGTCACCCCATTGGTAATATTGGTAAATTTATCCGGCCACAGTGCCACCATTTCCGGGAATAAATCAGATTTGACCAGCTGCGAGTGAATTTCAGCTACGCCATTGACCCGGAACGAACCGACCACCGACAAATGGCCCATTCTGACCATCGGCTCATGACCTTCTTCGATAATGGAAAGTTTGCGTTTTTTCTCCACATCACCAGGCCAACGCACATCCACCAGTTCAACCAAGAAACGCCGGTTAATTTCATAAATGATTTCCAGATGACGCGGCAGTACTTTTTCAAATAACCGCACCGGCCAACGTTCCAGCGCTTCTGGCAATAATGTATGGTTGGTGTAGGCGAACACATGTTGACAAATGTTCCAGGCCTCTTCCCAATTCATTTCTGCGCGGTCGACCAGGATCCGCATTAGCTCAGGAATAGCCACCGCCGGATGGGTGTCATTGAGCTGGATCGCAACCTGCTGTGAAAACTGACTCCAGTCGTCGCCATGAGCACGTTTATAACGCCGGATAATGTCTTTGAGCGAACTGGAACAGAAGAAGTACTGCTGAATGAGCCGCAACTCTTTGCCAGCGTCAGTATCATCATTGGGGTATAACACCTTAGAAATAGTTTCAGCTTCGATGTTTTCCCGCGCGGCATCGACATAACCGCCCGAGTTAAACACGTCCCAGTTAAAGAAATTACTGGCGCGGCTTTCCCACAACCTCAGGACGTTCACAGAACTGCCATTAAAGCCGACAATCGGAATATCCCATGGCACGGCTTTAATGATCCGGCCCGGGTGCCAGACTTTTTTCATTTTGCCTTGCAGGTCATACACAGTTTCGACATAACCATACACCGAAATTTCCTGTGCCGATTCAGGCCGGCAAATTTCCCACGGATTGCCATATTCGCGCCAACTGTCTGGGCGTTCAATTTGAAAACCATGTTGAAATTCTTGTTTAAACAAGCCATGTTCGTAGTGGATGCCATACCCAATCGCTGGATAATTCAGTGTTGCCAACGAGTCGATAAAACAAGCCGCTAGTCTGCCAAGACCACCGTTGCCCAGTGCCATGTCTTCTTCTTGCTGTTCCAAATCAGCAATGTCCAGGCCAAGCTCTGCCAACGCCAGTTTAGCCGCTTCGTAACAGCCAAGGTTATGCAGGTTATTACTGAACAAGCGCCCCATCAGATATTCCAGGCTGAAATAATGCACAGCCCTGGTATTTTGTTGATAGTGTGTGCGTTGGGTATTGCGTAAACCGTCGTAGACGTATTCATTGACCGCAGCACAGGTCGCCCGCCACCAGGCTTGCGGGCTGGCTTTGTTGACGTCAGTGCCAAGGGTGCCGTGTAAATGGCGAATAATTTTATCTTTCAGTTCAGCCGCAGTTGGCAGTGTCGCCACAGCGACAGTTGAAGTTGGAGCAGTCGTTTTTGCGTTCATAAGCCAGTTCCGGTTTGCCTAATCCAATGGTGGATTGCAATTGTAGCAACAACTGCAATCCTGCATCTGCGCAGCTTGTCGGTGCCTGCTGGCACGCTGCTTAATCGTTCTTGTAGTAAAATTACAGAATGTCAGGCAATACGTCAAGGAAACGGCAGTAAGCGGCGACATCATGTAATTTTATTACATACGAATGCAGCCGCTTGACAGCTTATTTTATCTGCTGAAAAACCTGGGCTACAAAGGCTTTGGCGTCAGTTTCCAACCGCAGCAGATGGTCCTGATCAACAAAACTTTCTAAGTAAATTTTATAGCTATTTTCAGTGCCGGAGGGTCTGGCAGCAAACCAACCATGTTGGGTCACCACTTTGACTCCACCAATGGCACCTTGATTGCCAGGCGCTTTAGTCAACACAGCCTGGATGGGATCCCCCGCTAACATCGTCATAGTTACAGACTTTACATCGAGATCCTTCAGCGCATTTTTTTGCGCAAAATCGGCGGGCGCATCCAGCCTGCGATACAACGGCGCACCAAATTCACGGGTTAGCGCTTGATATTGCAGATAAGGATCGACACCGGTTTTGGCCATCATTTCTGCGGCTAGCAAACCTAAAATAAAGCCATCTTTATCAGTCGACCAGACCTTGCCATCGAAGCGTAAGAAACTGGCTCCGGCCGATTCTTCGCCACCAAACACCAAGTCACCATGCTGTAAGCCTTTGACAAACCACTTAAAACCAACAGGAACTTCGGATAGGCTGCGGCCGCGACCAGCAACAACCCGATCAATCAAGGCACTGGACACTAAGGTTTTGCCAATTTTTTTATCCAATCCCCAACCTGGTCTGTTGCTGAGCAGGTAATTAATCGCCACTGCCAGATAATGATTGGGATTGAGTAAACCACCATTGCGGGTCACGATGCCGTGGCGGTCAAAATCCGGATCATTGCCAATACCAATATCAAACTGATCTTTCAGTTTAATTAAATTGGCCATCGAATAGGCGGAACTACAATCCATCCGGATTTTGCCGTCTTTATCCAGCGGCATAAAACCAAAGGTTGGGTCAACCACCTCATTGACCACTGTGATATCAAGGCCGTAAAAACTGGCAATTTTGGGCCAGAAAGCAATGCCGGAACCACCAAGTGGATCGACACCAATCTTGATACCGGCTTTGGCAATCGCCGCCATATCAATCACATTGGCCAAATCTTCGATGTACGGCTGCAGGTAATCATATTCAACATAACCAGGCTGCGTGATCGCGACCTGGTAATCGAGTAGTTGTACACCGGCCAGATCAGCGGCAATCAGGCTATTGGCACGATTTTCAATCCAAAGAGTGGCATCGGTATCGGCCGGCCCGCCATGCGGTGGGTTGTATTTAATGCCACCGTCTTCAGGCGGATTATGTGATGGGGTGATGACAATACCGTCAGCCAGCGCAGCGGGTTGCGCTTGGTTAAATTGTAAAATAGCGTGAGAAATCACCGGCGTTGGGGTAAATCCCCCTCCCGCTTGCACCCGCAATTCAACACCATTGGCGATCAATACTTGCACTGCGCTAACAAAAGCTGGCTCAGATAAAGCATGGGTGTCTTTGCCAAGAAACAGCGGCCCGGTAATGCCTTGTGCCAAACGGTATTCAGCCACAGCCTGGCAAATCGCCAGAATATGCACTTCGTTAAATGATTGTTGCGCTGCACTACCACGATGGCCGGAAGTGCCGAAACTCACCCTTTGCGCCTGTACACTGGCATCAGGTTTTAGGCTGTAATATTGCGTACATAACGCAGGAATATTCGCGAGCGAAGATGATGGCGCTTTTTGTCCTGCCAAAGGGTGAACAGACATAAATAATCCTTATAAAAAGTCTCTGATTTGTTCGGCTTCTGTCTGGTCATATCCCAGTTTTAAAGCGGCTTCAGTTAACATCATTTTTTTGCGGGTGGTATTGGAATTGGTAATCACCCAAAAATCACTATTGGGGATTTGTTTTGGATTGGTGCTGCTGCCAGCTTCCAGTAAATCTGCTTCTTTGCGGCCAAAATATAATCTATTGCGGCCTTTAATCTCCAGCACGGCAGCAAATTGCGTTTTGTGCGCCCGAGCCAGGGCCGATAAAATAATTAAAAAGCGTCCAACAACACTCAGTTCGGCCTGTAAATCCTGTTTACTCAGAATATCAAACACTTTTTGGCTAGTTGCAACAGCCGTGGTTGCTTTTGTCACTGTCACTGGCGGTGTTGGGTCCACAGCGGCGATTTTCAGTTCACCGGCTTCTGGCAATAACAGCCGGCGCAAAATTTCGGAAGCACTTTCCCCAATCTGCTGGGTCTGTCCGGCGATGTAATGATAAAGTTCATCATCAATTTCGATTGTTTTCATAAAGATACCTTAAAACCCACACTGCGGTGATGCATTATATAAATCGACACTGGCTGACGCCAGCCCTGCTTTTTGTTAGGCTGTGCGCAGCAAACGCCGAGATTGGCGCTGATCGAAGGAAAACCATGATATTACATAGTGACATAACAGGCCAAGGTGAACCACTGGTATTGATCCATGGACTTTTCGGCAGTTATGATAATTTAGGCGTGATTGCCAGAGCATTACAATCTCATTTTCAGATTATTAATCTGGATGTTCGCAATCATGGTCGCTCGGCACATGCCGACAGTATGAGTTACCCGGAATTGGCTGCGGATGTTATTCAGACACTGGATCAATTGGGTATTGGCCAGGTTGCGGTGTTAGGACACTCGATGGGCGGCAAAATTGCCATGCAATTGGCTTTGAGTTGGCCCGAGCGCGTCAGCAAACTGATCTTGGCCGATATTTCACCTGTGCCCAATCACCCAAGGCACCAGCATATTCTGCAAGGTTTAACTGCAGTGGCTGCAGCGGGTTTACAACAACGCAGTCAGGCCGACCAGATCCTGAGCCAGTATATCGCGGAACTGGGTGTCCGGCAGTTTCTGCTGAAAAGTCTCTACAAAACCGAGCATAGCTGGCAATGGCGCTTTAACCTGGCCGCGTTAAACACCCACTACCCGCAAATTCTGCAAGCACCAGTGGCCAATGCCAGTTATCCGGGGCCGACACTTTTTATTAAAGGTGGCGATTCAGATTATATCCAGGCCAGTCATCAGACTGAGATCCTGCGGTTATTTCCAAGCGCCAGTGCCAAAATCATTCAAGGCACCGGCCATTGGTTACATGCTGAAAAACCCACTGTGTTCAGTAAGCTGGTGCTGGATTTTTTATTGCGTTGACGCAACATTTTTTAATGGCATTTGTGCTATAGTGCGCGCGTTTTTTTTGAAGGTCAGCACCATGTTAAATGAATATATGGAACAAATTGAAGCGGCCAGTCTGTGGTTTTTCCTGTCCGTGTTATTTTTCTTAATTGGCATGGCCATTCAGGACGTCTTAAAAAAAGGCGATGTGCCAAAATTTGGCCGGGTTTTCGTCTGGATTGTCTTATTTCTGGGTTGCGCCGGCTTTTTGGCCAAAGGAGTGATCCAATTTATATATGAGTCACAAGGGTTAGGTTAATGGCTAAAATCGCCACAGATCGCACCACAATTGATTTATTTGCTGCAGAAAAGCGGCCAGGACGGCCAAAAACAAATCCTTTACCGCGGGATGAACAATTACGGCTGAACAAGCGTAATCAAGTCAAACGCGACAAGAATAAAGGTTTAAAAAGGATCGAGTGCAAGGTGACAGAACAACTGTACCTGCAACTTGATGCCAAAGCGCAAGCACTGCAAATCACCCGCAGTGCGCTGATTGAACAACTGTTAGCTGAAGCTTTACAAAAGTAGGACGGGTCTATTATGGCAACTGTAGGTATATTTTTTGGCAGCGATACCGGTAACACCGAACATATCGCCAAAATGATCCAAAAAGAATTGGGCAAAAATTTAATTGCGGTACATGACATTGCCAAAAGCAGCAAAGAAGATATCGCCGCTTATGATTTACTGATGTTCGGTATTCCGACTTGGTATTACGGCGAAGCGCAATGTGACTGGGATGATTTTTTTCCTGAACTGGAAAATATCGACTTTAACAACAAATTAGTCGCAATCTTTGGCTGTGGTGATCAGGAAGATTATGCGGAATATTTCCTGGATGCGATGGGCACTTTGCGCGATATCGTCGAACCTAAAGGCGCAATCCTGGTGGGTCAATGGCCAACCAAAGGCTACAACTTTGTTGCCTCAAAAGCCTTAGCTGACAATGATCACTTTGTTGGTCTTGGTATCGATGAAGATCGCCAACCTGAGCTGACAGAAAGCCGTGTCAAGCAATGGTGTAAACAGATTTATGAAGAGCTGAGCTTAAAAGATCTGGAAGGCCTGTAAGTCGCATGACTTCACCTGCTGCAGCGAACTGACAGACTTGTCTTTCAGTTCGCTGTGTCCTCTGCTCAAGCTAGTGTAGGCCTGTGCTGCTTTTTCTTTCGAATATACACAGTTCGGTTTACTTCACAAATGATCTGCTGACGTTCATCTTTAATATGAACCAAAAACTGTGGAAAATATTTTTCACCCTGGAGTGTGGCTTGTTTAATCTCTGCAAGCACTGCATCACCGAGCCAAAATTCTGCCGTCAGCCTGCCCCGGCCTGGCGTCATAAAATCGATATCCGCCTTTTTGTCCCACACCAGATATTCTTTGCCTAAAGCCCCCATCAATAACAACGGATAGATCGGATCTGTCATAGCAAACATAGCACCACCAAACTGGCTGCTATTGATATTGCGCCGCCAGGGTCTGTCATTTAACGTGACTCTGGCATAGCGATAATCATCCGACAATACGGCCACTTTGATGCCGTTGAATAAAAACGGTGGCCAAAAGTTTAGTAAATGCCGCATCACTGCTGGTTTGAATGCCCAACGCATTATTTCACCCCATCTGGTATGACCTGTAACGGGAATGATAACGTGAATTTATGTCAACGCCAACTGTTAGCCGATGAAACTGGATATTTTGCTTTTCCTATCAAAGAGAATAGCTTTATAATCCAAAGCACCTATGAATGATGAGTTGAACAGCAGATGCCCGATCACAATTCCGAATTACGCAAAGCCGGCCTGAAAGTCACCCTGCCACGGGTGAAAATCCTGGAAATATTGCAAGATCCAAGACACCAGCATATCAGTGCAGAAGATGTGTATAAAATTTTACTGGAACTGGGTGAAGACATTGGTCTGGCGACAGTGTACCGCGTGCTGAACCAGTTTGATGATGCAGGTATTGTTACCCGTCATCACTTTGAAGGTGGCAAATCGGTGTTTGAATTAAGCCGGATTGATCACCATGATCACTTGGTTTGTTTAAACTGCGGTAAAGTGACTGAATTTGAAGATGATGATATCGAGCGTAAACAGCTGGAAATTGCTGAACGTAACGGTATCAAACTGACCCACCATAGCTTGTATTTGTATGGTGAATGCGTCGATAAAGCCGCTTGTGATAAGTTCAAAGAGAAAAACTGAGCTGAATTTACACAGATAAGGCGCCACTGGCGCCTTTTTTATTAGCATAACAGCTGCACCGAGCAGTGCTATCGTTCAATCAAGACACATTGTTGCTGACGACATTGGCTGGCTGGTTCAGTCAGGATCTGACAACTGCCTAACACCCCCAAGCGTAACTGTTGTTCCTGTTTCATTTTGCGATATCGATCATTGGTGATGGCCAGTAATTTGCTATCAGTTTGGGCCACCGAATAAGGCAGGTATTGCTCAGGACCGCCACAAGGCTTGCTACCAACGGCCAAGACTTTACATTGCTGATCTTCAACGCAACTTTTATCCGTCGTTAAACGCTGTAAGCGTTGATAAAGTTGTTTGGTATCTACCTGTAATTGCGCCAGAGGGCCATCTAGTTGTGTCACCATCGCATCGGTATTGGCAGGTACTGTGGTACAACCTGTCAGCATCAATAAAGCGACCAAAGCGGCACTTGCATATGTCTGTCTCACATCATCCTCCAATTGAACTGGCTTTATTTTAATCAGTCACTATTTAATAACAAGTTATTCATTCTAGCTAAGTTGTAACAGCAAGTAACTGAATGCCAGCTAAACAACAGGCAACGCAAAAAGTTTTTTCTGCATGAGGTCTGACTGGGGTTAGTAACGGCGGAATATCTGCTGCATGCCAGCCTACCCTTACTATGCAGCCTCACTTATTCCCGAACGTGAGGCTGTACCATCCATCCTTGGCTATGCAGCCTCACTTATTCCCGGACGTGAGGCTGTACCATCCATCCCTGGATATAAAAAAAGCCGGCGTATCAAGGCCGGCTTTGTTGGCTGGTTGAAGCAAAGATAGATTAAATTTTTGCTTCCAATTCAGGTAATGCCGTAAATAGATCGGCAACTAAACCATAGTCAGCCACCTGGAAAATTGGCGCTTCTGGATCTTTGTTGATGGCAACAATCACTTTGGAATCTTTCATCCCGGCCAAATGTTGAATGGCACCAGAAATACCGACCGCAATATACAGATCAGGGGCAACAATTTTACCGGTTTGACCCACTTGCATATCATTTGGTACAAAACCGGCATCCACTGCTGCCCGGCTAGCACCGATAGCGGCATTGAGTTTATCGGCGATACCCTCGAGCAACTTAAAGTTATCACCGTTTTGCATACCACGGCCACCGGAAATAATGATGCGGGCCGCAGTCAGCTCTGGCCGGGCTGATTTAGTCAACTCTTCACTGACAAACAGTGATAAAGCAGCATCTTTAGCCAAGTTTAGCGTTTCAATCGGCGCTTGGTTGCCAGTTGCCACAGCGTCAAACGCTGAACTGCGAACGGTCAGAACTTTAATACTATCCAAGGATTGTACCGTGGCAATGGCATTACCTGCATACACAGGCCGCACAAAAGTATCTGGCGCTTGTACCGCAATCACATCAGAAATTTGCGCCACGTCCAATAACGCAGCCACCCGTGGCAGAAAGTTTTTACCATGGGTCGTCGCTGCTGCCAGAATATGGCTGTAGTCACGGCCAATCGCCAATACCAGATCAGCAACGTTTTCCGCCAACTGATGCTGGTAACAAGCAGCATCAACAACTAAAACTTTGCTAACGCCGACCAGAGTCGCGGCTTCTGCAGCGGCAGCGCCACAGCCAAAACCAGCGAC
>CAZGHW010000064.1:0-18855 GCA_964525695.1 uncultured Rheinheimera sp. | reverse complement strand
GAAGAGATGGGTGTTCTGCAAGAACGTATCACTTCAACCAAAACTGGTTCTATCACTTCTGTGCAAGCAGTTTACGTACCAGCGGACGACTTAACTGACCCGTCACCAGCCACCACGTTCTCTCACTTAGATGCAACAGTGGTACTGAGCCGTAACATCGCTTCTCTGGGTATTTACCCGGCGATCGACCCACTGGATTCAACTTCACGTCAGTTGGACCCACTGGTGATCGGTAAAGAACACTATGAAGTGGCGCGTGGCGTGCAGTCAGTTCTGCAACGTTACAAAGAGCTGAAAGATATCATCGCGATCCTGGGTATGGACGAACTGTCTGATGAAGACCGTACGACTGTATTCCGTGCTCGTAAGATCCAGCGTTTCCTGTCGCAGCCATTCTTCGTTGCTGAAGTATTCACTGGTTCACCAGGTAAATACGTTCCGCTGAAAGAAACTATCCGTGGTTTCAAAGGCATCCTGGAAGGTGAATTCGATCACATGCCAGAACAAGCCTTCTACATGGTTGGTTCTATCGACGAAGCGATCGAAAAAGCGAAGAAGCTGTAATTTTACAGCTTTAGGAGAGCGAAATGGCGATGACAGTACAGTTGGACGTGGTAAGTGCTGAAGAGAAAATTTTCTCTGGCCTTGTTGAGTCCATTCAAGTTACTGGTAGCGAAGGTGAGCTGGGTATTTTACCTGGTCACATTCCACTGCTGACCGGCATCAAGCCAGGCATGTTACGGATTGTGAAACAATTCGGCGAAGAGCATCTGATTTATGTGGCGGGCGGTGTACTTGAAGTACAACCGCACACCATTACAGTGCTGGCCGATGTGGCAGTCCGTGCCGAAGACCTGGACGAGCAAGCTGCGCTTGCCGCGCAAAAAAGCGCGCAGGAAGCCATGCAACACGCCGGCGCCGACTTCAACTACGCAGAAGCGGCGGCCCAATTGGCCGAAGCAATTGCGCAGTTGCGTCTTATCCAGAAACTGCGCAAGAAGTAAGTTCTTGCTGAGTGTAAAAAACCACCTTCGGGTGGTTTTTTTATGCGTAATCGGAAGCCAACCAGAAGCGAAACTGTTTTGTTTTAGTCAGTCGTCATAGATTGCTCTCGCCAACCGCACTGTTTCACGTGGAACCCAGCTGAAGCCCACAATACTGGGCTGTTATTTCCTGGCTATTGGGTTAAAATTGCCACAAAGCAAAACAAGGATTGGCAGATATGGCGTTAAATGTAGTGATCCTGGCGGCCGGTAAAGGCACGCGGATGAAATCTTCTCTTCCGAAAGTCCTGCACAAAGTGGCAGAGCGTTCAATGGTGCAACATGTCATCGATACCGCCAATTCGTTAGGTGCGGCGCAGATTAATCTGGTATACGGTTATGGTGCCGGGCAGTTAAAAGAAGCTTTAGGTGAGCAGTCGTTACACTGGGTGCTACAGGCAGAGCAACTGGGCACAGGCCATGCCGTGCAACAAGCAGTGCCGCATATCGCTGATGAAGACGTGGTGCTGGTGCTGTATGGCGATGTCCCACTGACCCGCCAGGAAACGCTGCAACAGCTGCTAGCGGCGCGTCCGGCGCATGGTTTAGCGGTGTTAACTGTGATTCTGGATAACCCGACTGGTTATGGTCGGATGGTACGTGAAAACGGCCTGGTGGTAGGTATTGTCGAACAAAAAGATGCCACCGCCGAACAGTTGAAGATTCAGGAAGTCAACAGCGGCATTATGGCTGTGCCAGGCAAACAGCTGAAACACTGGCTGGCGAATTTACAAAATAACAATGCCCAGGGCGAATTTTATCTGACCGATATTATTGCCATGGCGCATCGCGATGGCGTTGAAATCGCGACCGCCCATCCGGCCGATCCGATTGAAACTGAAGGCGCCAATAACCGGGTGCAATTAGCCCAGCTTGAGCGTGCTTATCAAAAACGCCAAGCCGAACAACTGATGCTAAACGGCGCCAATTTGCGTGATCCAGCACGGATTGATGTGCGCGGTGAAGTCAGTGTTGGCAGCGATGTGATGATTGACGTCAATGTGATTTTCGAAGGCAAAGTGGTACTGGGTAATGGCGTGTCTATTGGTGCCAACTGTATCCTGAAAGATGTCACCATTGGCGATAACACTGAAATCAAACCAAACTCGATGTTAGAAAGCTCCACCGTTGGTGCTGATTGTTCAGTCGGGCCTTTTGCTCGCATCCGGCCAGATTCGGTGCTGGCGGATGATAGCCATGTCGGGAACTTCGTTGAGCTGAAAAAAACAGTATTAGGCCAAGGTTCAAAAGCCAATCATCTGACTTATCTGGGTGATGCGGTGATCGGCAGTAAAGTGAATGTTGGTGCCGGCACTATTACCTGTAACTACGATGGCGCCAACAAATTCCAGACCACCATTGAAGATGGGGTCTTTGTTGGTTCCAATAGTTCATTGGTGGCGCCTTTGACGCTGGGTAAAAACAGCACTGTCGGTGCCGGCTCTGTGGTGACGCATAATGTGGCAGCCGATGAATTGGTGGTCGCCCGTACTAAACAACGTCATATTACGGGTTGGCAAAGACCGGTTAAAATCAAAAAATAAGCTGATTTAAGCGCTATCGTAGCAGCACGACTGGTTTAGCGTGCTGCTCCTTCTTTCAGGCCTGTTTCCGGCCATTCCTGCACCAATAAGTAGCCCTGATTCCGGTAAGTCACCAGTAGTTCTTGTGCTTGACCACTCAGTTGCACTAATTTTTTCCGCAGCCGGCTAATCGCTATATCCAATGCCCGGCCTGCCAAATAAGCATCGGTTTCACCTAATGCCAGCGCTAATTCAGTTCGGCTGATGATTTTCCCTTGATGGGCAATCAGTTTAATCAGCAATTGTTGTTCATTTTCACTCAGTTGCAGTGCTTGTTGCTGATAACAGAGCTGACGGTTTTCCAGATTAAGCCGGAACTGTAAAAATCTCAAATCGGGTACAGTCACAGTGTGCGCTGGTAAGCGGCGCAATAACCCCCTGATCCTTAGCAGTAGTTCCTGCGGAAATACCGGCTTGCAAATATAGTCATCGGCACCAGCACCCAGCCCTTGCACCCGGCTTTGTTCAGAAGCGTTGGATGAGATCAAAATTTTACCAATATGGGGTTGAGACAGTTGGCGGCACAGTTCAATACCAGAACCATCCGGTAATTGCACATCGGCGATCAGCAGGCGTAAATCTGGTTGTGGCAACATGGCTTTGGCTGTGGCCATTGAATGCGCCAGACTGACCTGTAAACCTTGCTGCTGTAAAAAAGCACTCAGCGCCAATCCAAGCCATTCGTCGTCTTCCACCAACAAAACCCGGATATATTCAGTCATACCGCACCCCTTCGATTTTTTGTTGCAGCAGTTGCGCACTATGCTTGGCAAGCTGGCTGAGGGCTGGTTGTGAGGTTGGCACTAAGCTGGGTTGGGCTTCTAACTCAGCCAGTTGCGCCGCCAGCAATTCCAGTCCGAGCGTGGCCGCCATGCCCCGCAGTTGATGCAGGCTAGCCTGCAGTTCAGCGCTATGCAAATGCGGCCATTGGCTAATCTGTTGCTGCAATTCGGCAGCCAGGCCGTTGAGTTTTTGCTGCACCAGTGCCGCCGGTAAATAACAAGCAAACCTTTGAAAGGTCAGGCTATTGGCAATTAATGGCCAGCTGTGACTGCCGGTTTGTCGCAATTGGCGAATACTTCGTTGTAACTGTGACAGGTCAACCGGTTTGGTCAGCACTTGTTTGATGCCAGCAGCTAAACAATCCTGCTGTAATTGCCGGCTGGTATCCGCCGTTAATACCAACACCGGAGGTTGTGTGGCTAGCTGTTGTTGCAGCTGGCGGAACAAACTCAGGCCATCACTGTCTGGCAGGTTCATATCCAGCAAGATCAGCTCAAAGCTGTGTTGCTGACAAAGCGCTAGCGCCTCTGCCGCAGTGGCGGCAACCAACACCAGATGACCGTCATGTTGTAAAAGGGCTTGGATGATCTGTTGATTTAATGCTACATCTTCGACCAGCAAGATGTGCAGTGGTATTGTGGGATTGCTGTCGACTGGGGTGATGACGGGAGTCGCAGCGCTGACTGGCTCTAGCGGCAACTGAAAGTAAAAACAACTACCGGCACCGGGTTGGCTGGCAAATTTTAATTCCGTTCCCAACAATTGCAGTGCTTTTTGGCATAAAGATAAACCCAGCCCAGTACCTTCCCGCAGTTCCTGCTGCGAAGCCCGAATAAAAGGCAGCAGAATATCGCGCTGGTCGTCCGGACTGATGCCAATGCCACTGTCTTGCACTGCAAAGTGGATCTGATGCAGCGGACCAGTCTGGTCAGTCAGTTGCACCTGCAGTCTGACAAAACCCTGATCAGTATATTTAATGGCATTGCCGAGCAAATTGATCAGTACCTGCCGAACTTTACCCTGATCAAAGCGATAAATTTGTTGCGCGCTCAGCTGTTCGGTCTGCACAGTTAACGCCAATTGCCGTGCTTGCGCCAGCGGTTGCATGGTATCGATGATGCTCTGCAACCAGGGCAGTAATAAGGTATCCTGAGGTTGGATTTGTACCTCGCCATGCTCCAGGCTAGCGTGCTCCAATACTTGTTGTGCCATGGTCGATAGGGCTAGTCCGGCGTCAATAATAATGCTGCAATCCTGCTGCAGTTGCGGGTCCTGTTGTTGTAGCCTCATCAGCTGTGCTTTGCCGACAATGGCATTGAGCGGCGTGCGTAACTCGTGGCTCAATGACGCCAGAAAACGGCTTTTTAACGCGGCTTCAGCTTTGCTTTGTTGTTGTAAGCTATCCAGCATCTGAATGCGTCGTTCTGAGCAAAGCAGAAAATAACTCAGCGTCAAACCATAAACCACAAAATATGATAAAGCCGCCACCGCCACATTTAATAGATTGAAGCTAAAGATACCGCCTAAGTCACCGACCAGCAGAATATATGCAATACGGTAGCTCATCAGCATGATCAATAACATCAAGACTGCCTGAAACAGTTTGACGCCTAACGAAAAGCCGGTTTTTTGCTTAGCTCTCAGCACCCGGATACTCAGCAAGCTACAAAGGGAAAACATCAAACTGACCAGGATAATGCGGCCATCGGTATAAGGCGTGATATAGGTGAAATACAAAAAAGGCAGGCTGAAACTGAGCGTGAGTACAGTTAACAAACTTTTATTGCGCTGGTAGCCGAAGAACAACCGGGTGCCCCATAAAATGGCTAATACAGCGGCCAGCAAAAGATGGTTGGCTAACACTACTCCCAGCCAAACCGGTGTCTTGCTTTGGGTACTGAGTAATAACAACCCCAGTGGCAGCAGGCTATTACCAATAGCCCAGTGTTTCGGGCCAGCAAAATCTTTATTCAACAGATATAACGGCCAGATAAATAAAGCACAGGCCAAAGTGACCATGACCGAAGCTAACGAATGCGCGAGCGGATCCAACATTACTACACCTGGATTGCCTTCAATCGGCATCTCTGACTACTATAACCTGGCTATTTTACTCTGTTTAGTAAGGAATAACAGGGTAACTTTTCAACCTGTTGTCGGTTTAGTCACAAACCAACGCTGTCGTTACTTTCCTACATTTCCGACCGCCACATTATCGACATCTGTTACATGACGTTACACAGCATCTGGCTTTTCTGTTCGGAAAATGGAACCAACATGTTAGCATCCGGCGATTTTTTATTCGGGTGTCTGACTCACCCCTGATTATTACTTTGTTATGGAGCAACTATGATTCGTCTCTTGCAGTTAGCGATGTTGTGTTTTGCGCTTACCGCCTGGCCCGGTTGGGCGATGCAAATTTTTGTCAAAACCCTGACTGGTAAAACCATTACGCTGGATGTGGAAGGCTCTGATACCACTGAAAATATCAAAGCTAAAATTCAGGATAAAGAGGGTTATCCGCCGGAAAGTTATCATTTGTGGTTTAAGCAGCAGCAATTAGCGGATGGACTTACTTTAGCCGATCTTAACATTGGCAAAGAAAGCACTTTAGCGATGCAACAAAAGACAATCCAGACTGTGGTCGGTCAGCAATTCCGACTGGATTTGTCAGCTATATTTCCACCAGAACAAGGGATTAGCGTGGCACGAGCGAATATCCCGGATTGGTTAAAACTGACGCTTACCAACCAAGTCAGTACCGTCAAAGCCGATTTTAGAATTCCATCTATGGGCGCGATGGCCAGTGATCATCAAGGTGGCGTTTTTATGAGCGACTATCGCAGTGGCCGTATTTTTAGAGTCTCTGCCGACGGCGATATTCGTTTATTTGCCGGCGATTATTGCTACAAACCAGAAGAGCAGCCTTATGTCGAATGTGAAGTCGTTGATGGTCCACTCGCCAGCGCCAGATTCACGCAAAATATAAATGGGATGCTCGTTGATCATGCTGGCAATCTATTGATAGCTGAAGGGGAAAAAATTCGTATTGTCAAGAATGGGCAAGTAAGCACCATTCAGCTGTCTCAAAAACTTGATTCGATTTACAGCTTGGCGCTAAACCAGACCGGTGAGTTATTAGTCACGCACAGCTTTGGCGTTATTCACAAACTAACCCTGCAGGATGAAGGCCCGGCTGGTATCAAAGCAATAGTGCAACCTTATGCCGAGTTGCAGGGAGATGCGCGGGAAGTCGATCGATTGGTGAGTGATCACAATGGCAATCTGTACCTGTATGCTCGAGGTGAGCACCGGATTTATCGGATTACAGCGGATGATCCCACTAAAACACCGCAGCTATTTGTCGGTTCGGAATTTTCAGGCTTTCAGGATGGCACTGGTAGCGACGCGCGCTTTAACAGTATTAAGTCGATTGCTGTTGACGTTAATAACAACTTGTTGATCGCTGATACAGATAACCATCGAATCCGTCAGATCAGTCCTGATGGCGTCGTACAGACCTTTGCTGGCAATGGCGCGGAGTCGTCCCAAGACGGTTCTTCAACAAACGCATCTTTTTGGGAGCCAATGACGCTGGCTTTTGCTGATGACAATAAATTATATGTCAGTGATTATCAATCAGATGCTTTACGCAAAGTGAGTCCTGATGCAACGGCTGAATTTTATCTGTCAGGCAGGCCGCAACAAGCAGCCACCCGCAATATTGATTTTAATATTGAAATCAACCGGCAGTCGATTTATTTATCTTTTGAATTAAAGGTTGTGGACTGGTTCAGTTCTAACCCTGTCACTGAGGCTGCGGCAGGCTTTCCTTATCAATATCGGATTAAGCTGGCAGATAGCAGCGATAATGCCGCAGTGACCTTAGCGCAAGGCCCAAGCTGGTTAAAGGTGCAGCAACTGATCAATGCAGAATATCTGCTGCATGGCACTGTGCCTTCAAACCTTGCTGATACGACTGTGCCGATAAGATTGCAGGCAGGCAATAGCCGCGGTGAGGCAATACAGGACTTCGAACTGCAAATTAAACAGCCGCCAGAATCAGTTATGGGCGATGCAGCCACGCTGGTCTTAGAAGATGGTAAGACAACTAAACAAATTGATTTAAATCAGTTTGTGCGGAATAAATATGGCGATAACCTGCAATGGCGGTTAAAACCAAATCAGCAAATCCCTGACTGGATAAAAATACCAACAATGCAAGTTGATACCATCGTTGGGATACCTGGAGAGTATGACTACGACGGTGATAATGATTTAGCGACCAAAGCCAGAGTCAAGGTGCCAGCAGAAGTTGTGTTTGATCAGCATAATAATATCTATCTGGCCGATTGGGATACCAACAGTGTTCGGAAAATAGATGCCAATACCGGGATTATTACCACCTTGATTGGGAATGGTGAAAGCGGGTATAGCCCGGATGGGACTTTAGCGTCAGAGGCTCAACTTTGTTCGCCAAGCGATCTGGCTTTTGATCAGGCAGGTAATCTATATATTGCAGAATACTGTAATCATTTGATCCGTAAAATTGATGTGGTCACTCAGCAAATCAGTACTGTGGCAGGTATATATAACCCAGATCACGAAGGTGGTTTTAATGGCGATGGCTTGCCGGCGATGGAAAGTCGGTTAAATGAACCGGACAGTATTGAATTTGATGCTGAGGGCAATTTATATATTGCGGATAGTTCAAATCATGTGATTCGTAAACTTGAAAAAGCGACAGGTCTTTTGAAGGTTATTGCGGGCACGCCTGAAACAAGAGGTTTTGCTGGAGATGGTGGTCTTGCTGTTGAGGCTTTGCTCAGGGAGCCTTCCGGTTTAGCTTTTGATCAAGGTGGTGATCTGTATGTGACTGATCACAGAAACCATCGGATACGAAAAATTAGTCTCAGTGCTGGTACTATTGAGACAGTGGCTGGCAGTGATGAGAGAGGTTTCGGTGGTGATGGTGGTCCAGCTACTGCAGCCGAGTTGGATAAACCTTTAGATATTGCGTTTGATCAGAGTAACAATCTTTACATTGCCGATCATAACAATTGTAGTATCAGAAAAGTGCAGACTGGCACTGGTATTATCAGCACTGTTGCCGGAACTAGTGGCGACTGTGGGAATACCCAGGATGGTCAAGATCCAGCGCAAACTAAGTTTGGTCTGGTGACCGAAGTGGCAGTGGACCGTTTTAACCGGTTATATATCGGAGATGCCGATAACGCTGTGGTCAGACGCACTCCACTCAGCCCAGTTTTAGTGCTTGATAAAACCGAAGCGGGTGTATATCCACTCTGTTTTGAGGTCAGCGATGCTTATGGTGGTCGTATTGACCAATGTATCGAACTGATTATCAGAAAATCAAATACCGCACCGCAGATCAGTGGTCAGCCAGCTGGCCAGATTATTGCCGGTGACAACTATCGTTTTGCACCTGTGGCGAGCGATGCTGAAGCAAACACTTTAACCTTTAGTGTTCATAACTTACCAGGCTGGGCCAGTTTTGACACTGCCACTGGCGTACTGACAGGAACACCTGCGCCTGAGCTGGAGGCGGAGTACCGCGATATCCGGATCCAGGTTTCAGATGGTGAATTCAGTGCTGAGCTGGCGCCTTTTAGCATTCAGGTTAAAGCCAGAACCTATCCGGTGGCTTTTGTTGATGCTGAAGGACGACCACTGACAAATGGCGATACCCGGCATGGTCAGGCGGCGACAGCGCCAGCAGCCCCTGAGCGGGAAGGTTATACCTTTACGGGCTGGGATATTGATTTTAGCAAAGTGACTTCGGCGTTAACGGTGAAAGCGCAGTATCGCCTGAATGTCTATGCGGTTAGTTTTGTCGATGCCGATGGCAAGCCGTTAGTGACCCAGCAAATCAACCATGGTCAGGCGGCAACAATGCCAGCAGGCCCGACGCGGGAAGGATATACCTTCACGGGTTGGGATGTTGAATTTAGCAAAGTGACCTCGGCGTTAACGGTCAAAGCCCAGTATAGCCAGAATGTCTATGCGGTTAGCTTTGTCGATGCCGATGGCAAGCAGATTGCGACCCAGCAAATCACTCATGGTCAGGCGGCGACAGCGCCAACAGCTCCGGCGCGCGAAGGGTATACCTTCACCAGTTGGGATGTTGATTTTAGTAAAGTCACTGCTGCCTTAACGGTGAAAGCGCAGTACAACCAGCTGCAATATCAAGTCAGGGTGAATTCAGTACCAGGCGTCAGCATTAGCCCGGCACAACAAACCATTACTCATGGCCAATCTGCGGTGTTTAATCTGACGCAAACTGATCCGACGCTTTATCTGCAAGTCAGTGGTTGTGGTGCTGTGCTGCGGCAACAAAGTATCCAGACCACCGCCATCACGGCAGATTGTGTGGTTGAATTGCAAAGCTCTGCCGCTTTTGCGCTGAAAACACCAGCCCAGACCGGCCTGCTTACTGCCAATCAGCCGGTCACTGTGACCGTCAGTGGTGGCAGTGGTCAATTCCGCTGGTTAGGCGGGGATGTGGTGCGGGCCAACCGGCAGTTGCCTTTAACGGCAGTTGAAGTGGGTACACTGGTTAAAGCGGTTTCTGCCACTGAGTTTAGCTTCATCGCGCAAAAAACCGGTCGCTATCAGTTGCAGCTACAGGATGAACAGAGCAAGCAAATTCAGACGTTGACGCTGGAAGTGCATCCATTTGTCGCTTTTACCGCTGCCTCGCAACAAGTGACTGCGCAAACCGATGCCAAAATCAGTATCTGGCTCAGCGATGAAGCGATCAGCTATCCGGTGGCAGTGCAGTTCAGTGCCGAAGGTGTGGTGCTAAATGAAGATAAGTTGCTGATTGATATCCAGGATGAGCGTCGTCGCAGTTATCAGTTGTCGGGTCAGACGGGCAACAATGCCAGTATCAAACTGACAGCTGTCAGCTCTGCCAATGCCGTGCTGGGTACGCCAGCAGTCCACCAGTTGCAAGCAGGTACTGTCGCCAGCACTGCCGCGCTACAGGTCAGCATAGAACAGGCCGGTTTGGCGGGATATGCTGTGCGGCAGGAAGCAGGTTTGATCAGACTGCATGCAGGTAATAGCCATGACAAGGCGTTGGATTATCGCTGGCAGTTGGGTGAGTTAGCCGCCGTTGCTGTGGTAGAAGCGGATGTGGTGACCCTGGATCCAGCGAAGCTGCAGGGCCGCTATCAGTTCAAACTACAAGCGACCGATAATAACCAGACCTTAGAAACAGATGTGGTGTTGTTGGTGGTAGCGGGTTGCGCGCATGATCATTGTGGCAGTGAGCTTGACCAGAGTGGTCTGCCAGCGGCAGCGAATTTATTCACTGAGCAGCCAGGCCGGTTACCGCTTTGTCCAAAAGTGGCACCGGATCAGAATGGCCGGGTCAGTAGCTGTACTGCCGCCGAAGCGGGCGTCAGTTATTTAGAAATTCCGGCACAATATCAACTGACGCTGGGTCAACAGAGCGAAAAAACCTCCTGGAATTCAGGTCAGTTTGGTGTGGCCTTGAATGACGGCGCTTTACCGGATCAGGGCTATCAGCAACTGAGCCAACTGGTGGATTTTGAAGTCCGTAACTTAAATAACCAGGGCGAAAGTGTGCCTGTGGTGATCCCATTGCCACAAGGCCGGCAAATCACTGCTGAAAGTGTCTGGCGCAAACATCACAATGGCCGTTGGTTTGATTTTGTGCAAAACAGCCGTAATCAACTGTTTAGTGCCGGCAAAAATAGCGAAGGTCGTTGCCCACTGGTGTCTGATGTAGTGTGGACGCCGGGTTTAACAGCCAAGCATGAATGTGTGCGGTTAATTATTGAAGACGGTGGCCCGAATGACGCGGACGGCAAAGCCAATGGCGTAATTGTGGATCCTGGTGTGTTGGCGCAAGTGGTGAAGGAAGATAAAGTCTACCAGACTTCCGGCGGTAGCACTGGCTGGTTAGCTTTAGTCGGGTTAATGGCGCTGGCGTTAAGACGCCGGTTGGGGTGGCTGCTGCTGGCATGCGGTTGTGCTCAGGCCGCTGCTGGCACGCTGGACCAAGTGTATCTGAGTGCGACAGTCGGCCAAATGGATACCGACAGTCGTTTTACCTTGCAGGGCCAGTCGTTGCGTGCGCAGCAGGAGCAGCGTACGGCCTGGCATTTACAGGGCGGTTATCAGTTTAATCCTTATCTGGCACTCGAAGGTGGCTGGCTAGATGCCGGTGATTTAACAGTGCGCTTGCCACAGGTATTGCAACAGACCGCGCTGGCGGATGTGGCGCCTTTGGTCAGCCCCTCTGGTTATGGCCCGACGCTGGCGCTGCGATTGTCTTATCCGGTGGCAGGTCCAGTCTCTGTATTCGGCACTGCTGGCGGTTGGTATCTGCTGCAGCGTCAGCAGTTGTTCGGTACAGCCAGTGACAGCAAGTTGCTGAAAAACTGGCAACAAGCTTATAGCGCAGGTCTTGAGTTTGCTTTGTCAGCGCAATGGTCGGTGCAACTGAGCTATGGCCGTTATCAAACCTCGCCGCAATACAGCAATTTAACCGCAGTCGGTGTCCGCTTGCAGTTCTGATCTTGCCAACTGCCGGCACATGACGTTTTGCCCGCCGGCAGTTTTTTTATACTTGAACCCCGCGCCTCGGCGCGGGGTCTTTATTTCCAGACCAAATTTTGTTGGTTATATTTATCTAAATTTAAAATAATAACCTATAAAACAAATGTTTATCTTGGTTATGCTAAGGTTATCCCGCTGGTCGCTGATTGTTCACAGCTTGATCCGGTGCTGGTTATCGCTGCTATGGCGGGTCGGCGTTAAGCTGATTTCGTCAATTGCAAGGAGTAACCCCAAATGAAAAATTTCCTATATAGTGTCGCCCTGTTTGCTGCTAGTCCGGTGGTATTGGCGGATGTTGGCCAGCCAGTAGAACCTGTTGTGATGATCAAACTCACTGAGCTTGATCAGTCAATCAAACAATTCCAGATGTCAGTCTCGGCGCAAATCTCTGCTGATATCCGCCAGCAAGTGCAAGATAATATTCGCCACAGTTTAAGTCGTTAACAGGAGTTTAGGCAGATGAACATCAATAAGTACCGTCAATCCATGTTGGCCATTGCTGCGGCCGCGTTATTGTTACCTGCACAGGCGTTGGCTGCCAGTTCGGTGTGGAAAGTGTCAAAAGGTAGTGATCACTTGTATTTAGGCGGCACTGTACATTTATTACCTGTCAGTGAGTTCCCGTTACCCGCCGAATTTGAGTTGGCGTATCAGCAGGCGGATACCCTGGTTCTGGAAGCGAAAATGCCGGATCCAACAGATCAACAAGCCACGATGGCGATGCTGCAAAAGTTGTCTTATGGCGCTGATGAAAAGCTCAGTAAAAAAATATCGCCCAAACTGTTTCAGCAACTTGATGTGTATCTGCAGGGGTTTGGCATGAAAGCTGAGCAATTAGATGGTTTTAAACCCGGTTTTGTCGCTGTGCAGACCACGATGCTGGAAATGCATAAAGCCAAGTTGGCTGGCGAAGGCGTTGATGCATATTTTGCTAAAAAAGCGCTGACCGATAACAAACCACAACAATACCTGGAAACGCTCGATTTTCAATTGGCGCTGATGGCCAATATGGGCGTGGGTCAGGAAGAACAGTTTATCCAGTTAATGCTGGAGAAAAATCCGCAGTTAGTGCAATTAATGCAACAATCGATTACGGCCTGGCGGCTTGGTAATTTAACTGTGTTGGATTCTCTGTTGCTGCAAGACAGTAAAAAAGAAGATCCGGTGACCTATCAGCAGATGTTTACTCAGCGCAATCTCGACTGGATACCAAAAATTACCGCCATGTTTGGCAATCCAAACCGCGAATTGGTGTTGGTTGGTGCCGGTCATCTACCAGGTGAAGACGGCGTACTGCAGTTACTGAAAGCCGCTGGTTACACAGTCGAACAACTTTAATCTTACCCAGCCATAGCGATGAAAGCCGCTATGGCTGCTGCTGTTAGGGCTCCTCATCAGTTCTGCAATTGGCTGTTTGCACAGTTCAATACACTTGTCTCGCCTTTTTCTTTATTTTTGGCCGAACTGGCCATTGCTTCATCTAAGCTTCAGTCAACCTCCGCCATGCTATGCTAGGTTTTTCCCTGAACAGGTGTTGTTATGCGCGTTTTTATTACCATGATTTTACTTTGCTGGCTGTGGCTTGGTCTGGTCGGTTGCCAGCACACCAATCAACTGGCGCTGTATCAGTTGGATCAAACTGAACTGAATCAGCAACTGCATACCAAGCTCAGCCAGCTCAGTCAACGCACCCGGCTGGCGGGGTTGCCAGTCGCGGTGCAGGTGACGCAACTCCAGGCGGACATTGGTCCTGCCGGTCAGGAAGTACTGCAACTCAGAGTTCAGACTGAAGCTCAAGTCAAGTTGGCATTAATTGATGTACCAGCCCAACTTCAATTCGTGCTGGCGGCGCAACCCTATTTTGATCAACAACGCCAGGGGGTGTATCTGCGGCAGTTTCAGTTATTGGATGCCCAAGTCGCAGCGGCAGGTTGGCAAGGCAAGTTAAAACCCTTGTCAGCTGAGCTGGCGGCATTATTACAGCAAAGTCTGGCTCATTTGCCGGTGTATCAACTGGATCCGACCAAACTAAGTCATCGGGCGCTGTTAAATATCCCCTTACAGCTGCAGATTCAACCAGGCAGTCTGGTGTTATCACCCGCCTATTAACAGGGTGGATGTAGGCAAAATAGCTGGGTCCTTCGATAGTGCAGTGGGTGCGTCGGGACTAGAGTTCAGATAGCAGGCCGCAGGCACTGCAGCCTTAGCCAGTCAGCCGAGCTATAGGTCAAGCGTTTTAGTCTGATATTGCTGCTGGCTGGCTGGCGAAATGCTGGGGCAAAAGGGGGGAATAACCGGATCCCGAGCTGGATATGCGGCTGACTGCTGCCAGCTGCGATTTTCATTAACAACAAACCCCGCGCTTGATGCTGATCCAGTGATAACAATACTTCATCCCCGATGCAAAAGTGTGGCTCAAATTCTGCGGCTAATTGGTAAAACAACAACTGACTTTGTGGCTGTAGGCCAGACAAAGGTACTGCATCTGCCAGTAAACCGGCCAGCGTGTGCTGCTGCGACTGGGGTGCACCCAGCTTGGATTGCGGGACTGGCAAACGAATAGGGTAATCCAGCCATGGCAGCGAACCATAGTACCGGTGCAGGTAAGGTAGCAACGCCATAGAGCCGAACAGTAGGCTCGCCAGTAGTAAGCCGGACCAAAGCCTTGCATTGGGTTTTAGCCGTAAGGTTGCAGTGGTGTTCATCAGCATCCGGTTGCGGTGATTCGAAGTTGCAACCAGCATGCCGCATCACTGCACTCAGTGCGATAACAGCACTGTGACTTGTAGCGGAATTGGTTATAACCTGGTTATAACCAAAATAACGCTATGAAATATATCATTATTTTATATTTGTGCTGACCGGAAGAATTTTGGTGTCTATCGTCGCCAAATGTCGCAACAGCCAGCGTTTGCCATCGTTGCTGACATCAAAACGTTGCAATAATTGCCGGCGGTCTTGCTGCCAGCAAACTTGTTGCTGCTGTTGCAGCTGATAGCGACAAATCCGGCTAGTCTTCAGATCGGTTTCGCCCCAGAATAACTGTTGCTGCCGCAAATGCACACTACCAGGGAAAGGCGGCTGCATGCGGGCATTGAGCGCGCTTTCTACCCCATCTTTTAGCAACACAAAGCTCAAATCAGGCTTCAGCGCCACAAATTGCCCTGGCAGGTAGGGGATGACCTGGCTGTAACCCTGCAACAGCAGTCTGCTCTGTGCTGTCTGAAGTTGATACAACCAGGTTTGATATTGGCCATGTGTTTTACTGGTTAGCACCAGACTGTTGCCATCTGGCATAAAATAACCCGATTGCCACTGATTGCCAGCCAAATCCAGTGGTTTTAATTGATGCGTTGATAAATCAAACAGCTGCGGTTTGCCATCCAACAGCAGGAGCAAGCTGGAGCCATCCGGATGCTGTTGTTGGAACTGCAGTTGTTGGCCTTTGACCTCAAACAACAGTTGTTGTTGACCATCCGGCTGTTGCAGCAAAAATTGTTGTACATCATCTTGCTGCAGGTGCAAAAACAATTGCTGCGGTTGCTGGGCAAAATAAATATTTTTGCTAAAGGCTGGGGTGTGGATCAAGGTGCGCTCGGTCAAGGCGCCAATGTTTCCCTGTTGAAACAGCATTTTGCTTAAATCCCCACTATGGCGAAAAGCCAGCCATTGTTGCTCCGCCAATGGCAAGAGCGTCCGGCTCAGACCTTTGCCGGTCACTTGATCCGGCAGGGTATTGGTTTCGACTGGTTGGCGCTTTTGTGTGGTCAGGTCAAAAATCGCCAAGGCTTCTTCATCCAGGATCAGCACACGTTGCTCAGACAGCCAATGTAAATCAAAAATTCGGCTTGGATAGCTCAGTTGTTGCAACACCGTGCCTTTGATTAAATCCTGCACCATTAACATTGCCTGTTGTCCTGGAATGATCCGCTGAAACACCAGTCGTTGCTGATCGGCCGAAACGGCAAAGGCGGTATCGTGCACGCCAGCTATCATGCTGCTGGTGACTGCGGTCAGCGTACCGCTGCGCAGGTCCAGCCGTTGGATTTGCGATTGTTCTGCTTGACCATCTTTGCTGCCCAAATTTAATAACAGTGTCTGTTGGTCCGGTTGCGGTTGTAGATCCAGCATCACATCATAACCGGAAAGCAGCAGTCGGGCCGGGCCGGTCAACTGACCGGATGCGTTGATATCTTGCTGAAAAAGATCGTAATGATTGTTTTTGTAATTGTGATAAAACAAGGATTCGCCATCTTTCGCAAAAGCCGCGTGCATGATGTTATTGTCACCAGAGGTCAGTTGTTGCAACACACCCGTTTGCCTGTGGTAATGGTAAATTTCCTGACCAATATGATTGGCAGCGTTACTGGTAAATATTAGTTGGCTCTGATCTGGATTGAGATCCATCGACAGTTTTTCACCTTCCACCACAGGTAAAGCGGTTTGCCAGTGCCAGAAGGGCGGTTGCTGCCAATACAGCCATAATAAAGGCAGTGGTAACAGCAGTAGCAACCAGCGCCAGTGTCGCCACACTGAGTGGCTGTGCCCGATGCGGGGGATGTTTGCCAGTTGCATGGTGCCTTGGTCAGGCTGTTTGGCGTTGCTGGTCAAGGGCTGCGGATCGTTACAGGGAGCAACGTCTGCGGTCAGGGCAGTTAAGGGCTCAGGCATGTCGGTCGTTGCCACAGGCACAGCCGGCACCAGCCAGCGGTAACCGCGTTTGGCGGCTGACTGGATATAACGGGCGGGTTCCTGTTGATCCAAAAATGCCGCTCTGAGTTTACTGATGCTACGTCGTACCGCGGTATCACTGACAACCCGGCCCGCCCATACTTGCTGATGTAATTCTTCCAGGCTGACAAAACGTTGCTGCTGACTGATTAAGTAGCATAAAACCTGATAAACCTTAGGTTCCAGCGGGATGCGTTCGGTACCGATTTCTAAATGCTGGTTCACCGGACAAAGGATAAATTCGCCCAGTTGCACCTGTTGTTGCAACACCATACTGAGGTTCCATCAAAAACGAACTGCGATTCTGCCAGAGCAGAGTTTTGTCGTAACGCTGCGAAGTTGATGTGATGGTAACACAACAGTTTACTGACTTTCACTGACAATTTTGCAACAACTGAGATGGCGTTTTATGGACCTGTTGAGGCTGCCGTGAATACTGAAATCTGCAGTTGTAGTGCATGCAGTTGTTGCGGTAATTCAAAGCTGAAACGGCTGAAATCGGCTTGAAAAGGGCTCAGACACCAGGGCAACAGCAACATCAGCAAACTGAGCCACAGTAAAGCCGCCAGCAATTGCTGCCATCCAGGTAAGGGGATTAAAAGTTGTTCAGGTTCGGTAGACATCTGTGGCTCCATCACTTGGTTGCATCTTCTAAGCGACTTGGTCGGAGCAATGGGAATAAAAGTTTAAAGCTATTGAAAAAAATTACCCTGGCAGACGTATGCTGAGCAGTGGGTGGCTGGGTGCAATTGCCAACGCGCTGCTGGCAATTGCGGGAACCCATGGGTTAAGGCAGCAAGGCTAGTGCCTGCGTCAAATCGGCAATCAGATCTGCGGCATCTTCAACACCAATACTCAGTCTCACCAGCTTGTCGTTGACTCCGGCTTTGCGACGATCTTCCGCGGTCATTGCTGCATGGGTGGTCGATGCAGGATGACAGGCCAGGCTTTCCAAATCACCCAGACTGACCGCTTGGGCAAAAAGCTGCAAATTGTCTAACAACAGTGCGGCGCTGGCAAAACCACCTGCGAGCTCCAATGCCACCATACCGCCAAAACCACCAGCAGTGTCTCGGATCACCTGATGACCCGGATGGGCAGGCAGGCCCGGGAAAAAGACTTTTTCCACTTTTGGATGTTGCGCCAGAAATTCAGCCACTTGTTGGGCCGCAGCCAGGTGTGCATCCATCCGCAGTGGCAGCGTTTTTACCCCACGTTGCAGTAAATAAGCTTCCTGTGGACCCATTGGAGCACCAATATGTTTCAGCGCAATAGTGCGGATGCGCTGGATCATCGGGCCATTACCGGCAATCACCCCAGCAATGATATCACCGTGGCCACACAAGTACTTAGTGCCGCTGTGCATCACCACATCGACCCCAAGCTCAAGCGGACGGAATAGATAGGGCGTTAAAAAGGTATTGTCGCAAACCGTGATGGCGCCAATGCTGCGGGCTACGGCGACAATTTTCCGGCTATCGATCACTTTTAAAGTTGGATTGGTGATCGGTTCCCACAGCACCAAGCGGGTATTCGGGTTATGGTTTTGCACAAAATCATCATCACTGCTATAGCTGGTCACAGTGACGCCTGCCCGGATCAGGGTGTTGCGTAAAAAAGCGTCGGTGCCGCCATAAACTGGATCAATAAATGCGACTTCATCACCTTGTTGGGTCAGGGCATATAGAATACTGCTGATAGCCGCCATACCGCTGGCAACCACCACTGCTTCATCGGCCCCTTCCATCGCCGCCAGCTTTTGCTCCAGCGCACTGGAGGTTGGATTGCCCATCCGGCTGTAGATATAACCTGGGTTTTGCCCGGCAAAGCGGGCCTGACCTTCGGCAGCAGTGCCATAACTGAAGGTACTGGTGAGATAGACCGGCGTGTTTAACGCGCCAGTAGCTGGGTCCGGCTGCTGACCGGCATGAATAGCAAGGGTACGGAATTTCATTAAACTACCTATGGAAAAGGTTGCCTTTGGGCAACAACGGGGTGATCACGTCGGCGCTGGCGCCAGAAAAATGCAGCCTGCCGCGTTTTAGTCGGAAAGCAAAGCCATCCGGACGGGCAGCGTTATGGGTTGCTGTCTCGGCCGGTTGGCG
>CAZGHW010000063.1:0-19359 GCA_964525695.1 uncultured Rheinheimera sp. | reverse complement strand
GTCGTAACGGTCACAACGAAGCGGACGAGCCAAATGCAACGCAGCCGCTGATGTATCAAAAAATTAAGAAACATCCAACACCACGTGAGCTGTATGCGGATAAATTGATCAAAGCCGGTCAGTTTAATGCGCAAGAAGTGCAGGCGCTGGTGGATGGTTACCGCGATGCGCTGGACAAAGGCGATTGTGTCGTTGAAGAGTGGAAACCGATGACGGAAGTCTCGGTTGACTGGACGCCGTTTTTACATAAAGAATGGACTACAGCTTACGACGCTAGCATGACAGTTGCTGATTTAGTGGCGCTGGGTGAAAAAGCTATCCGGGTACCGGCTGAACATACGCTGCAACGCCAGGTCGGTAAAGTGTACGAAGATCGTGCGTTGATGCTCAAAGGCGAGAAAAAAATCGATTGGGGTTTTGCTGAGATTTTATCTTATGCCTCTATCGTTGAAGCGGGCAGCCGGATCCGGATCGTCGGTCAGGATTCAGGCCGGGGTACTTTCTTCCATCGTCATGCGGTACTGCATAACCAAAATGATGCTTCAACCTATACACCCTTGGAACATATCAGTGCTGAGCAAGGCCCATTCCAGGTCTATGACTCTGCTTTATCTGAAGAAGCGGTGCTGGCATTTGAATATGGTTATGCCACGGCTGAACCTCGTGCCTTAGTGATTTGGGAAGGTCAGTTTGGTGATTTCGCCAACGGCGCCCAAGTGGTGATTGATCAGTTTTTAAGTTCTGGTGAACAAAAATGGGGCCGGCTCTGTGGTTTAACCCTGTTATTACCGCATGGTTATGAAGGTCAGGGGCCGGAGCACTCTTCAGCGCGGCTGGAGCGTTTCCTGCAATTGTGTGCCGATCACAATATGCAAGTGGTGGTGCCTTCGACACCAGCGCAGGTTTATGCCATGATCCGTCGCCAGATGGTGCGTCCAATGCGCCGGCCATTGATTGTGATGTCGCCTAAATCGTTATTACGTCATCCACTGGCTACATCCAGTTTGGAAGAAATCGCTGCGGGTCAGTTCCACAACGTGATTGGTGAAATTGACGCCCAGGTCGCTGCTGAAGTGAAACGTGTGGTGTTCTGTAGCGGTAAAGTTTATTACGATTTGCTGGAAGAGCGCCGTAAACGCGGTCTGAGCAATATTGCTATTGTCCGGGTGGAACAACTGTATCCGTTCCCGCAGGATGAGATGGCGGCAGTGTTAGCCCAATATCAACATGTGACTGATTTTGTCTGGTGTCAGGAAGAGCCACAAAACCAAGGTGCCTGGTATTGCAGTCAGCATAATTTCTGGGCTGCTATCCCACAGGGTGCCAGATTAACTTATGCTGGCCGTGATGCATCGTCGTCACCGGCGGTTGGTTATCTGTCGGTGCATAATAAACAACAGCAAGCGCTGATTAACGCCGCGCTGACGCTGGCTTAAGGTTCGTAACCTGATAAATATCGCTGCAACCGCGGGTTGCAGCAAATTTTCTGGTCAGTGTGGGTTTATGCCCAAAAGCATTGAAGTTGCAGGTAGGCGCCGAGTGAGTGAGACTGGAACGCCAGTCCGACCCAAGAGCATAGTTGTCTATGTGACTGGGTCGGACTGGCGCTCCAGAGAGCGAGTGAAGGCAACAACCCTGCAACTTCAAGGATGACGGGTATACTCACACTGGCTTTGGCTTTGTAAGACTGAACACAAACGCAGACCAATCTGTAATAAGGTGACAAAGTGGAAATTAAAGTCCCAGTACTACCCGAATCCGTTGCTGATGCAACAATCGCAACCTGGCATGTAAAAACAGGTGAAGCCGTCAGTCGTGACCAGGTACTGGTTGATATCGAGACTGATAAAGTGGTGTTAGAAGTTGTGGCGCAAGCTGACGGCGTGATGGGTGAAATCGTTCATGCTGAAGGTGCAACAGTACTGGCAGAGCAGGTGATTGGTCATCTGAATGCAGGTGCTGCGGCTCCTGCTGCTGCCCCAGCCGCCACAGCGCCAGCTGCCGTCGCTGCTGATGCCGATGAAGTGCTGACGCCTTCAGTGCGTCGCTTAATCGCAGAAAAAGGTCTGGATGCTGCCAAAATCCAGGGTTCTGGCAAAAATGGCCGTGTAACCAAAGAAGATGTAGAAAAATTCCTGGCGGGTGCTCAGGCTGCACCTGCTGCCAAAGCAGCGCCGGCCGCAGTTGCTGCGCCAGTCGCTGTTGTTGGCGACCGTTCGCAGAAACGTGTGCCAATGACACGCCTGCGTAAAACTATCGCTAACCGTCTGCTGGAAGCGAAAAACTCCACGGCCATGCTGACCACTTTTAACGAAGTGAATATGAAGCCAATCATGGAACTGCGTAAGCAGTACCAGGACGTGTTTGAGAAGAAACACGGTATCCGTTTGGGCTTTATGTCGTTCTATGTCAAAGCTGTGACTGAAGCACTGAAACGTTATCCTGAAGTCAATGCAGCGATTGATGGTGATGATATCGTGTATCATAACTATTTCGACGTCAGCATTGCGGTATCGACACCTCGTGGTCTGGTGACACCAGTGCTGCGTGACTGCGATAAGATGAATCTGGCTGAAATCGAAAAAGCCATCAAAGAGTTAGCACTGAAAGGCCGTGACGGTAAATTATCAATGGATGATTTAACCGGCGGTAACTTCACTATCACCAACGGTGGTGTGTTTGGCTCTCTGATGTCAACGCCAATCATCAACCCACCACAATCCGCTATTCTGGGTATGCATAAAATCCAGGACCGCGTGATGGTGGTTGATGGCAAGATGGAAATCCTGCCAATGATGTACCTGGCTCTGTCATATGATCACCGTATCATCGATGGTAAAGAGTCAGTTGGCTTCCTGGTGACAGTAAAAGAATTATTAGAAGATCCAACCCGTATTCTGTTGGATATCTAATATAAGCGAGCGGAAAGGCTGCATCATTGCAGCCTTTTAAATCATCTGGAGATAGCCGTAAGGCCATTCTTCAATGGGTCTGGCTGTGCCGAAAGGGCAGCTACAATCAAAAAGAAAACGGAAAGAAGCCATGAATTTGCACGAATATCAGGCAAAACAGCTTTTTCGCGAATACGGTTTACCTGTATCTGAAGGCTATGCGGAAGAAACTCCACAGGCAGCAGCAGAAGCAGCAGATCGTATTGGTGGAAACAAGTGGGTAGTCAAAGCTCAGGTTCACGCTGGTGGTCGCGGTAAAGCGGGCGGTGTGAAATTAGTTTCTTCTAAAGAAGAAATCCGTAACTTTGCCCAAAATTGGTTGGGTAAAAATCTGGTTACGTACCAAACTGACGAAAAAGGTCAGCCTGTCAGCAAAATCCTGGTAGAAACCTGTACAGATATCGAAAAAGAACTGTACCTGGGTGCCGTTGTTGATCGTTCAAGCCGTCGCATTATTTTCATGGCGTCGACTGAAGGTGGCGTCGACATCGAGAAAGTGGCTGAAGAAACTCCAGAAAAAATCATCAAGATGGCGATTGATCCGCTGGTCGGTGCTCAGGCATTCCAGGCGCGTGAAATTGCTTTCAAACTTGGTTTAAACGCGACGCAAATCAAACAGTTCACCAACATCTACTTAGGCCTCGCCAAGATGTTCGTTGATCTGGATATTGCGATGATCGAAGTCAACCCGCTGGTTATCACCACGCAGGGTAATCTGCACTGTTTAGATGCCAAACTGGTTGCTGATAGCAATGCGTTATACCGTCAGCCTAAACTGCGTGCTTTACATGACCCATCACAAGAAGACGAGCGTGAAGCTCGTGCTGCGCAGTGGGAACTGAACTACGTTGCTTTAGAAGGTAACATCGGTTGTATGGTGAACGGTGCTGGCTTAGCCATGGGCACCATGGACATCGTAAAATTA
Source organism: uncultured Rheinheimera sp. (assembly GCA_964525695.1). Lineage (GTDB taxonomy): Bacteria > Pseudomonadota > Gammaproteobacteria > Enterobacterales > Alteromonadaceae > Pararheinheimera. The sequence continues at coordinate 15,483 of CAZGHW010000063.1, read as the reverse complement.
AGCGGTGGCCAGCCAGCAAACTTCCTGGACGTTGGCGGCGGTGCGACCAAAGAGCGCGTGACTGAAGCGTTCAAAATCATCCTGTCTGACTCCGCTGTGAAAGCAGTATTCGTGAATATCTTCGGTGGTATCGTTCGTTGCGATATGATCGCTGAAGGTATTATCGGTGCTGTGGAAGAAGTGGGTGTAAGCGTGCCAGTTGTGGTGCGTTTAGAAGGTAACAACGCTGAATTAGGCGCACAGAAGCTGCAAAGCTCTGGCCTGAACATCATTGCTGCTAACTCATTATCTGAAGCTGCAAAAGCTGTTGTGAAAGCCGCGGAGGGCAAATAATGTCTATTATCATCAACAAAGACACTAAGGTCATCTGCCAGGGTTTCACCGGTAGCCAAGGTACTTTCCACTCAACTCAGGCGCTGGAATACGGCACTAAAATGGTTGGTGGTGTAAGCCCGGGTAAAGGCGGCACGACGCACATTGGTTTACCAGTGTTCAACACAGTGAAAGAAGCTGTGGCTGCGACTGGCGCTACTGCTACTGTGATTTACGTTCCGGCTCCATTCTGTAAAGACGCTATCATCGAAGCGGCTGATGCAGGTCTGGAACTGATCGTTTGTATCACTGAAGGTATCCCGACTATCGACATGCTGTTCGCCAAAGAATACGTTGATCGTAAAGGCGTTCGCATGATCGGCCCTAACTGCCCGGGCGTGATCACGCCAGGTGAATGCAAAATCGGTATCATGCCAGGCCATATCCACAAGCCGGGTAAAGTTGGTATCGTATCGCGTTCAGGTACACTGACTTATGAAGCTGTGAAACAAACCACAGACGAAGGTTTTGGTCAGTCTACTTGTGTTGGTATCGGTGGTGACCCAATCCCAGGTTCTAACTTCATCGACATCCTGAAATTATTCCAGGAAGATCCACAGACTGAAGCGATCATCATGATCGGTGAAATCGGTGGTACTGCTGAAGAAGAAGCGGCTGCTTATATCAAAGCTCACGTGACGAAGCCTGTGGTGTCTTACATTGCCGGTGTGACTGCTCCTGCTGGTAAGCGTATGGGCCATGCTGGCGCCATCATCTCTGGCGGTAAAGGTACTGCGGATGACAAATTCCGTGCACTGGAAGATGCAGGCGTGAAAACTGTCCGCTCTTTGGCTGACATCGGTAAAGCGCTGCGTGAACTGACTGGCTGGTAATACCGGTACTTGGTTCATTGCGTTAAAAACCCGGCTTTGATGGCCGGGTTTTTTTATGGTGCGCCGGGCACGGCGCGTTGCGCGCAAGCGCAACTGGTTTGACAGTGGTAGTCAAACTGGTGACCAGGAGGTGCAAGTCCTCTCACCCGACAAGGGAAGTGTTAGCTCAATGGCAAAGCTGTCTCCCCGAAAGTACCCATTCTGTGGAACTGGCTGATAGCTGAAGGCCGCATCTGTTGTCGCTAGTTTTTTGAGTTATCTCTGGTCATAACAAGGCTCATTGTTACCGCTAGAGGTAATAATGGTGATTGTTACATCTAGAGGTAACATTGATTAATGTTACTATCATGTGTAACATAGTCTGCTGAATAAGTAGAAAACACTGTGCCAGCAGACAGTACGAGCGTGGACGCACAGCTAGACTCAGCAGCAAGCTGAGCAAATTGGTGAAGACTGCGCTAACAGTGACAGCGCCAGTCAGCAATTTCGCTAGCAAGCCGGATATTGAATTTTACCGCCATGTGGGGGGCTGCCATGCCAGCAACTTTTGCCGCTGTGTTAACCGGGGATATTGTCAAGTCCAGGGCTATTGCAGCTGAAGATTATGAACAATTGTTGTATACGCTCAAGCGGACCCTGCACATGTTGTTAGCACAGGGCCACTTTGATATCTATCGGGGGGATGCTTTTCAGGCGATTTTTACCGATCCGGCCGCTGCAATCCATGCAGCGCTGGTGCTCAGATTAGCCTTGCGCACAGCCACTCCTGCCACTGATGTCAGGCAATGCATTGGTATTGGCAGTATTGCGCTGCTACGACCTGAGGTTAGAAGTTCAATGGGGGAGGCTTTTGTGTTATCCGGCACTGGATTAGATCAGATGAAAGGTAGCTATCTGGCGGTTCGTAGTCATCAGCCAGCCCAGCAAGAACGTCTGGAATTGGTGACCCGCCTGATGGATGCACATTTGGGCCATTTGTCGCCAGCGCAATCTGAAGTATTACTGCATTATTTGCTGGCTGAAGATAAATCGCACCAAGCAGTCGCGGCCGCTGCCGGTAAAAATCGTAGTAATGTCACCAGATTGCTCAATGCCAGTGGCTATCATCTGGTCGCCGACTATCTAGCCTATTGCCAGCGTTATGCCGCGGAAGGACAAGTCTGATGACTGAGTTGCAATTGTTACTGATGTTGATGTTATTGCATGTTGTGGTTGATTTTTATCTGCAGCCTGTGGCCTGGGTCAGCGATAAAAATGCCCGGCACTATAAATCAATCAGATTGCTGCAGCATGCCAGTTTGCATGGTGTCGGTGTGTTTTTGCTTTGCAACTGGCTGGCTGCGGTTTCCACACCGGCAGCCCTTGGCTATGGCCTGCTGGTCTTATGCTCCCACTGGCTGATTGATGGCGCTAAATCTTATTTTACCAACAGTCTGCTGGCTTTAGTGTTGGATCAACTACTGCACCTGGCTGTGCTCGGCGCTATTTGGCTCAGCATCTATGGTTATTTTTCTATCCTGGAGTTGTCATCGCTCAACCCCCTGATGCAAGAGCCCGTGTTAGTGCTGAGTCTGGCTTATTTAATGGTACTTAAGCCGACGTCAGTGTTGGTCGCAATGTTTTTAAAGCCCTGGACTGCCCATTTGAAACCGCTGCGCCATGCCAAAATTACCGATTCATTACAATTCGCCGGTCAACAAATTGGTTATTTAGAACGCTTGCTGATCCTGACTTTTATTCTACTGAATCAATTTGCCGCGATTGGATTTTTGATTGCCGCTAAATCGGTTTTTCGGTTTGGTGAACTGCAACACGCCAGGGAGACTAAATTAACCGAATACGTGTTACTGGGGACTTTGGCTAGTTTTGCCTGCACCTTATTCATTGGCTTATGGGCCACATCAATGCTCGGTTGGTTACCCAGAGGTGACTAGCAATAGGGGAGTCTAGGCTCCCCTGCGCTGTGGTCACGCGTTTTTAACGCCAGCATTTGCCGTTATGGCAACTCTGCTGATACGGCCTGAGAGGGTCGCTGTGCTTGATGACGTCTGAACCAAAGCACCATCAAGAAACCAACAGCTGCAGTTGCCGCCCCCGCCAATGGCACATAATTTAAACCGAAGCCACGGTCGATGATGGTGGCGCCTAACACTGCGCCTAACGCATTACCCAGATTAAATGCACCGATATTCATCGCTGACGCTAGGTTTGGCGCCGCCTTCGCCTCTTGCACCACTAAAGCTTGTAGTGGCGGGACTAGCGCGAAGCTGGCAATACCCCAACAAAAAATCAAGGGCGCCACCAGCAGTTTGGACTGGGTGCTGAACGCAAAAATCACTAACAACAGCGCCACTGCAACTAAGGATACCAAGAGGGTTAAATCCAGCGACCGATCAGCAAAACGACCGCCCAGATAGTTGCCAAGGGTTAAACCAACGCCATAAAGCACCAGCATACAGCTGATATACAAGGTGGATGCCTGGGTTTCATCTTGCAAGATGGGCACAATATAAGTAAACACAGTAAACATGGCACTGGAACTGACCACGGTCAGCAGCAGTGCTGCTAACACAGGGCCTTGCAACATGACTTTCAACTCAGCTTTTACATCGGCACGTTGTGTGCTCACCAGTGGCGGCAGCGAGCAACGCAGTGCCAGCATGGTGAGTAAACCGATGATTGCCATGGCAAAAAATGCCGGTCGCCAGCCGATGACTTCGCCAATATAAGCCGCCAATGGCACGCCACCAATGGTTGCAAGCGTCAGGCCGGAAAACATCGCTGCGACAGCGCCAGCGCGCTTGGCTGGAGGCACCACACTCATGGCAACTATGGCTCCGACGCCAAAAAAGGCACCATGATTGAGTGAGGTCACAATACGACCAAACAGCAGCATGTTATAACTATCGGCCAAGGCTGAGATCAGGTTGCCGAGGGTAAAAATCCCCATCGACAACAGCAGGAGTTTGCGCCGTCCCATCTGAGCGAACAGCAGCGTCATTAAAGGCGCGCCCAGCAGCACCCCAAAGGCATAAGCGCTAATCAGCATGCCGGCAGTCGGGATCGACACGGCTAAATCATTGGCAATCACGGTCAGCATGCCCATAGGCGCAAACTCAGTCACGCCGATGCCAAAAGCTCCCAGCGCCAGTGCCAGCAGTGGTATATTAATTTTCATGCAAAAGTCTCATTGATTTGTGATGCCGGGGAATATAGTCATTTCTTCGGCGCAGAAAAAGTGGGCTATAGTACATTCAGTTTTGCTTGGGAGTCACAAATGAGCGTTGGAAAGACCGACAAAACCGCTGAAATGGAAACTTTTTTAGCTGTCGCTTGCAGCGGTAGTCTCAGTGCCGCCGCTCGTCAGTTGCAACTGACCCCCTCTGCGGTCAGCCGTATTATCAGCAAACTGGAACAAAGACTGGCGGTGCGGTTGCTGGTGCGTAGTACCCGCAGTTTACGTCTAACCAGTGAAGGTGAGTCCTATGCATTGGCTGCCCGGCGGATATTAAAAGATCTGACGGATGCCGAAACGAGCATCGCCAGCAGGGGCAGTCCCAGTGGCACCGTCAAATTAAGTATCGCCAACGCCCATAGTCGATTGGTGATAGTGCCGTTACTGGCAGAATTCTTTCGCCGTTTTCCGCAAATCAATCTGGAGATGGATATTTCTGACCAGCTAAGTGATGTACTGGCCGGCGAGGTTGATGTCGCGATCCGGTTTGGTCCCTTACCAGACAGCGGTTTACATGCCCGCCGCTTAGGTGAAACTGGTCGGGTGGTGGTAGCGTCACCTGGTTATCTGGCTCGTGCTGGCGCGCCGCAAACGCCGGCTGAGTTGGCGCAGCATAATTGTCTGGATTTTAGTTTCCGGCGTTTAGAGCCAGGCTGGCCCTTTCTGCTGGGGGATGGGGTACAGAACCTGGCGGTCGGCGGTAATGTGATTGCCAATAATGGCGATACTTTGGTTGAATTGGCGTTACAAGGGATCGGCATCACCAGAGTGGGCTGTTTTCATGTCCAGCATTTGTTGACAACGGGTCAATTGGTGCCGTTATTGCAAGCTTATAACCCACAAGACCGGGAACAAATTCATGCGGTTTTTATTGGCGGTGCCCATATGCCAGCCAGAGTCAGAGTACTGGTGGATTACCTGGTGGAAAAAATGGCCACTGATACGGCACCTTTTTAAGATCAAAGCGGAATCTGTGCTGAAATTTGCACAATATTAGTTTTTCTTAAGGTTGCTTTAAGATCTCACCGCCAAAATCATCATCAAGCTTCAATGCAGGAGAAGATGATGGCAGCAGTATCAAGACAGACAGTCACAGCAACAAGCAGCGCAGTATCGTCCGTTGTTGCTGGTTTCGTTTCCTCGTCTCAGTTTGTGAGCAGTGGCAATAGCCAACGACCACCCCAAGCCGAAGCTTTGGTGCAACTGGCCATCCTAAGCAGCCAAGATCCACGCCGCGCTGCTGTTGAACAATTGATTGCGACAGGTTTTGCTCAGGCCTATGGCGCACAAATTAGTCATTTTATGCCGGATTTACTGGCCGTATCCTTCCGCGGCGAGTGGCAGGCTGCGCTCGGAATTCGCGGCGGTCAAAACTCGAAATTATTTGTCGAGCAGTATCTGGATGCCGATATTTGTACCGTATTAGCCCAGGCAGGTTTGACTTGTCAGCGCAGTGACGTGGTTGAAATCGGCAACTTATACGCCGCCAATCGCCAGTTTACCTTGTTGCTTTTTGTAGTACTGGCTTATGCCTTACATCAGTTGGGCTACCGGCAACTCGTCTGTTGCGCCACCACCCAGGTGCAGCAATTACTGAGCCGGCATGGCCTGGCGTTAACCCAACTCGCCGCTGGCGATCCAGCGCGACTCGGCGAGGCTGCAGCCAGTTGGGGCAGTTATTATCAGACGCATCCGCAAGTCTGCCGGCTGGATTTAACCCAAGCAATGCAATTAATTGCCGCCGATGCCAGGTTAGCTGCGTTACCGCATCAACATTGGCCTGCTTTGCATGCCACAGTGTCCGCTTTAAGCCTGGAGGTCGCTCATGTCTGAAGCAAGAGTGACCAGCTTGTTAGCGCAATTACCTGCCAGCGCTAAATTAACCGATGCCTGCAGCGGGCAAAGCATGGATCTGGCGCAGCTCCGTCAGATCACCTCAGCTTGGCAACAACAGTTGGCAACGCTTGCTAGTCAAAGGATCCTGTTATTAAGTCCAGGCAACCTGGAGTGGGCTTTGCTGGATTTGGCCTGTCTGGACGCTGATTTGCTGCTGGTGCCACTGCCAACTTATATCAGCCAGGCACAATTTTCGCATGTATTGGCCACCTTGCAGCCAGATCTGATTATTTGTACTGCCGAATTAGATCCATGCACCAGCGCTGCCATCCAGCTGGATCGGCAGCAGTTTCAACCGGCCGGTCAATTTCGCCAATTCCGCTTGTATCAAGCCGTGGTTGAGAGTGGCAAGGTGGTGTTGCCGCCTGGTTGTCAGAAAATCACTTTTACCTCAGGCTCAACCGGCACGCCCAAAGGCGTGTGCTTATCAGCTGCCAGCCAATGGCAAGTAGCCCAGAGCCTGGTGGACCGGATCGCGTTAACACAACCGCGCCATTTAGCTGTGTTGCCACTGAGTACCTTATTGGAAAACATCGCCGGTATTTATGCACCGCTGTTGGCAGGAGGCGAAGTATTGCTAACTGATGAAGTCAACCGTGGTTTTGCTGGTAGCAGCTTAGCAGAACCTAGTTTGCTGTTGCAGCTGATCAGTCGCACCAAGCCAGACAGCCTTATTCTGGTGCCGGAGTTATTACAATTTCTGGTCGTCGCCTGTCAGCGCGGCTGGCAAGCACCTGACAGTTTAAAGTTTATTGCTGTTGGCGGTGCTAAAGTCGCTCCAGCTTTATTGCAACAAGCTTCTGCGATGGGTTTACCGGTTTATCAAGGCTATGGCTTGAGTGAATGTGCTTCTGTAGTGGCTTTGTCAAGCCAGCCTGCCGCCAGCGCTGATTCGTTAGTAGCCTTAGACAGTGTTGGCCAGCCTTTACCGCACTTACAGGTGCAGATCATGCAAGGCGAATTATGGGTTAAAACGCCGTTCCTGGGCTATCTTGGTGCGCCTGAGGACAGCAGTGATGCACCTGCTGACTGGGTGGCAACAGGGGATCTGGCTGAGCTGGATGCCAAGGGTCAATTACGGATCCTGGGCCGGAAGAAAAATCTGCTGATTTCCAGTTTTGGTCGCAATATCCATCCGGAATGGGTCGAAGCCGAGTTACTGAAAAATGCGCTGTTGCAACAAGCTGTGGTGTTTGGTGATGCCAAACCTTATTGCGTGGCGTTGTTGTATTGCCAGGATAGCAGCATCAGCGATGCCAAACTACAACAGTGGGTCGAGACCGTGAATCAAAGCTTACCCGACTATGCCAGGCTGCAACATTTTTATCGGCTAACACAGCCACTGTCAGAAGCAAATGGCTGTTTAACCGCCAATCAAAGACCAAAACGGAATCTGATCGCCAGCCAATATGCGGCCGAACTTGCGGCGCTCTATCCGGCCATGCGGTCAAATCCAGTTTCCAGCGATGCCAATGGGCACAGTAATCAGTTGTTAGGAGCATAACATGACTTCATTCGTAACCACTTTGTCGACCCCAGAGCATGACAGCACAATCGCAGCTGGCTTTCATCAACAATTGATTGCCGCAACAGTGCAAGAGCGCGACTATTTATTGGCAGCCCCTATTATTCATCGTTGTTTTCATGGCGACATCAGCCTGGATGACTATGTGGCTTTTTTGCAGCAGGCATACCACCACGTTAAACACACAGTGCCATTATTGATGTCCGTCGGTGCTTTATTACCGGAATCTAAAGAATGGCTGCGCGAAGCGGTGGCGGAATATATTGAAGAAGAACTGGGTCATCAGGAATGGATCTTAAATGACATTGCGCGCTGTGGTTACAACAAGCAGCAGGCCCGTGCCAGTCAACCGGCTTTTGCCACCGAAATGATGGTGGCTTATGCCTATGATATGGTGCGCCGGATCAACCCATTGGGCTTTTTCGGCATGGTGCTGGTGTTAGAAGGGACCTCAATTGCGCTGGCTGATCTGGCCGCTGGCACCATTGCGGACAAATTACGGTTACCGAAAAACGCCTTTAGCTATTTATCTTCCCATGGTGCGCTGGATCAGGATCATATTAAATTTTTCCAAAGTCTGATGGAGCAAATTACCGATCCAGCTGAACAGCAATTGATTATCCATGCGGCGAAACGGTTTTACCGTTTATACGGCGATATTTTTCGCAGCCTGGATAGCGCACATGGCTTGAGCAAGCTGGCTGCAGCTGAAACCTCAACTGCAGCGCTGACAACGGAGGCGTGATGATGGATATTCAAGGCAAAACTTTGTTATTGACCGGCGCCACTGGTGGTATTGGCCGCGCCATGGCACAAGCCTTGGCGGCAGCGGGGGCCAAATTAATCTTGGTCAGTCGGGATCTGACGCAGTTACAAAGGTTGCGCCAACAATTGACGGGTTCACATTTGATCTGTGCGGCTGATTTAGCCAAGCCGCAAGATTTACAGCGGTTAGTTGAATTTTGTCAGAACCTGACTCATGAGCAAGGGCCGCTGGCGGGCGTGATTAACAATGCGGGTATCAGCCAGTTTGCGCTGAGTGCGCAGCAAGATTATCAGCAGCAATTACAGATCAATCTGCTGGCGCCAATGCAGTTATGTCAGTTGCTGCTGCCACAACTGCAACAGCAGCCAGAAGCTGTGATTGTCAACGTTGGCTCCGCCTTTGGTAGCATTGGCTATCCGGGGTTTAGCGGTTATTGCGCCAGTAAATTCGGTTTAAGGGGATTTACCGAGGCGTTAAAACGCGAATTGGCTGCCAGCCCGGTTCGGGTGCTGTATTTTGCGCCCAGAGCGACCGATACCAGTATCAATAGTGCCGCAGTGGTGGCGATGAATCAGCAACTTGGCACCCGGATGGATAGTCCGGAATTTGTCGCGGCGCAATTATTGGCGCAGTTAAAAACCAGTCAAAGCCGACGTTTTCTCGGCTGGCCGGAACAACTTTTTGTCAAACTTAATGCCTTGTTTCCTGCCATCGTGGATAAAGCGCTGCGCGGCAAACTGGCCATTATTACTAAATTTGCCAGCCAACAACCTTAAATGACTGAGCTGACCGGGCGTTATCCGGCGGCAGTCCTGACGAACAGCAGAACATATCTGCATGCGGAGAATATGATGAACTTAAGCAAAATCAAAGCGGTAAAAGTGTTACATCAGACTATGGTCGCAGCACTATTGCTCACTGCAGGCTGCTGCCAGGCGGTGTGGGCCGATGTCTTAGCCGATATCGCCCCTTTACAGCAACGCTGGGCGGAAATTAACTATCAGTTGGAGCAGGATGCACGGGAGCAGGCTTATAGCCAGTTGCTGCAACAAGCGGATACAGTGGTGGGGGCCAACCCGACTGCAGCGGAAGCTTATATTTGGCGGGGTATTATTCAATCCAGTTATGCTGGTGCCAAAGGTGGTATTGGCGCTTTGTCTGTGGCGGAGGCGTCCAAAGCTGATTTAGAAAAAGCATTACAACTGAATGCACAAGCTTTACAGGGCTCGGCCTACACCAGTCTTGGTGTGTTATATGCCAAGGTGCCAGGCTGGCCTATTGGGTTTGGCAGTGATAAAAAAGCAGCGCAGTTATTGCAAAAAGCATTAGAAATTAACCCTCAAGGCATTGATCCAAATTACTTTTATGCAGAATTTTTAGCGGATAATCGCGACTATGCCGCCGCCATGCGCTATCTTGAACAGGCGGCCAAAGCGCCTGCGCGGCCAGGCCGGGAAAGTGCTGATTTAGGCCGGCAGCAGGAAATTGCCACCTTATTGGCCAAGGTCAGTAAAAAACTGGCGAAAAAATAGCACCTTGAGCTGCCACTTCGCCAACGGCCTTGATGGCAAACATCGGCGAAATGGCAGCTCGCATTGATAGGTAGAGCATGCGGATATTATTGGTTGAAGATGATTTGGATTTAGCCAGGGGCTTGCAACTGGCGCTCAGTCAACAAGGTTTTGCCGTGAACCTGGTGTCACTGGGGCAGCAGGCGCTGGCATCGATCCGTAGTCAGGATTGTGATGCGATGGTACTGGATCTGGGCCTGCCTGATATGGATGGCCTAGAGGTGCTGAAAATCACCCGGCAGAAGTATCCACAATTACCGGTGTTGTTGTTAACAGCACGGGATGGTGTGGATGACCGGATCCGTGGTTTGGATTTAGGTGCGGATGATTATCTGGTGAAGCCTTTTGCCATGCCGGAGTTGTTTGCGCGCTTGCGGGTGATTGAACGCCGGCTCGGCACCGCCAGTTCTCACTTGATTGTGATCCAAAATGTCACCCTCGACAGCAGTGCTCATCAGGTGTTGTTGGATGCGGAGCCGTTAGCATTAGCCAGGCGCGAATATATGTTACTCAAAGTGCTGATGGAATCGGCAGGCCGGATCAAGACCCGCGAACAAATTGAAGCCAGTTTGTACGCTTGGGGTGAAGAAGTAGCCAGTAATGCGCTGGAGGTACATATTTCCAATTTGCGCAAAAAGCTGCCAAAAGATTTTATCAAAACGGTGCGTGGCGTCGGTTACAGTGTGAGTGCGCAATGACGTCGATTCGACGTTATCTGTTAACATTATTGATCGCAGTACTGACGCTGTGCAGTTTTCTGGCGGCGCTGCAAAGTTATCGCCAGAGTATTAGCCGTGCCGAGCAGTTGCTGGATGCAGATTTAACTGTGTTAGCGGCCAGTTTGATGTTGCCCTATCAGCAGTGGTCACAGTCGTTAGCTGGCAATGAACTGCCGCCATCCGCCTGGTCGCCTGGCAAAGAGGTAACCAAGCTGCCCGTCGCGCTACAGACCTCACAACATGCGGTGCAGATTTGGCAACGCCAGCAACTGCTATTTCGATCTTTGAATGCGCCGCAAAGCAAAATTGCAGCGCCAGAAGGCTTTAGCGAGCAAAATTTCGCCGGTCAGCGCTGGCGGACCTATCGGCAGGATGAGCCTGACGGTTTTGAGGTTGTCGTGGCGCAACCCTTACAACAACGGCAACAACTGACTGATGAAGTGGTGTTAGCCTCTATTTATCCAGTGCTGCTGAGTTTGCCGTTGCAAGCTTTGTTTATCTGGTTGGTGGTCAGTAAAGGTTTATCACCGCTACGCAAATTCGCTCAGCAACTGGCGTCGAAAAAAGCTGATGATTTAACTCCCATCACCTTAGCGCAAGTGCCGGCTGAGTTATCTCAGGTGCTGGCGTCGACCAATCAGTTGCTCGAAAGATTAAATGATGCCTTTACCCGCGAAAAACGTTTCGCTTCCGATGTCGCACATGAACTACGCACGCCACTCAGTGTGCTGCAAGTCAACTTACACAACGCGCACTTACAATGGCAACAAGCCGGAGTGGCGGATCCTGCCGGAATCATGCCAGCCTTGCAACAAGGCGTGGAGCGGATGAGCCAGTTGATTGAACAAATTATGCTGCTAAATCGCACCAATCCCGCCCATTTTCAGGCGAAGCTGCAACCGCTTGAGCTGACCGCCTTATGTCGTGACGTGATAGCGCAGCTGTACCCTAAAATACAGGATAAAGCGCAACAGATTGAATTACATGGGGCAGAGCAATGTTGGCTCAGAGCGGATGCATTTGCGTTGCGGTTACTGTTAGTGAACTTGCTGGGCAATGCCATCAAATATACCCCACCGCAAGGGCAGTTTGTGTTGACTGTGTTGCCGTTGTCACCGCCAGGTGCGAAGGCTGAGCAACCTTTAGGTCAGCAGGTGCAATTGGTGCTGGAAGATTCTGGTCCTGGCATCGCCGAAACGGAATATAATCGTGTCTTTGACCGTTTTTACCGCGTCGGCGGCGATAGGCATCAGTCCGGTGAACCGGGCAGTGGCTTGGGACTGGCGATAGTGCGGGATATCGTGACTTTACATCAGGGCAGTCTGCAATTGGCCAGATCGCGTTTTGCCAGTGGCTTAAAAGTGACGGTGCAACTTTGATGGCAGGGATAGGATGGTGAAAGTAAGAGCGAGACGCAGATGGCCAGGCTGGTATCTGGTGATGGTACTGGGCTTCAGTGACAAGCTGGCGGCTGAAGTGCGGGTACTGGAATTAACCATCAAAGATCACTTATTCAATCCGGCCACTTTATATGTGCCAGCCGGTGAAAAAATCAAATTGCTGATCCACAACCAGGATGCCACGCCGGAAGAGTTTGAAAGCTTTAGTCTGAACCGGGAAAAAGTGATTTTGGGTCAGAGCAAAGGCGTGGTGTTTGTCGGTCCGTTAGTACCAGGTGAGCATGCCTTTGTTGGCGAATACCATCCGGATAGTGCGCGTGGTCAGATCGTGGTATTGCCGTTAGCACAGTGGTTGCAACTGGAGCAGAGCAATGTTGATTAATACGGTGGTGATGTTTTTGCGCGAGCTGCTCCCGGCGTTGTTATTGCTGAGCACGATTTTAGTCTGGCATCGGGCACATGTGCGACTACTGGCCGCAGTCTTGCTGCCCCTGGCAGTGCTGGGCCTGGTCTTACTCAGTGGACAGTACGGCTGGATAGCAGGTGCGCTGGATGGCTTGGGGCTGGAATTTTTTTATCTGTGCTGTTATCTGCTGTGTTTCCTGTTGTTGTTGGCCGCAGTGGTCTGTCGGCGGCATCGATCACGCGCCGCGCTGCTTAGTGGCGCTGCGGTCGCGGCGTTGTTGTGGGTCAATGGCAGTAATCTGGTACTGTTTTTATTTATCTATGAGAGGCAATGGTTTCAGCAGCCCGTGTTGTGGCTTGGCGTCATTCTGGGGCTGGGGATTGGCTTGAGCGTGGCGGTACTGTGGCATTTTTTACTCAGGGAGCTGGCACGTTGGCGCGGCGTCTTGACCCTTGTACTGGCATTATTGGCCACCCGGCAGTTGATCATGGCAACCGCCCTTGCACTGCAAAGTGAGTGGATCCCGGCTGGCCCTGTGCTGTGGGATAGTCAGTTGTGGCTGTCAGAACAATCAGAATATGGCTACTTTTTTAATGCTTTGCTGGGATATGAAGCGACGCCAGCCTTGGCGCATTGTGTGGCCTTTGGTTTGGGCTTGTTGCTGATGATCTGGCAAGGCCGGCGTCTGGAGGTGCAATAATGCAACATAAAATTCTCTGCTGCGTGCTGGCCATGGCTGGGCTGGCCTGTGCTGACGCGCAGGCCGATGGCCGTGTGGTCGACAAAGTGTACCATCCTTATGTGCAGCCGCTGGAACGCGAATTTGAATACCGGTTTATTTATCAGAAACAGTCTGAGCATCCGGATAATAATGCGATGGGACAAAAAATTGGCTATGGTTTTTCTATCGCCGAGCGGCTGGCGCTAGAGACTTATCTGATCACAGAACGCGTCAGTCCGGAAGATTATAAGCTCAGCGGCTTTGAAGTAGAACTGCGCTGGATGTTGACAGAGCAGGGCGAATACAATGCCGACTGGGGCTTGTTATTTGAATTAGAGCGGCAAAATAATCAGGATAATTATGAATTTACTACTGGTCTACTGGTTGAGAAAGAATTCGGCCCAACCAGTCTGACGCTCAATGCGCTGGCGGTGTATGAATGGGGCCAAACGCTGGAGTCTGAACTTGAGGCTGAATTCAGGCTGCAATATCGTTATCGCTGGTTACCGCAAGTGCAACCAGCAATTGAGTTTTATGCCGGTGAAAATTATAAAGGTGCGGGCCCGAGCTTGCTCGGCGTGCATAAATTCAGTGGGATTGAGCAGTTAAAATGGGAGTTTGGCGTGGTATTTGCCATTGATGATGCCACTGTCAATAATACCCTGCGCTTTGCCATTGAATACGAGTTTTAACTTTCGATAAGCGCTCGGCTGTACCAATCGACAAGGAGGTGCCGCCGGGCGCCGCCATGACTCAATAAACCCGCTGCTGGTCTCAACTGTTTTGTCAGCCGTAGCGAAGTTCTTTAGATTGCCCATACCCTCATTCAAACTTTTGGAACCTAAGCCAAATATGACAACAACAACTTTGCTTAGTGCCGACCGTGGCGCCTTTGCTAAAACCTTATTGTGCGCAGCCCTGATTGGCAGCACCCTGTTAAGCGCCTCGATCTTCAGTCCGCAGCTACAAGCCACTGAACGGCAAATTGAAGCCGATAATGCGGTGATTACCTTGCATAAAACCACGGCCAATGGTGTGTCTTTCCCCTACAGCGCCACCACCGGCACTATGCCGGTTTGGGATAAAGCCGGTAAACCCGTGGCGGCGGTGTTTTATACCTATTATCAACGCACGGATATCAAAGAAAAAAGCAAAAGACCGCTGCTGATTTCCTTTAACGGCGGTCCAGGCTCTGCTTCGGTTTGGATGCAAATTGCCTATACCGGGCCAAAAGCGCTGAATGTCGACAGCGAAGGTTACCCGTTACAGCCTTACGGCACCAAGCAAAACCCGTTTTCAGTGCTGGATACGGCGGACATTGTGTTTGTCAATCCGGTCAATACTGCCTACTCGCGGGTATTGCCGGATAAAGAGGGCAACATGATGAGCCAGGAAGCGCAGGCGAAAATGTTTTTTGGCGTCAATGAAGATGTCGCTTATCTGGCTGAATGGATCAATACCTTTGTCAGCCGCAATGAACGCTGGCAGTCACCGAAGTATCTGATTGGCGAAAGCTACGGTACCACGCGGGTTTCAGGTTTGGCGCTGGCGCTGCAAAATGAGCAGTGGATGTACCTCAATGGTGTGGTGTTGGTCTCGCCAACCGATTTAGGCATCAAACGCGATGGTCCGGTGGATGCGGCGAATCGGTTACCTTATTTTACTGCCACAGCTTGGTTTCACCGTAAGTTAGTTCCGGAATTACAACAACTGGATTTATTGCAGGCGCTGGATCAGGCCGAAGCTTTTGCGCTGAACCAGTATCTGCCAGCCTTGGCAAAGGGTGCCATGTTAACCGGGGCTGAGCGCCAGCAGATGGCGGCGCAAGTGGCCAAATTCTCTGGTTTATCGGTCGCTGCGGTCGACAGCCAGAATCTGGATATTCCGAATGACTTTTTCTGGAAAGAGTTGTTGCGCGAACGTGGACAAACCGTGGGGCGGCTGGATTCGCGTTACCTTGGCATTGACCGTAAAACTGCCGGCGATGGCCCTGACTATAATGCGGAACTTACCTCCTGGTTGCATTCTTTTACGCCGGC
>CAZGHW010000062.1:0-20490 GCA_964525695.1 uncultured Rheinheimera sp. | reverse complement strand
GGCTGATTTACATCAGGTCAGTCGTTGGAATATGGGCTTTGTTGCATCCAACCCGCTTAAAGGTCGTTATCAGGATATCGCGCAGCGTATTCAGGAATCGCTGCGCTTTATGGAAATTTGCGGTATTAGTGCGCAAAATTCACCATCGATCCGTGAAACCACCTTATACACTTCGCATGAAGCTTTATTGCTCAATTATGAAGAAGCCTTAACGCGGCGCGACTCTCTGACCGGGCTTTGGTATGATTGCTCAGCGCATATGGTGTGGATCGGTGAAAGAACCCGCCAGCTTGATCATGCCCATCTGGAGTTTTTCCGTGGTATTCATAACCCTATTGGGGTCAAAATTGGCCCTGGGATGGATGAACTCGACTTAATTCGGCTGATTGATCAACTGAACCCGGATAATATTCCAGGTCGGTTGACCCTGATCACCCGGATGGGCGCTGATAAACTCGCAGAGAAACTGCCAGCCTTGGTCCGACGCGTGCAACGCGAAGGCCGTAAAGTGGTCTGGAGTTCGGATCCAATGCACGGCAATACCGTCAAAGCCAGCAATGACTACAAAACCCGTGATTTTGAAGCCATTCTGCGAGAGATCCGCAGTTTCTTCCAGGTGCATCAAGCTGAAGGCAGCCATGCCGGTGGTATTCATTTGGAAATGACCGGTGAGCATGTCACTGAATGTACTGGTGGCGCCTATGGCTTATCCGAACATGATTTAAGCCAACGTTACCTGACCCAATGTGATCCACGGTTAAACGCTGATCAAGTATTGGAACTGGCATTTTTAATCGCTGATACCTTACAAAGCGTTCGTAAGTAAGTTTTTTTGGCAACAAAGCCTCAGTCCAGCCATGGCAGACTGGGGCTTTATAAGCTCTGCCGTCATCTTTATTTCTGACTTTCCCTCTATTGCAGATTGCCGCAGCATAGCCCAGACTGAACTACAGGGTTTCGTCGTTAGAGCTAAGCATTATGACATATCAGGGTTTAGATCCCTCAACTGAGCTGCAGCCACGGTTGCAGTCGCTGCCACAGACTTTAGGAATTGTCGGCGCTGGGACTATCGGCTGTTTCCTTGGAGCCTTGTTGTGTCAGCATCAACCCTTAGCGGTGCATTTTTTTGGTCGCGAAGCATTGGCGCTGGAACTGGCTGCTTATGGTTTAACTGCCGATTGTGCTGGTCAACCGCCTTTGTGTTGTAGTCCAGCGTTTTATACTTCACTGGTCAGTTTGATTGAATGTGATGTCGTGCTGCTGACTGTCAAAGCCACCAGTTTGCCCAGCTTGATCCCGCAACTGAAGAAATTTCTACGGCCGGGAGTGCCAGTGGTGGCGTTACAAAATGGCATCGGCATTGTTGAAATGTTACAGCATGAACTGCCCAATCCGGTGTACCGGGCTATTGTGCCTTTTAACGTGGTAAAAAGCAGTGCTGGTCGTTTTAGCATGGCCACGGACGGTGCATTGTTATGGCCAAAAACTAGCGATGACAGACTGAATTATGTGGCGCGGCTGCTGCAACAACAAGGACTGACATTAGACTATGTGGCGAATATGCAGCGGGCCGAGTATGGCAAACTGTTGTTAAATTTGAATAACGCCCTCAATGCAGTCTGCGGTTTGCCGCTGCGTGAACAATTGCGCGCGCCACAATTACGTCAGTTGCTGGCAGCAGCGATGCAGGAATGGTTGGATGTGTGTCAGGCATTGGGGCTAAAACCGCTGGCGATGACACTGCTACCGAATGCCTGGTTGCCAGCATTACTGAGATTACCGACGCCATTGTTTCAGCTTTTGGCTGGTTCAATGCTGAATATAGCCCCAGCGGCACGTTCTTCAATGTGGGATGATATTCAAGCCAAAAGACGCACTGAAATAATGTATCTGAACGGCGCTGTTATCCGGCTTGGTATCCAAACTGGCGTACCAACGCCGGTAAACGCGGCCATTGTTGAATTGGTGAAACATCTGGAACAAGGGGAAGTGATGCAGTTATCCCCGCATGCGCTTTACCAGCGTTTAAGTCACACCGGCTGATGGCGAACTGTGTGGCTGTCATTATTGATCAGCAACATCAAGTGGTTCCGATGGAAAGATGCGACGCCAGTCTTGCGCCATATCCACCAGTTGCCATTGATATTTGGCCGCGGCTTGTAAGGTTTTAGTGCCCGGACTGTACTGGTATTCCCGTATCGCATCGGTATGGTGCACCAGCATACACAAAGCGGCCGGATGTTGACTGGTCCAACGTAACATTTTGATATCGCCACTGCTGTTACCAAAAGCCGCGATGGGCTGGCGGTCAATCCGGCTTGCAATGGCCAGCACCTTGCCACTGCCATTGTCGAGAAACCAGGGCACAGGTCTTAATTCAACTTGTAAGCGACCATTTTTTTCCGTCAATCTGGTCAGTAACTGACTGCCAATCGCCTGCTCAGGTGGGATCTGATAACTGGTTTGCGCCATAGCGCGGATAAAATAATTACTGCCACCCGAGACTAAAAAATTTTTAAAGCCATGCTGCTGCAGTAAGGCCAGTACCTCCAGCATGGGTTGATAAACCAGCTCAGGATACAGACAGTTAAAACGTGGATGGCGCGCCTGTTGCAGCCAGTTTTTTGCCCACTGCATGTAGTCGTCGCTGCTGATCCCATCGATAAACTCACGCAATAGCCAACGGCCATCTGCCACTAACTGCCGCATCAGCAGTGCAAACCAGTGCCGGATATTGCTCAACCATTGGCCTAGATGATGACCAAACAAACCACCAAAAAAACTTTCGCCGTCGGTCAGCGCATGCGCTGGATTATGCCGCAACAAATCGGCAATAAAAGCCAGTTCTGTCACCATCGGCTTTTCAACCCATAAAGTACCATCATGATCAAACACGGCGATGCGTTGTTCCAGCGGCACAAAATATTCGCCGGTAGTGGTGACTCTTTCAATAAACTGCAGAATGGCGTCCTTGGCGGTGCCTGGTTGCCAGGAAGGTAATGGATCGGTTTGCAGTGGCATTGCGTTCTCATTTAGACGTGGTCAGAAGGATCAGCCAATAGCATATAACATACTGTGTTTGGCTGGTATCCTTGATTGCAGTGAAAAATTTTGCATTTTTCTCGCTAAATCAATACCTTCATACTTTGATGTTGATTTCATCACAGTTTTATCAGTCGCAGTGGCTACTGATGCTTTACATAATTGTGATGAATTGCTTATTAATTGAGGTATTGTTAACTTATTCCTTTGCTGTTTGGTAACATTGACAGACAGAAACCGCTGGTGATGGAACACAGTGGTATAACGCCACGGTAGGATGTCTCGCCATGGCAAGAAAAAGGGAACAAAGGCTGATGAACATAATCTGGCTGGCTTTGCTGTTGCAATTAGATCTGACTTCGCCAAAGCAAGATATCCTTGGGCTCGCTGCGAGTCTGAACCGCTTCGGCATTATTGCCGATGAGCAGGACACAACAACCTCACTTGGCAGTGCAGCGCCAAGCCTGACATCATCCGGCAGCAGCGGGGGACGAGGCAAAGCACCGGTGGCCGTGGCGCATGTCAGTCGCAATTTTTATCTACCGCGCGCAAACTCACCGGTGTACATCGCGAGGCTCAGTGCCGGTTTTTCCTCGGACGCTGATGGTGAAATTATCGAATTTAGCTGGCGGGTTGATGGCAGTTCATATCGGGGGGCCGAAATTGAGATTGTGTCTTTTCAGCAACCGGCAGCATCAACCCGGGTCCAGGTCGAGCTGACGGTGCGTGATAATGATGGTCAAGCCAGCACCCTGGCCACTGAATTGGTCATTACTAATATTTCTGTCGTTTCAAACCAGTCTCCGCCATGATTTTGGCGGAGATTTCTTCAATGGATAAGGTGGTTGAATTTAAAAATGGGATCCGTTCTTTTTTATACAAATTCTCTACTTCATCCAATTCAATTTTGCATTGCCTGAGAGAGGCATATCTGCTGTTTGGCCGGCGCTGCTCACGAATTTGTGCCAGTCGCTCTGGGGTGATGGTCAGGCCAAATAATTTGTTTTTATTGGCGCGTAACACTTCAGGCAAGCGCAGCATATCCATATCTTCTTCGACAAAAGGATAATTGGCAGCTTTAATTCCATATTGCAGTGCCAGGTATAAGCTGGTGGGAGTTTTGCCGGACCGGCTGACGCCAATCAGGATAATATCGGCTTTGGCGTAATCCTTTAGATTGGAGCCATCGTCATTGGCCAGTGCATAATTGACCGCATCAATGCGAAAGTCATAGGTTTTTTCATGAATACTGTGTGTACGGTGCGTTTTAGGCATGGCCTGAATGCCAAGTTCCTTTTGCATCGGCTCAACAAAGGCATTTAAAAAGTCGTAGCAGACCGCTTCCGAGCTATTAATGATGGCCCGCAGTTGTTCGTCGACAAAGGTAAAAAACACCAATGGCCTGACGCCAGTTGTTTTATAACGATCGTTTATCCGTTGTTTGGTCTGTTGTGCTTTTTCAATGGTTTCGACGAACGGGATGGTAACGTGGTCGAATTCGGCCTGAAACAGTGAGAGTAAGGCGTGTCCGAACACTTCTGAGGTGATACCGGTCCCATCCGAGATATAGAAGGCTGTTCTCACGTTGTGCTCCTGTTTGTAGTTATAAAATTACATGGAAATTAAGGTTTTATTTAAGCCGTCTGGCAGTGTAAAATCATTTCGCTTATGTAGCCAGTCTCGTAAGCTTACCTAACCTGCAACAAAAATTGGAGACATACTGTGCAAGAATTCGTTGTTTGGTATCAGGACTTGGGCATGCACGATGTTCCACGGGTCGGTGGCAAAAATGCCTCATTGGGTGAGATGATCAGTAACCTGGCTAATGCCGGGGTACAAGTTCCAGGCGGTTTCGCCACCACAGCAGAAGCCTTTAATCAGTTTCTCGAACAAAGTGGTGTCAATGAGCGGATTTATCAGTTATTGGATAAAACGGACGTAGACAATGTAACTGAACTGGCGAAAGCCGGTGCTCAGATCCGGCAGTGGGTCATTGAAACCCCGTTCCAGAGCGAATTTGAACAAGCCATCCGTACTGCCTACGCTGAGCTTTGTGCTGGCTTCGAAAACGATGCTTCATTTGCTGTCCGCTCTTCTGCCACGGCCGAAGATATGCCGGATGCCTCCTTTGCAGGGCAACAGGAAACTTTCTTAAACGTCCGTGGTTATGATGCGGTGATTGAAGCTATCAAACACGTGTTTGCGTCATTATTTAACGACCGTGCTATTTCTTACCGTGTGCATCAGGGGTACGACCACCGTGGTGTGGCATTGTCTGCCGGTATCCAGCGCATGGTGCGCTCAGATTGCGCGTCTTCCGGTGTGATGTTCTCGATTGACACTGAATCAGGTTTTGAAGACGTGGTGTTTGTCACTTCATCTTATGGTTTAGGTGAAATGGTGGTGCAGGGCGCGGTTAACCCTGACGAATTTTATGTGCATAAACCCACAGTTACCGCAGGTCGTCCGGCTGTGGTGCGCCGTACTTTAGGTTCAAAGTTGGTGCAGATGGTGTATTCCTCTGACCAGGGCCATGGCAAACAAGTCAAAATTGAAGATATTCCACAGGCCAAAAGCCGGCAGTTTTCATTAACAGATGCCGAAGTGGAAGAATTAGCCCGCCAGGCCATTACCATCGAAAAACACTATGGCCGCGCCATGGATATCGAATGGGCCAAAGATGGCATCGACGGCAAACTGTATATAGTACAAGCCCGTCCTGAAACTGTACGTTCACGCGAAGACAGTAACTCGATGGAGCGTTATCAGCTCGAAGGCAGCGCGCCAGTGGTGGTGGAAGGCCGTGCCATTGGTCATAAAATTGGTTCCGGTACCGCCAAAGTATTGGCCAGCATCGCGGACATGGATCAAATTCAGCCAGGTGATGTGCTGATCACCGACATGACAGACCCGGACTGGGAGCCTATCATGAAACGTGCTTCAGCTATTGTCACCAACCGCGGCGGCCGTACTTGTCACGCAGCAATTATTGCGCGTGAGCTGGGTATTCCGGCTGTAGTGGGTTGTGGTAATGCCACCAGCACAGTGAAAACCGGCCAGCAAGTCACAGTGTCTTGCGCCGAAGGCGATACCGGTTTTGTTTACGACGGCATTTTGCCATTTAACGTGGTGACGTCTCGGGTTGACCAGATGCCACCACTGAAAATGAAAATCATGATGAACGTCGGTAACCCAGAGCGGGCTTTCAGCTTTGCCAAGTTACCACACGCCGGTATCGGTCTGGCCCGGCTGGAATTTATTATCAACCGTGGTATTGGTGTTCACCCCAAAGCTTTGCTGAATTACGACGTGCAACCTGCGGATGTCAAAGCCACTATCGACGAGATGATGGCCGGTTACGCGTCGCCAGTTGAATATTATGTTGGCAAACTGACTGAAGGTATTTCCACTTTAGCGGCGGCATTTTCACCAGAGCGCGTCATAGTCCGGATGTCCGATTTTAAATCGAACGAATACGCCAACTTAGTCGGCGGTCAGCAATACGAACCACACGAAGAAAACCCGATGATTGGCTTCCGTGGTGCTTCCCGTTATATTTCGGAAGATTTCCGCGATTGTTTTGCGCTGGAGTGTGAAGCGTTAAAACGAGTCCGTAACGACATGGGCTTTACCAATGTCGAAATTATGATCCCATTCGTGCGTACTTTGGAAGAAGCAGCAGCTGTCATTGACTTGCTGGCAGCCCAAGGCTTAAAACGCGGCGAAAATGGCCTGAAGGTCATTATGATGTGTGAATTGCCAAGTAACTGTCTGCTGGCTGATGAGTTCCTGGAATATTTCGACGGTTTCTCTATCGGTTCTAATGACTTAACTCAGTTAACCCTGGGTCTGGACCGTGACTCTGGTTTAATCGCGCACTTATTTGATGAACGTAATCCGGCCATTAAAAAGCTGTTGTCGATGGCAATTTCTACCGCCAAAGCCAAAGGCAAATATGTCGGTATTTGTGGTCAGGGCCCTTCAGATCATGAAGACTTTGCCGCATGGCTGATGGAGCAAGGTATTGATTCGGTGTCATTAAACCCTGATACCGTGTTAGAAACCTGGCTCTATCTGGCACAGAAATACGGCGGTTAAAGCCACTGGCTCAGGATGCTGCCGTATCTATATGCTGGCGCGCAGCAGATGCAAGCCTAGTATTGAAACCTGGTGTGAATACCGCGTTTTGAACCAATAAAAAAGCTGAGGCGGTCACGCCTCAGCTTTTTTGCTTAGCTGGCTTTAGCCTCTTTGCCCCCTAATGCGGGGGGATTCGTCGGCTTGACGGGCAACGGCTGTCCACGCAATTGGCCGAGCAGGACCGAGCCCAACACCAGCAGCATGCCGAGACTTTGCGTCAAATCTAATCTTTGCTGTAACACCAACAATCCAAGCAAGGTCGCGCTGACCGGACTTAATAAGCTGATGCTGGATACCGCAGTGGCTGACAATCTCATCACACCGCGTAACCACAAAATATAAGTCAAACCTGTGCCCACCAAGCCTAACCAGGCATAAGCCACTATTTGGCTGAGATTTAACATGGCTGGCAGTTGTTCAAAACAGAGTGCCATTGGCAGCAGCACCAGACCACCGGCCGTCAGTTGCCAACTGGTGAGTACCATGGCACTGACAGTCGGCTGCCACTTTTTGGTCAGAATGGTGCCGGTTGCCATTGCCATCGCCCCCGCAGCGGCTGCAAGCAGTCCTAAGGGGTCAAAACTCGCGCTCGGGCCTAAGACTAATAACGCAATCCCGAGTAAACCACCAAGTGCAGCCAACCAGCTGGTCAAGCGCGAAGGTTGCCGCAGCACCAGGACACTGAGCATCACTACCACCAAAGGTTGGATAGCACCTACAGTTGCAGCGACCCCACCGGGTAATCGGTAGGCGGCGACAAATAACAATGCCTGAAACACGCCAATATTCAGCAGACCCAGCACCAGCGCTTTCCACCACCAATCGCCTTTTGGCAACAGCCTTAGATAGCACAACATCAATAGGCCTACCGGTAAAGTCCGTACTGCTGCCGATAATAACGGCACATCGGCTGGTAGTAATTCACTTGTCAGCAGATAAGTGCTGCCCCAAATCAACGGCGCCAGTGCGGTCAGCCATGGGTCGTACCAACGATTTGTATTCAAATTCTCTCCTCGGCTCTGCCTTGGCAGAACAAACTAGCTTAGGACAATCAGGTTCGTGATAGGGCGACACTATAAAATCTCAGGTTAACTTGAGGTCAAGCGCTGTTATGTTGTTTTTATTATCTTTTTTCTATGTCCATTTCTTGAACAAACTTAGGTTGTCGTTTCATAGTGGGTTAACAGTGCTTGTGGGCCATGCTGAGCTGATGGACCACCGCGAATACGGCCTGCTAAGACATGCACTGAAGGTTCTGCATGTTGATAAAGTTGCTGCAGCTGCAATAAACAAGCTAATTGAGAAAAAAACCGTCAAAAACTGGTAAATAATCAATCCCTTATGTAAGCTCATTAGCATAAATTTTTAAGCGGAGCCGATCATGATAGCAGCAGAGCAGCCAGGCCAGCAGCAGGCACAAATTTATCGGGCGCAAGCCGCCTGGTTGAGCTTTTTTGCCGCTGATGCCTTGGGCAGTCAGGTTGAGTTCCTGACTTCACAGCAGCGACAGCAATTGACGGATACAGAATTACTGAGCTTACATGAGGCTGGCCCCTGGCATACGCTGGCTGGCCAACCAACAGAAGATGGGGAACTGGTGTTGTTACTGGGCAGAATGCTGCAGTTTTATGCCGCTTATGCGCAAGACCACGCCTTACACGCCTATCATTACTGGTTGCAAACCGAACCTTTTGCCGCCTCAACAGCCATCACCCACGCGCTCAAAGTGCAACCAGAAGATCGTGATTTTAGCGCCACCGCTTTAGCCCGGTTATTGCCGATTGCTTGTTTGGGCGTGCAGGTGTCTTTGCCACAAATTGCGGCCTGGGCTATTGAAGATACCGCACTGACCCAAACTGCGCTGTTGTGTCAGCAAGTCAGCGCTTTATACGCCATGCTGCTGGCAAAGGCGATTGATACCGGTGCAGATGCTGAAACTTTATATCAAGATCTGCTGTTATGGGCTGACGAGCTGAAAGTTGAATATGCTTTGCATAAAGTGATTGAACAAGCTTTGTTTATGCCGCCTGCGGATTTTACCACGCCGATTAAACCAGTGCTTTGCGCTTTTCATAATGCAATTTGGCAATTACTTTATGCCAAAACTGTAGAAGAAGCTATTGTCGAGACCGTCCGGCAGGGCGGCGATACCGGCACCAATGCTGCTATTGCGGCGGCTTTAGTTGCTGCAGTGCAAGGGATGCCGGAAACTGGCGATCAGTGGCTGGTGGCCATAGAACAATGTAAACCGCAAGAAGGGGTCACCGGGGTGGAACAACCCAGACCTCAAGCGTTATGGCCGCAGGATATTCTGCAATTGGCGGAAAAATTGATTTGTCTGCCACCCCAGAGCAGTTAAGGGGCAGCTGAGGACAGCTGCCACCTTTGGCGAGAGTGAATGCGACTATCGATGTGCGCCAGCATTAACCAATCATCCACCAGCCTAACAGTAGATAACCAACCAAGCTCAGCGCGGCACAGAACAGAGCATAAGGCAATTGGGTGCGAACATGCTCCAATAAATTACAACCTGCCGCGACTGAACTGACGGCGGTGGTATCTGAAATCGGCGAACAATGATCGCCAAAAATCCCGCCACCGAGAATTGCCGCCAATATTAAAGCTGGCGGCAATTGTAATTCAGCCACCAAGGGCATGCCAATTGGGATCAGCAGGGCAAAAGTCCCCCAGGAGGTGCCAGTGGTGAAGGAAATCAAGGCGCCAGCTAAAAACAACATCGCAGGCAATAACATCAGTGGCATTGACTGTGCCAGCAAAGACGCAATAAAACTACCAGTGCCGAGCGTTTTCATACTGGCACCCAGTGCAATCGCCAGTAATAAAATAGTCACAAGGCTTAGCAACTCGCTCATGCCTTTGTAACCCAAATCCACCAGTTGTTGATGATTAAACTTTTTATCCAGTACTAACAATAGATAAGCGACAACTGTTGCCAGTGCAGTGGCATATAACACTGATTTTGAGCCTGAGCCGGCAGTTAAATCACCCTGACCGGTCCAATACATAAAACCGACCATCGATAACACCATGGTCAACAGCGGCACTAACATATAGCGGACTTTGCCTGGGGTAATCTGACTTTCGGCTGGCAGGTCACTGCCACTGATTTGTAATTGCTGATTGGCCAACCGCATCGGACCATAATGCCGGCCTGTGACAATGGTAAAAATAACCAAAGCCAGTGTCAGCAAAGGGTACAGATTCAGCGGAATGGTTTGGATTAAAATACTGACAGGATTATCCGGCAGCTGATAACTGCTTAATAAACCCAACACATAAGCGCCCCAGCCGTTGAGTAAAATCAAGATACAAATAGGGGCACTGGTACTATCAATGATGTAAGCCAGTTCGGCCCGGGAGAGGCGAAACTTATCAAACAAGCCACGGGATAATATACCGGCAGTCAACACCGACAAATTCGACTCAATGAAAATCACCACCCCAGTGCCAAAGGCCAACAAGCGGGTCTGACGGGCGTTTTTAGCAATACCTCGATTGACCAGTTTATTCACCAGCGCACTCACCCCGCCGGAGTAACGCATATATGCCATCAGCACGCCCACCAACAGTGAAAATAATAACAAACGGGCATTGCCAGCATCTGTCATCACCTTAATCAAGGCTTCTAGCGTTTGGATGCCACTCATGGCAATCGCATGGTTGGCTGAGCTGCCGCCTTGCAGCAATAGCAACCATTCAGCGCAGAGCAGTGCCAGCAATAAAGCAACGATGACTTCTTTTTTCCACAATACCACCAACAGCGCCACCAGCGCAGGCAGTAAGGTTAACCAATCCGACACATTTCACCTCAGTTGTTGTTGTTGTAATAGGTTTAATTGAAGGTTGCAGCGCTTGGCTGCAACGCAGCTGGCCGATATTTGGCCAATAAGGCCGCCAGCACGGCCAAGGTTTTCCGATTCGGCAAGGCATCCATCTGTTCAGGGACAAAATGGCGCTGAAACGCCAGCAGATAACTCTGGCTTTGCGCATCTAACTGACCTGTCACGTCAATGGCGTAGCCATAATCTTTTAAAGCTTGTTGCCAGCCACTGACATCTGTAGCCTGCCAGTGCGGTTGTTGCCAGAAACGGCTGAGCTGTTGGTTGTCATACCAGGCACCAATACCACGGCTCGCCAGCCATTGCCATGGAAAACGCGGGCCAGGATCTTGTTTTTGCTCTGGCGCGATATCACTGTGTGCCAACACCCGATCCGGCGTGATGTCCGGGTAGCGTTTGAGAATGTTTTGCAATAAATCGGCCAGCAACAATAACTGCGCCGGATCAAAGTCGGGTGTGATACACAGGGTGTCCGCTGTTGTTGGCTGACTGCTTTGCGGGCCGGGTAGCATGTCGCAACGGGCTTCATTGACCAATTCAATACCAATGGATTGATCATTCAGGTTATGTCTGTCTTGCCAGCGACTGGTGCCAGCATGCCAGGCACGATCCTGTTCCGGGACGAGTTGATAAATTTTCAGCGGTTCGCCCGCCGGATAACTGTTATCCAGTGATTGCGGGATCAAATAATGACTGCTGACAGGGCGTGCTGTTGGTTCCGTCAACGCCTGCAAAGATTGCTGCCAGTTGCCGGCGGTATAATGCAAGATCACAAAGCGGACTCGTTGATTTTGATTGGCAGATGGATAAAACACCGCGCCATGATGATCTAACACCGGCTGGCGGGCGGAACCCACATCACTGGCACAAGCAGCCAGCATTGACAGACTCGCCAGTAGCCATAAAAAACCTGCTTTGACTTCGAAATGGCGCAATCGCATCGAAACAACCCGTGTTTCTGTTTAAAATCAAACAATAACACATCAGAAGCTATGGCAGCCAGCGCTGTGAATACCTGCGGAGCAAGTGGCCATATCATCAGCTGTGCCATTTGCTGATTTTTGCAGATAAACCAGCAATGCAGCACTGCTTTAGCTATGCTCAAGCAGCTTGTTTGGTTTTGCAAGCCCAATCAATCGCATAGCAAAGAGTTAACAGCTTGGCGCAGCTATGCGCGGGGCCGGAAGCTGTGTAAAATTAGTAGTATCTAAATTAAAAACACTTTGAACACAGACAACAGCACGTTATTGCTGTGCTTTCATGCGAGGAGGACTGATGGATTTCCCATTTAGAAAACAGGCATTTCAGATTTCATTTTTCGTCAGTTGCGGTTTGTTACTGCTGTCATTTGTGCTGGCAGGTTGGCATGGCAGTTGGCTAGCGGCTTTGTTGATCGGCGTACCGGCTTGGTTGGTGCCTGCGCTGTTATACCGTACAGTTGGCGATCAACTGGTCAGTCGGGTGGCTTATGGCTGTAGTTATATGCTGTTCTGTGCTTTGCATATTCATCAATCATCCGGCATGACTGAGCTGCATTTTGGAATTTTTGTGTTACTGGCATTATTGATTGCCTTTCGCGACTGGCTAGTGATTGCCTGCGCAGCGACATTTATTGCGGTGCATCATTTGTTATTTATGTGGTTACAGTTACAGGGCCATGCCGTCTATGTGCTGCCTACGCTTGATTTGTCGGTCAGTATTGTGTTGATCCATGCCGGTTATGTGGTGGCGGAAGCTTTGGTGTTGATGTTGATTTGCCATCACAGTTTAAAAGAAGCGCAACAGGCGCAATTTTTTATGCAAACAACCAGTGAAATGCAGGATCAGCAAGGCCGGATCCATCTGCAATTTCGCCAACCTACTATCCAAACCCGATTAACCAGTAACTTTTGTAATGTCCTCACCAGCTTGCAAGCCACAGTGGCGCTGATTGATGCTTCAGCGGCCAGATTAGCTGATGAAACCAGCCAACTGGTACAGGAAGGGCTGACATTAACTGATCGGATCGATCATAAAATGCGTGAAGTAGCGCGAATTGCCGCGGCGACTGAGCAATTATCCGCTTCCAGTCGTGATCTGGTTGAGCTGGCAACGCAGGTGTTGGCGCTGGCCGAGCAATCTTCTGCCGCGGCGGGTGAGGGGCAAGCTACTGTGGTGCGGACCATTGCGGTGGTGGATGAACTCTCTGACACCCTGACAGGCGCCCGGGAACAAGTGCACCAGATGGCCATGTCAACCAAAGAAATTCAGCATGTGTTGGATGTGATCCAACAGATCGCCGAGCAAACCAATTTACTGGCACTGAATGCGGCGATTGAGGCGGCACGGGCCGGTGAACAAGGTCGTGGTTTTGCGGTGGTGGCAGATGAGGTTCGCACGCTGGCATCCAGAACCCATAGCTCGACTGTTGAAATCAGGCAGATGATTCATCGGTTGGTGCAAAATAGTGCCGGTTCTGTCGCTGCGGTGGAACAATCATTATTAAAACTGACTGCAACCGTTGAAATTGCCGGGCGCAGTAAATCCCAAATTCAGTTAATTAGTACTCAGGTCCAGCAAGTATTGCGTTCAGTCAATCAGATGTCTTCGACCTTACAACAGCAAGGTCTTGCCAGCGCTGAAATTGCTAAATCGACCAGCGAACTCAGTGAGTTAGCGGCGGAGCAACAATTACAGGGCCGTAAAGTCACTGAAATTGCCCATCATGTCGAGGGGATCAGCAGCCAACTGAAACAAGAAGCGGAACACTTTGTGCTGACTGACGCAACAGCCCGGAGCCGATAACCAGATGCGCGGCAAAAGCCAAGCTTATTGCTGGTTGCTGCTGTTGTTATGGCTTGGCAGCGCACTGGCGACGCTAGCCTGGCTGCAACAACGGCAGCAAGGCGTGTTTGATCCAGAGCGCCAGTTGCAGCAGTTACCGCAGCATTGGTCAGACTGGCAACGGATGGCAGGCAAAGTATCGTCTGTACAGCGCATAAAGGCGCAGTCAGGCAAAATCTTGCTGTTGATCACCGATGAGACTTGTGATTGCCAACGCACAACTAAAACGCAGCTGACGGCTTTAGTGCAACAAAGTGATGTTGAACTGTTTGAATTACATCGTAGCGACGTGCAACGGGCTGGGATTGCAGTACCAGCGGTGCCTTTACTGCTGATCTTCAACGGACAACAGTTAAGTTACGCAGGACCGGTCTCGGCTGGTCAGTTCTGCGGTGCCCCTGACAATTTATTGTTACCGCTGTTACAGCAGCCGCAGTTGTTGCCAGCAGTATGGCTAAATTCCGAAGCCAGTGCCTGCCGCTGTCTGATTCAGCAGGCCTAAGAAGGTGCAGTGATAAAGTTTAGGTCTGAGAGTTCAGTGTTAAAAACTCAGGCCAGCTGCAGTCTATTGCTGGCTCGCCAGTTGATTGACCCAGTTATCCAGCAGGGGTTTGCCGCGTTGAATGGCCTCAGGATGATTCACCAGGCTGACCCAAACCCAGGGCCGCTGTTTGGCGTCCCAGACATAACCCGCCAGGGCAGTGACATCGCGTAAAGTACCAGTTTTTAACCGGGCCTTGCCAGCGGCTGCTTGTTTGACAAAACGATTTTTTAAGGTGCCATCGACTGCCGCCAGCGGCAAACTGGCCATCAGTTCCAGGCTGGCTGGCGTTTGCCATTGCGTTTTTAACAATTGTGCCAGTAACAACGGCGTGATCCGTTCGCTGCGCGATAAACCTGCGCCATTATCAAGCTGTAACCCCGTGTGATTGAGCTGGTTTTTTTCAAGCCACAGCTTAATACGCTGGCTGGCCATTTGTTGATTGGGCAACCTTGCTGGTACTTGGCTGGTTTCAGCCGCGCCAAGTTGCAAAAATAGTAAACGAGTCAAAGCGTTATCAGATTGTTTATTGACGCGTTGCAATAATTCCCGCAGCGGCCGGCCACTATGTTGCAGCAAAAATTCAGCATCCTTTGGTTTTGCGCCAATGCGCAATGGCCCGCCAAAACTGGTGGGGTCTGTGCTGCTACCCTGACGACGCCATAAGGTTTGTAGTGCTAATTGCAACTGGATATCGCGGTCCAGCACCGCCAACCATTGTTGCTGCTGACAACCTCTGGCAAAGTCACCGCTGATTTGTAGCTGAAGACGACTGGCCGGATAGCGCGAGGACGCGGGTAACAGCTTGGTCTGAAAGTGCCAACGATTAAAATCGCTGCCAGCACAAGGGCGATCAACCAACCTAACGTTAGACCAATCCAATGCCAGTCCATCCCAACTTGGTTGTAACTGGACAGATAATTGTTGTTGATCGGATTTAACCGTCAGTTGTTGCATATTCTGCGCAAGATCGAGCGCATCTGGCTGGTGATTATAATAAGCGCGCGGACTGTCATCAAAAGCGGCGGTTTGCAAGTCTGTCCGCTCTGGCGCAAATAAGCTGCGATCCAACTGCACACCCGCCGGTAAATGCCGCACGCCCAGTTCATAGAGTTGCCGCAGCAGATCAGACAAAGCGCCGTAATCTAAATCGGTATCCGCCGCACCAACCAAATACAACGGATCAACTAAACTGTTGGCCCCCTGGGCCAGTCTGATCTGATCTTGTTGACTCAGATACAAAGCGCTGCTGCCATGCCAGTCCGGGCCCAGTTCCGCCAATGCCACTGACGTGGTAAGTAACTTCATGGTGGATGCCGGAGCCATCGGCACCTTAGCGCGGTAATACAAGGCTTCGCCAGCATGCTGCAAGGGGATCAGCGCTAAACCCAGCGCATCTGCAGGCAAACCTGCAGCGCTGAGATCCTGCGCAATTTGCTGCTGAGTCAGCGGCTTGCTGGCAAGCTGCTGCGGTGAATTGCTACATGCCGCAAGCAGTAAACTGAATGACAACAGCAACAACCGGCTGCGATGGCGAACATCAAGCTGGCGAGCTTTGGCTAAGTATGGCAACAAACGACAGCGGCTCAATAACACCTCAACAGCTTCCATCAAAGTACAACCCAATGTGGCCGGGCTACAGCAGCGCCAGCATGCAGAAAAAAGCTATCTTAACTTACAGTCAGCGAGCAACCAAGTTTGGCTTTTGTGGT
This sequence comes from uncultured Rheinheimera sp., assembly GCA_964525695.1. Classification (GTDB taxonomy): domain Bacteria; phylum Pseudomonadota; class Gammaproteobacteria; order Enterobacterales; family Alteromonadaceae; genus Pararheinheimera. Next base: position 4,372 of record CAZGHW010000062.1, on the reverse strand, counting down.
AGCACAGTGTTTTTGCTCTTTTGGGTAAAAATATGTTTATTGGACTTTTTAGTGTAAATTATTTGTGTTCATTTAGCTTCAGGCAATGCGCAGGATAGCTCTGCACCATCACAACAAGTCGCCGTATGTACTCAACCAGAAAGGAATACCGATGTTGGCGTTAGGATTACTGCTACAAAGTGCAGTCGCGCTGGCCGCAGGTCAGCCTGCCGATAGTTTGGAGTTCACCCTCAAATTAGTCCAGCAGCATGGTTATTATGCTGCGACAGTCGATTGGCCGAAGATTAGCAGCGAAGCCAGAGCCATGCGACAAAGTAAAAATGAGGATAGTGCCATCCGCTATGTCGTATCAGCCTTGGGTGATGGTCATTCGTTCTACCGGCCACCGCCGCCTCAGGCAGCAAAGGTCTGGGCCAGCAAACCGACTAAAGCAATACCGGTCAACAGCTTATCCAAATTGCAGCAACATACCGCTGAGATTGCCGTCATCAGCATCCATGGCTGGTCTGGTAGCGGCCAAGCGGCGTTGGATGCTGCTATGGCGTTGAAATCTCAGGTGCATCAGGTACTTGCTGGCAAGCACTGTGGCATAGTATTGGATTTTTCTGCCAACAGTGGCGGGAATATGTGGCCAATGTTAAGCGGGTTAAGTCCATTGTTCAGTGAAGGGCGGTTAGGCGCTTTTCAGGACCGCAATGGCAATAATATCAACATAGAAAAAAGAGCTGGCGGTATTTTTTATAACGGTCGCATTGCTTCGGCGCAAGCTGCCACCTTCTTTTCGCAACAATACCCGGTTATGCCTATTGCGGTCATAGTGGGAGCCAAAACTGCCAGCTCGGGGGAAATAGTACCGATCTTATTTGATGGTCAGCCACATGTGCGCAGCTTTGGTCAGCGCACGGCTGGCATAGCCACCGCAAATACCACGTATCACTTGCCAAACGGTGGCAAAGCGATGATTACCACCGCCGTGACCCTGAATCGGCACGGGAAGGTATTTGACCGTTATCTGGTGCCGGATACCATCAGCAAAGAGCCATTGGCTGCTGCGACATCCTGGCTTACAAAGAATTGCCAGCAAAGCATTACAACAGCCAGCGAATAACATAAGGCTATCGGCATGGTGACACGCCAAGTGCCCTGCATGCCTGGTAGAAAATGGAACCAGCAGCAGGATCGGACAGCCTACTAAGCTGATGATTCTATGTGCTAAATCCGATGACAGATATTACTCAGAGAGATCCATACCAAAGGCGGAGCTGGCTGCTAAACTGATTCGCGCTTCCTGTAACATCGCATCAATATCTTCCTCATCACACCAAACACGTTTTAAATGCGCGGAAATCTCCGGTGCATTCTGACCATGCCTGAGCATGTCACGCACCGAATCAAGATGGATTTGTCTGACGAATTCACTTTTAGCTGCCATGGTCAACCTCCTGCGCTTGATTAAACTGGGTCTGTTGCGTGCGAGATGATACTTGGTTGCGCTGAAAAAAACAGCAGCTGATGCATATTTGCGCTGTTCAGTTGATTTAAATTAATTTTGCCGCAGTTTTGTCAATATGTGAGCATGAAGCCGCAACATTAGTGAAGGAACAGAACGGCATCAGCGTAAATTACTTGATTTCATTGTGTTTTGATCGACAATCTTCAGCCCGTTGCTGCGTCAATGGCGTGCAATGCGTAAAGTGTTCGCCGGATTAAGCATAGAAACCTTTGATATTACTTATACCTCCGAGGTCGTCGCAAAGCGGAGCCAGCAGGGATCTGTTTATAAAAACAGGTAAAAGCGAGCAGCACAGGGGCGCTTTTTTATGGTTTAAGCGAGATTTTAAGTTTTTAAAGTTCATTTAAAACCCCGATTAAATAGAAACCTTTTTTGCAGCGACAAGGCTAGCAGCTACAGATAAAAGATACCGCCCCAAACAACTCACTGCACACAATCTGCTGATCAGTTCTAGTCAATGTTGAACTGCTGTTACATGGCGTTACATTCAGTTCATGTCTTTTAAAGTTATGAAAATGCACATGAAATATACTGGTTCCCTTTGTGCGGCTGACACTGGAATTGTTTTCTTCGCTCAGCATTTTGATAACTTTGGAGCAAGTTTTATGCTAAAAGAATTTAGGCGATCCTGTAGAGCATGGTATTGCATGCTATTGCTGATGTTTATCTGTCCTGTCCTTGCTGCGCCTTCAGGTACAGTACTGAAGGCCGGTGATATGGCGGTATTGGGCTTTAACTCAACGCAAGATTATGGTAAGCAGGAATGGTCATTTATCACATTCGTTGCATTGCAGGCTGGCACAGTGATTCATTTTACAGACGCAGGCGTGGATAAGTCCGTGACACCGGCTGTTTTTAGAACTTATGCCAACAGTGAAGGGCACCTAACCTGGACTGTACCTGAACTGATACCTGCAGGTCAGGTTTTTCATGTCATAGGAAGTGATATACAAGGTTACACTGGAGAAACAGGAAGGATTGGTGGAAGCTCTTCTCAGTTTGCAAAAATCGGTGATCAGATCTTCATTTATCAGGGAATAGTCGATACATCGATAGTTCAATCTGCAATCACAGGAGCCACTTTTATCTTTGGATTTAGCTCAACTCAAGATAGCTTTTCAGATCTTACAGGAACAGTGCAAGGCGGCTGGTCTGTCAATAATAATATATTTAATGACAATCTGTCTTATCTGCCACCGGGTTTGACCAATGGAGTATCAGCCATTGCTTTGACTAAACCGGGTTATGGTGGTCAAACTGTCGATGGTGTACCTTATGGTTATAAAAACTTGAAATATATAGGTCCTTTGACAGGTAATCGAAATATCGACTTAGCATCTATTATAAGTGGGAGCAATTGGCAGGGTAGTGACTCTACTGAGTTTCGATTTAGCCCCGTAACTGCTCCGGAATTAACAACAAACTCTTCAGTTAGTATTACCACTAGTAGCGCTGTCCTCGAAGGAGACCTGACCTCAGATGGGGGCGCAACAGTGAAGGAACGTGGTTTTGTTTATGCGTTAACCGCAACTGACTCGACACCCACTTTAGCTGAAGTGAATGGCAGCACAATATTTAAAGTTAGTGTTACGGGTACTACCGGCAAATTTTCTCGTAAACTAACTAATTTAACAGCGGGAAGCTCTTATAGCTATAGGGCTTATGCGATGAATGACGCAGGCACTAGTCAAGGTAATATCGCTACATTTAAAACTTTAAACAGTTATATCGTCAGTTATGAAGCAAATGGAGCTACTTCAGGTACGCCACCGGCTGCACAGACTAAAAATCACGATCAGATACTGACTTTGGCTGGGAATACAGGTTTACTCAGTAAAATTGGCTATAGCTTCTCCGGTTGGAATACCAAGGCAGATGGTTCAGGTACTGCGTATGCTGCTGTTTCAAACTACAGTAATAACGCGGAAGTAAAATTATACGCGCAGTGGACAGTGAACGCTTATATCATCAGTTTTGATAGCGCCGGTGGTTCAACTGTAACGCCGATCAGTGCTAACTTTGGTGCTGCAGTCACAGCGCCAACGGCACCAACCAAAGAAGGTTATACCTTCGCGGGGTGGAGTCCTGCAGTGCCTCAAACAATGCCAGCAGCCAATACCACAGTAACAGCGCAGTGGACGGTGAATGCTTACACCATTACTTTTGATAGCGCCGGTGGTTCAGCAGTTGACCCAATCAGTGCTGATTTTGCTGCAGCAGTGACAGCGCCAACGGCACCAACCAAAGAAGGTTATACCTTTGCCGGTTGGAGTCCTGCAGTGCCGAGTACTATGCCAGCGACCAATAGCACGCTGACCGCGCAGTGGACGGTAAATGTCTATACCATTACCTTTGATAGCGACGGTGGTTCTGAAGTCTCACCTATCAGTGCTAACTTTGGCACGGCAGTGACAGCGCCAACGGCACCAACCAAAGAAGGTTATACCTTTGCCGGCTGGAGTCCTGCAGTGCCAAGCACTATGCCAGCGACCAATACCACAGTAACAGCCCAGTGGACAGTCAATAGCTACAGCATCAGCTTTGATAGCGCCGGTGGTTCTGAAGTCGCAGCGATCAGTGCTAACTTTGGCACGGCAGTGACAGCACCAACGGCACCAACCAAAGAAGGTTATACCTTCGCGGGGTGGAGTCCTGGTGTGCCAGGCACTATGCCAGCAGCCAATACCACAGTAACAGCGCAGTGGACGGTCAATAGCTACAGCATCAGCTTTGATAGCGCCGGTGGTTCAGCAGTCGCAGCGATCAGTGCTGATTTTGGTGCGGCAGTGACCGCTCCAATCTCGCCAACCAAAGAAGGTTATACCTTCGCCGGTTGGAGTCCTGCAGTGCCGAGCACTA
>CAZGHW010000061.1:0-20699 GCA_964525695.1 uncultured Rheinheimera sp. | reverse complement strand
GCCACTGCGGCATCAATCAAGGAATTTATCAAAGAAATCAGTCTATTCCATAGTCATGGCATTGATGATGATGAATTAAACTTTATGCGTCTGGCCATAAATCAGTCTGATGCGCTGAAATATGAAACGCCGCAGGCCAAACTGGGTTTTATGGGCAGGATGCTAGAACATAATCTACAACCAGATTTTGTCAAAACCCGCAATGCCATTGTCAGCAGCATCAGTAAAGCTGAATTAAATGCGCTGGCGGCCAAACATCTGGATCCTACCAGCATGACGATTGTGGTGGTCGGTGATGCGAAAAAACTTAAACCTGAGCTACAAGCTTTAGGGTATCCAGTGGTGGATTACCAGCTCTAACTCAGCACAGCAGCACCAAGGGCAGCCTGGCTGTACTTGGTGCTGTACTGCCTTTTGGTTATTTCCATTCAATTTCAAACCGACAGGCCTGCCGCCTGCTGACAACCTGGTATAACCTGTGGAATTTTTGGCGAAAATCAACAGCACTAATCATGCATTGACGATGTCATGTGTTAGGCTATCTGCCTGAACTTTTTAGTGAAAGGTCTGGCCCGTTGCCCCTGCTAAGACGCCAATATTTATGCTTTGTGCTGTGCCTGCTCAGTCCAGCCATCACCACAGCAGCAACAGAGCCACTCACCCCCATCTATATTGCTTCGAGTTTAAGTCAGACCAAGTTATCACAACAGATTGAACTGCGATTAACAGCGGCTTATCAGGCGTTAGGCTATCAGTTAATTGTGCAGCGCCTGCCATCGGGGCGCTCGATGCTGATGGCGAATCAGGGGCAGTTTGATGGCGAATTATTTCGGATCGCGGCTGTTGCCGCGCAATTTTCGCAGCTACAGGCGGTGCCTTATCCATTGGCTAGCATTCAATTACATGCCTATGTGCTGGCTGAACAGGGCAAAGATTGGTTGCATTGGCAACACAACTCTCAATTAACAGTTGCTTACGTGCGTGGCTTTCAATTGGCAGAGCAATATCCTTTCGCGGGTCGCAGAGTTGCGGTCAATACAGTGCAACAAGCGGTGCAGATGTTAGTACAACAAAAAGTGGATGTGGTGTTAGAGGACAGCAGTTCGATGGAAAGCCTGCAAAACCTTGAACCAAATTTGCAACAACTGCCCGCCGTACTGGCCGAAGCCGAGTTATTCCACTTTTTACATCAAAAACATCAAGCCCTGATCCCAGCCTTACAGCAACAACTTAGCAAAACCGATTAAACCGCTGGCAAGCTTAATCCGCTAGCTGCACAGCCGCCTGTAACGCCTGCCGCTCAGCTTTGGTTAACACCCGAGGCTCCACCACCGGCAAGCCGGTCTGAACATGAAAAAATGGCGTATTTTTGTAGCCGCCACTGAGCCTGGCCAGCAGCATCATGCGAACAATGGCCCACAACACCTTAGGTAAGCCAAAAGCTGCTACCGCTGTGTCACCGCGCGCCCCTGACGTATTCACCACGGCACGGACCGGACCGAAACTGCTATCCAGTGTGGCTGGCGCTTGTGGTTGTAAACAACAATGAATGAGTCCAACGAAAGATTTTTTGTGATCCGGCAAAGTGTTACCAATGGCAGTCTGACAGCAACTGGTGTACCAGCGCAGTAAACCGGTCGGACTTAACCTGACGCAGGCGAGATACTCACTGCCCTGACTAAAATGCAGATAACAAGGCAGTGTTTGAATAATATCAGTACCGCCTTGTGGATTGAGGATGTCGGCTTGTTGCTGCAAAAAGTGCGCAAAGACCTGACAATCCTGACAATAACACACAGTTCGGGTCAGTCGAACCGGCCTGCTGAGTTTGCCTTGAACCTTGGCGCAGCGGCATTGGATTTTATGTTCCATGCAAATTATCCCTGTATTTATACCCATTTAACGAACAGTGTAGCTGCTGATCCCGTGTTAGCCAGCGACAAATCTGCAACAAATATGCGCAATATATCAGCATTCATCGAAAGCAACAGCGCCATTTCTTCGCAAACGCAGCAATCTGAGCTATCATGCGCCGCCTGCTTTGAGACCGGATTTGCGACTGATGTCATCGACCACCGCCTTGTACACTGACTTATCTGGTTATTATGATCTGATGTGTGCCGATATCAATTATCAGCAACAAAGCCAAGCCATCGACCGCTTGCAACAGTTGTTTGGTAACAGTGGTAAACAGCATCTGGATCTGGCCTGTGGCACAGGTCCACATCTACGACATTTTCTGGATGCGGGTTATCAGTGTCTTGGACTGGATTTGCACCAGCCGATGTTGGATATCGCCAGTCAGCGTTGCCCTGAAGCGCGTTTTCTGCAACAAAATATGTGTGATTTTCAGTTAGCAGAACCGGTAGACCTGATCACCTGTTTTTTATACTCTTTGCATTACAGCGGCAGCATCAGCCAGCTACAAGCCTGTCTTGCCAGTGTCTATGCTGCTTTAAAACCCGCAGGTCTGTTTTGTTTTAACGCGGTAGATAAAGACAAAATCGATAATCAGAGCCGGGTCAGACACAGTCTGTACCACCAGCACAGTCAGTTTGTGTTTGAATCTGGCTGGTATTATCCGGGCCAGGGTGAACAGCAAGCCTTACAACTGAATATCAGTAAAACCACGGCAACTGAGTCTGAGCACTGGCACGACAGTCATCCGATGGTTGCGGTTAGTTTTACCGAGCTCCAACAACTGTTACAACCGTTATTCGAGGTGCAGCTGTTAGCGCATGATTATGAAAAAATTCTGCCCTGGGATCAGCAATCCGGCAACGCCTTAGTGGTCTGCATCAAAAAATAATCACCAGCCAGCGCCAGCAGCAACATTGACATCTGGTTGGAAAACATTAGATTAACCTGCTCTGATCCTCAACCCGCAGTTTGTTGTTATGACCCGCAGTTATCTGCCGCTAAAATCACTGCGCGCTTTTGAAGCCGCCGCCAGGCATTTAAGTTTTACCAAGGCCGCGATTGAATTACATGTCACCCACTCGGCCATCAGCCAGCAGGTCAAAATGCTGGAAGAACATCTGCAATGCCAATTATTTGTCAGGGTCCCCCGAGGCTTAATTCTCACGCCAGAGGGCGAGAATTTGCTGCCGGTGCTGCATGAATCTTTTGACCGGATGGCTACAGTATTGGATTTTTTCGTCAGCCGGCAGATTAAAGAAAAGCTGAAAATTGGGGTGGTCGGTACTTTTGCGATCGGTTTTTTACTGCGCCGCTTGCCCGCTTTTTATCAGAAATATCCGCATATTGAACTGCAAATCTCCACCAATAATAACAGAGTGGATTTGGCAGCAGAAGGGCTGGATTATGCCATCCGCTTCGGTGACGGCGCCTGGCACGGTACTGAAGCCTATTATCTGGGCGATAGCCCATTATCCGCATTATGCGCGCCGGACATTGCCAACCAACTGACACAACTATCTGATTTACTTAAATTTACACTATTACGCTCTTATCGGCGTGATGAGTGGAGCGCCTGGCTACAAACGGCTGGCGGCCCCGTGTTGTCGCCCGCCCATCCGGTCATGGTGTTTGACTCTTCCATCACCATGATTGAAGCGGCTCAAGCTGGCGCAGGTATTGCCATTGCGCCGCCACGGATGTTCGCGCATCTGTTACAACAGCAGCGTTTGGTCCAACCCTTTGGGCATGAGATTACTTTAGGGGGCTATTGGTTAACCCGGCTGCAGTCCAGAACAAAAACAGCCGCCATGCAGGATTTTGCCCATTGGTTGCTGGCAGAGATGCAGCTCTAGCACAGCAAGTCAGCCCGCCTCACTACCAGCTTAATCCCAACTGACGCCATGGTTCGCCTTGGCAGCACCCCGAAGCATCTCTAACAATGGTACCGCCCGCAGCTTGATACCCACAGGTGGCGCCACCGTCTCAAGTTCGGTCTCAGCGGCAGGTTCAGTTGTTTGCTGCGATTCCAGCCATTGTTGTAATTGCCACAATACCTGCGGAACATCATCGGCATAGATGGCTCCTGGTACTTTCGGATCCAACCCCATGCCTTGCAGCAGCTGAAAAGCGACATCACCAAACATGGTGATGGGATAATAATTTTTACTATGGAAGGTCACCAGCATTGTAGTTGCTCCTATCACAACATCATAAACGCCACCCCGCCCTGACACCCCAGCGAGCAGTCCGTGGTAGAGGCTCTGACTATAACGCTGTCGCAGCAGCAGGTCTATGCATGCAGGCAGATAAGCGCAGCAACAAGCGCATTGATGCGATGCCATGACAAGCTGGATGCTGTCATGCCGATTGCATTTTTAGCCCATATCCGTTATCAATAGGATTAGAGCAAAAACTCAGCCGCAGGTAGCCGCATGTCTCAAGCCCAACATATCGCAGAAGTGATCCTCAAAGGCTTTCGACGGCATTTTAGTTTGTTCTTACAAATCACCGCCCAGGCCAAACACAGATTCAACCAATCTGACTGGCAGGGTTTTGCCAAAGACAGTTCTGATCGGATTTCGTTTTATGATTTGCGGGTGCAGGAAAGCATAGACCGCTTATTATTGGAATTGCCGGCGCAACAACTGGATGAACCGTTATGGCAGCAAGTGAAACAACATTACCAGCAATTTTTATTGTTTCATCCGCAAGCAGAACTGGCTGAAACTTTCTACAACTCCGTGTTTTGTCGCCTGTTTGAACGCAAATACTTTCACAATCAGAATATTTTTATTGAATCGACGCTGAGCAAACAACGGTTACCAGCACCAGTCGCGTCAGTGTACGACAGCTATTTCCCGGCCCAGGATGGACTGCGGCACTGCATCCGCAAAATTATTGCCAGCTATGCGCTAGGTTTACCTTTTGCGGACTTGGAGCGGGACATCAGGCTGATTGTGCAACGTTTCCGGCAGCAATCAGCACATGGTCGCTATCCGGTGTATCAGATCCGGTTTGATATGCTCAAGTCATTGTTCTATCGCAATAAAGCAGCTTATCTTATCGGCCGGGTGGTCAGCCCGGATGGCCAGCAACCTTTTATTATTCCGATCCTGCAACAACAACAGCCAGCCGGGACCCGGTTATATCTCGATACGCTGCTGACGGATGCCCAGCAAATGAGTATTATTTTTGGCTTTTCCCGCGCTTATTTTATGGTGGATTTACCCGTCCCTTCCGCCTTGGTGCATTTTCTCAAAGAGTTGATGCCACATAAAACTCTGGCCGAACTCTATGCTTCTGTCGGTTTGCATAAACAAGGCAAAACGGAGTTTTATCGCGAGTTGCTGCAACATTTACAGCGTAGTACCGATCAATTTGTCGCAGCACCTGGCATTCGCGGCATGGTGATGATGGTATTTACCCTGCCCTCTTTCCCATATGTATTTAAGGTGATCCGCGATCGATTTGCCGATACCAAAGCCTTTGGTCGCGACACGGTCAAACAACGCTATTTACTGGTAAAAAAACACGATCGGGTCGGCCGGATGGCCGATACCATGGAATACTCTGATGTGGCGCTGCCACTGCAAAAATTCAGTCCGGAGCTACTGGCTGAATTAACCAACAGTATTGCAGGTTCGATTAGGATTGAAGATGGCTTACTGGTCATTTCACATTTATATATTGAACGCCGGATGACGCCGCTGAATATATATCTGGAGCAAGTGGATGCCACTGAACAGCGCCGTGTGATGCAGGATTATGGTCAAGCAATTAAAGATATGATCGCAGCCAACATTTTCCCAGGCGATATGCTGCTGAAAAACTTTGGTGTGACCCGGCATGGCCGGGTGGTCTTCTACGATTACGATGAAGTGCAGTATCTATTGGATGTTAATTTCCGGGCAATTCCTAAAAGCGATAACTGGGATGACATGCTCTCGGCAGAACCTTGGTATAGCGTCAGTCCGGGCGATGTATTCCCGGAACAAATTGCTACTTTTGTCACGCCACAACCAGCACTCAGGGCCATGTTAACCGACAGTCATCCAGAGCTGCTGGACGCCAGTTATTGGCAAGCCAGACAAGCCGATATTCAAGCAGGCCGACTGGAAGATATTTTCCCTTACCCACTGTGCCAACGTTTTGCGGCTGATGCACAGCCAACGAGCACGATGGCGCTGGCAGCACAAACACAGAAGCCTGTTGGCTCACTGTAGATTTAACAGTGCTGGCCGCTGCCTGCAAGGCTAGCTGGACCGGTCACACCAGCTTCGGCTCTGTGTTTGCTGCCACCTCTGGCGGCAACAAAGGCGGTAAAGCCCAAACTGCGGATCAATTGTTGCTGATCAGGTTGGCATGGTTGCGCGGGCACCCCCAATAAACGCGCCAGTAACCCCGGCTTTTTCAGTGGGCTTGGCAACTGCTGTGGCAGTTGTAATTGTTGTAACGTCAGTGTCATTTCACCAGCTAACTGACGGAATTGCTGACATAACTGCATATTTTGCCAGACTTTGGTTTTAGCGCCCTGGCGAAATACTTCACTGGTTTCCAGCACAAAATAACGCCGTTGCAATTGCGGTTGTTGCAGAAACTCCAAAGTCAATCGAATATCAGCTTGCAATTGCGGATGGCGGATTTTTTGTAAAAACCGCTGTAATTCCGCCAGCCCCAGGGAAAAATCTGCCAGCAGCGCTTGATCCTGACAAGGGTGAAACAACACTGACGGACAGAGCCTGGTTTCCACTGAACATAAAATTTTAAATAACAACGGCACTTCACCGGGCCAACTGCCAATTTCCTGCAATTGGTCACGACTCAGGGGGTGTAAGCCATCTGGCAGTTGATCACTGCCGAATAAGTAACAACGTTGTTCCATTTGATTTGCTCCTGTTTTTTATTCTTCTTATCTGTGGCCGCAAATCAGCACGACATCCCTGGATGGCTGAGGACAATGGTCAGTTTGCATGCTCTGCTTCATCCTAAAGAACAGCGAATCAAAAAAGCAACATTATTTACCCAAAAATAAAAATATTTTCTGGAAAGATAACAGTCATCCGCAACAGGTGCTGGCGGGATGAACTTCAGTTACAATGCGCCCCCCGAGCAGGAGTGTTGTGTGAACCATATCAATTCAGTACTGGCGCTGCGAACGCAGCAACTTCAAAAAACGACCAAACCATTTAACGCCCGTGGCAGCAGAGTGGTCAGATGTGAACATTGTCTGTTACCAGTTGTCGATTGTCTCTGTGCCAAGAAACCACAACCCTGCGCCCGCAGTGCATTTTTACTCCTGATGTACACTGGTGAATGTTTTAAACCGACCAACACCGGACGGTTAATTGCAGATGTGGCGGCGGATAATCACGCCTTTGTCTGGGACAGAACGCAGCCCGATCCTGCGTTACTGGCACTGTTGGCGGATCCCCGCTATCAGCCGATTGTTATTTTTCCAACCCAATATGCAGAGCCAAGCCGCTGTATCGACAAACCGGTCGCGGATGACAGAATTCCGTTGTTTATTATGTTGGATGGCACCTGGCGCGAAGCCAAGAAAATGTTTAGCAAAAGCCCTTATCTGGCCAATTTTCCGGTGCTTGGTATTCAACCAGAGACGGCCTCCTGCTATCAGTTACGCGAAGCTGCGCATTTACATCAGCTTTGCACGGCCGAAGTCGCGGTAGAAGTCCTCAAGCTGGCAGCTGATCATCGTGCTGCCACAGCGCTGGCTGAGTATTTCCAGCAGTTTCGCCAGCACTATATTGCCGGCAAACCCCATCTGAATTTGATCACCACGGCATCGCAATAAAGCATACACAACCAGGCTGGCTCAGGATCAGATTGACAACCAGCTTACGGCAGGCGATAACAGTTGCATGCCTGACACATCATGCTTTTTATGAAACAAATCAATATTATCGGCGCAGGCTTTGCTGGTAGCGCCGTTGCCATGCAATTGGTCCGACAAGCCAATACCGCGTTACAGATCCGACTGTTTGAACGCAGGAACCACACCCAAACTGGTATTGCTTATGCTGACCAAGGTTTGGATTTGTTATTAAATGTCCCGGCGGGTCGCATGAGTCTGTGGCCGGATCAGCCTCATCACTTTGTGCACTGGTTGGCACAACAAAACGAATTTAGTCACGACTCAGAGCAACAACTGGCCAGTCTTTTTCTACCACGGCGCTGCTATGGTCGTTATCTACAACAACAATGGCAACAAAGCCAGCAACTGGCCGCAAGCAAAGGGATCCGGTTGGAATCTATCCATGCTGATATCTGTCAATTGCAAATCCAACAAGGGAAACCGCAGATTGCAGGGCATCGACTGGACACAGCACAACCAATGGATACCACAGGTTCGCTGACGCATTGGCAGTCTGATGTGTTAGTGCTGGCTTGTGGTCATGAACGCCCCGCCAGCCCAGCCGTGCTGCCAACCGAGGTGTTGCTGCATCCGGCTTATCGGCCTGATCCTTGGCAAGCCCAAAGTTATCAGCGACTTCGTGCTGATAGTCAGGTGCTGATCCTCGGTAATGGTTTGAGCATGGTCGATGCTTTTTTGGCACTGCGACATGCCGGTGTGCGCCAGCCAATCCTGTCCTTGTCGCCACATGGCTTTGCCATGCTGGCACATCCGGCTGTAGCCACAACGGCTGCCCCACAGCAACCGATAGCGCCGCCAACCACCGCATCTTCACCGCGCCAACTGTTACACTGGTTTCAGCAGCAACGGCATTGCGCAGTCACCAAACCGGATCTGCACCAGTTGTTGGAAGTGATACGTCCTCACGCTCAGCGTTACTGGTGCCAATTCAGCGACTGGCAAAAGCAGCAGTTTCTGCGTCATTTACGCCATCGCTGGGGGGTATTACGGCATAAACTGCCGCCTGACATGCTGGCGACTCTGCTAGCGGCACAGCAGCAAGGCGGCTTGCAAGTGCAGGCCGGTCACTTAGAAACCGTGCGTCCTTCTGGTGCACAACTACAGGTCACATGGCGTAACAGAAGCGATGGTTTGACACGACAGCTGCGGCTGGATGCACTGATCAACTGCACTGGCCCTACCACCGATTATCGTCGTTTATCGGGTCATTTCCTGCAACAAGCGATTGCCAGCGGTATGCTGGCTGCGGGCCCGCTGGGGCAGGGATTGGCGCTGGCAGCAACATCGTCAGTGCCTGCCAAGACCAACGAATGGGCAACAGAGCTGCAATTGGCAGATGCCAAAGGTCAAGCCCTGCCGGGGATTTACGCGATTGGCCCCCTGCTGCGAGGCGCCTTGTGGGAAACCACTGCGGTACATGAGATTCGTCAACAAGCGGCCAGGCTCGCCAACACAATCCTCAACTGTTAAAGGAGTGATAAAACTGCAGCGCCTGCTGTAATAACCAAGCCGGATCATCCAGTGCCAGATCGTGCCCGGCGCTGGCGTGTAAATGGAGCGGCACCTGCCAATGTCTGGCAATGCTGGCACTGGCTTGCCAATTCACCAGCCGGTCGGCTTTACTGGCCACTAACAGCACTGGGCAAGCCGGTTTCACCGGTAATTGAAAGCGGCTAGCAGCCAGCAACTGGCGCAGCACGTTACTGCGGCTGACCGGCGTTTCGCTGGCATATCGCTGCCATTGGGGCAATGTCTGCTGCCAAACCTGCGGATTATTGGCGGTTAACTGCAAAATCAACTGTTCGCGTTTTGCCACTGACACTGTAAGTGCCTGCAACACTTTGGGATAACAACGCCAGTTCAAACGCTGATAAAACGGCGTCAGGCCAGCCGCACTGCTATTGATTAATAACAACGATTGCACTTGCTGTGGATATAGATCGGCCACCGCCATTGCCACCATAGCGCCTAGTGACATCGCTAATAAATGACAAGGCCCAGTCTGCAGCTCAGCCAATTGCCGGGCGAATTGCCCCGCCATCAATTCAATGCGCAGCGGCGATAGCATGGCATTGGCCTGGCCCATCCCAGGTAAATCCAGCGCCAGCACCGGATTTGGCAGTTGCTGCTGTAATAACTGGCGAAAATCGCCCCAATGTCGTTGCTCGCGCGCCAAACCCCTGACTAACACCACGGGTCTGAGCGTCGAATGACGGCTTGCTGCTACAACTGATACCATAACTCCCCCGCTTCACTGGCGTTTCTGCTGCTGACCGTTGGTAGCCAGTCCGGGGCTGCAGCTGTGGCATGTAATAAAAAATCTAATAAGATCAAATGCGAGCGCAGTACTCTTTTAATGCGATGTGGTTTCACCGGATGAAATAAGCCATGGCTGCGGAATAACTGAAACGGATTTTTCCGCACCCAGTTCCAACTGCCCATTTCCAGCGTCAGCGGTAAGAAGGTTAATTCACGCTGTAGCGCTTGATCATAGAGGTAATCCCAGATATCACCATGACACAGATAGTGCCGGCTTTGTGGCTCAAAAATATAGTTTTGCTGCGGATAAGTCTGAAAAAATAACTCGCGCAACCGATGCATTTGCGCCAGATGCGCTATCGGTTGGCGGGCAGATTTGGCATAGGGAAACCAGAGTCGGTCGGTGCGGCCAAAGCCGGAATGACAGTCAAGCGCCAGTAAAAATGGCGCTTGAAAGTGACTTTGAGTGTAACTGACTAACAATTGATTTTCCTGCTGCAATACCCCGGCGGCACCGCGATACCAGGGCAAACGTGGACTATAACGCTGCCCACCCAGCAACCAGGCCGCTTTTTCCTGCGCTTCCACCGGCGCATTACGCATTAAATCAACATGATGATGATTCGAGCGCCAGCCCAGTGCCATGCCGGCCGGATTGACCAAAGGCAGCAAACACAACTGCACTTTATTGAACAAATCAGCAAACTGCTGGTCCCACTCCAGCCGACGGCATAAGGTTTCCAGATAAGCCAGCACCACCTGAGTACCAATTTTTTCCAGGCCATGCACACCAGCAGTCAGCAGCATCACAGGTTTGTCTGGTGCCCGCGGCCCAATTTCGACGGCATACCATGGAAAACTTTGACCGGCCATCTGAATACGGCCAAGCTCAGTGGCGCTGACCTGAGGTGGAGCACTGCCTAGCAATAATTCCAGTTGGTGTAGCTCAGGCAATGTATATGCGACCACAATGTGCATCCCAGGGTTGAATGTCGGACCAAAATACAATTGACCTACCTTGGCAGCGCAAGATGGCAGTTTGATGAAAGTTGAGTGAGCAGACACTGTCGGCTGGCCACTGCTCTGACCTTACAGTTGCCAAATCAGCTGCACTGAGCCAGTGCAGCTTGTTCGTTGGCGAAGGCCATGCCATAGTGGTACGGCTGGCTATCAGTCAGCAATTTACGGATCAGGAGACAATGGATGCAGAAAATATTTAGCTTATTCAGTCTGTTATTTTTACTGCAGGCGTGCAGTACACCGCAACGGGGCAGCGAAGAATATTGGTTTAATAAAATTAGAGACGAACAACGCGCGCAATGTGCTCAACTGCCAGAACCGCTGGCTAGCAGCTGTTTACAAGACGTCAGTCAACGTAGTTATCAGGATTTTATCCGCCAGCAGCAGCGGCTCACTGATAACCAAAGCCCAAGCATGCAGCAATAACCCAGAGGCGGCTTGAATCTCAGGCCAACAGGATCAGTCGGATGCTGTCCAATTCAACTGGTACAAATCAAGCCATTCCTCAGTATCCGGCGGCTGGATTTGTCGCAGCCATCGCATGCCGACCTTCTGCAACAACTGCTTAGAGGCCTGATTTTCCGGCGTGACGATAGCGCAAATGCCAGCTAATTGCAGGCTGTGACTACAGTGCGCCAGCACAGCTAAAGCCAGTTCGGTACCATAGCCAAGGCCGCAATAAGGTGTCAGCAGCGCATACCCCAGATCCGGGCATGGCAGATAATCCCGCAGTACCAGACCACAAAGACCAACGACCTGACCGTCACTACGCCGTTCAGCCAGCCACAAGCCAAAACCATGCTGTTGAAAACTGGCCAAAATCCGCTGTTGCAGATAGGTTTCAGCCTCGGCCAGGGTCCGGACCTGACGATCGCCGATAAAACGCAGAAAACCTGGATCATTGAGTAACTGCAACAAAAACCCGGCATCACTCAGTTCAGGTTGGCGTAGACTCAAACGTGCAGTGATCAATCGCAAGTGAAACCCTCTTTAAGTTTTGACTCCAATATCACGCACGGCATCTTGTGCCCCATCAGCGATCCGCTTTGAAATGGATAAAAAGATAGTCAGCGGCCGCTGACTATCGTTTAGATTGAATGACTGGTTGTGAAAAATTCACGATTGGTTTTTCACCGGGTCCTGCAAAGCGGCATTGGCAAGACTTGAGCTTAATAACTCAGCGTCAGTTTTACCTTCCCAGTAATCAGCATTTTTAATGCCTAACTTTTCCGGATGAAACACCGGGTCCAATCCTTGTTTTTTCTGCGCTTCATAATCCCGTAAGCAACTGAAAGCGACCTTGTGCATCAACAGAATGGCGATAATATTCAGCCATGCCATCAAACCGACGCCAATATCACCCAATGCCCAAGCCAAATCTGCTGTTTTTACCGCGCCATAAACTGTTGAAGCCATGATGCCTACTTTTAAGACAAAGGTCAGCCAGGGCCGGTTTATTTTCCGGTTGATAAATGCAATATTGGTTTCCGCAATGTAGTAATAAGCGACAATAGTGGTGAAGGCAAAAAACAACAAAGCAATAGCCACAAATAAAGAACCAAATCCAGGAAGCACATTTTCCATTGCAGTTTGCACATAACCCGGGCCTGCCGCCACACCTTTGATACCGGTAAATAACGCAGTACCATCTTCCGCCTGCACATTATATTGACCCGTGATCAGTAACATAAAGGCAGTGGCAGAACAGACAAACAAGGTATCGATATAGACCGAAAAGCCCTGGACCAGACCTTGCTTTGCCGGGTGACTCACGGCTGCGGCAGAAGAAGCATGTGGTCCTGTGCCCTGTCCTGCTTCGTTGGAATAAACGCCGCGTTTAACCCCCCACATAATCGCCATGCCTAAGATAGCGCCAAAACCTGCATCCATGCCAAAAGCACTGGAAATAATCAGTTTAACAACCCCGGGTAATTGTTCAATATTCAGCGCCACCACCACACAGGCAACAATAATGTAACTCAGTGCCATAAAAGGCACGACCACTTCGGCAAAGGTCGCAATACGCTTCACGCCGCCGAAAATGATAAAACCAAGCACAATCGCCAGTACTGCAGCTGTGACATTCGGACTGATCCCAACGGCCGTTTGCAAACTTGATGCGATGGAATTGGCCTGGACTCCTGGTAATAACAAGCCAGTCGCAAAAATAGTCGCAATGGCAAATAACCAAGCGTACCAACCGATCCCTAATCCTTTTTCAATATAAAAAGCCGGACCACCGCGGTACTGTCCGTTAATTTTTTCTTTGTAAACCTGGCCAAGCGTTGACTCGACGAAGGCAGAGCTAGCCCCCAAAAAGGCAACAACCCACATCCAAAACACAGCCCCCGGTCCACCAAAAGTAATAGCAGTTGCGACGCCGGCAATATTACCGGTCCCCACCCGCCCCGCTAACGTCATCGTCAGCGCCTGAAACGAAGAAACGCCACTGTTGGAGCTTTTACCATCAAACATCAGCCGGACCATTTCCCGGACATGGCGGATTTGTAAAAATCGGGAACGGATCGAAAAGTACAATCCAACGCCAAGGCAGAGTGCGATCAGTGCCGGGCTCCAGATAATACTATTCACCGCTGAAACAAATTCGTTCATTCACATATTCCTCGGTTGTTATAGTTATGACAGAACGATGTAACCGTTCTGACCTGCGCTGTGGATGATGACTGAGATCCCCTGAAAACAGCAGCAGGTAAGCGTCATAAGATACCCAACCGCAAGCTGCAAGCACAGTATTATTTCGCAGAACTACGGCTAAATCGCAGTTTTTTCAGGCAAAACACCGTCAGATCGGAGCAGTGTTCAGGGGTGAGACTGTTGTAGGCGACGGGATTGCGGAGCCAATTGTCGCATCTGCCGTAAAATCCATTGCTGGCGTTTGCTGACATAAGCCGAAGGTTTTTGCACCGAGAAACGATGCGGATTTGGCAAGACAGCAGCTAGCAACGCCGCCTGAGAACGATTCAGTTTCGCCGCTGAAGTGCCAAAATAGTGTTTGGCTGCAGCTTCAGCGCCATAGACACCAGGCCCAAATTCAATCGAATTCAGATAAACGGCCAGGATCC
The DNA here is from genome assembly GCA_964525695.1 of uncultured Rheinheimera sp. GTDB lineage: Bacteria > Pseudomonadota > Gammaproteobacteria > Enterobacterales > Alteromonadaceae > Pararheinheimera. Next base: position 6,524 of record CAZGHW010000061.1, on the reverse strand, counting down.
GTGGTTTGCCCCAGACGGTCTCCAATAGCACTGTCAGACCCGTTTCCAGACCTTTACGTAGCCAACTGCGTCCGGTCCATAAGAACACGTTTTTTGCTGTTTGCTGACTGATAGTGGAAGCTCCGCGGATCCTTTTGCCTTTACTGTTATAGTCGAGTGCTTTTTCAATCGCTGGCAAATCAAAACCATGATGCGTCAAAAATTTCTGGTCCTCCGCCGCGACCACCGCCTGTAATAAATGCGGCGAAATCTCAGACAACGGGACCCACTGGTGACGGCGCTGATAAGACAGCTCTCCCTGCCACCAGGCCGACAACTGCCGTTCTAACATCACCGCGGTATAAGGTACTGGCACAAAAGCAAATAACAGCAGCAAAGTTAACCATAGCGCCAACCCATACCGCAGCAGCTGCACCAGACGAAACCACATCATTTTGAAAATATCAGTCACAACCGTTCATCTGCCAGCAACAAATGAAAAAGTATAAATAGTTATCTGGCGACTGCATAGTCAAACTGATAGAGCCGCCACTTGATCGCCACGAAAAGATAGCTGCTAACTGCGCTCATCAGCTGCTTTTTGCAACAAACGCCGGCTTTCTTGTAAAAATTGTGTCGCCAGTCCACCAAAGAACTGCTGGCCTTTGGCAAATTCGGCCATTAAGCCAGCTTTATCTTTCGCCGCCAATAAATGTGACAACTGATTAAAGCGGTGCTGATAACGCTGTAATAAGCCAGTGACTGCGGCGGAAGACAACATAATGTCGGCATATAATTCGGCATTTTGGGCAAATAATCGCCCCACCATCGCCAGTTCCAACCGATAGATGGGTGAACTCAGCTCAAGCAACTGCTGTAAATCTGCATGCTCCTCCGCCAAATGCACACCATAAACTAAAGAACTGAAATGGCGCATCGCTTGGATCAGTTGCATCAGCTCATCATGTTGGCTGGCTGTTTTTTCCGTCAGCACTGCGCCCCACACTTTAAACTGAGCTAACAACCACTGATACTCGGCTTCGCCGCGGCCATGACAGCAAACCACCACCTGTTTGACAATATTACTGATATCAGGCCCAAACATCGGATGCAAGCCAAGCACCGGGCCAGTATGCTGTTGTAACATCGCCTGTAAAGGCTGCACTTTGACACTGGTCAGATCCGCCAGTACACAATTCGCTGGCAACGGCGGCAACTGGGCGATCAGCGTTGTGGTTAAGTGAATGGGCACCGCCATCAACACCAGGCAACAATCTGCAACCAAAGCAGATGCTTGTGGCCAATCCGCAGTTTCCAACACCGCCACCTGATAACCAGAGCGCTGGAATAATGACACAAAACGTTGACCCAGCGCACCAGCGCCACCAACCACCAGCACTTTACCGCCGCCAGCGCGGCAACAGACAAAGCCTGTTTCCTGGGTTTGATAAGATTCACGCATCACCCGACGTAGTACGTCCTCGACCAACTCAGCAGACACCCCGACTTGCTCCGCTTGCGCACGTCTGGCCTTGAGCAACGCCATTTCCCGCTCCGGTACATAAAGCGGTAAAGCATGCTGTTGCTTCACCTGCCCCACCTGGGCGGTAATTTTTGCTCTGTCGGCCAGCAATTGCACCAATTGGCTGTCAATCATATCGATTTGTTGGCGCAATGGCTGCAATGCGGCCATTGGGTCCGTGTTGAAATGACTCATGATATCCTCTTAAGCCGCTGCAACCACAGGTTGCATCTGTACATGCAAGCCAGCCAATAACTGAGCTGTGGTTTGCCAGTCAATACAGGCATCAGTGACCGAAACACCATATAATTCGGCTTTGCCATTGACGATGTTTTGCCGGCCGCCATGCAGATGACTTTCCAGCATCAGACCAATAATAGCCTTATTTCCGAGCAGTCGCTGCGCCACCACAGCTTCCGCCACTTGCCCTTGTCGGTTGTGATCTTTATTCGAATTGCCATGACTGCAGTCAACCACAATCGCCAGCGGTAAATCTAACTTGTGTAGCTGTGCCACAGCGGCATCAATACTGCTGCTGTCGTAATTGGGTTGTTGCCCGCCACGCAAAATAATATGCCCGTCCGGATTACCGGCCGTCTGTACCAGTGCCACTTCACCGCGTTGATTAATCCCAATAAAGGTATGCGGACTCGCAGCCGATTGCAGCGCATTAAGGGCAATACTCAGATTACCGTCAGTGCCATTTTTAAAACCGACCGGCATCGATAAACCACTGGCCATTTCACGATGCGTTTGAGATTCAACGGTACGGGCACCAATAGCGGCCCAGCAGATTAAATCGGACAGGTACTGCGGGCTGATGGGATCCAAAGCTTCAGTCGCGGTCGGCAATTCCATTTCAATTAATTTGAGTAACAATTCACGACCACGGGTTAAGCCGGTTTCCAAATCAAAGGAATCATCCAGGTGAGGATCGTTGATATAGCCTTTCCAGCCGACAGTGGTGCGGGGTTTTTCAAAATAAACCCGCATCACAATATACAGACTATCGCTGTATTGCAGTTGCAAGGCTTTGAGTCGCTCAGCATATTCAAGGGCGGCCACCGGATCATGGATAGAGCAAGGTCCGGTCACCACTAACAAGCGTGGATCACGACCATGAATAATATCGGCGATGTCCTGTCTCGATTGCTGGACAAATGATGCGCCTTGCTCGGACAGGGGTAACACTCTTTTCAGCACTAAAGGTGGGCTTAATGGCCGCTCGGCCACAATTCTTACATCATCGACAATTTTACGCATGTTACGGGCTCCGGTTGGCGGCTGAATTTCTCTCGTTTGAAGAAATTCAGCCGTAAACTTTTAAATACATATAGTATTTAATAAATTACAGTTAGCTGCATATTAAAAAGCGACCATGACAAAGTCAACCAATAAAACCAGTAAAAATGCGGCAATAAGCTAAAGCTGTTATTTTTAAGAGAAACCTAAACCGTATAAAAATAATTACACATTAAAATGTTCATGAACGCGCAACCAACTGGGCGGACAAAAAATAATCGAAATTAATGCTCGGATGCAGCAGTCATATTGCGGCCTGGACAGAAGCCCGTTACATTATTTATTCAACTGGTGATGAGGTGATTGCACCGATGCGGCTCTGGTACTCTATACTTGCAAGTTTTGCACTTGGCTCCCCAGCAGTCGCTGAGGCGAAGCCGCTGACTGTGCGGGTTTTTACTGAGCATCTGCCACCCTATCAGATTGTCGAGGCGACCCAGATCAGTGGTTTTGCCACCGAAGTGGTGCGTCGTACTTTTGAACTGGCGACTGTGAATTACCAAATTGAAGCATCGACCTGGAGCCGGGCTTATCAGATGGCATTGCGCCAGCCTAATAGTTGTATTTATTCCATTTCGCGCAGCGAGGAACGACTCCCACTGTTTCATTGGATTGGCGCCATTTCACACAACAGCACTGCCTTTTACGCGCTTAAGAAACGCCGCGATATCCATATCAAGACGCTGCTTGATGCCAAACAGTATGTGACCGCAGTGACGCGCGACGATATCACGCATCATTACCTGCTCAAGCAAGGATTTAAAGAAGGGGAGCAACTCTATGTGCTGGAAAACATCGCTATGATGCTGAACTTATTGCAAAATCGTAATGACATCGATTTAGTCATCCTCAACGACACTATTTTGAAATACCGGGCGGAAGAATCTGGCGTACCACTGGATGCATTACAAAAAAAATTGGCGTTACCTGAATTACCCTTAGATTTTCATCTGGCTTGTAGTTTAACCACCAGCGTCGAAGTGGTTAAACATCTCAAGCAAAGCCTGCAACAACTAAAAGACAACGGTGAGTTTGAGCGTATTGTCACTGGCTGGTCAGAAAAATTACCACAGCCTGCGCTCCCCATCGAAGTCAACTAAGGCGCAGTTATAAACTTTTTTTCGGTGGTAATGCCACATTCGCAAAAATAAATCCGGCCACCAATGACATAAAAATCAAAAAAGTCTGCTGTCCTAATTGTTCAGTCGCCACCATATGCTCGCCGGAAATCAACGAATTTAGACCAATATAAGTTTTACTGCCGGGCACCAGCACTATCATGCCTTGCAAAGACACAATACTGGCAGGCGCATTCATCAAGCGGGTAAAAATATTGCCATAGACGCCAACAGCAAAAGCACCAACAAAAGCCCCCAGCGCCAGCCCCAGATAAATCCCCCCTACCAAACTAGCACCATAAGCAATAAAACCTGACGCCAGGCCCCAGAGAATATGTTTGGCACGGGCACGAAACACGATCACCAGACTGCCACATAAAATCGCTACCGCCAGCCAAGCGGTCCAGGCGGGGACTGGCATGCCAGGTTGTACTGCCACTTCGCCAACACAGAGCTGACCTAACGCCATCCCAAGGAAAGCGCCAAAATACAACTTAAATAACAACATCACGGCATCCATGATCCTGGCCGTACCAGAAACCAGATGCCGGGCCGCCAACTCCGCTAAGCCCAGCGTTAATGCTAAACCTGGAATAAACACAATAATGGACGACAGCACCACTAGGGGCACATGAATACCGGCATCGGCATAAGCAGCAACAAAAGTCGCGACAAAAGCCGACACTAGCGCCACCAAAGGTTCCAGCATATTGGTCACACGCCGGCTTTTCTCAGCCCAGAGTACAAACAAATAAACCAATAGGCTTAAGGCGCAGGCCCAGAACACATCATGCCAACTGGCGCGCATCAGCATCGCAAAAGCGCCGCCAGCGGCACCAAAGGCCAAAAATGTACTAAATCGGGAATAGGGATTGGGCATGGCGGCAATTTCATTGAGCCGGGCAGTGGCTTCCTCCAGCGTTAATTGCTGACTGGCCAGCGCATCAACAATTTCATCGGTTCTTGATAACGAACCTAAATCCAGCTCGCCTGGCATCACGCGTGCAACATGGGTATATTCATTTTCTTCGCCGGGCTGCCAGATCACAAAAGTTAGTACGGTCGGCGTGATGGCAAAAGCAGCACCAATCCCCAGAAACCTGGCCACATCTAATAAATGTACTTCCAACCGGTAAGCCGGAGTCCCAAATTTATGCAACATTTTGCCGAGCTTGATAATAAAACGGCGTTTTTCAATAAAACTGGCAGAATGCACAAAGGCTCCTTTTGGCGACCGTAGCTGAATACCGACAATTGTAGTCTGGCTTTGTCACAGAAAAAAGAGTGAACAAAAATAATAACTTACTGGTCTTTGGTGATTTTCTAAATTGAGAACAAAACTGTCCGACTTGCTGCAAGGCGTGACTTGACACCACATGCAGCGCAGACCTCACAAGCCAGCCTCTACAAACCTGATTTGCTAGATCCGCGCCAGCACCGTCTTTATTCTTTGACCAGCAACTTTTTACCCTTGTGATCCAGCAACATCAAGTAAGACGCACCAAAATCAGCACTACAGAGGTCAAGCTGTTTTCCATTGATAACTAAACCGTTGGCGCAGTTTTCCAGCGCATAAAAATCAGTCACTTCGCCTTTGCGCGTTGCAGCTGTGTCCGTGCTGTTGATTGTCATTTGATAGACATCATCGGCAAAAATCCGGATATTAATTTTGCCCACTTGCTGACGTTGCAGTTTCGGAATGATCGTTACTTGCGGCTGCTGATCTTGACTACGCCAAACGGTCAACCAGAGATTTTCTTTATCTTGCAGTGCACGGTAAAGTTTCGCCTCATCAACCTGATTGATACTGTTGCGAATTCCCAAGTTTGTTGCTGGTAAATGTCCGCTGTAGCGATAACGATAAAGCGGACTGGCAGCCCCTTGCGGGATGTCGCGCATCACTCGATTTGTATCAGCAAATAAACCAGAGAAGCTGGCAGTTGTTATCGCTCTGTGTTGAAGATAAAAATCTATTGGATAATCCAGCCCATTCACCACAGTAAAACTAGTGTCATGTTCAAGCTGCTGTTTCAGCTCTTCAGAACCACCACAGCCGACCAGGCTCGTGAGCGAAACAACCATCAGAGCGCCGAGCGATAGAACATTTAGTTGCGAAGATACAGTCATTTTTCCCTCAGTCCGTTTTATCAAACCGCATAAAGGGGCAGATATTGCCCTTGTCCATGACAAAACTTTAACTGCTGCGCAATAGGAAAAGCACCGACGGAATTGTTGGTAAAATGTAATGTTCTGTAAGGCTGGACTCGCCTGCTTATCTGCCGCGAAATAGCTGGCCACAGGCAAAAAAAAAGCTGCCCGCAGGCAGCTTTTAAAGAGTGCTTAGTTAAGCTTTTCGCGGATACGCGCTGATTTACCTGAACGATCGCGTAAGTAGTAAAGCTTGGCACGGCGCACTGCACCACGACGTTTCAGCGTGATGCTGTCAATCATTGGGCTGTGTGTTTGGAATACACGCTCAACACCTTCGCCGTTCGAAATTTTACGAACAGTGAAAGCAGAGTGTAAACCGCGGTTACGCTTGGCGATAACAACGCCTTCGTAAGCCTGCAGACGAGTTTTATCGCCTTCTTTAACTTTAACTT
>CAZGHW010000060.1:0-20920 GCA_964525695.1 uncultured Rheinheimera sp. | reverse complement strand
TTGGGGCAGTCAGACACGGGTGCCGTGAACATGACTGGTGTTATTCCCTTGCAGCTGGCTTTGTTCAAAGCTTTCGCGAAAGCCTTGTGAAGTTTCGTAGGTCTGACTCGACCCAGAGCGCAGCTTTGGGGCAGTCAGACACGGGTGCCGTGAACATGACTGGTGTTATTCCCTTGCAGCTTTTTAAAAGCTTTCGCCGTTGGCGAGTTACTTATTTTGCTTCGCCAAAATAAGTAACCAACAAAAGGCGACCCCGGATCGCTCGAAATCCCGCAATAAAATCAGCCGTTTGAGGCGCTGGGGCAACTCGGCCGCCGCTAGCGTCGGCGGCCTCAGACACTCCCCAGCTTAAAACCTCAAACCACTGATTTTAAAGCGGCTCACTAAAACGGGGCCAAAAGCGTTGGGATCTGAAGGTTGGTTTGTGTAGTAGCGGATATTTGACATAGCCGAATACAAAACCTAAAAATCGCCTAAAAACAAACCCTGAGTTATTTTTGCGAGTCTTGCGGGCGCAACACTTTCTTTCTCGTTCCCTGAACCACAACTAATGTTTATATCTTGTTGAAATCAGACAAAAAACGGATAGTTTAAATCACCAGTTGTCATGAAAAACGGCAATAACTTGCGGGTTCTTAGCCGTTGAAGAAATACGGTTATGTGATTTTTTAATTTTTGTGATTGATTTTAATGGAAATGAATAATGCAACCTAAATTTTGGAAGTTATCTCAAGGAACGCGTGAGTTTGAATTTCGAGATATTATTGAATCTATCAGTTCTGGACTGGTTTATGTTCATAAAGATACTCGAGGTAAAGGTACTTCTTCTACATCTCAAGCAGAAGATTTTATTAATGCAAATACTGGTGATTATTTTTATCTCACTCATGGGAATGAAGGCATTTACCTTCTTGGCCAGTTTATTGGGCCAGTAAACCTATTTTCAAAGTATGGTGATGGTTGGTTAGAAAGAGAGTTTAAGTTCATTTTTGCTTCCAACAATCGCAGTAGTTACTCTGGTGAACACAAATGGTGGACTCCTAATGATAATTCTACGTTTACACGTGTGCCTGAACATGAAGTCAAACAATTTGAATTAGAAATTTTGATTCCTTATTTTGGCGTGAATTTAAGCGATTTTGGGCTCTAATCATAACAAACGCCTCAAGAGGGTCTGTCAACGCGTGGCGTTGCCAGCCCCTTAGGCGGGCGTTGGTTTTCTGGGGCATTATGAAGATAATTCCATACGAAAAATTCCAAATTGATTCAGGTTTATCTGTTGCTGAAGTTTTGCAGCGGATTAAACAGCGAACAGGAAAGAAAAAGTTTTTTAATTTCAGTCCCGCTGAGCAATTTAGTGGCCATGTTAACGAACGAGAGTTTGAGATTACCAAAAATATTTCTTATCGGAATTCGTTTCTGCCGGTCATTGAAGGAAAAGTTGAGCAAATAAGTACAGGTGCTCGAGTGACAATCTCAATGCGCCTGCATTTTGCGGTCATGTGCTTTATGTTTATTTGGTTTTCGGGGGTAAGTGTTGGTTGTATTGCAGTCCTTACCCGCCTAGACAGATTTTCAATGCCGATGTTAATACCATTTGGGATGCTAGTTTTTGGTGTGGCATTCGTGTCTGGTGGATTTTGGTTTGAAGCATCTAAACAAAAAATAATGCTTATAGAGTTAATAGCAAAAAAATAACAAAGTAAGTCAGCATCGCGCTTTCGGTGCTGGCTAGGCTAACGCTCGCCACTGCTGGCAACTTGATGTATCTATGGAAAGATCTGATGAAACCTGATTATAAGTCCTACAGTCTCGAAGAACTTTATGATGTGAAAGACCACATTGACAAGGACAAATATCCCGAAAGATATCAAGCACTGTTGCACGAAATCGCTTTGCGTGAAGCTGCAAAACCGACATCGGAAGTTATAAAGCCTGAACGTAAAAGCAGCAACAAAGAAAAAATTATCAGCTCAGCAATATTCTTCATGGCAGCAGTTGCATGCATTTACTATGGCAAAATTCCGCTAAAGCATAACCGTGAATTGTCGATGGACAATCAGCCATTTCTGTTTTGGCTTTCTTTGCTAGTCTTAGTCGGTTTAGCTGTCTATCAGTTGCTAACCTTAGAGACAAAGCATATAAAAAGCGGGCGCAGCTAATTAGCCTCCCTGCTCAGCTTGGCCCCTTGAGGGTTACCAACGTGGGTTCAGGTTTGTAATTTAGTTTGATTTTCGCCTTAAAAAACAATTTATCTAAAATTTTTAATAACTTACAAAAATCCGAAAAATAAATCTCTGCCATTATACTCACCATCTTCGCTCCAAAATTTATCATTTTAGCAACTCATATTAAACGCCATATTTGCAACATCACACTCACACCGTATAGACTACTTGTTTTATTACCATCAGAGTGGCGCTTAGATGTCGGATAGTGATGGTGAGTCCACGTGATTGAATATGAATTGCCCATGCAAGGCATGGGCTGCGACGGGAAATTTGATAGTTAAATGAAAATGAATCGAAGAAATAAATTTAGAGCCTTTGTCATTGCAACAAATCTTGGCTATTGGTTTTCGGCCTTGCTTTATGCTTATTTATATAACGGACAGTTTGATGCCGCTTTTGAGGTCTTACCAAAAGGTGCAGATCTTGATAGCTTTTTTTCTAACTCTGTAGTCTCGGTATTGGCTCTCATCGCTTTAATTGGGATCTGGCTAATACCTGTTTTAGGTCTTTTGCTGTTTAAAAATTGGGGCAGAATACTTACAGTGTTTAGTTTTGTTGGGGGTTTGCTTTTTATTGCGCTGTTGGGACCAACGATTGAGTTCGGCTGGGAATCCGCATTCAACGAATTATTAACAGCATGCTATGGAATAATTCTAGCCGTCATGTACTTGCAACCAATTTCAGCTGAATTTACCCCATCGCAGCACAAAGCAGATGCAGCTAATTAGCCCCTGCTCAGCCTGGCGCATGAAGGGTGATGCGCCACCGCCCTTTGTCTACACAATGGATTGATTGATGCAAAAATTATCACTGGTGTTGGGTTTGCTGTGCTTTGCCAGCAGCAATATTGCGCAGGCTAACACTTTTAATGAAGCTCAGGCTGTCGATAACAGAGAAAGCCCGAGCCAAGCCCATTGCACACATTGGTCAAGGGCCCTGCTACTCGCTGCGACGGACCCCACGCTACCTGATTTTTTACAACACCAGCCGCACTGCCTGCAAAAAATAAACGCCTGGAGCGGCAAAGCGACGATGTCGCATCGGGACTTTGATCAGATGTTTGCCCGCTTTGACGAGGTTTTTTTATCTTTGCCAACTACAGGTGACAAAGTGGCGTTTACACTTGGTTTTATTGACGAAGTATCCAAAGTTCATCCGGTGAGCCTTGGCGCCAGACACAATGATCTTCCTTACAGTTTACGTTTCGTGCAGAAATCTCATACAGCTAACAATGCTCACCGCCGGATGGACCTGACAGCTATAAAGCCCAACAAGTATCGCCTGACTGAAGCTGAGTTCAGACAATTTGCCAGCACAGCTGTCAGGTCCAGCGGTATGACAGAAAAAATACTTTATGTCATCCATGGCAACAAGCTAAAAAAACAGGTCGGCACAAATTAGCTTGGCCGCTGATAGGCCTGGCCTACGGGGCTCTGTTCCCTTTTTCTCAGCCGCCGCTGCAACAGGTTTACAATGATATGTTCATCGCGCAAAAGGAGTACTTGATGACTAACAACAATAAATCGAACCGATTAAATGCTGGCCGAGACTATATTGCTGATAATTATCAAACACCGCTTTGCTTAGCTGAGATAGCCAAGTGCTCCTATATGTCCCCTTATCATTTTTTGCGGGAGTTCAAACAGACTTACGGCGAAACGCCGAACGAATTTTTGATTCGGCTGCGCGTGGCTCAGGCGAAAAAAATGTTGATTACGGAAAATTACAGTGTCTCAGAAATTTGCCAGCAGGTGGGTTACAGCAGTCTTGGTAGTTTTTCTTCATTGTTTCTAAAACAAGTGGGAATGGCACCAACCTTATATCGCCGTAAACTGTGGGCTTTGTCGACTGAACCATACCGCTTTCCCGCACAAGTGATACCCGCATGTTATGCCTACCATTTTTTCGGCAAATTACGTAAATGAGCAAGATTGGAGAAATATTATTTTTATTATTTCGATAGAATAAAGATAAATCAACCACAGGGAGTCTATCGATGATCACAGCCATAGCACATGCAACAATATATGTACTTAATCAGGACGAAGCGCTTGATTTTTACAAGAATAAACTCGGTTTTGAGATCGGTGATGATATGAAAATGGAAGGCGGTTTCCGCTGGCTCACTGTCTATCCAAAGTCTAAACCACAACTGCAACTGGTGTTAGCAGAGCCAAAAGAGGGACCGATGTTTAGCAAAGACAATGCCGAAAAAATACGCAGCTTGATCGCCGAAGGTGCCTTTGGCGCGGGTGTGTTTGAAACTGACAATTGCCAAAACACCTTCGAAGAGCTGGTGGCTAAAGGTGTGGAATTTATCCAACCACCCACAGCACAGCTTTATGGCGTTGAAGCTATGGGCCTGGATAACTCTGGCAACTGGTTTAGTTTGGTGCAACGCTAAAAAATCATCGCGTTTATTGCTTCTCTACCGCCAGCCGCTGCAGCAACTCCAACCTTTGTTGCTCTTCGGCTGAAATAACCACGGCTTCATCGCTGAGGCTATCCAGCGCTATCGCGGCCACCTCGAACTCAGCCTGGCTGCTGTGACCATAGCGGGTGGGCTCGCCAGGTTGAGGGGACATCCGTTCCAGCACAAAGGTGCTGAGTAGATAAGGTCCACCACGACCAGCCAATGCAGTTTTGTGCGCCCTGAGCTGTAACTGCTGTGGACCTGTGCCTAAGTCTTGGCGGGCAGTCAACTGGGCAATGGGTTCATGAGCGGCAGTGAATAAATTGGCCCGCAACCGATAATGGCCAGCCAGCTTGACCTTTAGTTGCAGTGGGATCACCAAATCAGCGCCACGGACTGACGAGCGGCCAACGGCAGTAATTTCCGCCACCGGTTGACTGTATTCAATGCCGGTCTGTAATTGCTGCGCCTCACCCTGATAGTCAAAACTAAACTCTACCCTGACAGGGCCATCCCAGTCTGCTGCAGCTTTGATGCTGGCGCGATAGCTGCGTCCTTCGGCTAATTTGCCCTCTTGCGCTTCGACCGCTTGACTGCTGAGCTGGCGTCCCGTCAGTTCCGCCACTAAGGTCACCCGCACAGCGCTGAGCGCTACGCCATCGGCGATTAAACTCACCACCACAGGTTCCGGGTAACTAAACCGATACTGGCTGGCTTCCAGTCGGAAACTGCCACCGCCAGTTGCGGGGATGCTCTGAGCAAAAAACTGATTGGGGTTTAACAATTGACTGTCGGCCGCAGTCAGCGGTCTGGAATAAGCTGGCGTGGCTAATTCTGCGGCATAACTTTGCGCCACCAGCGCAAAACTGGCAGCTATCGGCTGTGGTAATTGTTCTTTGACTGTGATGGCCGAGCCAGATGATGGCGTCGCTGATGCTTGCCGAACCGCAACTGTCGCTGCAACCGGCAGCGACATTGGTTGCTGCGGAGCCATCACCGCCGACGGCGAAGGCCATCCCCACCACAGCAGCAGGGCTGCCAAGGTGAATACCACAGCTGCAATCCGCCGATTCATGCTTATCTCTGCTCCGCAGTCCGGTACAATAAATCCGACATACTGTAGCGCTCAGAACCACTTACCACACGATATTGCGCTTTAAAAACCCACCAACCGCGACTTTCATCATAGGTAGTAAATTTCAGCTCGCGGCCATCCAGGTAATTTTTATGTTTGTTGGCTGCGGTCACCAGGCCCTGCCGCTCGGCATTGATCAGATTACTATGGTGATAATCCGCACTCATCAACAACGGATAGTGATAGGGCATAAACTGACTAACAGCACGGGTTGAACTCAGCTTGCCATCAAAAGCAACAGCCGCGGCACAACTGTCAAAAGCGGCGACTGTAGCGGCACCACAACTGGAATGGGCTGCCACGACGCCATCGTCATGACCTGGTAAAAATGGACTGGTCAGGCCGAAAAAAGCCGAAGCTGCCCCAGCAAACCGCAACCGGGGCACCCGGCTGTCTGGCAGAGCCGCTAACTGGCGGGCACTGTTCACCCGTAAATCGTTCAGCACGCCAAGTTTGTCCAGGGTTGGGCTTTCTCCCAGCCATAAGCTGATAGCCGCTCTGAGTGCTGCATCAATCACACTGCTGCCAGTGGCCACATTGGCGGCTAAATCAGCTAACTCAACACCACCGCCAGCACCGGCAAAGTCAAAGGTCGCCACAATATTAAGCGGTGTCAGGCCAGCATTTTGTAACCATAACGCCTGATTATCAATCAGATAACGCGTGACTAAATCACCAGTCGAATGACTGACCAAAATGCAGCCTGGCTGGCAGCTGCCATTGCGGGACATTTGTTGCAGCTTAGGCCAGAGATAGTCAGTGGCAATTTTGCCAGCAATCCGTTCATGCGATGGCCAATCCAGCCGCACATCCGCCTTGGCATTCCAGAAACTTTGCCAATAGGCGGCGCCATCTTGCTCTACGGCGACTGCATCCGGTTTGGTTTTTAACTGCGCTGGCTGAAAGCCTTGCACCAACACCACAGGGTAACCTGAGATTGCCGCGGATAACGGTAAACTGATGGCGGCTAGTAGCGCCAGAAGGTAAGTTAATTTCATCTTCGCACTCCGTGTTCTGATGCTTGTTCATACTTCATTGCACAGTCGATATGGACTGACCAAAGATAGAACAATTTATTCTGAACACCATGGTGACAACCAGTCACCACCCCCAGGAAAAACGGCTTTTTGTTTAAATATATTGCACTGAAACCGAAGGTCTTCGCAGCAATCTTCATTCTATTTGGCATCAGGCCATACCGCTACCTTAGCGCAATCTTAGACAGCGTTTAAAGTAATTACTTTAATTATTTTTCATGTCACTGATTTATCATAATTTTAACTATGAGCTCAAACAAAACGCCGACCTGAATCATCAAGTCGGCGTTTTGTGTAATGTGAAACTGTCAGGCAATAATGCGACGTTATTGCTGCGCCTTTTCCTGCTGCGCACGCTCGGCCATTTTCGCCGCCAGCCGTGCCTGCATTTTGGCATGTCGCTGATTAAGCTTGGTTTTTTGCTCAGCTGTTAACACTGACATTAATTGATGCTGGAATTTCAGCCGCGCAATCTCATGCTCCAGCCGGTTGCCTTGTTGTTTTTCCAGCAACAGCCGGGCCGCCGCTTCATCAAATTGCTCCGCTTGCAACAAAGTCTGCAGTTGTTGCTGCTCTGCCTGCAGTGCCGCTGGCAGCGCTTTGGCTGGGGCGCTGGCGCGATGCTCGGCCAGCATAGTCTCTAATTGAGTTTTTTGCGCGTCGGTCAAGTCCAGACCTTTAAACATTTTCATGCCGAACATCTGATGCGGACCATCGTGGCGAGGGCCAGCATCGTGACCACCGGCCATGGCGGATCCTACCATGCCAAAAGCCAACACCGTACTTAACATCAGACTTGCTAAGGTTAATTTTTTCATCACACTGTCTCCAGGGGTTGTAGGAACTGTTCCAGCTACTGTGCTAGCTGCTGTGCCAGGAACTGCGGCAAAAACTGGACGCCACAGCGATGAAACAAGCATACTTCCGCCAATGCAAAGTAACGCCAGCCTGGCGTAAAGGTTGTGTAAAGAGGCTTGTCCGGGGATAGCGGCACTTTACACTGTCACTGGGCTGATGCAGGGGAATACAGGTGAGCAGTAAAATTCTGTTAATTGATGATGATCAAGAGTTAAGTCAACTGGTGATCGATTATCTGACATTGGATGGTTTTGTGCTGGAGCTGGCTGCAGACGGCGTCACTGGCCTGGCGAAAGCACAGAGCGGTCAGTACCAGTTGATCTTACTCGATGTGATGCTACCAGGCATGGATGGCCTGTCGTTACTACGACAATTACGCCAATCCAGTTATTGTCCGGTGCTGATGCTAACCGCCCGCGGCGACGATATTGACCGTATTGTCGGGCTGGAACTGGGCGCCGACGATTATCTGGCGAAGCCTTTTAATCCCCGCGAACTCAGCGCCCGGGTCAAAGCCATTTTACGCCGGGTCGAACTGATCCAACAAAGCCAATCAGAGCAGCAACAAAGTCTGCTGGAACTCAATCAGGTGCAACTGAATCGGCAAAATCGCCAGGTACATTGTCGGGGCCAACTGCTCACGCTGACAGCGACCGAGTTTCAACTGCTGGATTATCTGATGCGCCATGCCGGTCAGGTTATTACCAAAGAAAACCTGAGTAAAGCGGTGCTAGGCCGCACTTTACAGCAATACGACCGCAGCCTGGATGTGCATATTAGCAATATCCGCAAAAAACTAGCGGGCTGCGATCCACAGGAAAAAATTCAGACCTTGCGTGGCAGTGGTTATCTATTTTTGGAGCAAGCATGAAGTTGCAATGGCTCAACCCTATGCGGCTGCTGGCCTTTCGGCTATTTAGCTGGTTTTGGCTGGTGCTGTTACTGACGGTTGGCGGCGCTTGGTTACTGGCGAAAAATGTCAATGAAGAGACCCAAATCCGTCGCTTGCCAGCAGACAGCAGCGAACAATTGGCGCCGCTGTTCCGGACCATGCATTATGCTGACACGCTGGAAGAATTTTCCCGCCGCATTAACCGGCGCGATCACAATCGCTGGCTGGTGGTTGAGCCAGCCACTAACAGAGTATTGAACAGTGAAATTCTGCCGAAAAAGTTTGACCGCAATTGGTTAACCGAATTATCGCAGCTGAATAAACCGCGGTTGTTATTTCATAAAAACACCCTGATTGCAGGCCCTTTTCTGGTGACTTTTAAAGACCAGCCGCTGGCGCTGTATCAATTACGCACCAGACCAGCGCCGCAGGGACTGGATCTGATTAATTTACCGCCTTATGTATTGCCGTTGTTGCTGGTGCTAGTGTCTGCGCTGGCCAGCGTGGTGCTTGCGCTGACCATCACCAAGCCGCTGCGGCAATTACAGCAAAAGCATCTGGAATTTGCCGCCGGCGAGCTGGCCGCCCGCGTTAGTGCCCCCGCCCGCCGCATGGATGAAATTGGCGAACTCAGCCGTGGTTTTAACCATATGGCAGATAAAATTGCTGATTTATTGCAAAACCAGCAGCGACTGCTGCGTGATGTCTCGCACGAATTGCGCTCGCCATTAACCCGGGCTCAACTGGCGATTGCGCTGGAACAACGTCAGGGCGGTGGCGAACAACTGCCCAGATTACAACAGGAATTAGAGCGCATTGATCAGCTATTGGATGAACTGCTGACCTTCAGTCGGCTCGATGCCGGACAGTATCAATTACAGCTGCAGGAGCTGGATTTATCCGAACTGATTGAAGAAATATTTACCGTCAATCAACTGGAAGCTGAGCAAAAACAACTGCAATTAAAGTATGACGGCCCTGCCCCCTGTCTGTTTGACTGCGACAGCCGGCTGATGGGTCGGGCGCTGGAGAATGTGCTGCGCAATGCTATTAAATATAGTCCGGTGGCAGGTTCAATCAGCTTTGCGCTGCAGCAGGATGCCAACGGCTTGTTGTTGTCGATCACCGATCAAGGCCCAGGCATACCGCCAGCCCATCTGGAACAGATTTTTGCACCATTTTTCCGCGTTTCAGACAGTCGAAACAGTCAAACCGGCGGCACCGGACTTGGTTTGGCCATTGCGGCGCAGGCTGCACGGCAACATGGGGGCCAGATCAGTGCCAGTTTGCCTGCCAGCGGCGGCCTGACTATCAGCTTTGCCTTTCCGGCAGTTGCAGATCGAGCTGCAGCCAACCAGAGTTTTTTAGCAAAGATGGGCTCTGAAAAGTCTGAGGCCGAAAAGAGTTCATCTGCAGCAAGATCCGCTGACCAACACAATTCAGGAAGCCAGCGTTGATGGAACCACAGCAACCGATGTTATCTAGTCCTCCAGTCAACTTTTGGCCTGTGATCCAGCCAGGTTGGACCGCGGCAGATTTTGCCGACGGCCAGATGCCAGTCGCCTTACAACAGCGATGGCAACAGGGTCAGCATGGCACTATGCTCAGTCGGCATGGTTTGCAACTCAGTTACAGCTGTTGGCGACCGGCACAAGCCAAAGCGGCGCTGTTGCTGGTGGCCGGTCGCATCGAAACCGCGCACAAATATATTGAACTGATTGATGACGCTATCCGCGCCGGTTATCAGGTGTTTTGTCTTGATCATCGCGGTCAGGGCCGCTCAGAGCGGCTACACGCCGGAAAAATGCTCGGTGATGTGGTAGATTTCAATGATTATATTGATGATTTACAGCAGTTCATTCAGCAAGTTGTTGATCCTGTTTGTCAGTTACCTCTGCTGGCCATCGCCCATTCGATGGGCGCGGCAATTTTAGCCCGTTACCTGCAAACCAAAACTGATTACAGGGTGCAGGCCGCAGTGTTTAGCTCGCCGATGTGGGGGATCCAAACCGCGCCGTTACCACCAAAGTTGGCGGAACCTATCGCCAAGGGCATGCAGTACATTGCCCAGCGCTGCAGTCCACACGGCTGGTACTTGCCCGGCCAGGGGGATTATCAAGCAAAAGCTTTTGCTGGCAATGATTTAACCTCATGCGAGCCACGATATGTCTGGTTCCGCCAGTTATACCAGCAGTATCCAGCCTATCAACTCGGCGGCGTTAGTTGGCGCTGGTTGGCACAAGCGCTGCAGGCTTGCCGACAGTTAAAGCAAGATGCGGCTCCCAGACTGCCTTGCTTACTGATACAGGCCGGTGCCGATCGGATTGTCAGCAACGTAGCACAGTGGCAACTCTGGCAGCAGTGGCAACAGCAACCACAATTCCATCCGGCCAACCGCAGTCTGTTACTGCCAGGTGCCCGCCATGAGTTACTGGCCGAAAGCGATTTTATCCGGCTACGCTGGTATCAGGCACTGGCAGAGTTTCAAGCCGCACTTTGTGCACCGCTTAACCCTGGCTGCCAGGTTGCGTCTCAGGTCGCGCCGGATATTCAGCGTGCAGGACTGCTGACGCCGGATCAACATGAATAATCACTTCAGCGTCGTTGAATAATAAGGCAAGTTGCCGTTCTGCAGCATCGGCAATATCGTGCGCTTGCAGTAAAGATAATTGATCAGGCAGCACCAATCGCAGTTGCACAAAAACTCTGGGACCAGAGCGACGACTGCGTAACTGATCAACGCCAAGCACCTGCGGTAGTTGTAATAACTCAGCCACCATCTGCTGTCGTAGCTCGGGGGCAAGCTCGGCATCCAGTAAATGGGTAAAACTGGTTCTCGCCAGTTGCTGCGCATTCCACAGCAGATAACCAGCAATCAACAGCGACATTACAGCATCGGCCCACAACAAACTATTCGCCACCAGCACCAGCGCCAGTAAAACGGCAGCATTAAGCACAATATCACTTTGGTAGTGGGCTAAATCGGCCTGGACTGCCAAAGAGCCGGTGCGGCGGATGATCCAGCGTTGCGCCAATACCAGACCCAAGGTGCAACAGGTACAAATTAAGGTCAGCCACATACCACTTTGCAGCGCTCCTACCGGCTCGGGGCTATAAAACCGACTGATGCCCTGGTAACTGAGTAATACTGCGGCAGCGGTCAAAAAAGCGGCCTGAAATAACGCCATCAGCGCTTCGGCTTTGCCATGACCAAAACGATGATCGTCATCCGCCGGTTTCAGCGCATACCGCAAGGCAAAGAAATTTAGCATCGAAACCAGCATATCGAGCAAGGCATCCATAAAAGAGGCCAAAGCTGCGGCCGCATTGGTGACAATAGCGGCACTGAGTTTCAGCAGCACAATCAGCAAAGCGACCCCGAGCGTCAGATACCCTGAGCGACGCACCCAAAGTGCATAATCTTGCGTGGCTGCGGTACTGGTTAGGATCGGGGCTGGCATTATGTCACTCCTGTCACTTTGGTGCTTAACAATCAGACGGCGCCAGCAAATCCCTGCTGCCGCCAGGCTTCATAACTAATGATGGCCACGGCGTTAGCCAGATTCAGACTGCGGGCATCCGGCATCATTGGAATACGAATGCGCTGTTCAGCAGGAATGGCGTTGCGCACTTCATCCGGCAAACCGCTGGTTTCAGAACCAAACAATAACACATCATCCGCTTGATATTGCACCTGGGTATGCGGCCGGCTGCCTTTGGTGGTACAAGCGATGATCCGTCGACCGGCCATCGCCTGCAAGAATGCAGCGTAATCAGGATAACGACTGACATTGGCTAAATCATGATAATCCAGACCGGCCCGACGCAATTTTTTCTCTTCAAAATCAAAGCCTAATGGTTCGATTAAATGCAAGCTACAACCATTATTGGCCGCCAGGCGGATGATATTGCCACAATTGGGTGCAATACGGGGTTCAAATAATGCGATATGAAACATGGCTCTACCGGTCGGGATCAATTCAGAGGCAGGCAGTATACCCAAATCTGACCGGCAGGCCAAACCAGCTTGAACTGGCGTTTTTTCCAGCAGCTTCTATAGTTTTCGGAACATAACAACAAGGACAATGACCAAAAGGAATGATGCCATGGCTTGGTCCGACACTTTGCTGCAAACTATTGCGCTCAGTCTCAATAATCCGGGTTTCTGGTTGGGAGTGGTGTTGTTGCTCGTAGGCGGTTATCGCTGGCACTGGCAACGGCTAAGCCTGGCGCAGCAACACCGGCTGGATGACTTCTTTCATCATTGTCCAACGCCCGCCTGGCTGGCAGATCAGGATTTCAGCCTGTTACAAGCCAACCCGGCGTTAGGCTTCAACCATTGGCAACAGGGTCAAGCACCAGCCTTTTATTTAAGCCCGGCATGCCAGCAATTGGCCTGGCCGGAGATCAGACAGGAACTACAGCAGCATGGTTTTTGGCGCGGTCTGGTCTGGTCAGGCGAGCTGGCAGGCCTGCGCGCCTACGAACTGACGGTGACCCTGGTCGATCAACAACAACGACTTTATCTGGTGCTACAACAGGATGTCAGCCAACAACAACAACTGCAGCATTCGCTGGCTGAACTCAGTACCCATGATGCCCTGACTGGCTTACCAAATCGGACTTTATGGCTGGCGCAGTTACAAAGTCAATTACGACGGGCCCTGGCTGGTCAGTTGGAATTTGCCATCGCCATGGTACAAATGATTGAGTTTGACAAAATTCGGCGCGAATTTGGCCCAAGACTGGCTCAAACGTATCGGCTTTGGGTGGCGCAGCAACTACAACAACAATTGCCGGCAGGCTGCGAAATTGGCCAGTGGAACGATGATCAATTTGTGCTGCTGATAGGCAGCCACAGTTGCCTGCATCAACCGGCACTGGTGGCAGAGCAACTGGCCAGGCAATGTCAGGTCGCAGCGCACGGCCCTTGTCAGTTAGATGAACTGGCAGTCCAGGTACCGCTGAATATTGGGATTGCCACCTACCCTGTCGCTGGAAAAGACAGCGAAACCCTGTTATTGCATGTCGAAAAGGCACTGCAACAAAGCTTGCTGCAACCGCGCGGCATTCGGTTGTGGCAACAGGCTGGCCAACCAGACTCAGCCAGCTGGCAACTGGCGGTCGATTTGCAACAAGCACTGGCACAATATCAGTTTGAATTGTTTTATCTACCCGACTACCGACTAGCCGATCGGCAATTACAGGCGTTGGAAGTGAAGTTATGCTGGCATTCGCCGCAGCAAGGTGCAATCTGGCTGCCACAATTCCGTGCCTTGGCCGAACATAATCATCTGTTGCTGGCGATCGAACGCTGGTGTTTTCAGCAGCTTTGCCAGCACTTGTGGCAATGGCAACAACAAGGACTGACCTTGCCAAAATTTCGACTGGAACTATCGACATTACAGTTGCAACAACCTGATTTGGTTGCTTTTTTACAACATCATCTACAGGAATGGCATTTACCAGGTCAACTGTTTGAATTACTGCTGACCGAACAGTACTGGTTATTACAGCCCACCGAATGTCTGCAGCAATTGCATTCATTACAACAAGCAGGTTTTGCCTTGATCTGGCAAGGCTACGGCAGCGGTATCTGTTCGTTACAATTGTTGCAACAACAATGCTGGTCTGGCGTGATGCTGGCACCAGAACTGGTGGCTCCACTGGAAACGCTGGAAACCGAACGCAATACCTGCGCCAGTTTGATTCGGTTGGCGCATTACCAACAATTGAATGTTTATGCTGAGGCGATTGATAATGAAATGCAGGGCTATTTATTACATGTGATGGGTTGTCAGTCCGGCAGCGGTGACTTGTTTGGCAAGCCGCTGGATATGCCACAAACCCGTCAGCTGTTATCAGGACAAGATCCTTATCACAGCGTCAGGTTTGTCAGCTAAGCGCGAATTTATTCGTCGCGCTTTTCCCGGCCTAATAAATCCAGTGCGGCAGCGCGGGCATCTTTGCCCTGATACAACACTTGATAAATTTGTTCCGTAATCGGCATTTCAACGCCGACTCTGTTAGCCAGATTAAACACTTCTTTGGCATTACGATAACCTTCTACCACCTGACCTATACTGGTCATCGCGGATTCAACATCAGCGCCCTGCCCCAGCAGTAAACCAAAGCGGCGGTTACGTGATTGGTTATCGGTACAGGTCAGCACTAAATCGCCCAGACCTGCCATGCCCATAAAAGTTTCTTTTTGTGCCCCCAAGGCACAGCCTAACCGACACATTTCGGCCAAGCCACGGGTGATCAGGGCTGTTCTGGCATTGGCACCAAAACCTATGCCATCCGCCATGCCAGCACCAATGGCAATCACGTTTTTCACCGCCCCACCGAGCTGCACGCCAATAAAATCAGGATTGGTATAAACCCGGAAGGTACGGCCGCAATGCAGTAAATCCGACAATACGGTAATAAACTCCGCATCGGTGGAAGATAACGAAATCGCCGTGGGCAAACCTTGTGCCAGTTCTTTGGCAAAGGTCGGGCCTGATAACACTGCCAGCGACACATCATCGCCTAAGATGTCGCGGGCAACATCTTGTAACAGCCGGCCAGTTTCCGGTTCCAACCCCTTGGTCGCCCAAGCCACCCGGGCATGCGGCAACAAATAAGGTTTAATTTGTTTTAAGGTATCGGCAAATGCGTGGCTGGGCACCACCACCAGCACATTCTGGCTGGCCTGCACTGCAGTCACCAGATCTTCTGTCACCGCCAGGGCTTCCGGTAACCGAATATCCGGTAGATACTTATGATTGATGCGGTCTTGCCGCATCGCTTCAATGTCGTCCTGACTACGGCCCCACAACAAGGTTTGATGACCGTTCCGCGCCAGACAAATAGCCAGCGCAGTGCCGTAAGAACCGGCACCTAAAACTGTGATAGCCGCAGACATGGCAGACAACGCAGACTTAGTTTGGCAGCTGAGCTTGCGCTTCAGCCTGGCGCTGTTGCACATATTGCGCAAACAGAGCGTCAAAATTGACCGGAGCCAAATTCAGTTGTGGGAAAGTCCCGCGATTGACCAGACAAGACACTGCTTCACGGGCATAAGGGAACAGAATGTTCGGGCAGAATGCAGCCAGCATATGCGCCATCTGAGCATCAGATAACACAGGGACAGTAAAGATACCGGCTTGTTGCACTTCACACAGGAAAGCTGTTTCAGCACCGATGCTGGTGGTCACTGTCAGCGATAACACCACTTCATAAGAGAAGTCGTCCAGCTTTTCACTGCGGGTATCCAGATCCAATTTCACTTCCGGTGTCCATTCTTTGCGGAAAATAGCCGGTGAATTTGGTGCTTCAAAAGAAATGTCTTTGACGTAAATGCGTTGAATCGCGAATTGTACTTGTTGCTCGTCGGCAACTGCGTTGATTTGTTCGTCAGCCATGATAATCCTAACCTGAATAAAAATTGTTATATAAACAGCAGAGTGTCCAGCTTTCCTTGCGCTTCCAACGCATGAAGATCGTCACAGCCACCGATATGTTGTTCATTGATAAAAATCTGCGGCACTGTGGTTCTGCCACCAGCTTTATTGATCATCTCAGGGCGCAGTTCAGGCTGTTCATCAATTTTGATTTCAGAAAACTGCACAGCCTTGGCTGTCAATAAGGCCTTTGCGCGAACACAATACGGGCAATAAGCTTTAGTGTAAATAGTAACGCTGACCTGACTCATCACGCTCTCCGGTTATTTTTTTACCACAGGTAAATTTGCTTCCTGCCATTTGCTCATGCCGCCACGCAGCACTGCAACTTGAGAAAAGCCCGCCGCAACCAACTGTTTGGCTGCACCTTGCGCTGACATGCCCATTTGACAGATCACAATAATGGGTGCGTCTTTGGCCTTTTCAAGGCTGGATAGTTTTTGCTTTAAATCCGCCAACGGAATATTTTTGGCGCCAGTGATATGACCTTTTTTAAAGTCGTCGATGGCACGGATATCTAACAAGGTGGCATCTTCACGGTTTACTTTCAGCGTCAACTCACCCGGACTGACAAAAGCAATTTTTGACAGCAGTGATTGCACCCAGGTCACCAGGATGGCAATAAAAATACCGGCCCAAGCCAGACTCAGGTAAGGATGGTTAGTGGCAAATTCAATATATTGTTGCATTACTTCTGCTTCCATCATTCGTTCAATTGGCGCCGAGTATAACGGCTTTCAGGGTCAAAAACAGCCCTGCCAAGCCTTGCGATGCGGCAAAGTCATGCAAAAAGCACGGAGATCAGTGGCACTTTGACTGCAGTCAGCTGTGTTTGCTGTCATTTTGTCCAGCAACAGCGATTGGAGTCACACGGAAATTTCGGTAAGATGGCCGCAGGCAAAATGATGATCAAGCAACAAGACGCGGAGCAGTCATGACAAAGTCCAGCAAACCTTTAGTACTCCTGATTTTAGATGGCTGGGGCTATCGCGAAGATCCGGCTGATAATGCCATCCTGCAGGCCAATACCCCAGTGATGGATAGATTATGGCAGCAGTATCCGCACAGCCTGATTTCAGGTTCAGGCATGGATGTTGGGTTGCCTGAAGGCCAGATGGGCAACTCAGAAGTGGGTCATGTCAATTTAGGTTCAGGCCGGGTGGTGTATCAAGATTTTACCCGCATTACCAAGGCGATTCAGGACGGTGATTTTTATCAGAACCCAGTATTGGTGAATGCGGTGCGTACTGCAGCTCAGGCTGGTAAAGCCGTCCATCTGATGGGACTGTTGTCGCCAGGTGGCGTGCATAGTCATGAAGATCATTTGTTAGCCATGATTGAACTGGCGCACCGCGAAGGTGCCAAAGCCATTTACCTGCATGCATTTTTGGATGGCCGTGATACCCCACCGCGCAGTGCCGAAGCTTCATTACAACGAGTGCAGCAAAAGTTTGCTGAGCTTGGTCATGGCCAGATCGCTAGCCTGATTGGTCGTTATTTTGCCATGGACCGTGATAAACGCTGGGACCGGGTACAACAAGCCTATGACTTAATTGTCGATGGTCACAGTGCGTATCAGGCCACCGATGCAGTGGCAGCGTTACAGGCTGCTTATCAGCGTGATGAGAATGACGAATTTGTCAAAGCCACCGCCATCCTCAATAGCGCTGGCCAGCCAGTGACCTTACAAGACGGCGATGCACTGATTTTTATGAATTTCCGTGCTGACCGGGCCCGCCAGTTCAGTAAGACCTTTACCGAAGCCGATTTCAATGGTTTTGTCCGCAACCGTCAGCCACAGTTAGGCGCTTTTGTTCAGTTGACTGAATATGCTGCCGATATCAAAGCGCCAGTGGCCTATCCACCGACCAGCCTGAATAATGTGCTTGGTGAATGGCTGGCCAAACATCAGAAAACCCAGCTGCGGATCTCGGAAACGGAAAAATACGCCCATGTCACTTTCTTCTTCAGTGGCGGCCGCGAAGAGGTGTTTCCAGGCGAAGAACGGATTTTGATCCCATCACCTGCGGTGGCGACTTACGACTTACAACCGGAAATGAATTCCACCCTGCTGACCGATAAGCTGGTGGAGGCTATTCACAGCGGCAGTTACGACGTGATTATTTGTAACTATCCAAACGGCGATATGGTTGGTCATACCGGTATTCTGTCAGCGGCTATCAAAGCGGTAGAAGCGGTCGATCATTGTATTGGCCGCGTGGTCGAGGCTCTGGCTGCTGTTGGTGGCGAATGCCTGATCACCGCCGATCATGGTAATGCCGAACAAATGGTCGATCATGAGTCTGGTCAGGCACATACTGCGCACACCAGTGATCCGGTGCCGCTGATTTATGTCGGTCGGCCAGCAACAGCTATCAACGGTGGCATCCTTAGCGATATAGCGCCGACCATGTTACAACTGATGGGACTGCCGGTGCCGGCAGAAATGACAGGTAAACTGTTGTTTAAAGTCGACTAATGGCACAGCAACTTCCTCTGAAATACTGGCCTTTGGCGTCAGCTTTATTGCTGTCGTGCTGGC
Source organism: uncultured Rheinheimera sp. (assembly GCA_964525695.1). Lineage (GTDB taxonomy): Bacteria > Pseudomonadota > Gammaproteobacteria > Enterobacterales > Alteromonadaceae > Pararheinheimera. The sequence goes on along the minus strand of CAZGHW010000060.1, from coordinate 2,364 downwards.
CAGTCGCACTTTATGCTGGCCAGTCAGCCGATAAAACTGCGGCTGAACTGGCGACTTTAAAAGCCGAAATTCAGCAAACCGATCGTAAACGTCGCGATCAACGGCAATTGCTGAAAAAAGCCGAAGCCAGCCTCCAGCAAGCGGATGCTGCACTGGCCACAGCGGCAGCGGCAGTTCGAACGCAACAACAACAATTGGCGCAGTTACAACAGCAACTATTTCGCTTACAACAGCAACAACAGCAGTTGGAACAACAACGACTGCAACAACAACAGTTGCTGGCAGCTCAGGTCAAAGCAGCATATCAGGTGGGTGGGCATGACTATACCCAGTTATTGCTCAATCAACAGGATGCGGCCAAACTGGAACGATTACTGACCTATTATCAGTACTTTAATAATGCCAGAATGCAGCAGTTGCAGGCACTCAAACACACGGTAGCTGAACTGGAACAGGTCAAGCTGGATGCTGCGGCAGCGACGGCGCAGCAGCAACAGCAATTAACTGAGCTGACAAAACAGCAACAGCAACTGGCTACTGCCCGCGCTGACCAACAACAATCAGTGCAAAAAATTCAGGCCTTGCTGAGCGATCAACAGCAACAACTGGCTTATCTGAAAAGTAATGAACAAAGCCTGCAAAGCACGCTGAATAAATTAAAAGCCGAAGCCGCCAAGCGGAAAAGTCTGGCGGCAGTGGCCAAAGCGGGTGCCTTGCCCTGGCCTGTGCAAGGCACCATCAGCCAGCACTTTGGCAGTCGTCAGGGCGGTGGCACTTCTGCCAGTGGTTTGATTATTCAGGCGACGGCCGGTACTGCCGTCAAAGCAGTGGCCAGTGGTCAGGTAATTTATGCTGACTGGCTCAAGGGTTATGGCTGGGTCACGGTACTGGACCATGGCAGTGGCCTGATGAGTTTATATGGCCATAATCAGACTTTACTCAAAGCGCCGGGTGATACAGTGCAAGCTGGCGATGCGGTGGCTTTGGTCGGTCAAAGCGGTGGCCAGGATCAGCCTGGGCTTTACTTTGAGATCCGGCAAAAAGGCAGTGCAGTTGATCCCCGGCGCTGGTTACGGGCCCAATCGGCAGGCGCACAATAGTCAGGCCCACATTCGTCAGGCATAATGGCGCGTTTTTTTACGGCCCGCAGTAGCGGGCCTTGGTTTTCATTTTTGTCAGTGAAGTATGCTGCTGTGGCTAAATTGTTTGCTGTTGTGCTGTTGAGTCTGAGTTGGGTTGCTGCGGCTCAGTCGATGCCCGCCAAAGTGGCGATTATTATCGATGATATTGGTTATCAGAAAGCCGATCCGCAGTTGATCAAACTGCCTTATGCCCTGACTTTCGCCGTGATGCCTTTTACCCCGCAAGGTCAGCAAATGGCGGCGCTGGCCGCCAGCCGGCAGAAAGAAGTGATGCTGCATATGCCAATGGAAGCCGTGGCGCAAAACCATTTACTGGGCAAAGGGGCTTTGCGCCAAACGATGACGCAATCCCAGGTCCGGACCGCCTTGCAACAGGCATTGGCAGAGGTGCCGCAAGCCGTGGGCATCAATAATCATATGGGCAGCTTGTACACCAGTCTGGCCGAACCAATGGACTGGACCATGCAATTGGTGGCTGAGCATCAGCTGTACTTTATCGACAGTAAAACCACCAGCCGTAGTGCAGTCCCAGCTGCAGCAGCCCGTCATGGCATAGCCAGCCGCAGTCGGGATATTTTCCTGGATAACAACAAAGCTTACACCGCCATTGATCAGCAATTTAATCAATTGATCAGCCTGGCGAAACGCCAGGGCAGTGCTATTGCCATCGGTCATCCCTACCCGGAAACCTATGCTTATCTGAAAAAAAACCTGCCGCGACTTGCCGCTGAAGGCATTGAATTGGTGCCTGCGTCGCGATTATTGACGTTAACACCTGCACCTAAAATAGCTGTTGCTGAGCACAACAAGACGCCAGCTCACCACAGGACAGTCGCCAGCGGGCAGCCAACAGTAGCCCCCATCACGTCGGCCTCTGCTACTACAATCAACAACCAAGACAAGGTCAAGCAGCCTTCCCTTCCACAACCGCAACGATTAGATCCTGTGGTCGAAGTACCAGTCATGGAATTGCAACGCTGGCATCCACCCTACCTGGCCGATTTACCAGGCCAACAATTACCGGAAAGCGGCACAGTCGCAGTCCGGCGTGCATTTAGCTTTAGTTGGCTGAGTAAGGAATAAGGGGCAGTTGCGGATAATGTGATGCTTGTTGTACCTCAAGCTCAACCGGCAAAAGTAACCCTATGATTTATAATATTTTTTTGTAGGTCGGACTCGACCAGGCAAAGCCTGGGCAGTCCGACAATCCTGCTGAATCATT
>CAZGHW010000059.1:0-21252 GCA_964525695.1 uncultured Rheinheimera sp. | reverse complement strand
GTACTCGGCTACGAACCGAGCGGTCGGAGGTTCGAATCCTCCTGCGTCCGCCACTAAACCTGCATCAAGCAGGTTTTTTGTTTTAACAAGCACTCCTTTTATTTCAGTCACACCGGCAATCCAGTTGCCGCAGTGCGCTGCAACTGAAGACAGATTAATACGGACGCATAGCTCAGCTGGATAGAGTACTCGGCTACGAACCGAGCGGTCGGAGGTTCGAATCCTCCTGCGTCCGCCACTTCTGCGACACCCTCACAGTGAAACCGATAAGTGACCACAATCTTTTTGTGGCAACGATTCTCCGTCGCTCTGCAATCGCGTTTGTTCTAAGTCAATTATTTCTCAATTTTCAAAAACTACATTTTGCGCTTTAATCGCGCATCAATGCACTGGAACTGCCCAAATCGGCGCTATTGCTGTCAGGACTATCAGGCTGATGAACTATTCAGGTGCAACAGTGGCTAAACGTCAAAATCCATCCGAATCAGTTGGCTAGATTTAAGTCTGTGATTGTGTTTTGATGGAACCGCAACTTTGGGGGTTCTATGCAAACGACAACAATAAAATCAATAAAACATAAAATTCTAATACGGGTCGGTGGTTCTGTGGCGGTGTTGTTTATGCTGGCCGCAGCTGGTGTGGTCAATCATTTGGCTGAACAGAGCAGAGTACAGGTCGAAGCTCAGGTGCACAGCCTGATGGAAAAGGAAGCGGTCAATGTGGGTAAATTTTTTGCCGAATATGCCCAGGTCGCGCAAACATTTTTACATGCACCACAATTTCAGCAATGGTTTGTGCAGTATCCGGGGCGAGGCACGGTGTTAGAAGGGCTGACGGGTTATCAGAATATCAATCAGACCTTTAAAACCGTCAGTGGCCGCGATGAGGTGGTGTTATCGGCATTTTTTGCTTTAACCCGCACGGATGAGTATTTTCGTGAAGACTCCCGCACTGGGGTTGATGTGGAAGGGCCGAATGCCGGTAAAGTTGATCAGGGTTATTTTGCGTCGAAAAGACCCTGGTACATTGAAAGCATGAAAAGAAATAAATTTTTTGTTGGTTCGCCATCGGCAGATTTCACCACCGGTGTGGTATCGGCGGTGGTTGAAGGTCCGGTTTATCTACCAGACGGCACTTTATTGGGGGTCGGTGGTTTGGATCTGCATCTGAATAAAATTGGCGAAAAAGTGGATTTAATTCGCTATCAGGGGCAGGGGATCCCATTTTTACTCGATAGCCTTGGTCATATTGTCCATTTCCCGGCGCAGGCCGGTATGGAGATTCAGACCAGTGATGACCTGGCTGGCTTTGATCAACAAAGCGACAGTAACGCTGGTTTTGCTGCTATCGCCGCGGCTGCCAAAAATGGCACTGCAGGCTTTGCCCAGGTGCAATTGCAAGGCAAGCCTTATTATGTCAGCTATCAGCCAGTACAACTGAACTTTCCGGAAATGTCCTGGTTGGTTGGGATCCTGATCCCAGCTCAATTGATTGAAGCTCCCATCCAGAGCGCTATCAACTGGGCATTATTCGGCACTTTGGTTTTTTTACTGCTGACCGCCGCAACTATTCTGTTTAGTACCAACCTGATTATCCGGCCTTTACAGCAGCTCACCGCCGCCTTGCGTGATATTGCCAGTGGCGAAGGTGATTTAACCCGGCAGATTGAGATCCAGCAACAGGACGAAACCGGCGCGCTGGCACGGCACTTTAATACCTTTGTGCAGAAACTACGGTTGTCATTGCAAAAAACCTCACAGCAGGCCCTGCAAGTGCATCAGTCGAGTCAGCACCTGAATCAGGTGGCAGTGCTGACCAATCAGGAAATTCAGCAGGGCAAAGTGCAATTGGATGCGGTGTCGGCTGCAGTGACTGAAATGGCGGCGACAGTGCAAGAGATCAGTCGAAATGCTCAGTCGACCAGTCAGGCTGCGACTGCGGCCCAGCAACGTGGCCAGGATGGTTTTAAACTATCCGAACTGGCAGTGCAGGATATGGATCAGCTCGATCGCAGCATGCTCGAAGCGGTGCAGGTGGTGATGGGGCTGGCGAAGGAATCGGAAAATATCGGCACTGTGGTGGATGTGATTAAAGGCATTGCTGAACAAACCAATTTGTTGGCGCTGAATGCGGCGATTGAAGCGGCCAGAGCCGGAGAGCAAGGCCGTGGCTTTGCTGTGGTCGCCGATGAAGTACGTTCATTGGCAGGCCGTACCCGGGACAGTACCGATGATATTCGCCGGATGGTAGAAAAGCTGCAACAGATTGCCAGTCAGGCAGAAGCAGTGATGCAACGCGGCCGCGAACATACAGAAGTCAGCGCAGGTCGGGCACAGTCGATGCAACAGGCTTTATCTGCCATCAGTCAGGCCATAGTGGTGGTGCAGCAACAAAGCAGTCAAATTGCCGTTGCCACCGAGCAGCAAACCGTAGTAGCAGACGACATCAATCAGAATCTGCATCTGATCAGTCAACTGGTGGATAATACCGCTGGGCATGCCAATGAACTGAGCCTTGAAGCCAACCAGCTCAACGCCTCAGCCACGGCGCTGAACACTGTGGTCGGGCAATTTAAAATTTAACTTAGTGGGGTCGCAGGGGCTCACAAGCAGTGCCCCTGCGGTCAGTTTAGTCCGGCTGTTCGCCAGCAAATAATAATTGCTGCGCAGCCGTCATGTGACTGTACGATGGTAAAGCGACCGCATGTGAAGCATCAGCGCGCGGATAGCGGCATGCAGTGGTAGCGTCGACAACCTTTTTAACGCCACCACAGCGGCGTCCAGAGTCTTAATTAACCTTAGAAGCTAAGGCATGAGTGCAAAAACGACTGCAAGCAGCGTTTTACTGCTTTAACAGTTCAGGCGACAGCGTCAGTTCGGCGTTTTTATTCACACCCACGCCACGGTCGATAATGTTTTGCGCAATTTGCTTGGCTTCATCCAGCGAGTGCATCTGGTAAGTGCCACATTGATACACGTTTAATTCCGGGATTTCAGACTGCTGTTGTACTGTTAACACATCAGCCATCGCCGCTTGCCAGCTATCCGCCACGCGCTGCTCGTCTGGTGTGCCAATCAGGCTCATATAAAAACCAGTGCGGCAACCCATTGGCGAAATATCGATAATTTCCACGCCATTGCCATTTAAATGGTCGCGCATAAAGCCGGCAAACAAGTGTTCCAGTGTGTGAATGCCTTTTTCTGACAGAATTTCCTGGTTTGGTACACAAAAACGCAGATCAAACACCGTGATGGCATCGCCATGTGGCGTGGTCATGGTTTTGGCGACCCGCACCGCCGGTGCTTTCATAATAGTGTGATCAACGGTAAAGCTATCAAGTAATGGCATAACTGAGTTCCAAAAAAGTGTCTGTGATATCGATTATACAGAGCTACGGCCGGACAGGCGAACTGGTTTTGTCTGTCATCTGAGCACAAGGTTGCAAAAAATGCGCTGACAGGCGAAAAAAACGCTGTGAAGCTAAAAAAAGCAAAAAAAATTGCACGAATAACCTTGAATCGATCAGGGATTAGCCCCATTAACCGGTCAACACAATTTTAATTGTTCGAATTCAAGAGCGGAGTACAATCATGGGTAGAATTATTGGTATTGACTTAGGTACAACTAACAGCTGCGTTGCGATTTTAGATGGCGACCAGCCACGGGTCATCGAAAACGCTGAAGGTACCAGAACCACACCTTCGATCATTGCTTATGCAGAAGACGGTGAAGTGTTAGTTGGTCAGCCAGCAAAACGTCAGGCAGTTACCAACCCAAAAAATACTTTATTCGCCATCAAGCGCTTAATCGGTCGTCGTTTTGAAGACGCTGAAGTTCAGCGTGACATCAAAATCATGCCTTACCAAATTGTCAAAGCTGACAATGGTGATGCCTGGGTTGAAGTTAAAGGTAAAAAATTAGCAGCACCACAAATTTCTGCTGAAGTACTGAAAAAAATGAAGAAAACAGCGGAAGACTATCTGGGCGAGCCAGTGACTGAAGCTGTTATCACAGTACCGGCTTATTTTAACGATGCACAGCGTCAGGCCACAAAAGACGCCGGTCGTATTGCTGGTTTAGAAGTAAAACGTATCATCAACGAACCAACTGCTGCAGCATTAGCCTATGGCATGGATAAGAAAAAAGGCGACACCAAAGTTGCAGTGTATGACTTAGGTGGTGGTACTTTTGATATCTCGATCATCGAAATTGATGACGTTGATGGCGAACAAACCTTTGAAGTGTTATCGACCAACGGTGATACCCACTTAGGTGGTGAAGACTTCGACTCACGCGTCATTAATTACTTAGTGGACGAGTTCAAAAAAGAGCAGGGCATTGACCTGCGTAACGACCCACTGGCGATGCAACGGTTAAAAGAAGCCGGCGAAAAAGCCAAAATTGAACTGTCGTCTGCTTCTCAGACTGAAGTGAACTTGCCGTACATCACTGCTGATGCCACAGGTCCAAAACACTTAAACATCAAAGTCACCCGCGCTAAGCTGGAGTCTCTGGTGGAAGATTTAATTCAGCGCACTATTGAGCCGCTGAAACAAGCCTTAAAAGACGCTGGTTTGTCTGTTGGTGAAATCAACGACATCATTCTGGTCGGCGGTCAAACGCGGATGCCAAAAGTACAGGAAGCTGTGACTGCTTTCTTTGGCAAAGAACCACGTAAAGACGTCAACCCGGACGAAGCAGTTGCCGTTGGTGCTGCGATTCAGGGCGCGGTATTGTCAGGCGATGTCACAGACGTATTACTGTTAGACGTAACTCCATTGTCTTTAGGTATCGAGACTATGGGTAGCGTGATGACAGCGCTGATTGAGAAAAACACCACGATTCCAACCAAGAAGTCACAAACCTTCTCAACAGCAGATGACAACCAGTCAGCGGTAACTATTCACGTGCTGCAGGGTGAGCGTAAGCAAGCTGCTGCCAACAAGTCGTTGGGTCAGTTTAACTTAGAAGGTATTCGCCCGGCCCGTCGTGGTGAACCACAAATCGAAGTAACCTTTGACCTGGACGCTGACGGTATCCTGCACGTATCGGCCAAAGACAAAGATACTGGCAAAGAGCAAAAAATCACCATCAAAGCCTCTTCAGGTCTGACCGATGAAGAAGTGGAACGCATGGTTCGTGATGCTGAGCTGAACGCAGAAGAAGATAAGAAGTTTGAAGAATTGGTGCAAACCCGCAATCAGGCTGATGCTTTAGTGCATGCAACCCGCAAGCAGGTAGAAGAAGCTGGTACTAACCTGGCGACCAATGATAAACAAGAGATTGAAGCTGCTATCAGCGCGCTGGAAGGCGTGATCAAAGGCAGCGACAAAGCTGAAATTGAAGCGAAAACCCAAGCGTTACTGCAGGCTGCACAAAAACTGCAAGCTGCTGGTGAACAAGGTCAAGCCAATCCTGGTTCGGCTGACAATGCCAAAAATGCCGGCGATGACGTGGTTGACGCTGAATTTGAAGAAGTTAAAGACAAATAATATTTGTCTGATGAAGACCGCTGCATTAAGCTGCGGTTTTCAGCGCTGAATATGAAGCGACCGCCACGGCGGTCGCTTGTCTATCCGCTCACTTAACCTTGAAGCAGCATTATGTCAAAGCGTGATTATTATGAAGTGCTCGGTGTCAGCAAAGGCGCCGACGACAAAGAAATCAAAAAGGCTTATAAGCGCCTCGCGATGAAATATCACCCTGATCGCACTCAGGGCGATAAAGCGATGGAAGAGAAGTTTAAAGAAGTGCAGGAAGCCTACGAAATTCTGTCCGATGAGCAGAAAAAAGCGGCTTATGACCAATATGGCCACGCTGGCGTCGATCCAAACCGCGGCGGCGGTGCCGGTGGCGCTGATTTTGGCGATATCTTCGGTGATGTGTTTGGCGATATCTTTGGCGGTGGCCGTCGAGGCGGTGGCCAGTCGCGTGCCCAGCGTGGTGCTGATTTACGTTACAACCTGGAGATGAGCTTAGAGGATGCCGTACGGGGTAAATCCGTCGACATCAAAGTGCCAACCTGGGTCAGCTGTGACAGTTGTGATGGCTCTGGGGCTAAAAAAGGCACTCAGGCTAAGTCTTGCCCAACCTGTCATGGTGCAGGTCAAGTCACCATGCGACAAGGCTTTTTTGCAGTCCAACAAACCTGTCCAACTTGTAGTGGCCGCGGCAAAATTATCCCGGATCCATGTACAAAATGTCATGGTGAAGGCCGGGTTGAAAAAACCAAAACACTGGCGGTTAAAATTCCGGCGGGCGTGGATACCGGTGACCGTATTCGCTTAACCGGCGAAGGTGAAGCCGGCATGCATGGTGCGCCAGCTGGCGATCTGTATGTGCAGGTCCATGTCAAAGATCACCCGATCTTTGTGCGGGATGGCAATAACTTAGCCTGTGAAGTGCCGATCAGTTTCAGCATTGCTGCTTTAGGCGGTGAAATTGACGTACCAACTTTAGATGGTCGCGTTAAACTGAAAATTCCGGCAGAAACACAGACCGAAAAAATGTTCCGTTTGCGCGGTAAAGGCGTGCAGTCGGTGCGTGGCGGTGGCGTTGGTGATTTAGTCTGCAAAGTTGTGGTGGAAACGCCGGTTAATTTGTCGGATAAACAAAAAGACTTACTGCGGCAGTTAGATGAAAGCTGGGGTGGTGAAAGTGAAGCCAAACACAGACCAAAATCGAAAGGTTTTTTTGACGGTGTGAAAAAATTCTTTGATGATTTAACCGGTTAAACTGGAACTTTGAGTCAGTTACTGATTCTGAGTTGCGATTGATCTTGTTTACACCGCCGGCTGATGCTGGCGGTGTTGTTTGTGGCCAGCACTGATCTTCAGGGGCAGCGGCTCTCATTGTGAAACAACAGAAAAGGAAACAAATGGTGCAGCAATTCTGTGTGAATCGAACTTTACTGGCGCTGCTTTCCAGTGCGGTATTGCTAGTGTCGGCTTGTGCTGAGTCACCAACAGGCCGGCCGCAACTGATGTTGTTTGATAATAGCCAGGTCAGCAAGCTTGGGATCCAAACTTTTGAAGAGCTAAAAAGTAAAACCCCCATCAGCAAAGATAATAAAGCCAATCGTTATGTGCAGTGTGTAGCGCAGGCGGTACTGAAAGTGACACCGGAAAAATATCAAGCCAATCCCTGGGAGATTGTGGTATTTGACAGTGATCAGGTCAACGCTTTTGCTTTACCCGGCGGTAAAATTGGCGTCTATACCGGCTTGTTGTTGGTGGCAGAAAACCAGCATCAGCTTGCGGCAGTGATCGGCCACGAAATTGCTCATGTGATGTCTGGCCATTCTAATGAACGCTTATCAAGTAACCAGGCAGTACAAGCCACACTTGGGGTGGCAGATGTGGCGTTAACTGCGATGAATACCCGTTATAAAACCGAGTTGTCCAGTGCTTTTGGCTTAGGGGCTCAGGTTGGTGTGGTATTACCTTTTAGCCGGGTACATGAAACTGAAGCCGATGTGATTGGGCTGGAATTAATGGCCAAAGCAGGTTTTGATCCTGAGCAATCTGTCATGCTATGGCAAAATATGGCCAAACAAGGCAGCGGTGGCACGCCGCAAATTTTATCTAGTCACCCAGTGCCGGAAAACCGGATTAAAACGTTACAGAAGAATATGCCTGCGGCATTGGCCGCTTATCAGAGCCAACGGGCACAGGGCAATACGCCTAAATGTAATAAGTGAGTGCTGTCGTGGCGGTGTCGTCTGTTGGCGGCTTGGCCTGCGTTGAGCGCAGGCCAGCTTTATCGCCATCGTCTTATTGCTGGCGGCGGCTTAAAAAAATGGCCGTCATAGCCACCACTGCCAAGATCAAGCAATAATAACTGTGCGTCACAACATCCCAAGGCGATAAACCGAAACTAGCACCTAACAACAAAGCTTGTGCGCCATAAGGCACCAGACCCTGACTGATACAGGAAAAAATATCCAGTAAACTGGCCGCACGTTTGGCGCTGATCTGGTGATGTTCTGCTAAATCTTTACTGACATCCGCCGCAATCACAATCGCCACAGTGTTATTGGCAATACATAAGTTACTGATAAACACCAAGGCCGCAATCGCCAGTTGTTGGGCTTTATTTCCAGCCAAAGCAAGGTTACTGGCCAGTGTGGCAATATGACCGGCAATCCAGCTCAAGCCACCTTGTTGTTTGACAAATTCTCCTAAGGCGCCGACAAACATCGATAGCAGGAAGATTTCCTGCATACTGCCGAAGCCTTTAAAAATGTCTTTGCCAAGGTTCGCTACTTGATAATCAGCAAACAGGACACCTTGCAAAGCTGCCAGCAAAATGCCAAGTAACAGCACCACAAATACATTCAAGCCCGCCACAGCCAGCACTAAAATAGCGGCATAGGGCAGTACACCGGTCCAACTGAAGTCTTTGATGTCAATCTGACTTTGGCTATTCCCCAGCAAGCTAAAAATCAGCAAGGTCAATGCCGCTGCCGGCAAGGCTATTTTCAGGTTTTCCCGGAATTTATCTTTCATTTCAGCACCCTGAGTTCGGGTTGCCGCGATGGTGGTATCGGAAATAATCGACAGGTTATCGCCAAACATAGCGCCGCTTAACAAGACTCCGGCGACCAGCGCTGGCTCCATCCCGCCTTGTTTAGCTAACCCGGCGGCGATAGGGGCTAAGGCACCGATAGTTCCCATTGACGTGCCCATCGCGGTGGCGACCAGGGCAGAAATGACAAATAACCCGGGTAACAACCAGGGCGCAGGCACCAAGCTGAGGCCGGCATTCACCATGGCATCAACACCGCCTGTGGCCTGTGCCACAGTAGCAAAAGCACCAGCCAACAGGTAAATGATACACATGGTGATAATATTGCTGTTACCGGCACCTTTGACCATCACTTCAATGGATTGCGCCAAAGGCGCTCGATGCAGCCAAATCGCCAGTATCAATGCTGGAATAATGGCCACAGGTCCAGGTAACTGATAAAAAGCATAAGCCACACCCTGACTTTGCAAATATAAGCCAGTGCCCAAAAACAGCAGTACAAACAACAACAACGGCAATAACGACAGTTTTGCCTGCGATACAGCGCTTGCGTTCATTCCTAAACCTCACAAATTGAGACGCAAATATAATTGCGCGGAATATAAAGACGTCCAGAAGTCCTGTCAAATAACTTTCAGTTCTGAGTTAAGCAAAAGCTAATTTTCTGCGTTCGACATCCTGACCCACGCTTGAAATCTGTCAGAACAGCACCATAGTCTTATCAGCATGAAGACCATCACAAAGCACAGGATCTGCCGATAACTTTGGCTGAACCAATAAGTGCATAACGTCAGCACTTGCCTGACATCCATGAAGTACAGCCCTGGAGTATTTATGTTTAATTTTTCATACCAGAACCCAACCCGCATCGTGTTTGGCGAAGGTCAAATCAAACAGTTATCTGCTTTGATCCCGGCTGGCAGTAAAGTGCTGCTGACCTACGGCGGCGGCTCTATTAAGCAGAATGGCGTGTATTCGCAAGTGATGCAAGCTCTGCAAGGGTTTGACGTAGTTGAATTTTCTGGTATTGAGCCAAACCCATCTTTTGAAACTTTACTCAAAGCCACTGAGCTGGTGAAAGCGCAAGGCATTACCTTCTTATTGCCAGTGGGTGGTGGTAGTGTGGTGGATGGTACTAAATTTATTGCCGCAGCCGCGTTGTTTGAAGGTGATCCTTGGGACATTCTGGCGCGTCGTGCGCCAGTGAAGCAAGCTTTGCCCTTAGGTTGCGTGCTGACACTGCCGGCAACAGGCACTGAAAGTAATGGCAATTCAGTGGTGACTCGTTACAGCACGCAGGAAAAACTGTCGTTTGCCAGTCCGCTGGTCTATCCGCAGTTTGCGGTGTTGGATCCAACCGTCACTTACAGTTTGCCGCCAAAACAGGTAGCGAATGGTGTGGTCGATGCTTTTGTCCATGTGATGGAACAATATATGACCTATCCGGTCAATGCGGCGGTGCAAGATCGCTTTGCCGAAGGGCTGCTGCTGACCTTGCTGGAGCAGGGGCCGTTGGCGCTAACAGACCCACATAATTACGATGTGCGGGCTAATGTGATGTGGGCTGCGACTATGGCGCTGAATGGTCTGATTGGTCAGGGCGTGCCACAAGATTGGGCCACTCATATGATAGGTCACGAAATTACTGCTTTATATGGTCTTGATCATGCACAGACTTTGGCCATCGTGTTACCGGCATTATTGCAGCAACAACGCCAGCAAAAACGGGAAAAGTTGTTGCAATACGGTCGGCGGGTGTTTCAGTTGCAGCATACCGATGAAGAGCGCCTGATTGATGAAACTATTGCGCATACCCGGGCGTTTTTTGAACAAATGGGCGTGCCAACTCGGTTAGCCGATTATGGCATTAGCGCCGATGCCGTTGACGCTTTGGTGGCAAAACTGCAACAGCATCAGATGTTGAAGCTGGGTGAACATGCTGATATTACCTTGGATGTATCTCGCGCTATCTTAAGTCGGGCGTTGTAATTGCGCTATTCCGCAGCTGAGGTGCAAAACCACAGCTGCGGTTCCCTTCGTTTCGAAAGTGTTTTATACCCAAGTGCTGTCACAACGTAAATGAGCTAGGTTGGCGGTTATCCCTGATGAACTTCTACTGATTTCGCCAGCCTGAGGTGTTTTACTGACGATTCCAGTGTCATTCTGTGGGTTCAGACGTTATCATAGTCGCCTTTAAATTGAATAACGAAAGTAAACGAAAGATGAGTCAGCAAAATTTACCTTGCCTTGTTGTGCTCGCTGCCGGCATGGGCAGTCGTTTTGGCGGTGATAAACAATTGGCCATACTGGGCACGACAGAGCGCACAATCTTGCATTTCAGTGTGATGGATGCCTATGATGCGGGTGTCAGGCAAGTGGTGTTGGTGGTTCGTCAGGCTATTATCAAAGCGATGCAACAGCAGGTGTTAGCTCATTTTCCAGCTGATTTGCAAGTGCAACTGGTGGTGCAGGCGCTGGACGATTTACCGGTGGCGACTGCAGGTAGCGCAACCAGACAAAAACCCTGGGGTACAGCGCATGCGCTTTGGTGTGCCCGGCAATTTTTGCAACAGCAACCTTGTATCGTGATCAATGCTGATGACTACTACAATGTGCAAGCCATGCAATTGCTCGTGAGACACTTTTCCAGCGCAACAGCTGGTTGGGCCATGGTTGCGTTCCAACTCTGCCAGACTTTATCCGCTTTTGGTGGCGTCAATCGCGGTATCTGTCAGGTGCAGCAGGGCCAGTTACAATCGGTTTCTGAATGGACGGACATCCAGCAACAGCAGCAATTACAAGGCCGTGATGCCAGCGGTGAAATCAGGTCTTTAACCTCAGAGCAGCCGGTCTCTATGAATATCTGGGGCTTTACCCCGAACATAGTGCCGATATTAACCCAAGCCTTGACTGCATTTTTACAACAGCCGCCAGTGGGCAATGCTGAGTGTTATTTACCCGCAGTGGTGGATCAAGCGATCAATCAAGCTCAGCAACTGCAAGTATATTTATCGCAGCAACGTTGGTTTGGTGTTACTTATCCAGACGATTTAGCGGAAGTGGTCGACTATTTCCAGCATAAAATGACCCAATAATCGACTGCGGATAGCGTGCAGTTACCACAATAAGATTGGAGACAGCTGCAAAGCTGATTTTTTTGATGACAAGACTTCAACCAAGCACAGCACAGCAACAGGCTGCCCACCCGGTGGTGACTGCCGCAGTGCTGTCAGCTTACCAGTTACCAGTCGATACCCACATTCAGGCTTTTGGCAACGGTCATATTAACAAAACCTATTTGTTAACTGCAGGTGATAGGCGACTGATTTTGCAACAGATTAATACGGCTATCTTTCCATCTGCCAAAGATTTAGTGGAGAATGCGCTGAAAATCGAGCAGCATCTTTTAGCCAAACAACAGCAAGGCAGTTACCCGATGCAAGTGCTCCGGCAACAAGTCAAAGCGGATGGCAGTTATCTGGCTGGTCAGGAAGGTAATTTACGGGCGTTACAATTTATTGATCATGGCAGCAGTCTGGAAGTGGTGGAAACCGCTGCCCAGGCGCATGCTGCCGCGCTGACTTTTGGCCAGTTTGCGGCTGCGCTGGCTGATTTTGATGCCACCACGCTGGTGACAGTGATCCCGGATTTTCATAATCTGGCGATGCGTTTTTCGCAACTCCAGCAAGCCATTCGTGCTGATAAAGCCGGTCGTTTGTCACAGTGCCGTGATTTGGTGGAACTTTGCCTGGCGCAACAACCGCTGGTGGCTGAACTGTCAGAGGTGGCAGCCACTTTACCGCTGCGGGTTTGCCATAACGATACCAAAATCAATAATATGCTGTATTCGGCAGCTGAAGGTCGCGGTATTGCCGCCATTGATTTAGATACCTGCATGGCAGGGTACTGGATGTTTGACTTTGGTGATATGGTACGGACCTGTTGTTCACCAGAAGCGGAAGATTCATTAAATACCGAATTGGTCAGGATCCGGCCAGAAATTTTTCAGGCGCTGGCGCAGGGTTATCTGCAAGGACTGGCTGGAGTGATTACGCCAGCCGAGCGCGACAGTTTGTTGCTAGGCGCGCAGGTGATGTGTCTGATGATCGGCATTCGCTTTTTGGCTGATCATTTAAACGGAGATTGTTATTTTGCCGTGAAACGGCCTGATCATAATTTGCAGCGGGCGCAGAATCAAATTCGTTTGTATCTGGATTTAACCGCGCAAAAAAGCCAACTTAGCGCCTGCTTTGGTTAAACTAGTCTGACGATGCGAAACAAGATACTGCCACTGCGTTTAAGCTGGCGGTAGCAGCAGCCAGCTTTTTAGCGCAACAAAAATAAAGAGGAAGACAGCATGTCATTGGGGATTTTTGGTGCCAACGGCCGGATGGGCAGAGCCTTAGTGACGGTTGCCGCCGAGCAGCACCTGGCGCTGACCGCCGCCACGGTTCGTGCTGGTTCGGCATTGGTGGGACAAGATGCCGGTGAGATTGCCGGCTGCGGCAAGTTGGGCTTGTCTTTGACGGAAACGCAATTGGCGACTGTGCAACAAGCAGACATCTGGATTGATTTCACCATGCCAGAAGCCATGTTGGCGCATTTAGAGCTGGCTGTTGCTGCCAATAAAGCAATGGTAATTGGCGTCACCGGCTTGACCGATGCGCAATATGCCAAGGTGCAGGCCGCCAGTGCCAAGATCCCGCTGGTCTGGGCGCCAAATATGAGTGTTGGGGTGAATTTATTGCTGCATTTGGTGCAAACTGCCGCCAAAGTGATGGGGCAGACCGCTGATATTGAAATTATTGAGGCCCACCATAGGTTTAAAAAGGATGCGCCCAGTGGCACTGCGTTGGCGATTGGCAACAGTATTGCCAAAGCCATAGGTCGTGATTTATCACAATGTGCCGTCTATGGCCGCGAAGGCATGACAGGCGAGCGTGAGCAGCAGACCATAGGTTTTGCTACCGTCCGCGGTGGGGACATCATTGGTGACCACACCGCACTTTTTGCTGACCTTGGTGAACGCTTGGAAATTAGCCATAAAGCCTCCAGCCGCAGTACTTTTGCCCAAGGTGCGATGCGGGCAGCATTGTGGTTGCAAAATAAACAGCCTGGACTTTATTCTATGCAACAAGTGCTGGGTTTAGCCGACTTAGCATAGAGTTTTGAGCAATTCTCTGCAAAATTGCTACTAAACCGTTATTTTTATAATTTTTCAAAAAAAGATTAGACCAAAGCCAGCAAATAGCCTAAAATATTGCGGTTTGCCTGAAGGGTCTGTTAGCAACGGTGGAATAACAGAATTTCCACCATGGCACAGCGTCAGAGCAGCACAGAGTACACAAATTTTGGGTCAGAACGGGTTGTAAAACATTGTCAGTTTTCGCCCGTTTTTTGCTGTTTGGAGGTTACCTTGACTAAGTCCGCCCTGCTCGTACTGGAAGACGGCACCGTATTTCGCGGTACAGCCATTGGCGCTGAAGGTGTTTCTGTTGGTGAAGTGGTGTTTAACACTTCGATGACAGGATATCAGGAAATTTTGACCGATCCTTCGTATGCTGAGCAAATGGTCACCTTGACCTATCCGCACATTGGTAATACCGGAACCAATGACGAAGATGAAGAATCCGGTAAAATTTGGGCCAAGGGCCTGATTATTCGTGACCTTCCTCTTCTTGCCAGCAATTTCCGCAATCAACGCTCTCTTAGTCAATATCTCAAAGATCACAACATCCTCGGCATTGCTGATATCGATACCCGTAAATTAACCCGTATTCTGCGTGAAAAAGGTGCACAGAATGGCTGTTTAATGGCAGGCGACATCGATGAAGCCAAGGCACTGCAACTGGCGCGGAATTTCCCAGGCCTGGCCGGCATGGATTTAGCGAAAGAAGTGACAGTCGCTGAGACTTATCAATGGACTGAAGGCAGTTGGGCTTTAGGTGAAGGCCATCGCCGGGCACCTGAGTCGAAGTTTCATGTCGTTGCCTACGATTTTGGTGTCAAACGCAATATTTTGCGTATGTTGGTTGACCGTGGCTGCCGTTTGACTGTGGTCCCGGCGCAAACTTCAGCCGCTGAAGTACTGGCGCTGCAGCCTGACGGTATTTTCTTGTCTAATGGTCCTGGCGATCCGGCACCTTGTGATTATGCCATTCGTGCCATTGAACAATTTCTGCAAACGGACATCCCGATTTTTGGTATCTGTTTAGGTCACCAACTGCTGGCACTGGCCAGCGGTGCCAAAACGCTGAAAATGAAATTCGGTCACCATGGTGGTAACCACCCGGTACAAAATCTGGACAGCAAAAAAGTACTGATCACAGCGCAAAACCATGGTTTTGCCGTTGACGAAGCGACGATGCCTGCGCATTTACGTGCCACCCATAAATCGTTGTTTGATGGCTCGCTGCAAGGTATTCATCGCACCGACAAACCGGCGTTTAGCTTCCAGGGCCACCCTGAAGCCAGTCCGGGGCCGCATGAAGCTTCAGAATTGTTCGACCATTTTATTGATTTGATGACCCAAGCAAACCGCAGTTAAGCCAGGAAAAGAGACGAGACATGCCAAAACGTACCGACCTTAAAAGTATTCTGATCCTTGGTGCCGGCCCAATTGTTATTGGTCAGGCTTGTGAGTTCGATTATTCAGGCGCTCAAGCCTGTAAAGCGCTGCGGGAAGAAGGTTACCGGGTGATCCTGGTGAATTCAAACCCGGCGACTATCATGACTGATCCGGAGATGGCCGACGCCACTTACATCGAGCCGATCCATTGGCAGGTGGTAGAGAAAATTATTGAAAAAGAACGTCCATGTGCAGTATTACCGACCATGGGCGGACAGACTGCCTTAAACTGTGCGCTGGATTTAGAGCGTCACGGCGTGCTGGCAAAATACAATGTTGAAATGATTGGTGCCACAGCAGACGCCATCGATAAAGCCGAAGATCGGGGTCGTTTTGATAAAGCGATGCGTTCAATCGGTTTATCTTGCCCGCGTGCTGGTTTTGCTCATTCGCTGGATGAAGCTTACCAGGTACTGGAAACCATTGGTTTCCCTTGTATTATCCGGCCGTCTTTTACCATGGGTGGTTCAGGTGGTGGTATTGCTTACAACCGCGAAGAATTTGAAGAAATTTGTACCCGTGGTCTTGATTTATCCCCCACCAAAGAGTTGTTGATTGATGAATCCTTGATCGGCTGGAAAGAGTATGAAATGGAAGTGGTGCGGGATAAAAATGACAACTGCATTATTGTCTGTTCTATCGAAAACTTTGATCCTATGGGCGTGCATACCGGTGACTCAATCACTGTGGCGCCAGCGCAAACCCTGACCGATAAAGAATATCAACTGATGCGCAATGCCAGTTTAGCTGTGTTGCGTGAAATTGGCGTTGAAACCGGTGGTTCAAACGTACAGTTTGGTATCAATCCGGTCGATGGCCGGATGGTGATCATCGAGATGAACCCGCGGGTGTCACGCTCGTCAGCACTGGCTTCTAAAGCCACAGGATTCCCGATTGCAAAGGTCGCTGCCAAGCTGGCGATTGGTTATACCCTGGATGAATTGGCCAATGATATTACCGGTGGCCGTACTCCGGCATCATTCGAGCCGAGCATCGACTATGTCGTGACTAAAGTTCCTCGCTTTAACTTCGAAAAATTTGTCGGCGCTAACGATCGTCTGACCACTCAGATGAAATCGGTCGGTGAAGTGATGGCGATTGGCCGCAATCAGCAAGAATCTTTGCAAAAAGCCTTGCGTGGCCTCGAAATTGGCGTTTGTGGTCTGGATCCAATTATTGATATCCATGCGCCTGAAGCGAAAGAAAAAATTACCCGCGAATTGCGTGAACCTGGTTCACACCGCATTTGGTACATCGCCGATGCCTTCCGTTTTGGCATGTCGATGGATGATATTTTCAAGCTGACCAATATCGACCCATGGTTCCTGGTGCAGATTGAAGATCTGGTGAAAGAAGAAGCGGCCATTGAAGCAGCTGGCTTTGCCGGTTTGGATCAAGCACGCTTAACGGTATTAAAACGTAAAGGTTTTGCCGACAAACGCATCGCCGACATCCTTGGCGTCGCAGAAGCTGAAGTGCGGAAAAAACGTCATGGTTTTGGTTTGCATCCAGTGTACAAACGGGTCGATACCTGTGCGGCAGAATTTGCCTCTGATACCGCTTATATGTACAGCACCTATGATGAAGAGTGTGAAGCTGCACCGACCAATCGCGATAAGATCATGATTATCGGTGGCGGTCCAAACCGGATTGGTCAGGGCATTGAGTTCGATTATTGCTGTGTGCACGCCGCGCTGGCCCTGCGTGAAGATGGTTATGAGACCATTATGGTCAACTGTAACCCGGAAACTGTCTCCACCGATTACGATACTTCTGACCGCTTGTATTTCGAGCCAATTACGCTGGAAGACGTGCTGGAAATCGTGAAAAAAGAACAGCCAAAAGGCGTTATCGTGCAATACGGTGGGCAAACCCCACTGAAGTTAGCGCGTGCGCTGGAGGCTAATGGTGTGCCAATTATCGGCACTTCGCCAGATGCGATTGACCGGGCTGAAGATCGGGAGCGTTTCCAGCAAGCAGTTGAGCGGCTTGGTTTAAAACAGCCGAAAAATGCTACTGTCACCAGCCTGGAAGAAGCATTGAACAAAGCGCCGGATATCGGTTATCCGATGGTGGTGCGTCCATCTTATGTGTTAGGTGGCCGTGCGATGGAAATCGTCTATGACGATACTGACTTACGTCGTTACATGACTGAAGCAGTCAGCGTCTCAAACGATTCTCCGGTATTACTCGACCGTTTCCTTGATGATGCCATTGAAGTCGATATCGATGCGATTTGTGACGGCACTGAAGTCATTATTGGCGGCATCATGGAACATATCGAGCAAGCCGGTGTGCATTCTGGTGATTCGGCCTGTTCGTTGCCACCGCACAGCCTGAGTCAGGAAATTCAAGATGTGATGCGTGAGCAAGTGAAAAAGCTGGCGCTGGAACTGGGTGTGGTCGGTTTGATGAATACCCAATTTGCCGTAAAAGATAATGAAGTTTACTTAATTGAAGTGAATCCACGTGCAGCCCGGACTGTGCCATTTGTGTCAAAAGCCACTGGTATGGCCGTAGCTAAAGTGGGGGCCCGTTGTATGGCTGGCAAATCACTACGCGAACAAGGTATCACCAAAGAAATCATTCCACCGTATTTCTCGGTGAAAGAAGTGGTGATCCCATTTAATAAGTTCCCGGGTGTTGACCCATTACTTGGCCCTGAAATGCGTTCAACCGGTGAAGTGATGGGCGTGGGTGAAACCTTTGCCGAAGCTTTTGCTAAAAGTGAACTGGGTGCCGGTACTCAGATCCCAACCGGTGGTCGGGCTTTACTTTCAGTACGGGATAGCGATAAAGTGCGCGTGGTTGAACTGGCCAGAACTATGGTGGAGTTAGGCTTTGAATTGGATGCCACTGGTGGAACTTATGCAGCACTGACTGCTGCTGCGATCCCTTGCCGGTTGGTAAACAAAGTATTTGAAGGCCGTCCGCATATTTTGGACCGGATTAAAAACGGTGAATACAGCTATATTGTTAACACCACTGAAGGACGCCAGGCGATTGAAGACTCAAAAGTATTACGTCGCGGTGCGTTACAACATAAAGCAAATTACACGACCACACTGAACGCGGCATTTGCCACTTGTAAAGCCAATGCAGCCAATGCATTTGCCACTGTCAATTCAGTGCAGGAGTTACACAAGAGAGTAAACGGATGAGTCAAATCCCGATGACAGTTCAGGGCGCGCAAGCTTTGCGCGATGAACTGAATGAGCTGAAAAGTGTGAAAAGGCCGGCAATTATCCTGGCGATTGCGGAAGCGCGTGCGCACGGTGATTTAAAAGAAAACGCCGAGTATCATGCTGCCCGTGAAGCGCAGGGTTTTTGTGAAGGCCGGATCCAGGATATTGAAGCCAAACTGTCAAATGCACAAATTATCGATATCACCAAATTGCCAAACAATGGCAAGGTTATTTTTGGTGCCACTGTGACTATTCTGAATCTGGATACAGAAGAAGAAGTGACTTACCGCATTGTTGGTGACGATGAAGCAGATATCAAAAATAACCGGATTTCGGTAAATTCACCGATAGCCCGCGGTTTGATTGGCAAAGAGCTGGATGATGTAGTGACGATCAACACGCCAAGTGGCATGGTTGAATTTGAAATTACTGCTGTTCAGTATCAGTAAGGTGCGACTTTAGTCGTAATCAGATAAAAAAAGCGGCGTCAGCCGCTTTTTTTGTCAGCATGGAAAGAGTAGGCTGCACTGGACAAGGGGAGTTGGATGAAGCAGCACAAAGCGTATCAGTTAAAGTTAGAAACACGAACTGTCTGGGTTAAAGCCATTGGTATTGCATCTGTGCGCAGCGCCAGTGATTATCAGCGTGATTTAAAACAACTGGTGCAGCCGTTACTTGGCGCGCCCTGGGCTTTGGTGCTGGATGTTCGCAGCTGGCAACCCAGTCCATTGCAGGTGATTGATATTTTCAAAGAAGTGACATTTTGGTGCTTTGCCAATCAGTTAAAATTTGTAGTGCTTCAGCAACCTGATGATGCCCTGTTGGCCTGGCAATATCTAAAAGCAACAGATGTGACAAAACCGGCCGATTTGATCAGACATATAGTGACAGAGGATCAGCAAGCAAGATTATTGCTGACAGAAGCAGGTTTTCTGTCGCCGTGAGCTTTGACAACTGACACGGCAACAGTCAGAAAAACGCAGTTAGCCGCGCGGCAGTTGCAATTTTTTCTCTTTAGCCGGCCGGTAAATGACCAGAATATGACCAATCACTTGTACCTTTTCGGCTTTACCTTCGCGGACGATGGCATCCATCACCGCAATTTTCTCGTCGCGGTCAATGCTCGGTACTTTGACTTTGATCAGCTCATGGTGTTCCAGTGCCAGTTCAATCTCAGCCATCACACCTTCTGTCAGGCCATTGCCGCCTAACAGGATAATTGGCTTTAATTCGTGCGCTTTTGCTTTTAAAAACTGTTTTTGTTTGTTTGATAAACTCATTTGTGGACTTTTTCCATTGGGAAAGCTTGAAATTACGCTATTGTACCGCCATCTTGCATGGAAGACCAATTAAGAGTAGTTCCATGACTAAGAAAAAGCGTTCTGCCAGTTCATCCAGATGGCTGCAGGAACATGTATCTGATCCTTTTGTGCATAAAGCACAAAAGCTTGGGCTGCGTTCACGGGCTTCATTTAAGCTTGATGAAATTCAGCAAAAAGATAAATTAATTAAACCAGGCATGACAGTGGTTGACTTAGGTTCAGCACCCGGCAGTTGGTCACAGCTCGCAGCTGAATTGGTTGGCGAGCAAGGTTGTGTCATCGCCTGTGATATTTTGCCGATGGATCCGCTGGCGGGGGTCGCTTTTTTGCAAGGTGATTTTCGCGAAGACGCGGTGCTAAATGCTTTACTTGACCGTATTGGCGGTCGTAATGTCGATGTGGTGCTGTCTGATATGGCGCCTAATATGAGTGGTAATGCCACTGTCGATCAAAGCCGCAGTATGTATCTGGTCGAACTGGCACTGGAAATGTGCGGCAATGTGCTGAAGAAAAATGGCTGTTTTGTGGTGAAAGTTTTTCATGGCGAAGGTTTTGAACAATTTGTGCAAAACGTCCGTAATGTATTTAGCACTGTACGGATCCGCAAGCCTGATTCGTCACGTTCACGTTCGAGCGAGACTTATATCGTGGCGACCGGCTTCAAACTCTAGTAAAGTAGCAACAGAAGCATTTTCTGGTAATAAGAGGTTATGACCTTGAGCGACATGGCGAAGAATTTAATTGTATGGCTGGTAATAGCCGTCGTCTTAATGACGATGTTTAATAGTTTCAGTCCGAATGAACGGGCGGAGCGAAGCACCAGTTACACGCAGTTCATTAACGAAGTGAAACAGGGCCAGATCCGTGAAGTCAAAGTTGACCGTACTGGCGCTGTCACAGGTGTCAAACGCGACGGTCAGCGTTTTGAAACTGTGATCCCTGGCGGTTACGATGATGGGCTGTTAAAAGATCTGATTGAAAACGGTGTGGACAGCACTGGCGTGCAACCAGAAGAAGGTAGCTTATTGGGCCAAATTTTTATTTCCTGGTTCCCAATGTTACTGCTGATTGGCGTCTGGATTTTCTTTATGCGCCAGATGCAGGGCGGTGGTGGCAAAGGCGCCATGTCTTTTGGTAAAAGCCGGGCCCGCCTGATGGGTGAAGACCAGATCAAAACTACTTTTGCCGATGTGGCAGGCTGTGATGAAGCCAAAGAAGAAGTATCTGAATTGGTGGATTATTTAAAAGATCCATCACGTTTCCAGAAACTGGGTGGCAAAATTCCGAAAGGCGTGTTGATGGTTGGCCCACCTGGTACAGGTAAAACCCTATTAGCCAAAGCTATTGCTGGTGAAGCCAAAGTACCATTTTTCACTATTTCTGGTTCTGACTTTGTGGAAATGTTTGTCGGCGTCGGTGCAAGCCGTGTTCGTGACATGTTTGAACAAGCGAAAAAAGCGGCGCCATGTATCATCTTTATCGACGAAATTGATGCTGTTGGTCGTCAGCGCGGTGCTGGTTTAGGTGGTGGTCATGATGAACGTGAGCAAACCTTAAACCAAATGCTGGTTGAAATGGATGGTTTCGACGG
>CAZGHW010000058.1:0-21616 GCA_964525695.1 uncultured Rheinheimera sp. | reverse complement strand
TGGTGGTGGCATACTCCTTAACCGGACGTGTGTTGGCGTTGTTTACCCAAAATAAACCCCAAGGCCCGTTCAGATAACGGGCCTTTTTTTTCGACATTTTTAACCAAACTTCAGACAGGAATCACAGATGAGTTTAGTGGCATTAATCTCTTGGCGATGGTGGCAGTTTTCCGTAGGGGGCACAGGCCCAGTGTTGGACTATTGTAACTTTTCATTTGCTTAGTCTGGATACCAGACCAGACCCGCGCTGCGGGCTCGACAGGACATACCCATGATATTTAGTCAAATTACCCAGCAAACCGGCGAAGTCGCCAGTATTGCCCAGGCCATTCCTTACCAGAGCGATGCCTTAGGTTGTTATCAGCAACTGAGCACCGACAGCCCTTATTCGCTGTTACTTGAATCGGCTGAAATCGACAGCAAAGACCATCTGAAAACGCTGATGCTGCTGGACGCCGCCGTCCGGCTGGAATGCCGAGATCAACAAGTCACTATTGATGCCGTGTCCGACAACGGTCTAGCCGTGCTGACTTTTTTACAGCAACATTTACCGACCGAAGCCCAGCAACAACGCACTGCCCGTCAGTTAATAGTCACTTTTCAACGGCCCGACCCGCTGTTAGACGAAGACAGCAAACTCACAGTTGCCAATCCGTTTTCGGTGTTACGCACCCTGCAACAACAACTGAAAAACCACAGTGATGAGCCTTTTGCCATTTTTCTGGGCGGCGTCATTGGCTATGACATGGTGGCCGTGGCAGAAGAATTACCACAGGTACCGACCCGCGATAACGCCTGTCCGGATTATCTGTTTTATTTGGCCGAAACTGTGTTAGTGCTAGATCACCAGCAACAACAGGCGCGGTTGATTGGCAATGTGTTCTGTGGCGAACAGGCGATGCTGTGCTGCTTTGCGATTGGCAAACGTTTGGAGCAACTCAGTCGCCGTCTCAGTCAAACTCTGGTCTTTCAAGCGGCAGGCACGGGCGCCGCAGTGACGCAGTCCGAGGTGACTGTGGATATCAGCGATGCCGATTTTGTCGCTCAGGTTGAAGCACTCAAACAAAACATTATCGCCGGTGATGTGTTTCAGGTGGTGCCAAGTCGTTGTTTTAGTTTGCCCTGCCCTAGCCCATTAAGTGCCTATGCCAGGCTGAAACAGCAAAACCCCAGTCCTTATATGTTTTATCTTAGCGACAGTGCCTTCACCTTGTTTGGCGCTTCGCCGGAATCGGCGCTGAAGTTTGCTGCCGCCAATCGGCAGGTCGAAATTTATCCGATTGCTGGCACCAGACGTCGTGGCTTTAACGGCAAAGGCGGCATTGATGCTGATCTGGACAGCCGGATTGAACTGGAACTACGCCAGGATGAAAAAGAAAAAGCCGAGCATTTGATGCTGGTCGATTTGGCACGGAATGACGTGGCCAGGATCAGCGTGCCCGGCAGTCGCTACGTGAAAGAATTACTTAAAGTGGACCGCTATTCTTATGTCATGCATTTAGTCTCCCGCGTGGTCGGCACCTTAAAACCGCAACTGGATGCGCTGCATGCCTATCAGGCTTGTATGAATATGGGCACTCTGGTCGGTGCACCTAAAGTACGGGCAGCAGAGCTGATCCGCCAGGTGGAGGGGAAAAGACGCGGCAGCTATGGCGGTGCCGTCGGTTATCTGGCAGGCAATGGCGATTTTGATAGCTGCATCGTGATCCGTAGCGCCTATGTGGCCAACGGCACTGCCTATATTCAGGCCGGTGCCGGGGTGGTGTTTGATTCAGTCGCGCAGGCGGAAGCGGATGAGACCCGCAGCAAAGCACAAGCCGTGATTAACGCAGTTCTGGCGGCCGGAGGTGCCCAATGACAACCAAGCCACTGACAACGCCCCCTCAGGCGCAGACCCTGGTATTTTTACTCGATAACAAAGACTCTTTTACTTACAACCTGGTGGACGAACTGGCACAGCTTGATTGCAAGTTGATCCTGTATCGCAACACAGTCCCGGCCGGTTATATTTTTGAGCAGATGCAACAACAGCAACAAGCCGGTCGGCAGATAGTGTTGTTACTGTCGCCAGGCCCAGGCGCGCCCGCTGCTGCTGGCGCGATGCCGGAACTGATCAAACTTTGTGCCGGGCGTTTTCCGATGCTGGGTATTTGCCTTGGCCATCAGGCGTTAGTGGAACATTATGGTGGCGTGGTTGGCCGCGCCGGTGAAACCGTGCATGGCAAAACTTCGCTGATTGAATTGGGCTCGCACCCGGTGTTTGCCAACTTACCAAGACCCTTTCCGGTGGCACGATATCACTCACTAATGGCAACTGAAGTGCCTGCACAGTTACAAGTGATTGCCCGCTATCAGCAGATCCCGATGGCCATTGTGCATGAAGCGCATCGGGTACTTGGTTTTCAGTTCCACCCGGAGTCGATTTTAACCACCTTGGGTAAACCGCTGCTGGCACAAAGCCTGGCTTATCTGACCGCTAGCTTAGAGCCAGTCGGAGGTGCGCGATGAACCTCAATAACAGCCAATCAGGCCAGCAAACCTTTGCCGCGCAGCCTTATTTGCACCAATTATTGGCAGGTGAAAGTCTAAGCCAACAGCAAAGCGAAACTTTTTTTGCCGCCGTCGCCCGTGGTGAGGTCGAAGCTGTGCTGTTATCGGCCGTCTTAATTGCGCTGAAACTCAAAGGCGAAACCGCCGATGAAGTGGCAGGCGCGGCGCTGGCATTTCGCCAGGCTGCCACGCCATTCCCGCCACAGGATTTTGCCTGCATTGATTGCTGTGGCACCGGCGGCGATGGCAGCAATACCATCAATATTTCCACCACTGCGGCGTTGGTGGCACCCGAATTTGGCCTGAAGGTGGCCAAACATGGCAATCGCAGCGTATCGTCGCAAAGTGGTTCGGCTGATTTGCTGGAACAGCTTGGGGTGAATATTCAACAAGCGCCAGCCACTGCAGCCTTGGCGTTGCGGCAAGCCGGTGTCAGTTTTTTATTTGCGCCGGTCTATCATCCGGGGATCCGCCATGCCATGCCAGTGCGTACTGCTCTAAAGACCCGAACGCTGTTTAATTTATTGGGGCCATTATTAAACCCGGTGGCACCAAAGTTTCAGTTGTTGGGTGTGTACGACCCGGCTTTGTGCGATTTGATGGCGCAAGCCTTATTACAACTGGGCGTGCAACGGGCTTGGGTGGTCCATGGCGCAGGTTGTGATGAAATTGCCCTGCATGGCGTCACCCAGGTGACAGAAGTCAGAGACGGCCAGTTACATCGATTTTGTCTGACCGCCGCCGATTTCGGCCTGCCAGCCATAGCACTGAGCGAGTTAGCAGGTGGAACACCAGCGGACAATGCCGCAGCCAGCCGCGCTGTGTTAGCAGGCACAGCGCCATTTGCCCATCTCGCCGCTATTGCCGCCAATGTCGCAGCCATGCGGAAAATTTGTGGTCAAGGCGAGGATTTGGCCTTACTAACCCAACAAGTACTCAGCCATTTACAACAGCAAGGGGCAGCCGCGGCGCTGGCTACCTTACAGGAGATCAGTCATGGCGAACGTGCTTGACACTATTATTGCGCATAAACGGCTGGAAGTTGCCGCATTACAACAACAGCAACCGCTGGCCGACTTTATTGCTGCGGTCCAACCGACCAGCCGCAACTTTTTACAGGCGTTGTTGCAACCCGGTGCCCGTTTTATTCTGGAATGTAAAAAAGCCTCGCCTTCCAAAGGCTTGATCCGGGCCGATTTTAATTTAGATGAAATTGCCGCCGTTTACGGCAAATACGCCGACTGTATCTCGGTGCTGACCGATGAAAAATTTTTTCAGGGCAGTTACAGTTACCTGGCGCAGATGCGGCAAAAAGTCAGTCAGCCGCTGCTGCATAAAGACTTTATTATCGACCCTTATCAGATTTATCTGGGCCGTTATCATGGCGCCGATGCGGTGTTGTTAATGCTGTCCGTGCTGACTGATGCCGAGTACCGCACTTTAGCCGATCTGGCGCATCGTCTGAAGATGACAGTGCTGACCGAAGTCAGTGATGAGCAGGAAACCATCAGGGCAGTGGCGCTGAAAGCTGAGCTGATTGGTATTAATAACCGGAACCTGCGCGATTTATCCACCGATCTGCAAACCAGCTTCCGCTTGGCCAGGTTAATTCCGCCGGGCACGCCGATAGTGTCAGAGTCCGGGATTCGGGAAAATCACCAAGTGCGTCGACTGCGCAAAGTTGCCAAGGCTTTTTTGGTTGGCAGCTCGTTAATGGCACAAGCGGATCTGCAATCTGCCGTCCATGCGCTGACGCTGGGCCAACACAAAGTTTGCGGCTTAACCAGCCCGGAACAAGCTGTTTGTGTAGCCAATGCTGGCGCTTATTATGGTGGGTTAATTTTCTATCCGCCGTCGCCGCGTTTTGTCAGTCAACAACAGGCAGCTCTGATTATGGCGGCCGCTCCCCTGCATTATGTCGGTGTTTTTGTAAACGAAGCACCAGCCCAGGTGGCACTGACAGCCACAGCGCTTGGTCTTGCCGTGGTACAACTGCATGGCGATGAAGATGATGGTTACCTGCAGCAATTACGCAGCTTATTGCCAGCGACAGTGCAAATTTGGAAAGCTTATCGGGTGAAAGATCGGCTGCCCAGTTTTAGCGCCTTCGCCGATGCCGTGCTGCTGGATAGTTTCCAGCCAGGTATCCCGGGTGGCACCGGCCTGCAATTTGACTGGTCTTTATTGCAACAACAGCTCGGCGATAAACCTGTCATGCTGGCTGGTGGTTTAACGCCGGACAATGTCAGCACTGCTTTACCTTTGGCCGTCAGCGGCCTTGATATGAATTCAGGACTGGAATCTGCCCCAGGCATCAAAGATCCAGTCAAAATTGCCACCGCCTTTCAACAGATCAGAGAATTTAGCTATGAATAAGCGCACCCTTAACCCTTATTTCGGTGAATATGGCGGCATGTTTGTGCCAGAACTGCTGGTGCCGGCTTTGCGCCAACTGGAACAAGCCTTTATCGATGCCCAGGACGATCCGGCTTTTCATGCCGAGTTCCAGCACTTGTTAACGCATTATGCCGGTCGGCCGACGCCGTTGACGCTGTGTCGCAATATCAGCCCGAATCCTTTGGTGAAAATCTACTTAAAACGCGAAGATTTATTGCACGGTGGTGCGCACAAAACCAACCAGGTGTTAGGACAGGCGCTACTCGCGAAACGGATGGGGAAAAAAGATATCATCGCTGAAACCGGCGCCGGTCAGCATGGGGTTGCGACCGCACTGGCTTGTGCCCTGCTTGGCCTCAACTGCAAAATTTATATGGGTGCCAAGGATATCGAGCGGCAGCAACCGAACGTGTTCCGGATGAAACTGATGGGCGCGACTGTGATCCCGGTCACGGCCGGCTCTGGCACCTTAAAAGATGCGGTCAATGAAGCGATGCGTGATTGGTCCGCCAGCTACGCCACCAGCCATTATCTGCTCGGCACCGCCGCGGGTCCACATCCATTCCCAACCATAGTCCGGGAATTCCAGAAGATGATTGGCGAAGAAGCCAAACAACAGATCCTGCAAGCCGAAGGCAAATTGCCAGATGCGGTGCTGGCTTGTGTCGGCGGTGGCTCCAATGCCATTGGCATGTTTGCCGATTTTATCGCCGAGGAAAATGTGCAACTGATTGGCGTTGAACCTGGCGGCATGGGCATCCATACCCACCAACACGGCGCGGCGTTATCCACCGGCAGTTTTGGTATTTTGCATGGCGCCTACACCGCCATCATGCAAACCGCCGATGGCCAGATTGAAGAGTCTTATTCCATTTCGGCCGGTCTGGATTACCCGGCGG
This sequence comes from uncultured Rheinheimera sp., assembly GCA_964525695.1. GTDB lineage: Bacteria > Pseudomonadota > Gammaproteobacteria > Enterobacterales > Alteromonadaceae > Pararheinheimera. Next base: position 15,770 of record CAZGHW010000058.1, on the reverse strand, counting down.
TCGGCCCGCAACATACCCATCTGGCTTCCATTGGCCGGGCGCAGTATGTGGCGATTAACGACGATGAAGCGCTGGCTGCCTTTCAGCTCCTGGCGAAAAACGAAGGTATTATTCCGGCACTGGAAAGCTCTCATGCCTTGGCGCATGCCATCAAAATGGCAGCCGCCGCCACCGAGCCGACGGTATTGTTGGTGAATTTATCCGGCCGTGGCGATAAAGATTTAGGTCATGTGATGGCGGTGCTCGCCGAGCAAGCAGCAGCACAAGCGTAATTATTCATTTTCCGGCCTGGCTGCCAGGCCCTTTGCAGCAAACTGCTGCCCAAGGATCAACCATGCAACGTTATGATGATATGTTTCACCGCCTCAAGAGCCAGCAACAAGGTGCTTTTGTGCCTTTTGTCACCATCGGTGACCCATCGTTAGAGCTGTCGTTTGAGATTATCAAAACCCTGATCGATAATGGCGCCGATGCGCTGGAGCTGGGGATACCATTTTCCGATCCTATTGCCGACGGCCCCACCATCCAAAACGCCAATATCCGCGCTTTAGCCGCTGGCGTCACGCCAGCTCAGTGTTTTGAGCTGATCACGCGTATCCGGGCTTATCACAGCAGTATCCCGATTGGGCTATTGCTGTATAGCAATCTGGTACTGGCTCGTGGGATTGAACATTTTTATGCCACTGCCAAAGCCGCTGGCGTTGATTCGATTTTAATCGCCGACGTGCCGCTGCATGAAAGTAAGATGTTCCGAACTGTGGCGCACAAGCACGATATAGCGCAGATTTTTATCGCGCCACCCAATATCACCCAGGATGGTTTAAACGAGCTAGCCAGTTATGGCCGTGGTTATACCTATTTACTGAGCCGTGCTGGTGTCACTGGTACTGAAACGGCGGCCACTATGCCAGCGTCACAATTAGTACAGCAACTGCGGGATGTCAACGCCGCCCCCACTTTGCTTGGCTTTGGTATCTCCAAACCAGAGCATATTAAAGCCGCTTTAGCCGCTGGGGCTGCTGGTGCTATTTCCGGCTCTGCCATAGTGCAGATTATTGAACGTCATCTCCAGCAACCCGCGCTGCTGCTAAGCGAATTGGCTGAGTTTGTCCGTACCATGAAAGCTGCGACCTGATGCCACTTGCCGCCGGGTGCCACTGCTGTGCCCGGCTGCTGCGTTCCCCCCCTGCCAAGCGCTACGAACCACGACTGAGCTGGAATGCTACTGTCGATCGATAAAAACACAGGACGTGCCGACACATCGCAGGTAAAATAACCGGATTGCTGCCGGCTGTGTTGTCACGTGCGGCTGTTTTGGAGATGTGCATGAAAGCCAAGTCCGCCGTTCTGCTTTGGATCGGATTGTGTTCTGCCTGCTGGCAGCCGGCGCAAGCCGCCAATGCCAAAAGAGTGTCAATTGAACAAGCCTTACATCATGGTAGTGATGTCATTCATACCTTACCCTGTGTGGTGGCGGCCCCTGTCACTTACCGCATTGCCAGCCATGCCAGTGCAGAATTATTGCAATTGCTGCCGGTTGGTACTTCGGTGCGTAAGGGTCAGTTGGTGGCAAAACAAGATGACGGTTATTTCAGCCGCAATCTGGCGCTGATTAAAACCGATATTGAAGCGGCGCGGATCGCCAAGACCTTTGCCGAAGATGAATATAACCGCGCCAATATGCTGAGTAAAAAAGGCCTGGCCTCTTCGGCTGAGCTAAACAAATTCAAGCTACAACTCGACAGCGCGGCACTGAAAATGCAGCGACTGGCGCTGGAACTACAATCGGCCGAAGTCCGCTTCAAACGGTTGTCGCATTATGCGCCTTTTGATGCACAAGTGATTGCCGTCAACTCAGAGCCTGGCGCGCAACTGGCAGAAGGCCAGCCGATACTGCAATTAATGTCGACTCAAAACAAACAGTTGGAATGTAAACTGCCGATCATGGCCTATCAGAATACCCTGAGTTTACAAGGGCATAGATTTGATTTTAATGGCAAACCGCTGAAACTGCGGGAAGTCAGTCAGCAGTTAGATGCTACTGCCGAGCATCTGACCTTGTATTTTGACCACCCAGCCAAAGATAAACGCGATTTGCTGGTCGGCTACCGGCAGGAAATCACCATGGCAGTGCAAGCAGACAACATCAGTAAAGTGCCTTATGACGCAGTGGAACTCGAAGGTATTACCTATCACACCTGGCGGGTCAAAGCTGATGGCACCGTCGAACGGTTAAACGTCGATATCCTCGGCTCGCTGGATGCTTATTATATTGTGCAATCGGATGTCAAACCGGGTGATAAGTTAGTGGTGCGGGGTCAGCAAGGCCTAAGCACTGGCCAACAAGTCGAACTGATCAGTCGCGATGCGCCGCCTTAAAAATCCAGGGTAAATTGTTACAAAGTACTCAGATAGACATCTGGTTGTGATACCTGTCGGACTGTCCAAGCGTTGCCTGGCCGAGTCCGACCTACCGATATAACAACCGATACAGCAACCGACAAAGATATTCTCAAGATATAGATTTTAAAAAAACTATCTATAGGTCGGACTTGACACGGCACAGCCGTGGCAGTCCAACACTTGGTGTCCAACACTTACTTTAGATTGCTATTATCCAGCCAGTCCTTTACTTCTCCAGCAACACCGGATATTTCAGATAGCTTTGATCATAAAAAGGCGAACGCTGATAAAACCACATCAAACGGGCCTGACCATCTTTTTTCAACTGGGCATCGGCTTTTTCAGCGGCGGCAAACTCTTGCTGTAACCGGCTATCAGTGGCCAATTGTTGCTCAATCCAGGGAAGCAGCGCATAGGTTTCAAAATATTCAGTGCGCTCAAACATACCATGGAAAAACCCCCAGCTAAAAAACGAGTCCGGTCCCTGCGGAGCCAATAAGGCCACAGCCAAACGACCTAAGGGTTGATCGGTACTGATCCGCACTGAGCCCGCCGGTAACGGATACTGCAGCCACTGCGCAGTAAAACTGGCACTGACACCAATCCGGCCTTCAAACGGCGTTTTGGCAAATTGTGGGTTTTGCGCCACCCACTGTTGTAACTCAAGCTGCTTTGGCTGGGTCAGCCGTGTCATTTCGATGCCATGTAACGCCAGACGCGCAATCACATCCTGATACTGCGGCGGGATCCAAAAAGCCGCTGGCACTTCGACTTCCACTGCCGGTACTTTCTCCCAATACACAGGTAATTCAGCGTAGTCTTTGGGTTGCCCCGTCCATTTGACATAAGGTGCTTTACTGATCTCGCTTTGGGCAATTTCATAACTGACGCCTTTAAATGGGATCAATTCTGCTTGCTCCGCCGCTTTAAACGCCAGCACCTGCCGCTGCGGCCTGGCATTCTGATCCGCCTGTTTCGCCAGTTGCAGCACTTTGCCTTGTTCATTGAGCAGTTTTAAACTTTGTTCCAGCAACAGATAAGTACCCAGCACCCGCTGTTTATAAGGCTTCAGACTGTGGTTTTCCACCAACACTGTTGGTAAATGGCGGACATCACCATAGCCATTGGAAAAACGTGGGCTGGCCGTCCAACCACTCAGACCTTTGGCAAAGTCCAGTCGGTCGAGTCCAAATACCAAGGGACCCGGGATATGACCTTGCCGGCTTAACGCTTTATCGACTGCCGGCCGGTACACTTGCGCCAGCCAACTGGCCGCATTTGGACTCAAACTGGCGAAGGGTTCATTAAAGCCATAAGTAATATCGTACTGATAATCTTCGCCGTCGGTGACATGCACATCGATGTACAGATCCGGTTGATACTGATTCAACACCTTGAGTACCGCGTGCATTTCCAGACTATCCGCCTTGGCATAATCGCGGTTGATATTCAGATTTTGCGCATTACTACGCCAGCCCTGATGCACAGGACCGCGCTGATTCATCCGGTTAAACTCACCCCGTCTTTCGTGGGCATCGACCGACAAAATAGGGATAAATAACAAGTCAGCTGCCGCCAACAAAGCGGCTTTATCACCGTGGGCGATATCACGCAGTAACATCAGACCGGCATCTTTACCATCAATTTCACCGCTGTGGATCCCGGCTTGCACCAGCAAGGTCGGCCGGCCATTTTTACCGACTAAATCCGGCTGAGTACTGGCTTTCACCAGATAAATTTCACGGCCTTGCGGGCTTTGCCCTATCACTTCTAAGCGTAATTGCGGTGAACTAGCCACTAGTTTTTTCAGATAACTCAGGGTTTGCGCATAATCAGGGCTATCGGTCAGCCCCGTGGTCTCAGCTGGCGTCACCCAGGGATGTTGTAACTGAATAAGCGTTTCTGAGTGGCCCTGCCAATCTGGCAACGGCGGTAAATGATCGGCCGCCTGTAAAGGCAATGCCAGCGCAGCCAGACAACAAAAAGACAATAATTTCATGGTAATGAGGTGACTCCGACACCGAATAAACGCCGCTGCAGGCCATTTTGCTGTTGCAGGGCTAAGCCGCGGTTAAATTGCTGAATAATGCCATGACAAGGCAAGTAATTCCTTGAACATACCAGATAAGCAGGTTTAGCTGTCAAGAGTGGTTTCGACAGAAGCCGTAATTTGACTGTTTGTTGCGGGAAACTTTGGCTTAACTGATGGGCGACAATTGGATCTATCAGGATAAAGTCGACTTTCCCTTGCACTAATAGCATTAAATTCTGATAGTCAGACACTGCTGTGGTCAGCCGAAGTTCCGGCTTTAACGCTTCAAACTGGGAGCCATAATAATAACCTTGGGTCACGCCAAGTCGAAATTCACGCAACTGGTCGAGCCGCTCTGGCAGCAAGGTCTGACTGGCCCGGCTCATCAACATCTGTCGCAACTGCACCACGGGTTCAGAGAATAACCAGTCTTGTTCCAGCTCTTGTTCTTTAAACCACAAGAATGAGGCATGCTGAGGCGCTGTCGCCGCTTTACGGATATGTTGCCAGGGCTTAAATTGCAGTGAAGTCGCAATCCCCTGCGATTGAAAAGCTGCCACCACCAATTCGGTCAACAGGCCCTGCCCAGGTAGTTGCTCATCAATATAAGGCGGATAATTGTCGACCACCAAGGTGAGACTATTGCCAACTGCAGCTGGCTTTTCGGTCTGGGCGAAAGCGCCCGAACTGAGGGCGGTGAACAATGCAGTCAGCACCAGAGTCAGCAACAACGAAGAAAAAAGCCCGGATCGGATCATGTCGGTAAGTGTTTGAACAAGGTTGCACAGCAGCCTAAGGCAAGCGCCGGTAAAAGTACAGCCATCCTGGCGAAAAGCTGGCTTACCGGCGCTTGTACTCCGAATTATTGTAGCGGCACTGTTTTAATCCGATACACAGAGCAATACAACAAAGGTAAAAATAGCAGCGTCAGAATAGTGGCAAAGCCAAGACCGAACATGATCACCACCGCCATACTGGCAAAAAAGTCATCTGCCACTAACGGGATCATGCCAAGAATAGTGGTGATAGCCGCCATCGCCACAGGCCGCACCCGACTCACTGCACTGTGGAACACAGCGGCAAATGCCTGCCGGCCTTCGCTGAGCTCTAACCTAATTTGATCCAGCAACACAATACCGTTTTTCACCAGCATGCCAGACAAACTTAAAAAGCCCAGTAAAGCCATAAAGCCAAAAGGCACATTCACCACCAGTAACCCCAGTGTGACACCGATAATGGCCAGTGGCACGCAGGCCCAGATCACCAGCGCATCCCGACTGGAATTAAACAGTAACACTGTCACCACAAACATAATCAGATAACCAAGCGGTAAAGAACCAAACAGGGCTTTTTGCGCTTTGGTTTGTGCTTCTAGCTCCCCTCCCCAGCTCAGACTGTAGCCGGTCGGTAATGGAATGGCTTCAATTTGCGGTTTCAACCGCGCCAATAACTGCGCTGCAGTGCCATCGCCGAGGATATCGTGATCGGCCATCAGCGTTAGCGTCCTTTTGCGGTCCCGCCGCATAATTTGCGGATCTTCAAACACCAGATCAAAACTACTGACGACCTGACTAATCGGAATATAACGGTTTAATTTCGGGCTATAAACCTGTAAATCAGCCAGTGCATCAATACTATGCCGTTCAGTTGCGGGCGGGCGACTGATGATTGGCAACAGATGGGTACCGTCACGATAAATGCCAACGGTTTTGCCAGTGACATGCGTCAGCAAGACATCATCGATATCCTGTTTGCTAATACCTGCCCGCCGGGCTGCCGCTTCATTAAAATGCGGCCGCAGTACTTTGACCCGGCCCCGCCAATCATCTCTGATGTTGCGGGCAGCAGCATCTGCCATGAAGATCATTTTGGCTTGTTCAGCTAACTGCCTTAACACTGCTGGATCGGCGCCACTAAAACGCGCTTCAATTTTGGCGGCGGTCGAAGGACCAACTTCCAGCCTTTTGAGTTTTTGCTCCAGCCTTGGATGTTGTTGCTCAATATAATCACGCAGTTGCGTCATCACCGGCACTAAATCCGCTTTGTCTTTGACCCGCACAATCAGTTGGCTATAAGCCGGATAGGCCTTTTCCGGCTGGTAGGTCAACATAAAACGATCCGCACCGCGGCCTGTCGTGAGCGTCACCGCCTCTACTGCCGCTTGTTGCTGCAGATAAGCCGACACTTGTTGCGCTTCCTGCAACGAATGGCGGATATCAGTGCCTGCCGGTTGCCATAAATCGACCAGGAAAATCGGCGTGTTGGAGGCTGGGAAAAACACTTGTTTTACTTTACCAAACCCAATCACTGCCGCCACCAGCATCAAGATCATCAGGCCGTAACTCAGCAGTCGATGCGTCAGCACAAAGTTTAACGTGGCGCGGTAGATATCAAAAATCAGCCCGCGGTACAGCGCGTCTTCTTCAAGATTGTTATCAGTCTGCAGCTGGTTTGATTTGAACAACAAACTGGCAAAAAATGGCGTCAGGGTGATGGCGGTGACCCAGCTCAATAACAAGCTGACCAGCAATACCCAGAATAAACTGCCGGCAAACTCACCGGTAGCGTCACTGGACAAACCGATAGGCGCAAAGGCGGTGACCGCTATGACAGTGGCGCCTAATAGTGGCCATTGCGTTTGGCGGACAATTTGCGATGCCGCTTGCGATAACGACAAGCGCCGCTGCATCCCAATCAGAATACCTTCAACCACCACAATGGCATTATCAACCAGCATCCCGAGTGCAATAATCAATGCACCGAGCGACACCCGTTGCAGTTCAATCTGCATTTGCTGCATGAAAATAAAAGTACCCAGTACCGTCAGCAGTAAAATCAAGCCAATCAGAAAGCCACTTTTTAGCCCCATAAAGACCAGCAGCACCAGGATGACGATCACAACAGATTCCACCAGATTCAGAATAAAACCGTCAACGCTCTGTTCTACTTCCGCCGGCTGATTGTAAATGACCCCAACATCCATGCCGATCGGCCTGGTATATTCCAGCTCCGCCAACCGCGCGGTGACGGCTTTACCCACATTCACCACATTGACACCGGCAGTAAAAGACACACCCAGGGTCAGCGCATGTTCACCGCCAAAACGGATAATGTGTGACGGAATTTCCTGATTGTCGCGATAGACCCGCGCGACATCACCTAAATAAATCAGTTCTTTTGCCGCCGGATTACTGATAATCAATTGTTCCAGCTCGGCCACGGACTGAAACTCGCCGCTGGGATAAATCCGCACACTGTCCGGCCCGACCTGAATAGAGCCAGCATTGGACACCACATTCTGCGTCTGTAATAAGCTGGCAATCTGCTGTGGCGGGATGCCAAGCGACGCCAATCTGGAACGGGAAATTTCTACGATCACCTGCTCTTGTTGCCGGCCACCGACGGACACTTTCCCCACGCCGTCCACCAGCACCAGTTCGCGGCGCAAAATATCAACATAATCGCGCAGCTCGTCATCGCTATAACCCTGGCCGGTAATCGCATAGAGCATGCCGTAGACGTCACCAAAGTCATCATTGACCATTGGCGGCTTGACCCCGGGCGGCAATTGCGGCGTCAAGTCATTCACTTTACGCCTGAGCTCGTCCCAGATTTGTTTTAATTCTTTAGCGCGATAGATGCCTTTCATTTCCACCATAATTTGCGACTGACCGGCAGTCGAAATCGAAGTGACATGATCAACATAAGGTAATTGCTGGATGGCATTCTCCAGCGGATAACTGACTTCCTCTTCCACCTGCTGTGGTGAAGCGCCAGGGTACTGCGTGATCACCATGGCTTGTTTAAGGGTAAATTGCGGATCTTCCAGTTGACCAAGCCCGGTATAAGCGCTGATGCCGCCAAAAAGTAAGATCAAGGCCACCAACCAGGATGAGGTGGTGTTTTTTATAAAATACTGTGCAGCATCCATCCGTTACAGCCCCCGCTCCCGTTGCCATGGCCGCACTTGCTGGCCTTCGGTCAGTTGCTGGGTGCCAGCAGTGACGACTTGTTCCCCAATCGTCAGCCCGGATACTATTTCGATACCATCGGCGGTTAAACGGCCGGTCTTGACAGCACGGCGTTGTACTTGTTGTTTTTCTGGCTGATAAACCCAGACAAAACGCTCCGGATGGTCAACTGGCTGATCGTTGGCGGCAAACACTGCAGTGGCAGGCACCCGCAGTGCCGACACATCCAGACTGGTAAATTGAGTTAAGTCTGCAATCAGATTTGCCGTCATGCCGGAGAACACATTAAATTCTTTCGGCGTGGCCATGCTAAACACCACTTTAAAACTGTTGGTGGCGCTATCAGCTCTAGTGTCCCACTCCTTCAGACTGGCTTTGTAACGCAGGCTCGGATAGGAATCAAACACCACATCCGGTTGATAGGCAATGTCTTTGCGTACTGAAGCAATCACATCTTCCGGCACCTGGATCACCACGTCGACCATATCCCGCAGTTGTAATTCCAGTACCGCTTGCTGCGCCGCGACATTTTCATGATTTTCTACCAATGAGCGCGAGACAGTGCCACTAAAAGGAGCCAGCATTTGGGTGTAACTGAGGTTAGTTTCGCTGGTTCTCAGATCGGCCTCAGCTACTTGCAACTGGGCTTTGGCTTCGTCAAACATGGCTTGTGATACTAATTTTTGCTTAATCAGGCTGTCAGCCCGCTCAAACTGGGCTTTGGCCAATTGATATTTTGCCTGTGCCTGTTGTTGTTTTAACTTAAAATCGGTCTGGTCCAGGGTCGCCAGCAATTGACCTTTCTGCACGTGTTGGCCGGGACGGACATTCAGGGCGGTCAATTTACCCGCCACCCGGAAGGTCAAACGGGCATTTTCTGTTGGTTCCACCAGCGCCGGAAATTGCCGGATGGCGCCACTGTGCAGGTCAGTTAACTGAAATAATTTCACAGGCCTGACCACAACTTCATTTGTACTTTGCGGCGCTTTTGAACAAGCCGCCAGCGTCAGGCAACCGAGCACAGCAAGTGATACCAACTTTTTCACCATTATCCTTTTCTCCAGCAATTGTTTCGCGGTTGGCCGGTGTCGGCACAACCATCCTTTTGGCCCTGAAAGAATGCGGAACTATACAAGGCCGGCCTTTAAAGTTAAATTTATATTTATTGCTAATCTTGATAACTAAAGCTTATGAATCTGACTGCTTTATCCATCTTAGAAACCATTAACCAGAGTGATAGCCTGCAACAAGCGGCTTTGAAACTGCATAAAACCCAGCCAGCACTCAGCATGGCGTTACGTAAACTAGAGCAACAATGTGGCTTCGCGCTGGTTGATCGCAGTGCCTATCGCTTGAAACTGACCCCTGCTGGTGAGCGCTATTTTCAGCAAGCCCGGCAGGTCTTGCATCACAGTGCACAACTGAAATCACTGGCACGACATTTAAGTCAGGGTGCTGAAGCCAGTTTACGCATTTCGATTGATGAATCAGTCGTGGCAGAACCTTATTTGAACGCGATCCAACAAGCGCAACGGCAATTTCCGCACACCGAATTATCCATCAGTTTTGATTACCGCTTGTTAGCGCTGGAAAAATTAAAGCACCAACAGACCGATCTTGCCATTAGCCCTTGGTTTCCGGTGTTTATTAGTCTGGGAGAATTTTTACCACAAAGCATCGGCAGTTTTGAATTAACCCTGGTGGCCAGCCCGCAATTATTGCAACGGCTGGCAGAGCCGTTAAGCCAGATCCAGCAATTACATGCCTTGCCACAACTGGTAGCGGATTCACAGGCCCTGGATTTTGACAGCGGCAAACTCCTACCGCTGCAAAGCGCGCAGCGAGTGAAAGTGAATAACAGTCTGGCCCTGAAACATGCCTTACTCGGCAGTCTGGGTTGGGGTATGGTGGCCAGCCATCAGGTACAATCTGAACTAGCCAATGGCGACTTAGTGCAATTGCAACTGGAAGACTTTCCTCAGCAAATTCAAGGTGATGTCCATCTGGTTAGACACCGCGATCAATTACTGGGGCCTGTGGCAGAATTTTTATGGCAACACTGGACCAGCATCAGTCCGCCGGCTGACACACAATTGCAAACAAGCATCTGAGTGAGAGGTCATTCCGGATGTCGGACCGCCCGGCAAGCCTCCCAAGTCCGTTCCAAAATTTAATACAAACACATGATTTACAGGTGATTTTTCAGGTCGAATTTGCTACAAAATCTGACCAGGCTTGGCCTGGGTTGTCCGACGGCTTATCACAGGACTGGCACCGACCAGCATGCGCCCATACTGGACGCAAAAAAAGCCCCGCAATGCGGGGCAAACAATCAGCAAAAACTTGGGGAACAGTCAACAAGCTTAGAACCGGTAGCTGGCACCGACTTGGTAGGCAGTTTCACGCAGACCGAAATCATCTTGATAAATCCGGCCAACTGAGGCATTCAGCGCCAGATTCGGTAAGGCAAACCACTGGCTACGCACTTCAAAGCCATCGTTTTCAGTTTGGAACACGCCTGGTGATAACCACTGATAGCCGACGCCGACCGACAAATTTTTACCTAAGTAATAATCTGCCCCTACTTCATACAAGGTATTAGTACTGTGGTGCAAATTACGGAAACCACCGGTCAGTGCGATAAAATCACCGGTATTTAAATCCAGTAATTTCTTAGTGCTGGCACCATATTCCATCTGGGTCTGACCTTGCCAGTCTTTGGTATGGTATAAATCAGCCGTTACCAGCCAGTCATTTTGCACAAAATAACCCAGCTTAGCGCTACCTTCGTAAGCTTTACTGCCGTTGATAAATTCCCAGTCCAGTGCAGCGTAATAATTGTGCTGACTGTCCATATACTCGCCACCTAATGACCAACTATTCAGGTGTGACTTGTCAAAATTATCCGGGTTCGCAGTCAGACGGTTAAAACCGGCACTGAGGCTGGCCTGACGTTGCATAAATGCAGCTTCAGCCAGGGGTACTGCGCCTTGTGTTTGTACCGGCGCCAGATAAAAACGTTGTTTCAGATCCCAGTTAGATAAATCACCATTATCCAGGTTCGCCCAGCCATAGTTGACGTCAGTTTGTGATTGGTAAGAGTCCGCCATAGCACCGACAGAGATCACGGAAAATAATGCAGTTAAGACGTAAGATTTCATAAAAATGCCCTCTGGCTTGTGATGAATTCGAGTGAATAATAACGAGCACAACCTTAATCAAAACTGAATCAATGAAATAAATGCTTATTTTCGCAAAAAACATTTTATTACACATTAAAATCATGCAGATACAAATTTAACTTACAAATTAAGTTCAAAAAAAATGCGCCCTAAGGCGCATTCAGCAAAGATTAAGTTTGCTAAATTTCCAGCAATGCCTGCTTCAGAGCATGAACCTGATCACGCAGCAGAGCTGCTTGTTCAAACTCCAGATTTTTCGCATGTTGTAGCATTTGAGTCTCCAACTTTTTAATCTCAGCTTGTACCTGATAAGGTGTTTTGCCTTTCACTAATTTCAGCTGCTCTGCCACTTTAGGCAACTGCTGCTCAGCTTTGGCATCCTGGCCTAAATCCATCACATCACCGATTTTTTTCGAAATCTGAGTGGGCGTGATGCCATGTAAGTCGTTATGAGCCACTTGCTTAGCGCGGCGCCTGTCCGTTTCATCGATGGCTTTTTGCATCGAGCCCGTGATGCGGTCAGCATATAAAATAGCTTTGCCTTTCACGTTTCGCGCCGCCCGACCTATGGTCTGGATTAACGAACGCTCGGAGCGCAGGAAACCTTCTTTATCCGCATCCAGAATTGCCACCAGTGAGACTTCAGGAATATCCAGGCCTTCCCTTAAGAGGTTGATACCGACCAGCACGTCAAAAACACCAAGCCGCAGATCGCGGATAATTTCAACCCGCTCCACAGTATCAATATCGGAATGTAAATAACGAACTTTGACTTCATGCTCATGCAGATAATCGGTTAGATCTTCCGCCATCTTTTTGGTCAGCGTGGTCACCAAAATCCGTTCGCCCAGTTTGGCGCAGCGATAGGCTTCTGATAATAAATCATCCACCTGAGTGGCCACAGGCCTGATTTCAATCACCGGATCAATTAAGCCGGTCGGCCGCACAACCTGCTCCACCACTTCACCGGCCGATTTTTCCAGCTCGTAGGCGGCGGGCGTGGCTGACACATAAATCCGTTGTGGCGCTATGGCTTCAAATTCATCAAATTTCAGCGGCCTGTTATCGAGCGCCGATGGCAAACGAAAGCCGTAGTTGACCAGGTTTTCTTTGCGCGAGCGGTCGCCTTTAAACATGGCGCCGATTTGCGAAATGGTGACGTGTGATTCATCAATAAACATCAAACCATCGGCTGGAAAATAATCCAATAAGGTTGGCGGCGGTTCACCGTCAGCCCGGCCGGATAAATAACGTGAATAGTTTTCAATGCCCGAGCAATAGCCAAGCTCGACCATCATTTCTAAATCAAACTGGGTGCGCTGGGCAATCCGCTGCTCTTCAATCAGCTTATTATCTGCCAGTAACTGAGCGCGACGACTGGCCAACTCCACTTTGATTTTTTCTACCGCTTCCAGAATTTTTTCCCGTGGCGTGACATAGTGAGTTTTCGGATAAATGGTGTACCGCGCCACAACTTTTTCTACGGCTCCGGTTAATGGGTCAAATAAGCTGATACGCTCAATCTCTTCATCAAACAGCTCCAGTCGCACCGCCAACTCATCCGATTCGGCCGGAAAAATATCAATCACATCACCGCGCACCCGATAAGTTGCACGTTCAAAAGCCAGGTCATTGCGCTGATATTGTAATTCTGCCAGCCGGCGCAAAATAAAACGCTGGTCAACAATATCGCCCACTTTCAGATGTAACAACATCTTCATATAAGATTCGGGATCACCCAAACCATAAATGGCCGACACTGAAGCAATAATCACCACGTCACGTCGTTCCATTAAAGCTTTGGTGGCCGACAGCCGCATCTGCTCGATATGCTCATTGATGGAAGCGTCTTTTTCAATAAAGGTATCGCTGGCTGGCACATAGGCTTCCGGCTGATAATAATCGTAATAAGACACAAAATATTCGACGGCATTATTGGGGAAAAACTCTTTCATTTCACCATAAAGTTGCGCCGCCAGCGTTTTGTTGTGCGCCATAATCAGTGTCGGCCGATTGACTTTGGCAATCACATTGGCCATGGTGAACGTCTTGCCTGAACCTGTCACACCAAGCAAGGTTTGGTGTGCCAAGCCAGCTTCTAAACCATCGACCAGGGCTTTGATAGCCGTCGGCTGATCGCCCGCCGGTTGATAATGCGATTGCAGTTCAAAATCACGTGACATCAGACATCCTCTATCGTCAAAACTTCAGAGCGGTCGCTGCTGGTTGGCTGTGGTGCCTGTTGCAATTGCTGTAAGGTGCGGTTAAACCAGAGGTATGCCACAGCAGCAATCAGAACATTGGCCAGTAAAGCGCCACTATACACCCCAAGCACGCCAAAAAGTTTGCCACCGAGCCACGCCATCGGCACATAAAATACAAACAATCTGACCACACTAAGCGCCAGCGCCCGCAGCGGTAAGTGCAAGGCATTAAAAGACGAATTGGTCAGGATCACAATACCTTGTAAACCATAGCCCAGCGGTAAAATCCAGATAAAGCTGCGGATGAGCGACAACACTTGCGGATCCGAACTAAACCAGCCAGCCACCCACCAAGCGGTGGCGGCCAATAACAGATAGACCGCCAGTTGCCACGCCAGTACAAAACGAATGCAAAGCCGGTATCCGGTTTGCACCCGATGCAGCTGACCCGCCCCTAAATTCTGACTGACAAAAGGAGGTAATGTCATCGATAACGCCAGCACCACCAGACAAGCGATACTTTCCAGTCGGGCACCCACGCCATAAGCTGCCACCGCATGGGCACCATAACTGGCCATCACAGCCGTCAGTATCGCCATCGCCAGCGGTGTCAGCATATTGGCACCGGCCGCTGGTAAACCAATCTGCAAGATGCGCCGGCAAATAGGGATAAAGACCGCCAAAGGTTGATGGCCACGGTCAACTAAGGCACGGCGATACAAAATCAAATATAAAATCAGGAAAAAACCGACCAGCCAGGAAATCACACTGGCAATCGCAGCCCCTTGCACGCCCAGCGCCGGAATAGGCCCAAAACCAAAGATCAACATCGGATCCAGCACTGCGTTGATTAATCCCGAGCACGCCATCATTAAGCTTGGGGTCTTGGTATCTCCTGCCGCTCTGAGCACGGCATTGCCAATCATCGGGGTTATTAATAAGACCGAACCAGCAAACCACCACTGCATATAGTCATGAATAAAAGGCAGGGTATCCTCTTTGGCACCAAGCAATCGAAACAGCGGATCCATCAACAGATAACCCAATCCGGACAATAACAAGACTAAGTATGCCGAAAGCCACAAAGCTGCTAATCCATCCGCTTTGGCTGCGGTATTGTTACCACTGCCAAGCGCTTTGGCAATCAGCGCCGAAGTACCAATACTCAAACCAATGGCCAAACTGATGACGGTAAAAGTCACTGGAAAAGTAAAACTGACCGCCGCCAATTCGCGGGTGCCTAGCATGGAAATAAAAAAGGTATCGACTAAGTTAAAAGACATTAAGGTGATCATGCCAAACAACATCGGCACTGTCATTCGGGTGAGCGTCTGACGAATATCACCTTCAGTCATCGAAAATTTGGCAACAGCTGTTTTACTCATAATGCAGGTCTTTGAGCGCGGGTGCGCTATTGTAGTGAAAAAACCAGCTTAGGGCTGCATCCGGCAGAAAAAAATGCCGCAGTGCGGCTAGATAAGCAGATCTGGCGCAAAACAGTTCACAATTGTGATAGCGCTGAAATTTTCGGCAATGCGCAAAACAACTCGCCAAATGTCATTCGTCGCATTTTTTCAAGTGACTGAATCAAAACAAAATAATATTTTTTACTGCAGATATTGATTTGGCGCTAAGCCGCGTTATTACTGGCTTCTCACAGGGGGAACACCTGTCATCCACAAAGATATCCACAGATTCTGTGAGTAACCTGCGCTAGCCCTTACCCTGACTGCCCTGTGGCCGATCTAACGAAAGTGACTGCGCATCGCTAAAAAAATCCGGCCCAAAGCCTCTAAAGTTGTTACTTTTTCATCACTTTGCCTAAACAATCGGCAAGTGAACCAGAATGCGTAATTTCGTCAGGTGAAAGTGTTGACAGCCTCAAAGCGGCGCATTAGTATGGCGCCCCGTTGCAGTACACAGTTCCCTAGTAGCTCAGCCGGTTAGAGCGGCGGACTGTTAATCCGTAGGTCGTTGG
>CAZGHW010000057.1:0-22064 GCA_964525695.1 uncultured Rheinheimera sp. | reverse complement strand
CAGGTGGTGTGGATGCCAACGCACTGCACAAACCAAAACGCTTTTTTGGTGCGGCCCGTAATGTGGAAGAAGGCGGCAGCTTAACCATTATCGCTACCGCGCTGGTCGACACCGGTTCGAAGATGGACGAAGTGATTTACGAAGAATTTAAAGGTACAGGTAATATGGAATTGCACCTGTCACGGAAAATTGCTGAACGCCGTGTATTCCCGGCCATCGACTTCAACCGTTCAGGGACCCGCCGTGAAGAATTACTGGCATCGTCGGAAGAACTGCAAAAAATGTGGATTTTACGCAAAATCCTGCATCCAATGGATGAAACTGATTGCATGGAATTCCTGATCGACAAACTGCAGATGACGAAGACCAATGATGAGTTTTTTGATGCCATGAAACGGCAGAAAAACAACTAAAGCAGGCGGCAACGCCTTTGCTGCTGAAAAAACCGGCCTCGCCGGTTTTTTTATGCGCCACAAGCCGCGCATGATGCAATTTTTACTGATGATCCAGCAAAATCAGGCGTATAATGCCGCTCCATTCAACCGGCACTATGCCGGGAGCCAGGCTTGAATCACCTTTTCGTATTTTGTTGTCAGAGCCTGACTTCAGCACGATTTTTTTGCAACTTTGGTAACAACACTATGGCACGTGCACGTATCGTCATTATCGGCGGTGGCGCCGGCGGCTTAGAGCTGGCCACCCGTTTAGGCAACAAACTTGGCCGTCCGCAAAAAGCTGACATTATTCTGGTCGACCGTAATCCTACCCATATCTGGAAGCCACTGCTGCATGAAGTTGCCACAGGGACGCTGGATGTGGATATTGATCAGGTGACCTACCGCGCTCACGCCAGCGCCCATGGCTTTGAATTTCAACTTGGCACTATGACAGGCTTGAATCGTGAGCAACGTCAGGTGGTGCTGGCGCCACTGTTTGATGAAAATGGCGAAGAAATTTTATCGGAACGTCAATTAAGTTATGACTATCTGGTGTTGGCCATCGGCAGTATCTCCAACCATTTTGGCACCCCAGGGGTACCGGAGAATTGTATTTTCCTCGACAGTCCAACCCAAGCCAAGCGCTTCCACCGTCGCTTATTGGAGGCTTACTTAAAACTCAATTCACCTGGTCATCCAAAAGATAACCTCAATATCGCTATTGTAGGGGCTGGCGCGACCGGCGTCGAACTGGCCGCTGAGCTGCATCATGCTGCGGCCGAGTTAAACCTCTATGGCTTTAATGATATGAAACGGGACCGGCTGAAAATCAGTGTGATTGAAGCTGGTCCGCGCATTCTACCCGCCCTGCCGGAACGGATTGCTGCAGCTGCACATAAAGAACTGGTGAAACTGGGCGTCGATGTCCGGGTTTCCACCAAAGTCACGGCTGCCGACGAACATGGCTTACAGTTGGGTGAGCAACATTTAGCCTCCGACTTGATGGTGTGGGCGGCTGGGATTAAAGCGCCGGATTTTCTAAAAGACTTAGCGGGACTGGAAAATAACAGAATTAATCAGTTGCTGGTGCTGCCCACCTTGCAAACCACCCGCGACAGCCAGATTTATGTGATCGGTGATTGCGCCGGTTGTCCGTTACCTGAGAATAAATGGGTGCCACCTCGGGCCCAATCGGCGCACCAAATGGCCAGCGTGGTCGCCAAAAATCTGCTGGCAGCTCTCAATGGCAAACCGCAACAAGCCTATCATTATCATGATCATGGCTCGCTGATTTCATTAAGCCGGTTTGGTACTGTTGGTAGCTTGATGGGGAATTTGGTCGGCGGCGCCATGATGATCGAAGGTCGGATTGCTCGGATGGCTTATATTTCGTTGTATCGCATGCACCAGGTGGCGTTACATGGCTGGTTCCGCACCTTGATGATTTCAGTCATTGGCCGGATCAATAAAATTATCCGGCCGAGGCTCAAACTGCACTAAGCCACAACAGGCGGATGTGCACCTGTCCGCCTGACTCTCCCCGGCCTTAAACAAGGCTGGGCTCATCTTCTGTCATCAGCCTGTCTTTTGTTTCCACTATAACTAAAGCATCGTCACCTTGGTGCTGCGGCAACTGCCGATTGCACAGTATTGTAAAAAGCTTGCGCTGGAACAATACCAAACCAGGGGCGAACCGCTAGGATCAGCGCCATTTAATTGCAGCCGATAAAGGATGATGATGATGAGCTCACAACATAAAGTCTATATTCCGGATACCGCCAAAGATAACCAGTACATTTTGGCCGAAATACAGTTAAGCCAGGCATTTTATGCCGCTTTTCCGGATGAACTCAGCTGTTATCAGCAGCTCAGCCAGCAGTTTTTCCGCCTGACGGAACAGGCCGGTTTGCGTAATGTGCATTTTATTGCCAATGATAAGCTGCCGGTGGTGCGCTTCCACACTGAAGCTTTCTGCTTTCAGACCACAGATCAGATCCTGTTTTTTTATAACCCGGCTTATCATGAAGCCCAGAACAGCTATTTTGATGGCCAGTACCGCAGCCGTAAAATCAGTTTGTTATGTCTAGCCACCGGCAACGATATCAGAGCTGAAGCCGCCCAATTTCACCGCACTGTGCGCCAGGTATTGCAGGATTTTAAAGCCTTATTACCGCTGGCCGATGTGCCACTGAAAATCCGTGACCATCAGCATTTGTCTTATGATTTATTTGCCAAAGCCAAAGGCTGTAATAACAGCTATGGCTATAAATTGCGCTCGTTGGCAGCCCGTTATCTGGCCAGAGACACCCTGCTGCCAACTGAACATCATGCGATGACTTATGCTGCTGTCACCTTGCCACTAAACCGGCAGTTAAAACACCGGTTGCAAGCTCAGCAACAAGGCGATTACCGGCAGTTATATCAAAGTCTGCAACAACTGTTGGTCGATGTAACAGCGCCATTAGAATTAAATCGACTGGCTTTTATTGCCGATGGCACTACACCGTTGGTGCGCAGCAGTGTGCTGGAAAAAACCAGACGCAGCAAAGAACTGCATATGCTGAATTTTGACCTGACTTCCCCAAGACCACAATTATCCAGTCACTGGCAAGCCGAACAGTTGGTAGAAAGTGCACATTTACTGCTGGTCGCCGGTCAGGATGATTTAGCGGAGCTGGGCTATGGCCGCTTTATGAATAGGGTTGAACAAAGCATGAAACAACTGGCACAGCAGCTTGGGCTGGATCCGGTCAACACAGACTTAGTGATCCGCTTCCACCAACATATCAGCTATCAGTTGTAATCTGAAAGTCGAGGCTGACCGCACTTGCCAAAGCCGCAGGTGCCGTCAGCCGTGCTGATTATTCTTCGTCCGCCAGCGGCGACTGCGCTAAACGTGACGCTTCTTCGGTTTTGCTGGAACTTTGCAGTAGTTGCTCCAAGACAGCCATTTCTTCAACCGTCAGCTCACGCCACTGCCCAACTGCCAGGCCAGCCAACCGCACGTGCATAATCCGCACCCGCTTTAATTTCGTCACATTAAAACCCAGGTATTCCGTCATCCGGCGGATTTGCCGGTTCAGACCCTGGCGTAGAATAATGCTGAAGGTGTGGCGGGATTTTTGCGTCACCTGACAAGGCAAAGTCACAGTATCCAGAATGGGCACGCCTGCGGCCATTTTGCGGATAAAACCATCATGGATAGGTTTATCGACAGTCACCACATACTCTTTGTCGTGCGCGTTGCCAGCACGCAGAATTTTATTGACGATATCACCGTCATTGGTCAGGAAAATCAAGCCTTCGGATTCTTTATCCAGCCGGCCGATCGGGAAAATCCGCTCTGGATACTGCAACGCATCCACAATATTGCCCTTGATATGCAGTTCAGTGGTACAGGTGATGCCAACAGGTTTGTGATAGGCCAGGTAAACCCGTTTTGGCTTGTTCTGCAACGGCTTACCCGCCACTTCCACTTGATCAGTGTCACTGACTTTAGTGCCGACTAACGCCACCTGGCCATTCACTTTGACCTGACCGGCGTCAATCAATTTGTCGGCTTCGCGTCTGGAGCAAAAGCCGGTATCACTGATAAATTTATTTAAACGGTATAACACACTGGATCCAGTCAAAATCAGCTCACCTGCCACAGAAAAGTCGGCAAAGTTTATGATGCTGTCCAGCTTTGAGCAAGCAAAGTCGGCAATTTTAACGCTGAACTGGGTGCAGTCAAAGCTGCAGCAAGCGTTCACCGCAGATAACGGCCTGACTGGTCAACTGCAGCACTGCGCCCTGCCCCTGTAATTCAAACTCGCCGCCGCTACTGGAACATTGCATCGCCTGCCAACGCTGGTCTGGTTGTGGTAGTTTGGCTTGCCAATAAGGTAACAACGAACAATGCGCCGAACCTGTGGCCGGATCTTCATCAATGCCAATCGATGGTGCGAAATATCTGAGCAGATAACAAGGCGGTTCAGCCGTGGTTGCAGTTTCAGCAAGCGCGGTCACCAGCACGGCATGCCAGGATAACTGACGCATCGCCTGAAAATCTGGCTGATAAGCCCATACCGCGGCGGCTGAATGTAATTCCAGTACCAAATCGCGGCCCACAGCGGCAGCTAGGGTCAGCCCCTGGCTGACACTTGGCGGTAACTCCGCCACTGTGATGGCTTGTAGCGCAAAACAGGGCAGTTGCAAGCAATAGCCACCACTGGTGCTGGTCACGGCAAGATCACCATAGGCACTGAAAAATTGCAGAGTGGCGCCAGCAGGCTGTTGTGCAAACAGCACCGCTGCCGCCGCTAACGTGCCATGGCCACAGAGATTAATTTCCTGCGCTGTAGTGAACCAACGGATCTGGTAACCGCCGGTCACAGCCCAGACAAAAGCCGTCACCGGCTGTGCGCTTTGGGCTGCCAGTTGCTGTAACTGTGCCGTAGTGAGTTTGCTGCTCAGGCCAGTGCTCAGTTGCACTACACCGGCTGGATTGCCGCCAGTCGGATCTGCACTAAAAGCGCGCACCAATGTCAGTGGCAGCTCGATTGTTTGGGTTGCCACTTGCTACTGCGACCAAATCGCCAGTTGATTACCACCTGGTTCCAAAAATTCAAACCGACGGCCGCCAGGAAAACTGAAAATGTCTTTCACTATCACAGCCCCCGCCGCTTGCACCGCCGCCAGACTTTGGGCTAAATCATTGCTGTGCAGCACCACCAGAGCAGCACCTTGCGCTGGCGTTGACACTTGCTCAGCGCGATAAAAACCGCCTTCAAGGCCAGCGTCAAAAAATGCCAGATAATCCGGGCCATAATCGACAAAACGCCAGCCAAATACCGTACTAAAAAACGTCTTGCTGGCCGCCAGATCCAAGCTGGCTAATTCCAGGTAATTGATTTTATCTGCTCGTTGCATGGTCATTCCTTAGGGCTCAATGGGGTATGGCGCTGCTCGCTGTTGGCGCGGATCACAGCAGAGAGAGCCTACCAAGGCAGGGCAGTAAACACAACCGACTGAGAAAGATTACGGATAGCTGAAGGGATCACATGCCCAGGGTAGCGCAAGGTCGTAGCATTTCAGGCCAGCCAAAAATCATCAGGGGCACCTGAGTGCCCCTGACGATTGTGTTTGCGGTTGTAAGAACCTTTGCCTTTTTTCGGCTTTTCCACCTGACTGCGAAAAATCACACTGGTGACTAACGCGGCCAGCGCATTATGCCGGACCGTGCCACGACCATGTTCGGTGTTGGCCTGCTGCTTGGTTTTTTTCATCACTTGCTCCTTGGTAACATCCGCCTTATTGTAACAGCGACTGACCCCATCTCAAGCTGAAGGAATAAATTTTCTGGCATACTGTTCAGCCATGCCAGATCCCCTGCCTGCTTTCGGAGCTTGAATGCTGAAGTACCCGCATATTTTGTTTGATGCCGATGACACCCTGTTTCACTTTGATGCTTTTGCTGGCCTGCAACAGCTATTCAGCCACTACCAACTGCCGTTTGACCAGCAGGAATTTCGTCGTTACCAGCAGCTGAATTTGCCGTTATGGCAACAATATCAGGACGGCCTGATTAGCGCGACCGAGCTGCAACAACGCCGGTTTGAACCTTATGCGCAACGGCTTGGCGTCAGTGCTTTACAGCTCAATGCCGATTTTCTGCAAGCCATGACCACACTTTGTACTTTATTACCAGGTGCGCGCGAGTTACTGGACTTTCTGCACGGCAAAGCCCGGCTTGGCATTATCACCAACGGTTTTACCGCCATGCAACAAGCCAGATTAGAGCATTGTGGCGTTGCCGATCGTTTTGACGTGCTGGTGATTTCGGAAGAAGTCGGCGTGGCCAAACCCGATCCGGCCATTTTTGCCCATTGCCTGGCACAACTGGGCGAGCCGGATAAAAGCCAGTTGTTGATGGTCGGTGATAATCCACACTCAGATGTACTGGGTGCGCAAAATGCCGGCATCGCCAGTTGTTGGTTCAATCGGCATCAATTGCCGTTGCCAGCGGGTATTGCACCGACCTATCAGGTGCAGTCATTATTGGAACTGCCGGCCTTACTGACTGCGAGCTGAGCCTGCTGCGCGCTTTCGCGCTGCATCAGCAACAGCGTTAGATAGATTTTGGTCGGCAAGGATAAAATAAGGCCCAAAGCACAACAACCAGCAACGATGATAATGCCTGGCACGCCCATGCGCTCAGGCAACTGCAAGCCAACCCAGAGATAATGACCAAACAAAATCAGCGCTACCCCGGTTAACATCAGCAGTTTGAGCCAAAATAACAATGGATCTTTCACAACGCGACTGGCACTTTGACTTGGTTGGCTCATCAGAGACCTCTGGCCGACATGGCTGTCAACTCTGACTATAGCCCGCCACACCAACAGAGGCTTGATCCAACGCAAGCCTCTGTCTGATGCCAAAAATTTCAGCGCCCCTCACAGGGCAGTAACCGGATCCAGGCAGTATCGGCAATGCCAAGCTCGCTGGCCGTCTGATAAAAAGCCTGACATTGCACAGGATCCGGCGTTTGACTGCGCGCCAATAACCAGCCATAAGTTAAATCAGGCCCCACCACCAACGCCATACTGTAATCCGGCGTCAGTCGGACAATATTATAAGCACCGTAAAAGGGGCCAAAAAATGACACTTTCAGCCGGCCTTGATCGGTGCGGTCGACAAATTTAGCCACTCCTTCGGCTTGTTGCCACTCACCACTGCTGGCATCAAAGCCTTTATTCAGCACTTTGACAGTGCCATCCGCATTCAAACTATAGTCGGCACTGACCTGAGTCAGACCACGCTCAAAGCGATGATCCAGCCGCGCCACCTCATACCAGGTACCCAAATAGGATGTAAGTTCAAAGGGTTGCACTACTTTGACGCCTGCTGGGACTCCAGTACAACTGCTCAATGTCAGCAGTAGCCATAACAACAAAGATTTGTGCTTCATCTCGATGATCCTGTGTTTACTCAGTTGGACGGCCATATTACTGACCGAATATCTACGTTGCGGTCGCAATTTTGTATCACGGAGTCTGTTCATTAATATTTTTCTAAGAAAAACAGTCAACTAGATTAAGTGCAAAAAATAACCATTGAATATCGATATTTATCGATATATAGTTTGATTAATCGCGATATACGGATATATACAGGAGTTAGTTGATGAGCAAAGCAGAACTGGATGAGATGATTAAAGCGCTATCGCACCCGGTAAGGCGCGACATTCTACAGTGGTTAAAAGAGCCAGAGCAGCATTTTGCCGATCAGGAGCACCCGCTCAGTTTGGGAGTATGCTGCGGCAAAATTGACCAAAAAACCGGCTTATCACAATCAACAGTATCCAGCCATTTAGCGACTTTACAGCGGGCGGGTTTTATTCGCAGCAAAAAAGTCGGGCAATGGAGTTTTTTGTCGCGGGATGAAGAGGCTATCCAGGCTTTTTTAGCCCGCTTACAACAACAGTTATAAATTTTCTCAACCCGGAGCAGCTTTACATGCCAAGTCCAACTTTGTTTGATCCGCTGTCAATTGGCAGCCTGACGTTAAAAAACCGTATTGTGATGGCACCGCTGACCCGCTGCCGTGCCAGTGCCGGCCGGGTCCCAAACGCGCTGATGGCCGATTATTACCGCCAGCGCAGCAGCGCCGGCCTGATTTTATCTGAAGCTACGTCAGTCACACCTATGGGCGTGGGTTATCCAGATACACCCGGTATTTGGTCTGATGAACAAGTGCAAGGCTGGAAGCTGGTGACTGACGCCGTACATCAACAAGGCGGGCTGATTTTCCTGCAACTATGGCACGTTGGCCGCATTTCTGATCCGTCCTATCTGGATGGCGAAACCCCGGTTGCCCCTAGTGCCATCAAACCAGCTGGTCATGTCAGCCTGGTACGGCCAATGAAAGATTTCGACACGCCACGTGCGCTGACGCTGGCAGAAATTACCGAAGTGGTCGCCGCTTACCGCCAGGGCGCGATCAATGCCAAAGCCGCCGGCTTTGACGGTGTACATGTGCATGGTGCCAATGGTTATTTACTGGATCAGTTCCTGCAGGACAGCACCAATCTGCGGCAGGATCAGTATGGCGGTTCACTGCAAAACCGGGCCCGTTTACTGCTGGAAGTGACTGACGCTTGTATTGAGGTCTGGGGCAAAGACCGGGTTGCCGTGCATCTGGCACCCAGAATGGATGCGCATGATATGGGCGATAGCCAACCGGCTGATACTTTTGGTTATGTCGCGCAGCAATTGGGGCAACGGCAAATTGCCTTTCTTTCGACCCGCGAACACGCGGCAGCTGACAGCCTAACGCCGATGCTGAAACAACAGTTTGGTGGTGTGGTGATTGCCAATGAGCAATTTGATAAACCGACAGCTCACCAATGGCTAGCCGAAGGTAAAGCAGACGCCGTGGCATTTGGCATCCCTTTTATTGCCAATCCGGATTTACCGGAGCGCCTACGCCAAGACGCGCCGTTAAATCCGGCCCGCAAAGAGTTGTTTTACGGCGCTGGCGCTGAAGGGTATACCGATTATCCGACGCTGAGCTAATCAGGCTGCTAAGACAGACCGAACCAGTTGCTGCGGACAACCGCAACCCTGCTCGGTCTGAATCTTATCATTGGCACCGGCCTTGGACCATCATATTACAACTGTTGCTGACCAGCTTCCGTCAAACGGAAATATTGGCCTTGTTTGATCAATAAGCCCTCTGAGCTACGCGGTGGAATGCTGCCGCGATAGTCGCGGGGGTGGCGCACGCCAATGGCCAGCACTTTGTTTTGATATAAAGTTTTTACCCGCCATTGTGGGGTGTGCCCCACCACCACCGCCCTGGCGCCGAATTTTTGCAGCGGCGCTGCCACTTCGGCCTGGGTTAAGTTGCCGTCAAAATAACCGCGATACCAGGCTGGGCCATGCCGGGTCGACACCAGCATCCGTTGTGCACTTTCATTCGGTTGGGGGTAATACCCCTGCCGATACTGCGCCCGAATGTACTGATTTATTTGGCTTAAATCCAAATCCAGCATCGCCAGCTTTGGATGTAAACCGCCATGCACAAACAAATGGCCATTGATCAGTTCGACGGTATTTTTGCTGGCCAGCCAGCGTCCCAATAACGCATCCTCACCGAATAACGCCGCTTGTGAGCGCCCTAACACAGTGGCAACAAACAGGTATTTTTTCGCTGCGCTTTGAAAATCACCCTGCAAATTCTTAATTTCATGATTGCCAAGGATATAATGCAAGCGACCACCAGCCGCCAACGCCCGTTGTTCCAACTGATAAATCAACCACAGCAACTGAGTGGTCGAGACATCCCGATCGACAAAATCGCCCAGCAGCACCAAGTGACCGCGACCAAAGATCCAGTTCAGCTGCTGATCAATCACATTGTGGCGGATTAAAAAACTGCGCAGCGTGGCAAAAGAGCTTTCGATATCGGAGACCGCCAGCACGGGCTCATCATCTTGGTATACCACCGGTGGAGTGGCAAAACTGGTACTGACCTGCAGCGGAAAACTTTGATCATCCAGTGGAAAATATACCTCTGATGCTATTGGTTGCTCAGGCTCAAGCAACTGCTGCTGCAGGTAAAAACCATGCTCGCCATCGCCCCGAATATGTTGCACTAACCACTGCTGGCCCTGAGCAAACACATGCGGGCCTTCATCACCGACTTTATACGCCCGCCGGTCATCACCATAATCGATATCAATGCCAAAATAACTGGCCAGTAGCAATGCCAATACTGTCAGCAACAGCAGAGTGGCGAAAAAATGTTTGAGATTGGTCAAAATTAAACGCATCACCCTACTCCTTGTTTAGGTGTTCATTACATATGCTGTTTCAGCACCCGCAAAATTCGCTGCGTTAACCAAAACAAGGCCAGACCCAAGCCGGTCGCCACTGGGATCAGCGCCATCCCCAGCAGTTCTTGCTCCGGTGGAAAAGGCTCAGCTAAAAATGCAATCGTCAGACTGTTACCTTCCGCCATCGCCCACACGCCGACTGCTTCTGGTGTTAACGCCTTGGCACCGGCCAGAAACAGCAAACAAGCGGAGGTTAAAAAACCAAACACCGCCATGCTGTAATACAAAGCAGCAGATACAGTTCTTTTCACCTGGACTATGGCTTTAAAGCCACGTGGTGGCGGCGCGCCTGTGGTGAGATGGGCCACATACTGGGCAGCGAGCTGCCGCGGCTCGCCAAAGCCCTGTAAAATAGCGGCAGCATCTGCCGTTTGACCATTGGCTTGATGTTGTTCGATTAAATCGAAAATATGGCTTTCGATCTCCTGGATCACCTCGGTGGCTTCGGCTGGGCTCAGTCTGGCCAGATAACGCTGTAAGGTATTGAGGTATTGGTTGATCATTTGTCGCTGGTCCATATCAAACTCCTGTCGCTGTGATGGCTTCTGGCCCTGGGTGAGCTAATAAATATTCGATATCTTGCACCGATTGACGCCAGACGCGGCTGAGTTGCTGTAACTTCTGCTGACCTTGTGCGGTGAGTTGGTAATATTTCCGCGGCCGGATGTCCCCTTCTTGCACCCACTGCGCATCCAGCAACTGCTCGCGCTTTAACCGGTCCAATAAAGGATACAAAGTGCCTTCAGTGATGGCGGTACTGGGAAAACTCTGCAGCAACTTTAATAACTCGAGGCCATATAAAGTGCGTTGCTGCAACGCGGCCAGGATCACCAACTCCAGCGTGCCTTTGCGTAACTGAATTTCCCATTTCTGTTCTAATTGCTCTTCCGGCAGTGCCGGATCTTGCGCATCTGTAAGCATGGCTGAGGCTGTCTCCTTGTTGAGTAAGTCTTGCTTTGAAATATACATTGCATTGCAAGGTATAATCTATAACACAGCATTACTGTTTAGCAAGTGTACTACTAGAGAATTTTTGTGCGCTCACAAGACGAAAAAATGCCCGCCCAGGTCGTCATCAACGATGGGCGGGTTCAACTGGGCAGGAAGATGAGTCGGACAGCGGTGATGGCGCGCTGCTTGCCGTCGCGCTTTATGCCAGCGCTGTTTTGGGTGACGTAACAGGCAGCTGTAACAACCACTGTGCAATCAGCAGGTTGACCAACATGCCTAACAGTCTGCTGTAATCATAAAAAAACGGTGTTAGCAGCGGTTTGAACAATGCCAACTGGCCTAAGGTCAGCTCGGCCACCTGTTCGATAAACAACGGCGTTACAGCCGCGAGTGTGATGGCAACTGCCCGATACATCCAGCGTCGATGCCGCTCAAACTGGCGCTGTAACACCGCATAAAAAGCCAGCGAAAATGCCACTATCATCGCGCCACTCAGCACTAACAAGCCGATAAAGCGCATTCCCCGCTCGTCTGGCGTCAATGACAGATGCATCCAGACGCCAGAAATCGCCATCACATAAGCGCTGATCAGAGTCAGCCGACCGCTAGCACGGTGCCAGGCAGGTCGCTGCAGGCGAAATTTTGGCGAAAATTGCCAAGGCATGGCTAGAAAAAACAGCACACCACTACAGCCATGCACTACCACAGCCCAAGGCGACGATAGATAGTGCGGATTGACCAAAGCGACAAATAACGTCGACTCCGTTGGTGCCAACAACAATAACAGTAAGATGATCGCAGCTGGAATAGCAGGAATCGCTGTCAGCAACCATAAGCTGCTGACTAAGGGCCAGTGATGGCGTAGTGGTGCTGGATCCGTGCCGGCGTGAAGATGGTTGTCGTGTTGCATTTAGTACTCCCGATTGTGTTTAGTCTCGATATTCTGCATGCTGTGGCAAGCACGCAGATCCGTCGTCCGCCTGCACAGGCTCGTACTCTGTCAGGTCCGAGCCGAACGGCTAAGACGAGAAAAACACAACTTATCCTGATGAATTTTAACAAAAAAAACCAATAGAACTGCAAGGAGCAACGCATTGAACACGGACCAGCCCCTGGCTTATTTATGCAACGCTGCGGCATTAAGTATCCTTGTTTTTAGCCTGTCGCTGTTGCTGCTGCGCGCCAAAAACCAGCCTTATTATTGGCCGTTGGCAGGGTGTTTACTGGCGATCGCAATTCTGATCGCCCAACCTTGGTTAAAACTGCTAGCGCCGTCCTTACAACAACTGTTTTTATTGCTGGCTTTACCCGCACTTTATCTGCTGCCGCCGTGTTTTTGGTTATATGTGCAAGGGCTGACCAGCAGTCAAGGTTGGCAATTTAAGCGCCAACATCTATCGCATTTTGGCCTCAGCGGTTTGGCTTTTTTCATCGTCATCGCAGCATTATGCCTACCTGCTGCAATACGCGATGGCTTATTGCTGCATGGCAGTGAACAAATACTCACATTAGCCCCGCCGTTATTACGCAACACTGTCTACGGTTTATTGATCCTTACCTTGGGGCTGGTGATTGGCTGGTGCGTGCAGGCAGGTTACTATTTATTTGCCGTGGCGCGGCGCTTACACCAGTATCGGGCGCAACTGAAACAAATTTTTGCCAGTACCGAACGGCAGGAATTGGGCTGGATTGTGGGGTTGTTAGTCGCAGTGATCAGTGTTTGGTTGCTGGCCAGTGTGACCTTGTTGATTGATAACCTGGTTAAACCAATGCGATTGGATCCAAATCTGCAAAGCATTATCACTTTGCTGTTGGTGTGGAGCCTGGCAAGTTGAGGCTTGCGACAAAAACCAGGCTTTGCTGAGCTCTATCAAAGCGCTGACCAGGAGATCGTCAACTTAAATGCAGTGCCTAGCCTTGCTGATGGCAAATATCAGCGCTCAGCCTTGGATACTGCACAGGCGAGCAGCATCGCCGATAAACTGACCAAGGCGATGACAGCCGATCAGCTTTACCTCGACGCCTCGTTGTCGTTACCTAAGCTCGCCAAACATATTGCCGTTTCACCCAGTTATATTTCGCAAACGCTGAATGAACATATGGGGATGAACTTCTTCGATTACGTGAATCATTATCGTGTTGCTGCGGCTAAAATCCAGCTCAGCAGCACGGAGACCACAGTGCTCGAGATCGCCATGAACGTAGGTTTTAACGCTAAATCATCCTTTTACACCGCCTTTAAAAAAGAAACCCAACTGACGCCGCTGCAATATCGCCAACAGCATCTGCGGCAGCAGGCGCTGCCACAGTCTGATTAATAAGCAGTCACACCAGATAGCGTGACTGCGGTTTATTAACGCTTCGCCGAACGGCACTCGCGCGCGGCGGTTTTCCAGTCGAACCAGGAGTTGTAGGCGTACTGGCCACCCAGATAAATCACTAACCGGCCATCCTGGCTGACGCGAAAGCCGGCCGCACCGTCGGCACCAAGACCATCCGGTAAGGTGGAACTGCCGACCGTGGTTTGCGCCACTGGCACGGGATTGGTACTGACACTAAACTCACCCTGCGCACTGAACGCTGCCGGATAAGCTTTGACGATATTCTGGCCCGAATTCGCCCCACAGACAGTTTCCCCAGTGTAAGTGTGCACCACAAACCACTGCTGGTTACTGTCCTGTACCAATTGTGCATTCTGCCCCAGACTCTTACCACAGCCGGTATTAACCGGCGACTGATACTGATTCATCAGCCGAAAGGCATTCAGATCCAGTTCGCCCTGCCGTGGTGTGCCAAGTTGAAACAAATCGGCGGTTTTAGCACGATAAGCACTGCCAGTGGCTTTGTTCATATTGTGCAGCATCAGCCACTGGTACTCGCCTTGTTGCGCCAGCCAGACATCGGTGATCTGATCCAGTTGCTGTTGCTCTAACCCCACCAGCTCCACCGTCTGGCCATTCTGGCTAAACTGGTGCACCCTGACTTTGCGCTGATTTTCAGAAGCCACCAGCAAATAACCGCGCTCTGGCACACCGGCCGCTGGCAACCAGGCAATCCCCGACGGATGTTGTTCACTAAAATAGATTTTATGCTGCAGTGGCAAAGTGACATCAGCACCCACCAAATCTGTACCGGACTGAAAATGCTGTGCCGCCAGCTTAAAAGCCAGCAACTGGCCCTGATCGCCGTTGCCGGTTTCAGAATGGCTGACAAAAGCCAGCGCCGAACCATCCGGCCAGCGGTGACTGAGTGTCATGGACTGATGATGATCACTGATTTCAAACACATGGTCTTGTTCGGTATCCAGGGTAAAATTCTGGCAATTGGCGGCTAAGCTCTGTAGCACCTGGTTAATAGGGCTATTTAAACGCACAGATGCCCCGGCCTGACTGATGGTTAAGGCACTAGCCACACTAAACGCCAACATAACGGCAACGGGTTTGATGGTGAACTTCATATTTGCTCCTGTTGAATAAGTGGATAAGCGCTGCCGTGTTAGCAACACGGCAGGCACTGACAAAACAAAGCAGAGCGGCAAATATTTCAGCCGATGGTTAAGCTTCATCAAAACTTCATCTGACAGCGGCAAGATGCCAGTCAGCAATAAACCCAGTGCGTTTGCTGCGTAAAAGCAGCCGATCGATAAAAAAACTGGCGTGGCACTGAGAAATTCAGCGCGCTGGATTGTCTTGGGGACAGGATAAAATTCAGAGCAACAGCATGCTGGCATCATCAACCCTTGAACAGCTCAAAGCGCCGCAAACCACCACAGCCCGCAGGCTAAGAAGTGACCCATTGACCATACAAGCCGCACTCAGCCAGCTTTATCAGCAACATGCTGGCAATCTCATCCGTTATTTACAGCGCAATTATGGCTTTGGCCCACCAGAGCCGGAAGACACAGTGCAGGATGTGTTTACCAAATTTGGCAGTTGCGCCGACTGGCAACAGATCGAAAATCCAAAAGCATATCTGTATAAAATGGCGGTCAATCAAACGCTGAATGCACTGAAAAGACATCGGCAAATGGCTGGTTTCCTGCAGCAACAACTGGTGCTGGAAGAAGAACCGCTGGATGAACTTGGTCCGGAACAACTGACAGCCAAAGCCGATCAACTCAGGCAATTAGATGCCGCGATGGCGTTATTGTCGGACAAGCAAAAAGACATTCTGATCCGCAGCCGTTTAAAGGGGCAAACCTATGCCGAAATCGCCACCGCCACCGGTTGGAGCCAGGCCGATATTTGCCGACAATTATATGCCGCCCTGTCTGCGCTGCAGCAAGCCAGTTCATAAGTGAAGCCATCATGACAATCCAACAGCAACAACCGGATCCTCAACAGCCGGACACCCCACAAGCACAGGCCCTGCAATGGCTCGTTGCAGCCCAGTCCGGCAATTTCAGTCCGGCGCAACAACAAGCACTGCAGCAATGGCTGGCGCAATCTCCAGCCCATCAGCATGCGTTTTTGCAGGCCCAGCAGTTATGGCAGGATACCGGCCTGACCGATACACTGATTTTTGCGCCCCAGATGCAGTCAGCGCCTGCACAACGTAGCTGCTGGCAATCACTGCGACATGGCTGGCAACAGCTGACCGAGCCACTCAGACCCTGGCATTATGCGGTGACCGCTTGTTTTGGGCTGTTGCTGACAGCCTTACTGTGGGTCGAACAACAACCACAGTCCGAATCCGACCGCCTGGTCTACCAGTCCAGCTATCAAGGCAATCGCCAGATCAACTTGCCGGACGGATCTGTGCTCAGCCTGAGCGGCCGTACTGCGGTCGTGGTGCGTTATAGCGCCAGACAACGGGATCTACAGTTGCAATATGGCGCGGCCCATTTTCAGGTGGCCAAAGACAGTAGCCGGCCATTTGTCGTCACGGCTGATCAACTGCAGGTTCGGGCGGTCGGCACGGCTTTTACCGTCCGGCGGGAGGACGATGTCAAGGTGGCTGTCGATGAAGGTGTCGTCGCTGTCAGTAACCATGAGTGGGGAGTTGCGCCGTCGCAACGGTTGCAACAAGGCCAACAAATTCAGTTTTCAAGCCGAACTGGTTATAGCAACATCAGGCCTTATGATGCGACCAGCGCTCTAAGCTGGCGCAGTGGTCGACTCCGGTATCAGCAAACACCTTTGGCTGAAGTGTTGGCTGAGGTCAATAGGTACCGGCAAACGCCGATCAAATTGGCCGATGCCAGCCTGGCAACGCTGCCGATCACCGCCACTTTGACCATCGACCAGTCTGAGCTGTTGCTGGACGGCTTACGAGTCACCCACCAGTTGAAAATCCGCCAGGAGCAAACCGCGCTCTGGTTATCGCGCTAACATGACCGGTCAGCACAGCATCCCAACCTGGGGATACTGTGCTGGCAAAAAAACAGTCATGACAACATTATCAGCCATACTTTTGTCATACTTGTCGCTTAACTTCTGTTGCACCTGTGAAAGATCTCAGAAGCGACACTGTTGAACCATTTGCCTGCTGTTTTGTTGCTGTTGCTAGTTGTTGGTGCCAGCCCTAAGGTCTACCCGCAGCAGTCGTCAGCTTCATCGCAACAGCATAAGTTTTCGCTGCACATTCCAGCCGTTACACTCGCAGAAGCCTTACCACAACTGGCCAGTCAAACCGGCTATGCCCTGGTCGCAGCTGAGCCCTTACCAGCGCAACCAAGCCCGGCACTGCAAGGCGAATGGACGCTGCAGGCCGCGTTGCAACAGTTACTCGCCACCAGCGGTTTACAGGCCCAACTGCAACCCGGCCTGATTCTGATCCTGCCATCTGCCAGCAATGCCACTGCGACGGCTATAAACGACAGCGGTCGAGGCAACGCGGAACACATCGTGGTGCAAGGCAAGGCACCATTCTTAGGCATGGCACTGGACGAGCAAGCCCGGCAAGGGCTGGCGACAGACATTCTGTTTGCCGCTGAAGTTGCCACCATGCCGCAGTTGAATTTGGGCGATGCACTGCAAAGTTTGCCGGGTTTGGTGGCAGAAAAAGACAATGGTCAAACTCGGCAATTGGGCTTACGCGGACTGGGTCCTGAGTTTGTGCAGGTGCAAATTAATGGTGTTGATACCTTAGCCAGCTTTAATTCAGTATTTGATCATCGCGGTTCGGCTGAGCGTAGCCGCAATGTCGATTTTAATCTGTTTTCATCGGCGTTATTTCAGCAGCTCAGTCTGCGCAAAAGCTATCAGGCCAGCCAGAGCGAAGGCGGTATTGCCGGTACTATTGAGTTGCAGACTGCTGAGCCCTTGTCAGAACCCAAGGCTACAGCCAGGTTGGGTTGGTCAACGCACTACAACAGCCTCAGTGCCACCGCCTCCCCTGGTGGGCAACTCGCGCTGTTCAGTGGCGGCAAGCAGCTGGCGGGTATGCTGCTGTTGGATTATCAGCACAGCGATCAGATTGAAACAGGTTACCGCGACTGGGGTTGGCGCGCTTTTAACCGCCAGCCTGCCAGCACTTTAGCACCGGATTTAGCCGCACAGTTACAGAGCGGCCAGTGGATTGGCCCGACTGTCACTTCAGCCACGCTGGCCAATCGCCAGCAACAAAGGCTTGGACTAAATGCCAGCTGGCAATGGCAGCCCAATGCCGACACCGAATGGCGCTGGACCCATATCGCTGGCCAGCTAAAAAGTACCGATCAAGAATATAATCTGGCCAATCTGCAAAGCCAGCGCTTTAGCGCTTTGGTTGTTGATGACTTTGGCACTGTGCGCTTTGGCAAAGCTGAGCACACCAATATCCGCAGTGAAGCCAAACTGGCGGCGGCGCAGACCGAGGTGCTACACAGCAGCCTGGCGATGCGCTGGACACCACAGCCACACCAACTGTATCGGGCCGATCTCAGTCTGAGTCAGTCGGACTTTCAGAGCCCGTTGCATGATAAAATTTTTCTGCAAGCGCCCGGCCATAGCTACAGTTTTGATTTTCGGCCCAACCGGCGCAGCCCATTGCGGCAGTATGATGTGGACCTCAGCGAACCGCAACTGTGGCAACTGCAGCGCGCCGATGTGCGGGAAGATCAGTTACTGCATCGGCAGTGGCAAGCCAATGTCAGCGCTCGCTTTGGCACTGTGCCGGCAGCACTGACGCTGGGCGCGCAGCTAAAAAGCTTCAGCTCGGAAGGGTTTGAGCGGCGCGATGATGTGCGTGATCTCAATGCACTGCAATTGCCTTTTGTTACCACTACCCCGGCCTGGCCGCTGCCACAGCCGATGCTGGTGGCTGATGTGAACCAAACCTTTGTCACAGTGCTGGCACAAGGTCTGACAAGCCGCATCTCAGGCCTGCCGTTTGCGCGCGAATTAACGGCGCTGAGCAATAAACCCGGTACCAGCTTCACAGTGCAGGAGCAACAATGGGCGCTGTACAGCAGCTATCAATGGACAGCCGCCAACTGGCAAGCCGATGCCGGGCTGCGTGTTGTGCAGAATCAAACTAAGCGACAGGGCGATCAAGGGCCGACACCAGCGCTGCCAGGCACAGCAAGCCGGTTGACTCAGCGCCAGCAACACTGGCTACCCAGCCTGCAACTTACCGTCGATCTCAGCGAGCCATGGACATTGCGCGCCGCAGCCAGCCGCAATCTGACCCGGCCAGGTCTTAGCCAGTTGCGCGCCAGTACTGAAATCAGTATTGCCGACAATAAAGTGGAACAAGGCAATCCAGAACTGCAGCCGGTGCTGGCAGATGCGCTGGATCTGAGTCTGTCTTATCAGTTGGATGAGAGCAGCAACTTGTCATTAACACTATTTCAGAAAAAATTACGGTACTTTATTGTCACAGACAGTCAATTGCTCAGCTATACGGCGCTGGGCTTACCGCCAGAGCTGCTGACACCGGATCGGCAAGGCGAACTGTTTACCCTGTCCAAACCCGTCAATCAGCCAACCGCTCAGCTACGCGGGCTGGAGCTGGCTGGCCGTTACCAGTGGCCACAGGGTTTTGGCGTACTGGCACACTACAGTCTGGTCAGTGGCCACAGCAGGTACCCAATCAATCAACAGCAACTGCGCGGGCCACTACCCGGCTTATCCCGTGATTCCGGCCAGCTCAGTTGGTATTGGCAATCCCATCGTGCAGATGTCCGCCTGGTTGGCAGTTATCGCGACCAGTACATCACCGAACCCGATGTGATCAATGGTTTTATCGGCGTGCGGCCACTGTTGTTTGTCGATGCCTCAGCCTCTTATCAAGCCAGCAATCACCTTCGGCTGTCACTGGCACTGCTGAATTTAACCGATCAACCTATTGATATGTTTGCTGGCCTGCAGCCAAACCGCCCGCTGGTGTTTACCCGCTCAGGCCGCAGCCTGCAGATTGGCTTGCAACTGCAGTTTTAAGTCGCCTGTTCCCACGACGCTATCAGCGCAGCTGCCGTGCTGCGACGTCGCAATATGAAACTTTGATGAATCTACCGGTTTTACTGAAAAACCTGTCAGGCCTAATTGTCTTGTCAGCGTCTGAACAGCAGAGCGAGCGGGTTCGCCTGTCAGCACCGACTATTTCACTTACAGGAACCAGATTTATGAACGTCAGTCGTACCCTACACAAAGTA
Organism: uncultured Rheinheimera sp.; assembly: GCA_964525695.1. Taxonomy (GTDB): domain Bacteria; phylum Pseudomonadota; class Gammaproteobacteria; order Enterobacterales; family Alteromonadaceae; genus Pararheinheimera. Next base: position 2,221 of record CAZGHW010000057.1, on the reverse strand, counting down.
GCTTTTTGCGTCACCACCGCCTTAGGCTTGAGCCAACCGGCGATCGCAGCTGTCACCACAGCCTCGGCCACAGTGGTAGCAGCGGCAGAGGTTGAGCATATTGCAGTGAAAGGCTATCGCTCCAGTTTGCAGGAAAGCGCCTTGTTGAAAAAACAGTCTGACAATGTCACTGAAAGCATTTTGGCCGATGATATCGCCAGTTTCCCCGATTTAAACCTGGCAGAATCGTTACAACGTATCTCAGGCGTCACCATTTCACGCGACTCAGGGGAAGGCCGGCAAATTTCGTTACGCGGCTTAGGGCCGAATTTCACCCGTACCCGTGTCAATGGCATGGAAGCGCTGTTTACCACCGACTCCGGCATCGACCAGCGTGGCAGCGCCTCCCGTACCCGCGACTTTGACTACAGCGTGTTTGCCTCAGAATTATTTAACCGCATTGATGTGCATAAATCTTATGATGCCAGTCTGGATGAAGGCGGCTTAGGCGGCACCGTGGATTTACAAACCGCCCGGCCTTTTGATTTTGACGGTATGAACGGCGCTTTGTCGGCCAAGGCTGTGCATAATGATTTAAGTCAGAGTACCAGTCCACGGCTGGCCGCGTTATTGTCAAACACCTGGGGCGATGTTGGCGCTTTATTTTCCGTCGCCTACTCCAGCGCTGAAACGCTGGAAAAAGGTTACCATGTCTGGTCCTGGCGGCAGGCCAGTTTTGGCCGCAATAACGTGGCGGCCACTGTCGATCCGGCCATTGCTGATCGGCTGATCAATGCCAAAGGCGCTCAGCGTTTATTTATTCCCAGAGCCAATAATATCGCTTCCTGGCTGAACGAGCGTGAGCGGCTGGGGATCACCACCTCATTGCAATGGCAGCCATCGGAGCGGATGCAATGGAGTTTGGATGGTCTGCTGGGTAAATTATCCAACGACCGGCAGGAAAACCAGTTATCGACCGCGGGCACCAACGCTTTTACCGGTGATGTCACGGCTGGCCAGTTACTGGTGGATGCGGCGGTGGATGGCGATAACCTGCTGTATGCTTCCTTTAAAAATCTGGATTTACGCACTGAATCCAAAGTCAGCTACGGCGAAACCGATTTTCATCAGCTGACGTTAACCGGCAAGATGCAACTGAGCGATGATCTCAGCACAGACCTGCTGCTTGGCACCTCAAGTTCTGACTTTGCCCAGCCAATTCACGACAAGATTTTTGCCGAAGCCGTGGGTCATGCCTTTAGTGTGGACTGGCGCAACGCCAACTATGGCCAGAACAGTTACGATTTTGATATTGCCGATCCCAAGGCCTGGAACCTGATGCGTTCTGATGTGCGCGAAGATGCCATCGAAAATAGTTTCAAGACCTTGCAAAGTGACTGGCGTTATCAGCTCGACAGCGAAGACAGCATCAGTTGGGGCCTGCAATATAAAGCCTATGAATCTGATGGTTATGAACGGCGTGACCGCATCGACTGGAAAAATATCGCCAATGCGCCCAAAGCCGTGTTCCAACTCAACCCAATGCCGGTGCTGCGGCCTTATGCGGTGGCTGATAACGAAGCCACTTTTAGCGCCTTAGAAGCCACAGGCCGCATTTCGCGCAGTCTGGATGCGCGTTTTAATCAGCCGGGTACTGTTTATCAACTGGAAGAAAATACCAGTGCGTTGTATAGCAAATACAGTTTTAACCGCGATCTGGACGGCATGGTGCTGCGCGGTAACATCGGTTTGCGCTGGTATCAGACCGAGCAAAAATCGGCCGGTGAAGTCAATACCGGTAAAAAGCTGGAATATGTTGAATTTAACAATAGTTACAACGACTTATTGCCAAGTCTTAACTTAGCCCTGGAGCTGACGGATGCCTGGCTGGTGCGTGTTGGTGCCAACCGCAATATCTCCAGACCAGCGCTGAATCAATTGCGCGCCGCCGGTCAGGTGGGCGTGGCGGACACCAGAATAGCGGCCGGTAATCCAAAGCTAAACCGTTTTATCGCCGACTCCTTTGACAGCAGCCTGGAATATTACGGTCAGGATCTGCGCGTTTCGCTCGGCGCTTTTCATAAAAAGATGGATTCTTTTATCGTCGAACAATCGGTCACTATGCCATACGCACAAACCGGTTATCCGCTTGATTTTCTGGCGTTTGACCCGCGCGTCAATGCCCAGACTGAATTTACCGTCAATCAGCCGATCAATGGCGAAGGTGCCACTGTCAAAGGGC
>CAZGHW010000056.1:0-22567 GCA_964525695.1 uncultured Rheinheimera sp. | reverse complement strand
AAAAGGACGTTTTAATTGTTGACTTAAGGTGCTGGCCACCTGCTGTAAGGCCCGATCACCAGCCGCATGACCAAATTGATCGTTATATAACTTAAAGTTATCAATATCTAACATTACCAGCGATATCGGCCGCAGTGATCGCATTGCGCCACGCCATTCCTGTAGTAAGATTTGTTCAAATTTACGTCTGTTGGCGATCGCCGTCAGTGGATCTAAATGTGCCAATTGCTCTAGCAGCAACCGTTGCCTGGCCAGTTGTAAATGCAACTGGATGCGGGCTTTGACGATCACCGTATGAAAAGGCTTATTAATATAATCACAAGCGCCCAGCAACAGACCCTGTTCTTCATGACTGACATCATTGAGTGCTGTGATAAAAATAACCGGAATTGCACTGGTCACCGCTTCGTGTTTCAGTCGACGGATCACTTCAAAACCGTTGATGCCTGGCATCAGCACATCCAGCAGAATTAAATCAGGTCTCAGTTCACAGGCTTTACGAAAACCCTGTTCGCCATCCTGCGCCAGCACAATATCAACCTCAGGCCGCAATATATCGCTGAGGATTTTCAGGTTGGCTTTTTGATCATCAACAATCAACACCCGTTGTTTCTGCGTTGTAGTCACCATCACCATCCTAAAGGTCTTACTCCTGCTGGTCCAGGCCATCTGAGTGGCATGGTGACCTGCATTGAGTGTTGCAAAGAACCAGCAGATGTCAAATCCGGCTTGATGCCGTGCACATCTGGTTAGTCAGTCAGTTCGTTTAGTAATAACTGACACTGCTTCTCGGCTCTTTCGTATTCTAAGTTACTGATATCGTCTGCAATTTGGCACAACTGTGGCCATTGTGGCAATGCTTTTGCCAGTACCAGTAACTCAGCGACTAAACTTTCAGCATTAAAGTCTGAATCTGCCAACAATGGCAACAGCATGGCTAATCCTTGCTGTAAATTATCAAGTTGTTGTTGCTGTGCTATGACCTGAGGCAACTGCGCCAATTCGATCAGCAGCAGCGCCAGTTGCTGACCAAGTTGCTGATAGAGCTCGGGAGTTGGCTGCTGTTGCTGCAAACTGGTCTCGGCCTGCTGACATAACCCGGACAGAGTATAAGCGCCAATATAAGCGCTGGTTGATTTCAGTGAATGGACCAGCAGATACAAAGCCTGCCAGTCTTGTTGCTGACACAGCTGTTGCAGCAAGGCTGGCTCATGTTGATGCTCGCGGCTGAAATCCTGTAACAAAGTCAGATAAAGCGCCGTTTTACCGCCCAGTTGTTGTAACGCGCGTCGACTATCAATCGATTTCAGTTGCTGCAGCTGGGCAAATTGAGTGGTTAACTGCGCATCTTCAGCGAGGTTTGGCTGATGTTCGGCCGCAGTAGGTTGTGGCTGGCTGATAGCTGGTAAATACTTCAGCAAGGTCTGATACAGCCTAAGCGGTTCTATCGGCTTGGTCAGATGATCATTCATGCCAGCGGCTTTACTTTTGGCAATATCCTCGGGCATGGCATGTGCTGTCATGGCAATTACCGGTAAGTCGGTTAACAACAACTGCTGGCGAATATATTGACAGGCGCTCAGTCCATCCATCCGCGGCATCTGAATATCCATCAGCACCAAATCATAATGGCGTTGTTGCAGACTTTGGATGGCGGCATAACCGTCTTCGGCGATATCTAACTGCACTTGACTGTCTTTGAGCATGCCGATAGCCACTTGCCGGTTAATCGGATGATCTTCAGCCAACAAAATACGGTAAGCGGATAAATCCGGCAGCAGTTGTTCTTGCGGGATACCCTGCCAGGGTTGAATGGCATCCTGTTCCAGTAAATGGTATACCGCGTCGAGCAATTGCGATTGATTGACAGGTTTTTCAATAAATTGGTTAATTTGCACATCGGCTAATCTGGTTTTAGCTTCTTCTTTGTCATAAGCCGATACCATCAGAATATGGGGTGCTTGATCCAGCTGTTGAATACGACGGCTGGTTTCAATGCCATCTATTCCCGGCATCCGCCAGTCCATCAAGACAAAATCATAGGGCTGATTCTGCTGACGTGCCTGTTGTACCAGTTCAATCGCCTGATAACCATTATCGGTCTGAGCGGCCTGGATGCCGAGATCCTGCAATAGATTGATCAGCACAGTACGGGCCAGCGCAATATCGTCGACCACTAAAGCCCGTAATGGTGGCAGCATGCCACGCTGATAGTTGGCTTGTTGCTCGTTGGCTGCAGCCAGTTGTAAGCGGAAATAAAAGGTGGTGCCAACCCCTGGCGTGCTTTCCAGCCAGATCCGGCCTTGCATCAGTTCACATAGTTGTTTGCAGATCGCCAATCCCAGGCCGCTACCGCCATATTTACGGGTAATAGAGTCATCGGCTTGATGGAAGGATTGGAACAGCTGTTGTTGCTGCTCAGCAGTGATGCCGATGCCATTGTCGCTGACAGAGCCCTGAACTTCTAGCTCTGCACCTTCTCGACTAATCAGCTGCATTTTAATGCCAATGGCTCCATGATCGCTGAACTTTACCGCATTGCTAATCAGGTTCACCAGAATTTGTTGCAGCCGGAGTGGATCGCCCAGCAGGTAAGGAGGCAGTTGTGGATCTAATTCACACACCAGTTCCAATCCTTTGTGATGCGCCCGCAATGAATTTAGATTGATGGCCTTTTGCAGTACTTTATCCAGTTGAAAACGGGTGTGTTCCAGTTCTAGTTTGCCAGCTTCAATTTTGGAAAAGTCTAAAATACCGTTGACCAGACTGAGCAAGGTTTCGCCGGACTCCTGAATTTTGCTCAGATAATCCAGCAGATCCGCATCCAGTGCTCCCTTCGCAGCCAGCCGGCTTAAACCAATGACGGCGTTAATCGGGGTTCGGATCTCATGACTCATCCGTGCTAGAAAAGCAGATTTGGCGGCGGTGGCATCTTCGGCTTTAATTTTGGCACTGGCGAGTTCCTGGGTGCGTTCCCAGACCTTGTGTTCCAGTGTTTTGTTGGCAGTCATGACCTGATGGTAGAGTCGGGTATTTTCAAACAAAATAGCCGTCTGGTTTGCTAGCAATTGTAATAAATTAATCCGATCTTCACTAAAAGCACCGGTCAGCTCGGCATGCGCCAGATATAACATACCATGCAGTTGGCCGCCCACTATGACCGGGATCACCAGTACTGATGCGGGTTGCACCGCACCGCTGTCTGGCGGGAACAGCGTGCTGTCAGCGCTCACATCACTAATCAGCACCGGCTGACCACTGCGACGTACCATTGCTTGTAATGGTGCAGGCAACAGGATCTGCTGTTGACCGGCCGGGCTACTGGCGGCTGGTTGCAATTGTTGCTGTTCATCCAGTAACAATAACTGACCGGCCTGGGCGCCGGCATTTTCCAGCATTAAATCAATCATGTGCTGCAAAAAAGCAGCTAAGTCGATTTGGCCGCTGAGTGCTTCGGCAGCTTTTAACACTGAGACCATATCCAGCAGCTGCGGCTGTCCCTGCTGGACTGCCGGATGTTGTTGCTGTAACTGCCGTACTTTGGCATGGGCTTGCCATTGCTGATAGCTCTGTAGTGCCTGTTGTTGGTAGAGCTTGGCAAAGTCGGCTTTTTGCTGACGTAGCCAGTAAGCTGCTGTCGCTTCTTGTGCCAGCGCCAGATGTTGACGCATGCCGCTGCTGCGGCTTAACCGGATGGCCGTATCGTAATATTGCCAGGCATCCGGTTGCCAGCTCAGACAGGCCAATTCGGCTTCCAATAAGGCTACTTTATGCTGGTGATTGGCTCCAGCGCGAATACTCCACTGCTGCAACATCGCCAGATAGTCGCGCGCCAGCGGCAGCCACTGCGCGGCGTGAACGTCGCTTTGCCGGCTCAACCGGCAGCACAACAGACCGGCGTTAAAGTAAAACTCGGTTTGGTGGTACAGCGACATCGCCACCTGTGCCAGTGGCAAGGCAGCCTGATAGTGCTGTAATGCCAACTCATCCTGCTGATACAGCAAGGCTAATTGCAATTTCAGACTATGGTAACAAAACAATAAGGTCGAATTTTGTTGTTGCTGCCACTGTGCCACTTGCACTGTCTCGTCAAAAGCTTCGCCAATCAGTGCCAGTGGATCAGCGGATTCAGACTGTAAAGTTTCAACAAATTGCTGCCATAACCGAATAAATTCCAGATTATAAGCAAAGCCTTTGGCAGCGATAAAATCGCGGTATTTCTGCAGATCGGCGGCCACTTTATCTAGCGCCACACCACTTTGTACCTGATAAAAACTGAAAAACAAGGCGGAATGGACGGCATATTCCTGGTTGCCGAGTGCCTGAGCTTGGTGGATATTTTGTTCCAACAATTGCAAACTGTCGGTCAGGGGCGCATTCCAGTGCAAAATAGTACTGGCCCGCTGGAATATCAGTTCCGGTAAATATTGCCCCTGGTATTGTTTATTCACCACTAAGGCCAGATCCGAAAATTCCAGTGCAGATCTGAATTGACCATAGGCACCGGATAAAATACTGGCGTAGGTTGAATAGGCTTTTGCGGCAATGGCACTGTTACCATGGCGCAATGTCAGGCTGAGTAAGGCATGACTGACCGCCATATATTGCAGTGGACTGACGATATAAGCCACTGTCAGTAACACGTTCAGAATTTCCAATGCCAGTTGCAATTCCGCCGATTCAATGGCGGGGGATAGGGCTAAAGTGCCAATCTGCTGTGGATCATACAGCTGTTCCAGTTGCTGATAGCGTGGCACAATTTCTTCTAATGGCAGTAATTCGACGCCAGCTTTGGCCAGGACCGCGGTCGCCAGGCTAAAGGCCGGCGCAAACTGATGTTCGGCAAACCAAATCAGGATTTGTAATCTGGCTAGTTGCATCTGCGCCAGCAGATCCAGTGGCTGCTGTTGTAACTGGGCGCACTGTGCAATGGCTTGGGCATATTGTTGTGTTTGATACAGCGCCATGGCTTGACCAAAACCAGCGGTCCAGCCCAATTCGGTCGCGTCGGCCGGACATATCACCGCAGCCTGCTGGTAATAGTGCAGGGCCTGTTGCCAGGCATTACTGGTTTTGGCCACTGCGGCGGCTTGTAAATTCAGTTCCGTTACCGTTAAAGCACCGTGATCGGCGATGGCAGCAGCGCCCGCGGCATTCAGATGACCAACCAGGGCAAAGAGTTCGGTGTTGCTGTAGCCGCGGTGCTGCTGCAGAAAATAACTGGCGATAGCCCGGTGCAGCAAGCTGGCATCTGCCGCATTCGACAAGCCTTGCGCCGCCTGTTGCAGCCGATCATGGCTAAAGGCTAGCTCGGTAATGGCGGCGCCCCGTTGCGGACTGTAAGCCGTCATAATGCCGCTTTGTACCAGGGCGGCAATGGCGCCTTCCAGTGCCTGATAATTGCAGTGCAGCAGCGCTAGCAATAAATCGACTGCCACCCTTTCACCACATAACGCCGCGACTTTCAGCAGCGCCTGGGCATGCTCAGGTAGTTGCCTGATCCGTTCTATGGTCAGTTGCACCAGATTATCCGTGATGTGCTGGCGGGAAATCGCTGGCAAATCCCATTGCCACTGACCCTGGCTGTCGCAGAACAACCACTTTTCCTGCTGCAAGCGGAATAAAAATTGCCGGACAAAAAACGGATTGCCCTGGGTTTTTTCATGCACCAGCGCTGCCAGTCTGACCACATTGGCCAGCGGTTGATGCACCACATCGGCCAGTAAGGCTTGCATGGCAGGTAACGACAATGGCTGCAACTCCAGTGGTTGTAGCCGGAGTCCAGCTTGTTGCCATTGTTGTAACAGATGCTGGAGTGGATGTACTGCCGTCAATTCATGATCGCGATAACAGAGCAAAAGCAGTAATCCTGCCAGCTCATCAGGTTGCCATAAAGCTTTTAACCAATGCAGCGTGGCCAGATCGGCCCATTGCAGATCGTCCAGTTGCAGTACCAGTGGGCGCTGTAACTGTTGACAGAATCGCAGGATACAGCGAAAAAATTTCAGCAATAATTGATCAAACGGCAGCTCCTGCTGGGGCTGCACCTGACTGAGCGCGCCTGTTGTACTCAGTAAGGGTTGCCACTGCGGCAACCACAGCTGTAGTTGCGCTAAGTCCGTTTGCTGCCATTGACACAGTTGCTGATACCAGGGGTGTAGTTCAGTTTCACTAAGTTGTAACCACTGCGCCGCTAATGCTGTTAAAGCTTTAGCCAAGGCACTGTAAGGTTCACTTTGCTGATATTGTTCGAATTTCCCGCGACAAAAGAACGGCCGCTCTGTCAGGGTTTGTTGATATAAAGCTTCAATCAGTGCAGTTTTCCCAACGCCGGAATAACCGCAAATCAGTTGCAGTTGCTGCTGCTGTTGTTGCACGCGCCGATAGGCTTGTTGTAGCTGTTGCAGTTCGGCTTCACGACCAAACAACTGGTCGGAAAACTGCAGTTGTTGATCGCCCAACCGCAACGCCAGTGGTCGCAATTGCAACGAATCTCCTTGCCGGCTTTGTTGCAATGCTTTGCTCACATCATGCCAGACACCGTCAATCAGGCTGTAGCGCTGATTTGGATTTTTTTGCAGCAAGCTAAGGATCAGACTCGCTAAATCGGCGGGGATGCTGTCCAGCGGCGGTGGTGGTAATGCCAAATGCGCATGCACCAGCTCAATCGGCTGTTGTTGCATAAAAGGGAAGTGGCCACTGGTTATAAAATAAAATAATACCCCGAGGCTGTATAAATCGCTGCGTTGATCCAGCACCGCCTGGATCCGGCCTGTCGCTTCCGGTGCTGTGGTGCGCAGTAAGGCGGGATCCAGTTGTTGTGGGTTAGGTTGATGGTGACTGGCGCTGATATGACTAATGCCACTATGGTCCAGCAGCACCAGACTGTTGCTGTTGGCCTGATAAAAGATCGCCTGCGGCCTGATTTCTCCGATCACCAATTGTTGCTGGTGAAAACGCGCCACCAGCTCGGTGAGTTGCAGCATCAGCGCCAACCTGGCGGTCAGATCCTGCTGCGGGAGCTGACTACAGAGTTGCAATAGATTCATCGTCAGAACAGTTTTTGGGTAACTCCAATACAAAAACTGATTATCTGACCATTGCTCCTGCGGCGCTGGCAGATCCGGCTGGATCTGACAGGCGCGTTGTAACATTTGTGCTGCGGATAAATTGGCAGGCAGGGGATACTGACAAATCCAGACCGCTTCACCACGCCTCACCCCCTGAAATAAACGACTGGTTGAAGAAAAAGCAGCTTGTTCAGTAACTTCTGAGAATTGTTGCCAGGCCAGCATCTAGGCGACTCCATGGACATATCAGGCGATGTTGTTCAGCTTATGCAGGTTAGTGACAGGAAGAAAGGGGGGATGTAGGCATTTTCGGTAATAAACCGCAAAAAAAGCGAGATTTTTGCTTTGGCACTGGCTTCTGTCGCAATCATCCGGCTATGCTTAGGCACTTCAATGACCTGCACCTGGATGTGGCGAGCGGCAAGTGATAGCCATCTACAGTTGTGAGCGCCTGTATTGTGAGTAAGAAAAACCAATTCCGTCCTCAGTTAGCAACTGAGCTTTGTTCTTTGCGGTCTATGACGGCGGGTGTTGCAGCCATCGCCACTCATCGCAGGTTGCAGCTAGCCACTGGATTCAGTGTCATGCTGGTTGCACCTGTTAGTCTGGCCGCAGACCAGGCCAGCACCGCGACCGCCGAGCAACAACTTGAAGTCATCACTGTTTATGCGCAAAAACGGCCACAGCCAAAAGTAGAAGTCAGCGTGGCGGTCAGCAGCATTGGCGGTGAAACCCTGGTTGCCCGTAGGCTTGGCAGCACCACTGCGTTGGATGGCATAGCGCCCAATTTCAGCGCGTCCAATGTTTCCGGTGAAGGTACTACCCCTGCGCTCAATATCCGCGGAGTTGGGGTGTTTGATTACAACACCTCCACCATTTCGCCTATTGCGGTTTACAGTGACGATGTGGTGGCTGGCGGGGCCAACTTTCTGAACGGCAGTCTGTTTGATCTGGCGCAGGTCGATATTTTACGGGGGCCACAAGGCACTTTATTTGGCCGTAACAGCACAGGCGGCGCCTTGTTGTTGCGCTCGCAACTGCCGGAACAGGACTTCGGCGGTTATGTCAGTGCCGATATTGCCCAGCAGCATAGCCGTACTTACACTGCAGTGTTGAATAGTCCGCTTGGTGACGACACCGCGGCCAGATTAGCGCTGCATCAGCAAGATTATCAGTACAGTATGCAGAATCTATTTCCGCTCGGTCAAAACGGCGGCATGAATCATCAACATGCGCGTTTTATCCTCACTTCCAGTCTGCAAGATTGGCAGCTATTACTGAAGCTGCAGCAAGATCACTCGCGCGGCGCGCCCAAACCTATTTACAGTGCAGGTATTCTGGCGGCGGATGGCGAACTTTGTGCGCCTGCCCAGGTCGGCAGCCGGCAATGTAGTGACGCTTTTGGTTGGGTCGGGCCGAGCGATAATTTCTGGCAAACCGAAACAGATACCTACGATAAGAGCCACCAGACCGATATTGATCATGCCAGTGTGCAATTGAGTCGTGAGCTGGCAGATGGTTATTTGCTAAAATCCATCACTGGCTGGAAACAACTGAGTCGGCAACATAGTTTTGACTCTGATGGCCCTGGCAATTTTATTGAAGGCGCTTTTGGCTCAGCGCAGGATTTTTTCAGTCAGGAAATTAGCCTTGCGATCAGCAGTCCGGGGCGTTATTGGCAAAGTGGTTTGTTTTATTTAGCCGATGAACTGACGCAGCAAAATGAACTGGATTTATTTCGCGATTTTCGCCAGCTGCCTGGCTTGACTGATATTCCGGCGCAGTTTTTTTATTATAATCAGTTGGATAACTATTCCTGGTCGGCTTTTAGTCAGTTGGAGCAACAGTTGTGGTCAGACTGGACGCTGACAGTTGGGGCCCGTTATACCGATGAAGCAACCCGCTATCGAAGCCGGGCGGATCTGGATACGGTAGCGGCTTTTATCCCGCAGTTATGGCAGTTACGTGGTGAGGTTAAGGATCAACATTGGTCAGGCAAGGTGGCGCTGTTACAGCAACTACGGCCGGATTTAAGCTGGTATTCCAGCCTGTCGCGGGGGTTTAAAGCGGGGGGGTATAATGCTGGTTTTAGTAACAGTCCTGCCCAAGCCGCGGCTTCTGAATATGGTGCCGAAACTTTGAATGCCTGGGAAATTGGCGGTCATTGGCAACCCCAAGGCGGTACTTTTGGCCTGGACTGGGCCGGTTTTTATTATGATTATCAGGATCAGCAGGTGTTTGTGAATCAAAGCAGCGGCACTGTGCCTATTCATGTGCTGAAAAATGCCGGTGACTCGCAGATTTACGGTCTGGAAACTGAATTCTGGTGGCGGCCTGAGCCAGCGGCAGAACTGCGCCTGGCGGCTGGCTATCTGCCCAAAGCCCAGTTAGGTACTTATCAAACTGACGTGGCACTGATCCCGGAAAATCGTCTGCCATTTAGCTCACGCTGGCAATTGAGCGCCGAATTACAATATGACCTGTCCGGTTGGTGGTCCAATCTGCAGTTGGCTATCGGCACCGTCTGGCGTTCAGCCTTTTATTTTGACCAATATCAGAACCCCTATACTGAACAACAAGCCTATGCGCTATGGCATGGTCGCTTGAGTTATCAACCCACATCTGCACTGGAGTTGTCGTTGTGGGGTAAAAACTTGTTGAATAAAGAGTTTACAGAACTTAAATTTGATTCGACCGCAGCTTTGGCCGCAGTCACTGAACTGCGCGGCGAACGCCGTCAGCTTGGCTTCGGCCTCAGTTATCATTTTTAAGCCGGCTAAGGCCGGCGCAACAAGGAAAGTCTATGCGTTGGCAACTCGTCTGGCCCGTTCTGGCCACGTTACTCCTGCCGTTACTGGTATCCTGGTGGGTCTATCCGACCCACCTGCCGCCTGGTTTTGGTGAATTTCCCCCTCAATATGTCGCGACCGCGCCTGGTTTTAACTTGTGGTATTTCCTGGCAGTGTCCGTGGGTGTGGTCTGGATCAGCCTGATGATGTTCTGGCCGTCGAAAATGGGCTTTAAAGGTGCAACGCCAGGCCCAGCCATTGCAAAACAGCGCTTGCCCTGGTGGTTTTATGCCGGTCTGGTGGTAACAGGCTTTTTCTGGTGGCTGATGTGGTCACATTCGATGGCGTTTGGCAACTTGGTGTACTGGTCTTTTACGCCACTATGGTGGGGCTTTATTTTTGTGCTGGATGGTGTGTTGTACCATCGCAACAACGGTCAGTCGCTGGTATCAAAGCAAGGCAAATTGCTAGGCTTTATGGCCCTGGTGTCTATTGCCGGCTGGGCCTATTTTGAATTCTACGACTACTTTGTGCTGGCCAACTGGTATTACCCGGATGCCTATCAGGCGCCCTGGAGTAAAACCGTGTTGGTACTGGAGTTTCTCATCACATACAGCACTGTAACGCCTGTGATTTTACTGTGGTACTGCCTGCTGAATACTTTTCCCAAGCTGGTGGCGCGTTATAAAAATGGTCCGGTGCTGAAACTCAACGGTAACTTGTTGATTGCGGTCGGTGCCGTGCTGATTGGCTTGATGGTGTTGTATCCATACCCATTGTTTTGGGTGGTGTGGATTGGTCCTTTTGCCGTGATGACCGGAATTTTGCTAAAGCTGAATATCTGGAATCCGTTTACGCCTATCGCCCGTGGTGATTGGAGCGCCGGCTTGCTGATTGGGATGGCGTCATTGCTCAATGGCTTGTTCTGGGAAGGCTGGAACTATGGCAGTCATGCGCTGGTGGCCGAGCCGCTGACCAATCCGAATTATTGGGTGTATAACATCCCTTATGTCGACGTGCTGCACTTCTACTCAGAAATGCCTTTTTTGGGTTATTTTGGTTATATCCCGTTTGGCGTGCTGGTATGGCAGGTGTTGATTTGGTCTGGCAAGCTGACCGGCGTCAGTACCGATTTAACCATTTTACCGCCAGAGACCGACCGTTAAAGGGATGCTGTCATTGTGGTGGAGCCTGATTGTTGCCATAAACATTCGTCAAAGACAGTCAGGCTTTTGCTGAGTCGCTTTGTTCTGGTCGCAGTTTCCGGCGTTTTTGCCGAATCGATTGGTAGCCTGTGACAAATTTGTTATGCTCTGGCTCACTATAAAAACCAGCCTACGGAGCATTTGATGAAGTACCTGACCATGAGCGCTATCACTTTGGCATTATTAACCGGCTGCGGCCCAAAACCTGACACAAATACCACCACAACTGCAGCAGAAGCAGTGCAACCTGCGGCAGTGGCGAAATTGCAATATCCTGCCACCCGCCAGGCAGATACTGTGGATAGTTACTTTGAGACCAAAGTGGCTGATCCGTATCGCTGGTTGGAAGATGACCGCAGTGAAGAAACCGCAGCTTGGGTGAAAGCGCAAAACAAAGTGACTTTTGATTACCTGGCGCAAATCAGCTATCGCGATCAAATTAAGCAGCGGCTGGAAGCGCTGTGGAACTATGAAAAAGTAGGCACGCCAAGTAAAGAGGGTGACTACAACTATTTCAGCAAAAATGACGGTTTGCAAAATCAGTCAGTGATTTACCGGCAAAAAGACGGCGGCGCTGCTGAAGTCTTCCTGGATCCAAATACCTTCTCGACCGACGGCACCACCTCACTGGCCGATTTACAGTTTACCGAAGATGGTAAAATTGCCGCTTATGCCATTTCTGAAGGTGGTAGTGACTGGCGGAAAGTCTTTATTATCAACGCTGAAACTAAAGAAAAACTGGAACCGGAACTGGTTGATGTGAAATTCTCCGGTATTTCCTGGAAAGGCAATGACGGTTTCTTCTATTCCAGCTACGACAAGCCACAAGGCAGTGAATTATCTGCCAAAACTGACCAGCATAAACTGTATTACCATAAGTTAGGTACAGCGCAAAAAGACGATCAGGTGCTGTTTGGTGCCACTGAAGCTGAGAAACACCGTTATGTCGGTGGTACTGTGACCGAAGATGGCAAGTATCTGATTGTAACGGCCGCCAATGCCACTTCAGGCAACAAACTGTTATTAAAAGACTTAACAGATCCAAACAGCAAGTTTATCACGCTGGATGGCGAGGGCAGTGCTGACTATCAACTGATTGATTCTGTCGGTGACAAGCTGTATTTCGAGACCAACTTTAAAGCGCCAAACAATCGTCTGATCGTGATCGATGCCAAGAACCCGGCCCAGGATCAGTGGCAGGATGTGATCCCAGAGACGAAAAATGTGCTGAGTGCCGCCAAAGGTGCCGGTTTCTTCTTCGCCAATTATATGGTGGATGCAGTTTCTAAAGTGCAGCAATACGACTATACCGGCAAACTGGTACGTGACGTGCAGTTACCAGGGGTAGGTTCGGTCGGTGGTTTTAGCGGTAAGAGCAAAGACAGCACGCTGTATTATGGTTTCACCAACTACAACACGCCGGGCACCAGCTATAGCTACAACCCGCAAACCGGTGAATCCGCGGTTTACTTCAAGCCAGCGGTCAAATTTAACAGCGATGATTATGAATCTAAACAGGTGTTCTACACCTCGAAAGATGGCACCAAGGTGCCGATGATCATCACCCATAAAAAAGGTCTGCAGCTGGATGGCACCAATCCAACCCGGTTGTATGGCTATGGTGGTTTTAACGTCAGCCTGACGCCAAGTTTCAGTGTTTCTAATCTGGTCTGGATGGAAATGGGTGGCGTCTATGCGGTGCCTAACCTGCGCGGTGGTGGTGAATACGGTAAAGACTGGCATAACGCCGGTATCCAGCTGAAAAAACAAAATGTGTTTGACGATTTTATCGCGGCAGCTGAATACCTGATTGCCAACAACTACACTTCAAGTGCCAAACTGGCGATCAGCGGTGGTTCGAACGGTGGCCTGTTAGTGGGTGCGGCCATGACGCAAAGACCTGAGCTGTTTAAAGTGGCACTGCCAGCAGTCGGCGTGTTAGACATGCTGCGTTATCATACCTTTACCGCTGGCGCAGGCTGGGGTTATGACTATGGCACGGCCGAGCAAAGCAAAGAAATGTTCGATTATTTAAAAGGTTATTCACCAGTGCATAACGTCAAAGCGGGCGTGGCTTATCCGGCCACTATGGTGACCACAGGTGACCATGATGACCGGGTGGTGCCGGCGCATTCCTTTAAGTTTGCTGCAGAGTTACAAGCCAAAGCCGGTGGTGAGAATCCACAGTTGATCCGGATTGAAGTCAACGCCGGTCACGGTGCTGGGACCCCAGTGTCAAAAATGATTGAACAAACGGCCGATGCGTTTGGTTTCACCCTGCATAACATGGGTGTCAAAGAGCTGCCGAAGCAATAATTGTTGGCTGGTTCAGTTAATCTGTGCAGCTAATCTGTTCAGCTAATCTGTTCAGCTAGCCTGGATTGATTCAGTTGGTGCATCAAAATCCCCCGCTTTAAAGCGGGGGATTTTTTTCACGGTCACAGTTCACATTGACCCGCAAGCGCAGACTCTGCCTAAGCCGTGAGTGATTAATACTGAGTGCCAAACCCTTTTTTCGGCCGGCCTGGTTTCTGCTGGCGGGTTACCTGAATAGTGAATGTTGTTTCGCTCAGCGGCACTGTCACAGTTTGTACCGCAATCTCCTGCTGTTGCCATGGATGCCAAAGTTTTAACTGATAACGACCTGGCGGAATATCGGCAAAATTCACCTTGCCTTGCTCGTCCGTCACCGCTAAAAACGGGCTTTCGCCAACATAAATATAAGCTTGCATATAATCATGGATATTACAGCCCAGCGCCACAATGCCCAGCGTATCAAATAACACCGGCGCTTCGGGTTTGTCGGCATAGAGTTTCAGTTCAAACACTTTAGCTGGCGAAAATGAATAGACATGATGGCGGGTTTTATCCAGGTTCGGAAAATCGACGGCGGTGCCGATCTGCACTGCAGACACAAAGGGCCGGAAAATTAAATCCTGCTGCGCCACTTTGGCTGTTTGCTGCAACTGCGGTTTATGGTTCGGATCCAATAACTCGACCACCGCATCTGCCAACGGCTGGCCTTGTTGATCAACCAGCAGCAGTTGTTGCGGGGCCGCTTGCAGCACAGTTGCGCTGAGCAGAAAACCAGCACAGAGTAATTTGAATATCATCAGAGTCCAGCCTCAACCTCATTAGAATGAAGTTCGAGTATAACAGCAGCGCAGCATGAAAAAACCACCTCGATAGTGTTTCCCGGACTTGCCAACTGCTATGCTCAGCGCTCCACTGCTGAACTATGTAAAACGATGATCAAGCTCGATAAATCTATGCTGAAAATTGAGCGTCGCTGGCCGCAAACCATCATGCCAGCGCTGCTGCTGTTGCCATGCTTCACTCAGGCTGGCGGCTTGCAGCCTGAACTCAGTTGGCAAGCAAAAGGCGAATTCAGTCTACTGCAAGTCCAGTCACAGCCCACTGGGTTAGCCCCCTGGTGGCAAGGCGGTACCGGCCAATTCGCCTATCAACAATCAGGGCTACAGGCCGGGCCGCAATTATTGGCGCTGCAATTGGCAACCGATAGTTCGTGGTCGGCGACTGTACATGGCCAATGGCACCGGATCCCAACCGCGGATCTTGGCATCACTGAAGCCTGGCTCAGTTATGCCCCTTTACCTCTGGCCGGTTATCGGCTGCGGGCCAGAGCTGGTTATTTTTATCCGGCACTGTCACTGGAGAATACCGATATTGCCTGGTCTTCGCCTTATAGCAGTAATTTCTCCGTCATCAATAGCTGGCTTGGTGAAGAGTTACGCGCCCGCGGCCTGGAAGTGAGCCTCAGTCGGCCTGGCCGGTTTTTTAATTCTGCCGCCAGTTGGCAGCTGGTTGCTGGCTTATTTCAGGGCAATGATCCGCTCGGCTCTATCCTAAGTTGGCGTGGTTTTGCCAGCCATCCGTTGCAAAGCAATCTGGGTGAGCAAGTGCGGTTTGCCGATTATCCCAGTATCCGCAGCGGTCCGTTGGCGGCACAGCCAGCCTGGGTGCAACCGACGCGGGAATTGGATCACCGCACTGGCTTTTATACCGGCTTCCATTGGTTATATCAGAGTGATACTGAAGTGCGGTTTTATCATTATGACAATAATGGCGACTCGCTGGTGATTCGGCATGGCCAATACGCTTGGGATACGCAGATGCAAAGTCTGGCCTGGCAACAACAGCTTAATGACAGCTGGCGGCTGATTCATCAGTATCTGACCGGCAGCACTGAAATGGGGCCAAAAGCTGTAGTGGTGGTTTTTAACAGCTGGTACAGCCTGTTGCATTATGATGCTGGCAGTTATCGGCTGAGCTGGCGGTATGATCACTGGAAACAACAAGATCAGGATCTGTTTAGCGCAGATGATAACAATGGCCGCGGTCATGGCTGGAATCTCAGCCTACAGTGGCCTTTATCGCCTCATTGGATGCTGGCGCTGGAGTGGAGCCAGCTTCATACTTATCAAGCCAGCCGGGCACAGTGGCAAGACTGGCCGGTGCAGCAGAATTTTCAGCAGTGGCAGTTAGTGCTGAACTGGCGGCTTGATTAATGCGTAAAGTGCAGCAAGCTGGTGCCGTCCTATAACCCAATTCTTTCAGTGTGCAGCGGCGGCGCATCTTCCGGCAGCCAGCGACGATAAATCTGCGCAAAGGTACCATCGGCTTTGAGGCTGATCAGTGCATCTTTCCACTGATCAATCTCAGCGCTGGGAGTGCCCTGCGAAAAGGCGATATATAGCTGATTTTCCCTGATGGTGAACAGGGATTTGACGTCATCGATGCTGGCTCCCGCCGCGGCCAAAATAGTAGGCGCGGTTAGATTGGCATTACACCAGAGATCGATACGTTGTTTCAGCAGTTGTTTGGCACTCATCAGTGGGGTGGAAGCAGGTGCGATATTATTAAAACCACGCTCCAGTAATAGTTGTTCTTCCACGGAAGCACGGTATACACCAATACTTTTTGCTTGTTGGGCATCTTCAATCGAGTTGATTTTCAGCGCGCTGTCTTTTAGCGCATAACAATTGGTGGTGCCGACTGCCACTGGACCGACCAAACTAAACAGACGTTCGCGCTCGCTAGTCCGCGTCATGGTAAACAGCATGGTATTGGGTTGTTCGGTGATCATTTTCCAGCCGCGGGCCCAGGTAATGACATGGATTTGGCTTTGATTGTTGATGCGTTGTTGGATGGCCTGCACCACTTCTACTGCTAAACCACCGGCTTTGCCATTGAGCGTAAAGCTGATTGGCGCCCATTCTTCGGTGTAAATAGTTAAGCTTTCCTGAGCGGTAGCAGGATGAATGCACAGACCAAGAGCAAGCACTAAAGGGGTAATACCTTTCATCAAAAACCCTACATCAATTTTAGGCCAGCCTCACGGCAATCTGATAAGTAAAGATGACATGTCGGCGGCTCGCAAGCAACTCAGCGAAAGTGCGGTGCTTGTTGGCGCTCTATTGCTGCTTGCAGGCAATGCCAGCCATGAGCCACAGCATGATGGCGGACTTGTATTTTTATTGCGCAGCGGATATTTTTGCCGCAGGAGCAAAGGCAAACAGGATTTCAGGTGAGTAGGACTCTGACGCAAGGTGCCCTGGTGCTGTGGTTGGTAAGTCATATAGTGCTGGTGGAGGCTTTTGCCGCCGAACAGCCATTTTCTATCCAAACCGGCGCCCAGACCGTGTTAATGCTGCACAATGGCGATCGTCTGAGCGGTATTTTACTGCAACAGGATGAGCAGCAGTTTGTGTTACAGCTGGCTTATGCCGGTGCTGTCCGTATTCAGCGCCAGGCCGTGCAAAGCGTCTCGACCGTCACTGCGCCTTTCGCTGGAAAAACCATGGCAGCCAACACAGCGCCAGTCGCGGCTGAACCGAAGAGCCTCAGCAGTCATTATGATTTGGATCTCAGTGCCAGCAACCGTCATGGTAAACAGCAGGCTGAAAGTTACAGTGTGCAAAGCAGTAATGAATGGCGGCTGTCGCCCTGGCGCTGGTCGGTGGATGGGAAGTTTGATTATGAAATTAAAGAAACCGCTCGCAAAACGCATCAATATCAGCTCAATCCCGGGCTGGATTATTTTTATAATGACAGCCTGTTTGGCCGGTTAAAACTAGATTACAGCTATAACTATCTGGCCAGTGACTACAAAAATCGTGACTGGGCAGCAGGTCCTGGCCTGAGTTTTTTTCGCGATAATGAAGCTATCCGGCTGGAGCTGATGCTGTTGTTGGGTCTGAAACAAGCGTATTTTCGCGGTGATTTATTTTTACAGGGCTTGTTGAATGGTCAGGATCAGGTCGATTTTCGCTTTGCCTCGGTAGAATGGGATCACTACTACCGCTTCAGTCAGCCCAAATTTGAACTGTACAGTACAGGCACCTTGCTGAAAATGCTGAATCAGCCGCTGGCGCTGCTGGATTTTCAATATGAACTGAATGCCACTGTCGGGCTGCGCTACTGGTTAAATCAGCAGATCCGGCTCAGTTGGTCGCTTGAATATGACAGAACCGCCTTGGATCTGATTCTGACCGGACTGCCGGATACGCCTTTGGATGTGCAGGATGTGCGGCAAAAACTCAGTATTGGCGCCAGATTCTGAGAGTTGCGTGAGCTACCCGCTGCGGACCTGCAGCTAGCTGCTTATTCTAGTTTAGAATATTAAATCGAAATTCAGGCTAAATGGCAGAATATGTAATAGGCTAATATAGTTGCAACTTATTGAATAGGGATCTGTGATGCGCTTATTTGTTGTTTCTCCATTGGCTTTATTCGTTTCCGCGATGGTGGCTGCCCCTGCAGTTGCCCAACAAACAAAAGAAGACAGCATTGAAAAAATTTCGGTGATTGGTAGCCGGTTGTCAGTGCGTACGGCCACTGAAACGGCGTCGCCGGTGGATATTATTGATGAAACCCAGCTCGCGGCGACCGGTGCTATTGAAACGGCCAAGGCGCTGCAGTTGCTGGTGCCAAGCTTTAACTTTCCAACCTCTTCAGTGACTGATGGTTCAGACGCAGTGCGGCCAGCTAGCTTACGTGGTTTATCGCCGGATCATACGCTGGTATTGGTCAATGGCAAACGCCGGCATGGCTCGGCGCTGGTGCATCTGAACGGTACTATGGGGCGCGGCAGTTCCAATGTCGATTTAAATGCTATTCCGGTGGCCGCCATTAAGCGGATTGAAATTTTACGAGATGGTGCAGCTGCGCAATATGGTTCTGATGCCATTGCCGGTGTGATTAACATTGTGCTGAAAGATCAAGCGTCCGGCGGCAGTCTGAATGCCAGTACCGGTCAGACCTTTGAAGGCGATGGTGATTATTACAAAACCAGCCTGAATGCCGCCTTGGCGCTCGGAAAGGATGGTTTTTTAAACCTGACGCTGGAGCATCAGGATAAAAACAACACCAACAGAGCTGGCCTGGATCCACGTGAGCAGTACAACAAAATTAACGGTCAACCTGATCCACGCGAAGCTGGGTTTAACCGGCTTAATCATCAGGTCGGCGATGCCGCTTACCAGCACAGTGCGGTGTTTTTTAATGCCGGTCTGCAACAAGGTGACACCGAATGGTATAGCTTTGGTGGTTTCAGCTCGCGCGATACCCAGTCCAGTGCGTTTTTCCGCTTGCCCAAAGATGCGCGTAATATTGCAGAAGTGTACCCGGATGGTTTTTTACCGCAGATAGCGCCGACTTCGGATGATCATTCGGTCACCGCCGGCGTGAAATGGCCACTGCTGGGCTGGCAGTTGGACTTTTCAGCTGGAACTGGTCGCAGTACCTACGCTTATTATGTGAATAACTCACTGAATGCTTCTTTTGGCCCGACCAGCCCAACCAGTGCCTATGCTGGTCAGTTAAAGAATCAGGAACAAAACTACAATCTAGACGCTAGTCGCCGTTACAGCTTTATCAATGATTCTGAACTGGTGGTGTCGACCGGCATCAGCAGGCGGCAGAACAACTACCGCATTGAAGCCGGTGAAGAGCTGTCGTGGAAAAACTATGGTTATCAGAATAAAGCCGGTGGTATTCAGGGCTTTGGTGGTTTTACCCCGGAGTCCAGAGTCAATGAATCGCGCCATAACAGTGCGATTTATCTGGAACTGGAAAATGCCCTGACTGACAATCTGACCTGGGGCAGTGCCGCCCGGTTGGAAGACTATTCAGATTTTGGTCGCGAAAGCAGCTTTAAATTGTCGGGCCGTTATCAACTGACTGACGCTTGGGCTGTACGCGCCACCGCCAACGATGGTTTCCGCGCCCCGAGTGTCCAGCAACTGTATTTCTCCAATTTGTCGACGCTGTTTGTCGCCAATCCACAAACCGGTGTATTGGTGCCAACCGAATCCGGCACTTTTAACAATATTTCAGCGGTGACCCGCGCCATTGGTCAGGGCGATTTACAGCCAGAAAGTGCGCAAAGTGTCAGTGCTGGTATTACCTATCAGGGCGATGATGGCTTTAGTCTGACGCTGGATAGTTATCAAATTAAGTTAGAAGACCGGATCATTCTGACCGGCTCTGTGACCCGGGCTGACAGTGCGACGCTGAACGCAGTGCTTGGTAATTCAGGCGCCAACAGTGTCAGATTTTTCACCAATGCAGTGGATACCACCAGTCGTGGGGTAGAAGCTGTGCTGGCGTATCAATGGCAAACCAGTGGTTATGGCGACTTTAACAGCAGTTTGAGTTTGCAGTACAACGACAGTGACATTGATCAGATCAAAGTACCAGCGCTGTTGGATGGTTTGCAAACCAAGCTGTTTGACCGGGTGGAGCAGGTGCGGCTGACCAAAGCCAATCCAGCCAAAGCTGGGGTTTGGTCGCTGGGTCATCAATTGGGCGCGCTCAAAAGTAGCCTGCGGTTGAATTATTTTGGTCCTTACACGCTTGGCTACGCCACTGGCGATAAAGAGTTTGCCGCGAAAACCACGGTCGATTTAACCCTGGGTTATGCGGTGACTGAATCCTTCGATGTCACTTTGGGTGCCAGTAACCTGTTTGATGTTTATCCGGATGAGCAGCCGGTGGTGAACAGCTTTAATGGTATTTTTAAGTACCCCAATACCAATGCTCCTTTTGGCTTTAATGGCGGCTCTTATTATCTGGATCTGACCTATAAGTTTTAAGGCTCCGCCGCAGCTCACAGCGCAGCAAGGTTAGCGCTGTGAGCCTTGCGGTTACTGCCAATGCTGACGCACTTGTTGTTGATCCGGTCGCCAGTCTTGATCTAACCAGTTCAGCAATTGCAAGCTGTAACTGGCAGCAAACAACAGATGTTGTTGAGTGGGAGCCAAATTCCGGCTTAACCAGATTTTTGGGGTTTGACCTGGAAAAGACATCGCCGCCACCATCTGGCCGTCGCTCAATATGTGTAGGCCCTGAAAATTAGAAGCAAAATCAGGCAGTTGCCGCCATTGATTGTCAACTTTTTCTAAGCCATGGTGGATAGCTGTCAGTGAGTAGACCTCTGAACCTGATTGCAGCCTAAGTTCAGGCTGCTGTTGCGCAGTGAGTGCGACCGTCAGTTGCCATTGACGGTCCGCCTGTTGTAAAACACAGGATAACCGGGTTTGTTGCCGGTCCAGCTCCCGCGCATGCTGGTTATTCTGTTCAACGCCAGTGGTTTTTTCTTGTTGTGGCCGAACCGTTTCCTGCAACAGGCTCTCATTCTTCAGTTGGCACTCCACTTTGATACTCTGTGCTCCATCACTGCTGTGAAATTGATATTCCCTTTTCTGCCGGACCTTGTAATGTTGCAGCTCTGGGTCTTCATCCGAAAACAACTCATAAACCACTTTCTCCAGCGTATTGTCGCCTGGCGTCAGACTAAGCTTCGTGGTCGAAAGCCAGCTGATATCGACCTGACTGATGGCAAAAGGACCACTTTGCTGAGCATAACTGTCACCAAAGACGGAGCTGGGTTGTTGCAGTTCGTATTGCACCGCATTGGTTAAAAAAGGCGTCGGCAGTGGCACCGAATAATCGCTGACGCTTTTACAAGCGGTCAGCCCTATCAGAGTAGTGCATAGTACTGGCACAGTGGCGAACAATTTCATCAGGCTCATCCTTGCTGGGGGTGGGATCAAAAGTGACTCTAGTGTATGTGAGTTGCTCTGATGATGTGAAGACTAAATTAATGTATTGAAAAATATGCAGCTTGCTACTTACTGAGCAGTCGCGGCACAGCAGCAATGAGCCCATTGTTGACTAAAACGATTCAGTTTAACTTTTTGTCTGGCCTGGTTTTTTTCGATTTGCGCCAATCTGGTGCAGTTGTCTCTCAGTCTGCACTGCTATCGCACTTAGTTCGATGGCTGAATACGTATTCATCTTGTGCATTTGGGCAGCGCTGCTTATTAAATGAACGTGTGTTTCCACAAATGCTGGATCAGTATCCACAGTCGGCTGCCGCCGTGCAGCCGACCTTTATAAAAAATCAGCCATGTGACGCACAACACTAAAACCAGAACAACACCAGCACGGGGATAGAGGCATGTCAAAGTTTAAACTCAGTGTGTTAACGCTGACCCTGGCTGCTGCCGGTGTGTGCCCTTGGGCACACGCCATGCAGCAAACCAGTCCGGCGTCGACGCAGGTCAGTGCGACCAGCAGCGCAGACGACAACAGCAATAAAACGGCGAACAACAGCAAAGAACAAATTGAAGTGATCGAGGTGCGCAGTTTTGCTGGCAGTTTGATTAAGTCACTCAATTTAAAAAGATTTAACGATACCGTTTCCGAAACTATTTCGGCGGATGATTTAGGCGCGCTGCCGGATGTGTCGATGGCGGATGCCTTAACCCGCTTACCTGGAGTGTCGGCGGTACGGACCGGTGGCCAGGCGTCAGAAATTAATATTCGCGGCATGGAAGGCGGCTTTGTATTTTCGACCTTAAACGGCCGCGAGCAGGTTTCGACCAGTGGTAAACGTAACATTGAGTTTGACCAATATCCGTCGGAATTGATCCAGTCGGCGGCAGTCTATAAATCGCCCAAAGCCTCCTTGATTGAAGGCGGCGTGGCCGGCAGCGTCGAGTTGCAAACTGCCAGTCCGCTCAATGCCAGAGAGCAACATAACGTGGTGGTGAATGCGCGTGGTAGTTACAACGACCGCGCCAATGAAGTATCTGATGCCACTGAATTTGGCGATCGCTTTAGTTTGTCTTATCAGGGCAAATATCTGGATGACACTTTAGGTCTGGCGCTGGGTTATGCCCGGTTGTTTCAGCCCAGTGTCGCCACTCAGTTTGTTGGTTTCCAGTATACCGATGAGCTGGATTTAGATGGCGTCAAAGGCGACAGCGCGCAAGAACTGGTCAGTGAAGGCTTCGAACTGCAGCATCGTGGCGGCGAAGAAACCCGCCATGGTTATGTTGCCGTGCTGGAGTGGGCGCCGGATGACAAACTGAAAGTGAAAGCGGATGCATTTTTATCCAAATTTGATACTGAAGCTTTTGCCCGTGGCTTCCGGGTCAAATTCAAAGGACCAACCGCCATTATCACCAATCCGGTG
>CAZGHW010000055.1:0-22583 GCA_964525695.1 uncultured Rheinheimera sp. | reverse complement strand
CGGGTTGGATGCAACAAAGCCCATATTCCAACGACTGACCTGATGTAAATCAGCCAGACCACCTTGGGCAAAAGCCCGCAGTAAATTCAGCGTGGCCGCAGAATGATGGTATGCCGTTAATAACCGGTTTGGATCCGGGGTCCGTGCTGCTTCATTAAATTCAAAGCTGTTGACAATGTCACCGCGGTAACTTGGCAAGCTGACGCCATTAATGGTCTCCAGATCACTGGAACGTGGCTTGGCATATTGACCTGCCATCCGCGCCACTTTGACCACGGGACAACCACCGGCAAAGGTCATCACCACCGCCATTTGCAGTAACACTTTAAAGGTATCGCGGATCTTCGGCGCATTAAAGTTACTAAAACTTTCCGCACAATCGCCCCCTTGCAGTAAAAAGGCTTTGCCTTCGGCAACCTGGCCTAACTGACTAAAGAGATCACGGGTTTCCTGGGCAAAGACCAAAGGCGGAAACGAATGTAGCTGTTTCTCCACATTGGCCAATAAATTCAGGTCATCGTAATGAGGTTGTTGTTGGATGGGAAAATCTCGCCAACTTTGGGGCGTCCAGGTCGTCACTTTGCGTATCCTATCTAGGTTATGAAATGGTTTGAGTTCACTTTGGCTATTAATCCACAGACAAAGTAAATTTAATAACCGTGAAATTCAATCGCTATTTAGCAAAAAACCAAAACAATTCGCCTCATCGTACAAATAAAACGCGGTTTGCCTGGTTAATGCGGGAAAATGAAAAAAATAACGACATTAAATCAGACCTCAGCGGCCAGTTTGTTTCAGGTGTTGTAACAGGCCCTGGCAACTAAGCTCAATCATCTGTAGTACTAAATCGAAACCTTTACTGCCACCATAATAGGGATCAGGCACTTCAACCTGGTTTGGATAGTCTGGGTGATAACGCATCAATAGTTGCAACTTTTGCTGCAGTGCTGCTGGACACTGCCGTTGCAGATCGGCCAAATTTTGTTTGTCCAGCGCCAGAATTAAATCAAAATCGGTAAAATCACTGGCTTTCAGTTGCCTGCCATAGATATGACGAAAATCGTAACCAACAGCCGCCCGCACACTGCGCGGATCGGGTGGGCTGTTTTTCATGGCGTGGGTGCCAGCCGAATCGGCTTCGATAGCCAGATGGTGCTCAGCAGCCAGTTGGCGGAACACCGCTAATGCAGTTGGCGAACGGCAAATATTGCCCAGACAGACAAATAAAATTTTCATTCCCTGTAAAACTCCCTTCTGACATTTTTTTGATATTTCTCGTCATGCTACCACTGTCTGGCCGAGATCATCACTGCAATTATAAAGTCAAAAGCCACAATTACTGCCGATTAGGCCAGCCACCACCATTTTTTATCACATGGCCGGATGGCCGAATATAACAGCAACCACAAACATTCACATAATTTACAACAAATTGTTATTTGCAGATCTTCATTAAAGCTATTACATAATTAATCACTGATGCAGCATCGGTATAATAATTAAGTTGCAAAGTTTAAAACAGCTACAACATCACCACGAACTTTCAGGATGTAGTTCAACTCAGACCCAGGATTGGTAATGCAAAAATTTAATAGACTCATTGTAATCAGCGAAAGAGAACCGCTCCAACATCTAACATTATTGGCTCAGTCTGTCGGTATCAAAGCCAGCCAGCTGCCAAAACATGAATTAATGCAGCTTGAAGTGTGCCGTAATTCGCTGATTGCGCTGCCTTGCTATGGCAAAAAACTGGATCAACGCAGTCTGGTACAAGATATTCGTTATCTACAGCAAAAGGCGCCCTTGTTTTTATGCCAGGCGGAAAAAAACTTCACTGATTTGCCACAAGCCTTACAACTTGGCTTACGGGGGGTGATTTTTCGGGATGATGCGATGGATAAAGTGATGACTGCCCTCCAGGTTCTGTTTCAAGGACAACTTTATTATCCACGCGCTGTTTTATCGGCGGTGGTCGATGATTTATTCATTCAGTCAGCGCAGCAACCAGAGGATAAATTGCAGTTGCAGCATGCGGCATTGTTAACCAGGCAGGAACGCAAAATTATCCAACTGGTGGCTGAGGGTGCCCGTAACAAAGAAATCGCTGACAGTTTAAATATCAGCGCTCATACCGTGAAGGCGCATTTGTCGACTATCTTTCGCAAAACTCAGGCCCGTAACCGGGTTGAGCTGTTACGCTGGTATCAGCAAAGTGGGCAACAACCTTTGCAGTTGGCTTTTGCCAGACCTGCCTGAGCTCATCGAGACCAGATCCGGACTATGTCCGGATCACTCGGCGCGTTTTATTATGACCAACATCGTTACTTGGGCTGAGGTTCTGTCTGCCAGAATCCTTTTTCCAGCCCTTGTTCAGTCAAGGCAACCACAGCAGCTTCCAATGCCAGCTTGACGGCTTGCTGCACAGGTTCATTGGTGCTGTAGCCACCTTCCATTTCGGCCAAGCGGTTAAAAGCAACATAACGAAATAAACCACTGCGTAATTCTTGCGAAAATACTTTTTTATTGCTGGAGACCGACAGCAGAACTTGGCCGCTGTGGACATCAACAGCTCTGAGGTACAAGGTAATTTGATCTTCCCGATAGAGCTCAGAAGCGCCAATGCCAAAATACTCGGCACCAATGCCGCCGGTACTGACATTACTTTCATACCCGACAATGCCACCTTCTAACACCAAACGGGCCTCTTTTAACGAGGGTAATTCCACATTTTTCTTGTTGCCACTATGAATTTTTCGCTCGGTCAGTAAGTTCTGCAGCCCCTCCCGCTCCAGCGGCACAAACCAGCCGGATTCGAGTAAGGTTTGGGTCAACATCGATGTTGCCCCTTGGGTCACAGCTGTGGAAAAACTAGACACATTGGCTTGTGGTTTATACTGACCGGTTTGATCGCGAAATGCATAAACAGATACCGGAATCGCAAATTTTGGCTTTGGTTGCTGCTGGAGTGCCTGCATGGTGCTACTGGGTGCATCAACCAAGGCAGCTTGATGTTTTAATTGTGGTTTTGGTACAAAAGCGCAACCAGACAGCCATAAACTCAAACCAACAATCAGTGCCCACTTCATGGCTTGCCTCCGCTGACCGCGGGCATCCGGATTATGGTGACTTCCCCATTTTCTAGTCGGGTAATTTGTACCAGGATACTGCCATCGATGTCATGGCTAACCACCACATTAAATTCACCAGTGTTATAGACGCCTTCCACCATCTCACCATCGGCAATACGGCGGGTTAAGCTGTTAATAATGTTACGTTCCAACGCTTCGCGAAATTTATCGACAAAACTTTTATCTGTCGCTTCTGCTTGATGGCTGTTTTGTAACTGCGCTTTTTGCAGCAGAAAATTACCATTCATCGGGTTGCCGCCGAAACTAGGATTGATCGGTGTATACACCAGTTCAGTCGCATGTAAGGCCCCACAGCACAGCGACAACAGTACCAATTTCTTCATCCATCACTCCCAGGGTTTAATTCAATCGGTGCTAATTCAGTATCATGACCGAACAACGCATCGGCATTTTTCAGTGCCAATAGCTGAATACTTTGTAAAATAGCTTGCTCAGCCTGCGCTTTAACATCATTTTGTCGCCGGCCAAAGGTGGTTTGATAAATAGGTTGCTGGTCCATTTCAATCCACAAGCGGGTGCCGGCTTGCGGATAGACCTGCTCGTAGATCACGATGGTGGTGCCTTCAGTACCAGGCAAATCTCGCCAGTAACTGGCAAAATAGAAGCTAAAGTCTTTGCCAAACCGCGACAAGGTGCGGTCAAGCACCATGCCGCCTAAACTGAGTTCAGTTGCCGGGGCCCCCAGTGCTGCCAGTCCGAAGACCAGCAGCACAGCGTGACTTTTCAGACGAAATGTCATCAGATGCTTAATTCTGGCTGACAGAAGCAACGTTAAAATCACCTGTTTGCACCACCGTCAGCACATTACCGCTGCCCGCCTGCGATAAGTTGACTAAATTATCGTTGCCGGTTTGGGTAATATCAACCACACCATCGCTGCCTGTGATGCTGGCTGGGGTCGTCTCGGCGCTGATCCAGTTGCCATCGCCGCGTTGCAGCACGGTTAATTCGTTTTGCTGACCTGACAGTAAGACATCCACCAGGTTCAGGTCACCGTTTTGCTGAATATCTGCCACTGTACTGGCCGTTTCCCCCGTGACGACGGCTTCATTATTATTGCCATTTTGCTTAAGGGTAATGTCGTTATCAGTGCCGTTGACATCGACCAGCGCCAGGTTTTCATCGCCACGACTGGTGATACTGGCGGCACTGCCACTGCCCTGCACATTCAACTCCGCTTGGTTAAAGTCGCCGCGCTGGATAATTTCGACGTCCAAATTGTCCCCGCTTGTAGCAATGGTGGCCGCGTTTTCATCACCACGCTGATAGACATCAACCACATTATCATTGCCGACCAGGCCGCCAACGGCTTCAATCCGATTACTGTTACCTTCTTGCTGGATGAACACCACATTGTTATCCCCGGTAAAAGGTTGCAGTAAAAATTGGTTGTCATCGCCTTGCTGATAAACATCCACCAGATTGTTATCCCCAGTAACGTCGCGGGCGATAAAGGTATTCAGATTGCCATCTTGTTGAATAAAAAATTCATTCTCAGAGCCGGTTAAACCGACGATGCCGCCGACGTTGGCATTGCCTTCTTGCTCAACATCCGCCAGGTTATTATTGCCAGTGACGTTGATCAGACCCGCTTCCTGAATATTGCCAGTTTGACTGGCTGTTAGTTGGTTCGCATCACCACTGAAAGTACCATTGACCCAGTTGCGATCGCCATTCTGACTGGCTGAAATTTCGTTGTTGAGACCGGTAATATCCGCAATAGCTTCGTTTTCCTCGCCTTGTTGTGTCAAATTCACCTGGTTATTATCACCAGTCACCACGATAGTGGCTTGGTTGAAAAAACCGGCCTGGCTGCTATTGAGTTGATTATCATCGCCTTGTGCCTGGATTTGCACTATGTGCCAGTCATCCTGCTGCTGCACTGAGACGGTATTATTCTGACCTTCCGTCTCAGCGATGGCTTCATGCCATTCACCGCTTTGACTGATACTGCTGGTATTGCGCTCACCTTGTTGGCCGACTAAGGCCACATTTAAAGTGCCGGTCTGTGCCACAGTGGCTGTATTGCCTTCAGCGACACCAGCCACTGAACTTTGAACGATAAGGACTTCATTGTCATCACTGGCCGCCGCAGGACCTGCAATGGCCAGACCAATTGCCAGTGCTAACATTGATTTATGTGCAGTTGATTTCATCTTTAATTCTCCATGATCGATTTTATCTTGTTGATTTTTAATATTGCGTTACAGAGACAGCAGCACCATCACCGATTTGCTCGATACTGAAGCTGGCGCTTCCCTGTTGTTCCAGCTGCAAAAAATTATGATTGCCCCGCTGTAAAATAGTCGCGAGGTTGTCATCGCCTTTTTGCAACAACAGCAACGCATTGCCTTGACCTGTTTGTTGCAAATGAGCCTGATTATTCAGTCCAAGTTGCCAGATCAACGCCATATTGGCGTCCTGCTGTTGCTGTAAACTCAGCTCGTTATGTTGACCCTGCTGCTGGATCTGCGCCAGATTTGCCAGATTTTGTCTTTCCAGCAAAGCGGCCAGCGAGAGCGACAGTTCGGGATCAGCCCAACTACTACTGCTGTGCAACAGCAAAACCAGCAGTCCTACCCTGCTTTGTTGTTTCATCGATTGCCTCTTTTGCTTTGCTGTCTTTTTCCAATCTAAAGCAGTGGTTTGCTACGGCAATCAGACAAAAAGGCTATTTTTTCTGCACTCTGACACCTTGCTGGAACATAAAAAGAGCGAAAAATCATCAAGTTATTGCAAATAAATGTATGAAATATGGCAAAAGAACTAATACTTTATTCCATTTTTTTTGGATATATTGTTTTCTTATTCCAATTTGATGTTATTGGTTAATAGGTGTCTCTGTGATGACACCTACTCAGCAAACTTAAATTGATAAGGGACTTACAATGCGTCAAAAAACATTTGTTACGCTCGCAGTGCTCAGTGCACTGGCCAGCGGCTCTGCGCTGGCAAATACCATTGAAGCGGCCAGCGATTCAGTGCTGGTGGTATTTAAACCTGGCGTCAGCCAACAGGAACGTGCTGCGGTGTTAAAAACTAACGGTGTCTCATTGCGTTATGCTGATGCCGATGGCCTCGACCGCCGTAGTCGTTATCTGGCGGATGGTCGTATTGCCGAAATCGCCGTGCCAAAAGGCATCAGCCGTGATGCACTGCTAAAAAAACTAAGCAAACACAAAGCCATCAGCATTGCTGAACCGAACTACATCATCAAAGCCATCAGTACCGAGCGGCAACAAGTCTTGCCTTCCGATCCACGTTTTGCCGAACTCTGGGGCTTGCATAATACCGGTCAGGCCGGTGGCCGGGTCGATGCCGATATCGATGCACCTGAAGCATGGGAAATTACCAAAGGCAGCCGCGATACTATCATTGGGATTATTGACACAGGCCTGGATTATAACCACCCGGATTTAGCCGCTAATCGCTGGGTCAACCCGGGCGAAATCGCTGGCAATGGCGTGGATGATGACAATAACGGTGTGGTTGATGATGTGTATGGCTATTCTGCCTTTAGCAACAACGGCGATCCCTTTGATGGTGAAGGCCACGGTACCCATGTGGCTGGGACTATCGGTGCTGCCGGCGACAATGGCGTTGGTGTGGTTGGGGTGAACTGGAATGCCACTTTATTGCCTTGCCAGTTTTTAGGCCCGGATGGGACGGGAAGTACAGCCGGTGCTATTGCCTGTATCAACTATTTTACCAATCTGAAGCTCAACCATGGCATCAACGTGCGCGCCACCAATAACTCCTGGGGTGGCGGTGGTTATTCCGAAGCATTAAAACTGGCGATCAAAGCCGGAAATGATGCTGAGATCCTGTTTATTGCCGCGGCGGGCAACTCAGCCCAAAATGCCGATGTCACCCCCCATTACCCGGCTGGTTATGATTTGCCGGGGATAGTCGCTGTGGCTTCAACCGATCGCAATGACAATCTGTCAAGTTTCTCGACCTATGGCCCGACCACAGTGGATGTGGCGGCACCTGGCTCCGCCATTTTATCGACATTACCAGGCAACACCTACGGTTCATTATCTGGCACTTCAATGGCGACGCCACATGTGGCTGGCGCTGCTGGCTTGATTTGGTCCTTGTCACCGCATCTCACCATCAGTGAAGTGAAGCAAATCCTGCTCGACAGTGGTGAAAGCTTACCAGCGCTGGCGGGGAAAATTTTATCCGGTAAACGGATCAATCTGGAGTCTGCCCTTGCTGCTGCGGATCCGGTCCCTGGCTTTGGCCTTGGCTTAACCCCAGCCCGGCAGGAAGTGACCGCAGGTCAGAATGCGCTGTATCAACTGGCCGTGTCAGATATTGCCGATTGGGATGGCCAGGTTAACTTTACCGTCAGCAGCAATCCGGTATTGCCTGGTCTGGCTTTATCCGCCAGCTCAGCACAGCCAGGCCAAAGCTTGACACTGACCGCGCCAACCACAGCGGCTACCGCCTGGGGCAATTATGAACTGACGGTCACAGGCACCGACGCCGCGACCGGCGAACTGGTGAAAACGGTCAGTGCCGCCCTGACGGTCTTGCCACAAGGCTTACAGGATTTACCTTTTGAAAACACCACCCCAGTCGCCATTCCTGACAATAACCCGGCCGGGATCACCAGTCTGATCAACGTGCCTGATGCCGCAACTGCTTTTGCGGTGACGGTCAGTGTTGATATCAGCCATACCTGGATTGGCGATTTGATTGTCAAGTTACGCTCACCGGCAGGTACTGAGTATACCTTGCACAATAAAGAAGGTGGCAGTGCGGATAACCTTGTGAAAAGTTGGACTTTAAACCAGTTTAATGGTGAACAGGTGCAAGGGGATTGGTCGTTGTTTGTCAGTGATACCGCCAACCTGGATACCGGCAGGTTGAATAAGTGGTCACTGAATCTGAAAGTGTTACCAGAAACCGGCCCGGATCCGATCGCGCCAGTCTCAGCTTTTAGCTACAGTGCTGATACGCTCAACGTGAATTTCACCAGTCAGGCCACAGATGCCGATAATGAAATCATCAGTTGGCTGTGGAACTTTGGCGATGGCAGCACTTCAACCGAACAAAATCCAACCCATAGTTACGCCCAGGGCGGCAGTTACGATGTTAGTTTAACGGTCACGGATGCCACCAATTTAAGTGCGACCTCGACGCAGACCTTAAGTCTGGCCGATGTCAGCCTTGAGTTGTCTGTGCTGCGTTCGCAACGCGCCAGAACGGGTTCGACTATTGTTGACCTGCGTTGGAGTGGCGCCACTGCGGATGTCGAGTTGTATCGTGATGGCGTATTGGTGGGTCAGTTAGACAATAACGGTAAATATCGTGATCGTTTTAACTCAACAGCACCGACAACTGTCTATCAGCTGAAACAAGTGGGTAGCACAGCGTTTTCTGCGCCTGTCACGGTAAGGTTTGAGCGTTAAAACACCAATGTAAGCTCATGCTAATCACCAAGGGCCGCCACTGCGGCCCTTGTTACGACCAAACTACGCCAACTAAAAACAACCTATCACTAAGCCCAGCTACTGACAACAGAGCAAGCCTCAGGCAAGATAGGAGCTTCGCCCATATTTTCAGCAGAGCCTTATGTACAGTGCAATAGCAGCCGTCGAACAAGCATTAAATCAGGTGATCCTAGGTAAAAGCAGTCAAATCAGACTGGCACTTTGTTGTTTACTGGCCAAAGGCCATCTCTTGCTGGAAGATCTACCCGGCATGGGCAAAACCACTCTCGCTCATGCCTTGGCGTCATCTCTTGGCTTACAGTATCAAAGGGTGCAATTTACCAGTGATTTATTACCGGCCGATCTGACCGGTTTTAATATGTACGATAGCCATAACCAACAATTTAGTTTTCGCGCCGGCCCCTTGTTTAGTCAGGTATTGTTGGCCGATGAAATTAACCGTGCCAGTCCAAAAACACAAAGTGCTTTATTAGAAGCCATGGAAGAGCAGCAGGTCTCAGTGGATGGAGAAAGCCGGCCTTTACCTGCACCATTTTTTGTCATTGCGACGCAAAATCCGCAATTCCACAGTGGCACCCATCCATTACCGGAATCACAGTTGGATAGATTTTTGATGCGTCTGACACTGGGCTTTCCGGACCGCGCTGCCGAGTTACAGTTGTTGCAGCAACAACAGCAAGCTAAGATTGAATCCCCTTTAGTGAGTGCAGCGCAATTACTCCAGATCCAGCAACAGATCCCACAAGTTCATGCCAGTACGGCTTTATTAAATTATTTGCTGGATTTGCTCTCCCACAGTCGGGGACGCACCGATATGCAAGCATTATCACCCCGCGCTGGCAAAGCACTGCTGCTGGCTGCCAAAGCTTATGCCTTTATGCAACAACGCGATTTTGTCAGCGCAGATGATATCCAGGCCGTGTTTGCATCAGTCGCTGAGCACCGCTTGCAGGGCACTGCCGATACCCGGCAGTTATCTCAGCATTATAGTCAGCTTCTACTGGCACAAACACCATGCCAAGTCTAAACAGATTTCGCCTGCGGGACTGGCTGCGGCACCGTCTGTTGCTTTGGCTGGCACGCCGGCAACCGGCAGTGGCCAGTTTGACCCTACGTCATCGATTTTTGCTGGTATTCCCCAGCCGTTATGGCTTGGCTTTTACTGGCTTGATCTTATTACTGTATATTCTGGGCACCAACTATCAGAACAATCTGGTATTACTGCTTAGTTTTTTTCTACTGAGCCTGCTGCTGGTTTGTATTGTATTGAGCTATCAGAATTTGGCGGGATTAACACTGAACGCGGGACCGGCTGTGGCAACTTTTGCCGGACAACCACTGCATCTGCTCTGGTCATTACAACACTGGCAACATCGTCAAGGGTTGCAATTTGACCTTGAGCATTGGCAATGCCAACAACAACAAGGATGGTTGCAATTACAACACCTGCCAACCACCAGGGGTTTATATCAGCTGCCACGCCTCAAGATCGCTTCTGTTCATCCGTTTGGATTAATCAGGTGCTGGTGTTATGTAGCGCTGCACCAGCAATATTGGGTCTATCCGACCCCATCAGCACAGTGGCAAACGCCAACGCAAAGCAGCAATCCGGATCAGAGCTGGTCACATCTGCAGCCTTATGCCCAGGGTGACAAACTACAAAGGATCGATTGGAAAAAATTGGCCCGCCAGCCAAACCAGCCCGTGGTGAAAGTCTATCAGTCACAGCCAACAACACCAGACCAGGTGTGTCTGCAGCTGCCGCAGTTGACTGGACCGGCCTTAGAGCTGAAATTACAACAATTAAGCCGGCAAATCCTGGACCTCACTGCCGCAGGTCAGGCTTATTCGCTGCAATTACCTGATGGCTTGATCGCCAGCGGCTCGGGTCCGGCCCATCAACAACGTTGTTTGCAGGCGCTAACTTTATGTTAGCCCTGCAACTGGCACTTAGTTGGCGATTATGGGCAGTCCAACTGGCCTTGTGCTGGTTACTCAGTCCAGCCTTTACCAGCATCAGTTTACTGAGTTTTGCGCTGTTACTGACACTGAAATTTTGCCAACTGCGCTGGCAGTGGCGGGTCTGGCAACTGACGGAAACCAATCTGGTTGCCGCCGCTCTGGTGTTGCTCTTTATATTCGCCAGCCGCAGTGCTGGCTTACTGGCAATGATGGTGCATTTGCTTTATCTGGCGGCTTTATTACGCTTGCTTGGTTTTCGTAACCGTGAACTGCAGGATGCCAAACAACTACTGCTGCTGCATTATCTGTTATTGGCTTGCGCGCTGATTTTACAACAGGAGGTGTTGATTGCCTGTGTCGTGCTGCTGGTATTGCTGTTGCAAGTTTCGGCGCATTATCTGGCCTTTGCCAGTCAACTGAGCCAGTTCAAGCCGCTGCTGCTACTCAAAGCCACGCTGATCATCCTGCCGTTGTGGGCGCTGCTATTTGTGTTTTTGCCAAGACTGCCGCCATTATGGCAATTACCTGTTACCTCAGTGGCGCAAACCGGCTTAGCGGATGTGTTGTCACCTGGCAGTATCAGCCAACTGGTCAATTCGGATGCGTTGGTGTTTCGGGCCGAGTTTAACGGTGTAGCGCCAGCCAATACAGAATTGTACTGGCGCGCCAGAGTCTATCAACATTTTAATGGCGACAGTTGGTTTCAAGCTGATACACACGGCAATATCGATCCGGGCTGGGCTTTGCAACAGGCAACTCAGGGCAGCGCGGCACAGCCCGGTCAAGCCGCCGCGGTCAGACAGATTGAATACAACTTATTGCTCGAACCCCATCAGCAGCAACATTTGTTTAGTCTGGCATTGCCTATCACCCGACCGGCCTCTAGCCGACTCACGCCCTTGGCGTTATTGCAAAGTCGGCGTCCGATCAGTCAACAAACCCAGTTGCAGTTGCAAAGTTGGCTCGGACCGCTACCAGAGTTACGCCCAAAGCAGGCAACGACCTTTCAGGCCGATTTACAGTTACCACCTGGTAACCCGGCCAGCCGGCAATTGGCAAGCGATTTGAATCGGCAAGCCGGCGGTGATGCCAGCTTACTGGTGCAACAGATCCAGCAGTATCTGCAACAAGGTGGCTTTGTCTACAGCCTGACCCCGCCGACCTTACAACAGGATCAGATTGATCAATTTCTATTTACCAGCAAAAATGGTTTTTGTAGCCATTACGCGCAGGCCGCCGTATTTTTGCTGCGTGCCGCTGGCGTACCCAGTCGCATGGTTGGCGGTTATCTGGGCGGGGAATGGTTGGGCAATGGCCGCTATCTGCAAGTGACGCAAAAAGAAGCCCATGCCTGGGTGGAATATTATCAACAAGAGCAGTGGCACCGCTATGATCCAACGCTTGCCGTGGCACCAGCCAGAGCTTATAGCAGATTGGATGAACTCTTTGCATCTGATAGCCTGGCCGGACCAGTGACGATGTTTTTACAACAGCGCTGGCAACGCTGGTTATTGCAACCGCTGTCTGAGCTGGATTATTTCTGGAGTCGCTGGATTTTAGGTTTTACCCCTGCGGCACAATGGCAGTTATGGCAGCAGATCCAACACAATGTGACTGAGATGATGCTTAGCTTTGAAGCATGGCAGCGTCCTATCCGTCTGAGCTGGTCTACGGCTGTTCCTGAGCAGTGGCTTGCTACTTTCAATAGCGCTGTGATGAACCCGAAGCAGGGGCTATGGCTACTTTGTAGTGCATGTTTAGCTCTGGCAGTATCAGTCTGGGGTTGGCGACACTATCAGCGACACAAGCAGTTGCGGCAACAACAATCTCAGTTACAAACCGAGCCTGCGACATTGCTGCTGCAATACCTCAGTCCCTGGTGCGAAAAAAGTAAAGGCCAAACCATCAGCGGCTATCTGCAACAACTTGCGGCGCAACAGCCAGAGCTTGCAACGCAGCTGCAATTATTATCCCAATATTATCAGCAATTAAATTTTGCCGCTGAGCAGTCCCCTACCGTCGCCAGCCAATATCTGCAACTGTTACTGCAGCTCGAGGCTCAGCGGCTTGGGCAACTGCAGCGGCATTGGTGGCAATTTCGTCGTTATGGCGCCAAGATCCGTAGTGCAGCCTGAATGTGTTCGGCGCAATGCCGACCCAAGTCGGTCAGATAACCACCATCAGGTTGCGTCAGTAAGCCTTTTTGATGCAATCTGGCAATGGCAGCCAAACTTTGTGGATCTGCGGTTTTGTGTGCTTTGATGCCCTCCAGACTACTGTCTAAATTAAACAGATTTAAAATTTTAATTTCGGCATTTAACTCGGTATTCACTGGCATAATGATTCCTTCTGCAAGATACCCAACAACCATAGCCTTGGTTGGCCCGATGCGCCAACTCAAAGCTATGGCATTTCCCCTCAGTTAATTCAGACTGGCATCCCGCCAGAATTTTGTGCCTTTAATGGTCGCTTGGAGCGCTAAGCCGGATTCCGTCAACTGATAAATAGTAATGTTATCGACGGTAATTTCACCGCCGATGGCGTCGCCTTTATCATTGGCTTTGGCCGCGGCATCCACCTGGCCGCCAAAAGCCCAACCGTCATTGACAAAACGTTGCAGCGCTTTATGGTTATGGAATACAAAGACCAGCCGGTAGTCTTTAGCACCTAAACCAAGCCCCAGGCCAATTTCACCCATTTTCATGTAGGTTACAGCACCACTGTTACTATGCACTACGCCATAACCCCCGCCTGCGCTGGCAAACAGCAAGTTAACGTTGGCATTGCTAAACACCGCATACCCGGCAGAACGCTCAATGGTATCCGCAGCATAAGGTTTTTCTTTATACAAGGCATTTAGCGTATTTGCCCGCATCGCTTCAATGCTCTGACGCTGTTTATCGGCACTTTTGCCTTGATGACTGGCGCAACCAGTGACAAGAAGCAGCAGCAGTAACATGGACCCGGTTAATAATTTCATCAGTTTATTCCTGTTGTTGTTGAGATGATGGCAGCACATCGGCAGCGATGCCCTGACCCACAGGTTGTGCTTGCATTCTGACCGGCGGATTTTGTTTAAGTTGCTCAGTTAAATAAGAAATTGCTGCAGAAAGTTGTGCATCAGCGCCACTAAAGCTGGCAAATGGATAATTCTCCACGGCTACATCTGGACTCACGCCGCGGCCTTCAATGATCCAACGTCCATCCATGGCAAATTGAGCCGTTTCTGCCACCCGCGCCACACCATGATCACTGAGTAAGTTACCACCGGATAGCCAAACGCCAGCCCCTGCAGTAGGTTGACCAATCACCTTCGCCAGACCCAGCGCTTTAACGCCCGCGGTAAAGGTTTCACCATCGGAATAAGTCAGTTGATCAGCCAGCACCACCAGCTTGCCTTGAAAACTTTGTTGCATATTCGGATAAGCCTGACCCCGGATCGGTTGCCAGAAAGCCCAGGCCCGGCGCAATAATTTTTCAATAATGATGCTGTCAATATTGCCACCGCGATTGCGTCTGACATCAATAATCAAAGCAGGCTTGTCCAGTTGCGCATAAAAATCGCGCACAAACACGGTTAAATCAGCTGGTGTCATCGCATTTAAGTGTAAATAACCAATTTGCTGCTGACTTTGCGCGGCCACCCGGGCTTTTGTTTGGACCACCCAATGTTGATAACGTAGTTGCGCTTCCTGAGCCGGACTGATGGCTTCGACCACGGTCTGATGACTGGTGCCATTGCGTTGCAATTGCAGCAAAACTTGTTTGTTTTGCTGTTGTAGTAACGCCTGATTGAATTCAGCAATGCTATGGATCGCACGGCCATTCACGGCCAGGATCCGATCCAGTTCCTGCACATCGGTGCCGGCTTTCAGCAAAGGTCCCGCCAGTTGTGGTAACTCTGCATCGGTCTGATAAATCTGCTGGATCAACACGCCTTGTGAGTCTTGACTGAATTCAGCCCCCAAGGTCGCCTGCTGAGCGCTTTCAGCGGCTTTGGCATAATCGCCACCACGCACCTGAGAATGCAAGGCATCAAGTTCGCCGATCAGTTGTGCCAGTACGTCATCCAATTCGTAGCGGTCGGTCAATCTTGCCAGTAATGGCTGATAATGTTGCCGCTTGGCTTGCCAGTCAACACCTCGCATCGTGGCATCAAATAATGAGTCACGGTGCATGATCCAGGCATCATTAAACATTTGCCGCCATTCAGTTTTTGGTTCCAGTTGCACACTGACGCCCTCAGTCGCCAACATGTGGTCTGCAGTATTGGCAGGTGCAGTGGCAGTCGCGTCGAGCAGCAATAACTCGGTTTTATCGGCACTGCCTTTTTGCAGTAATAACTGACGACCATCATTGCTTAGCATGACAGTGTTGACATCATGGCTGAACACAGTGAGATTGGCTGTGCTGTTGCCAATAGCGACGGACTTCAACTGCGCCAACGGTTGATTGGCTGCACTTTCGAGCAAATAGATGAACTTGTCATTTAACAATAATTTGGTGTAATTCCCTGCTGGCAAAGGCAAGGGATACAGCGGCTGGGGTAATTGCGCCAATGGCAAAGTGGCACCAGTTGCAGGAGCGCTGCTGAGTTCAGTTGCCGCAGCAAAAGGCGAACTCAGCTTCGCTTTCAGCGGGATAGCGTAAACCAGAGCACGCCGGTCAAACGCCGGTCCCATATTACGATCGCCCCAGGGCGATGCCGGCTCAGGGGTAAATTGACGCTCAGAAATAAAATACAACCAATGGCCATCTGGACTAAAAGCCGGGCTAAAGGATAGATAACTATCGCTGGTCAGCAGCTTGCTTTGCTTTTCCGCCAGCCGATACAAGCCAATGCGACTGCGCTCCGCTGCCACTGGATGAAAGGTAAAAGCTAATTGTTGGCTATCAGCAGACCAGACCACATCAGTATAAGGAGTTAGCCCGCTGCCTTGAGTCTGAATTTTTTCATTGCGGCCGCTTTGTAAATCCAGCAACCACAACTGCCCTTGCTTATCATCATGCGCCAGATAACGGCCATCCGGTGACGGATAAATGCCCCAGCGAAAGGTGTGGCCATCCTTGGTCAGCTGTTTAGCACTTTGACGTCCGTCAGCGGCAAATTGCCACAGTTCATTTTCACCGGTCTGATCATTGACGGCATAGACCAATTGCCCATCGGGACTTAACACCGCATTACGGGAACGACTGCCAGGCGCCGTTGCCACAGTCACAGCCCGCAATGGCGGCTTCGCAACCACCGCCAATTGTCCCCGCACTGTCAGTACCGCTTTCTCTGCAGCACCGGCCAGGCTCACTGCACTGAGATATGTCAGTGGCTTTGCTAAGTAGCGCGTACGTAAATAAGGCGAATCTGAGCGCAGACGAATAGGCACGACCTGACTGACATTGCTGGTTAAATCAAGTCGACGAATATCAGCGCCCCACTGATACACAGCACTGTCGCCATCCACTCTGAATGAGCGGACCGGAAAATCCTGATGCTGGGTTAAGGCCTGATCACCACTGCCATCAAGCGCAAGTTGCCAGATATTTGGCTGACCGTCGCGATCGCTGAGTAGCAATATTTTATCGCGCCACAATTGGACCTGCCGCACCGATCCCTGATGAGCAGCTGCCAGACGTTCAGCTTCTTGCCCACCAGCCAGTCGATAGCGCCATAACTGCCCCATGGCGCCGCCGCGATATTGCCTGGCATTATCACCAGTGACCTGTAAGCCAAAACGGATGAAATAGACGTACTCGCCTTTACCATCTATCACGCCTTCAACCGCGTCTGTTAAAGGTAAAGTGCGAGTTTGTAAAGTCACTGGATCAACAGTTTTCAGTAGCCACTGATTAACGGGACCCGCCTTACTGTCGGTGCTGTACAGCACTTCGCCCTGGGCTGTCCAGCCCTGTACTTTAACTTTACTGTTTTCAAAGGTGAGTCGTTTTGGCTGGCCGCCCTCCTTGGCAAGGATATAGACTTCAGTGATCCCGACATAATTGGCTTGATAGGCCAGATATTGACCGTCCGGTGACCACTGCGCATTGATTTCTTCCGCCGCATCCGTGGTTAAACGCTCGGCTGGCCGCGAAGCCGTTAAATCCTGCAGCCACAAATCACCTTCAGCGGTAAACACCAGTTGCTCCGCATGTAATGCTGGTGCCCGGTAATAACCCTGGCTAACAGCCGCCACTGCGACTTGGCAACTAAGGCAACTGGCCAGCACACTGAGTGTTAGTTTTAACATGATATCGTCTCTTTTTTATATTTGATTTCATCAACATAACAAAGAGTCAGCACATTATGTACTGCAACAGCGGAAAAAAACGTTCAATCAACCCATCGACTGGTTTAATCGCCATGCACAATGATGTTGTTCCGGCATGCGGACGGTATAAAAAAGACCGCGGTTGCGGTCTAAGGTTGGGATCGGAGCAGCGGACCTGTTTGGCACAAGCTGTCACTGCAGTCACAACCTGAGCGTGGGATCAGTACCACAACTCAGGTCTGACTTGGCAGATTAACCCGCTTTTAAAGC
Organism: uncultured Rheinheimera sp.; assembly: GCA_964525695.1. Lineage (GTDB taxonomy): Bacteria > Pseudomonadota > Gammaproteobacteria > Enterobacterales > Alteromonadaceae > Pararheinheimera. Next base: position 5,477 of record CAZGHW010000055.1, on the reverse strand, counting down.
AGCAATTCGTTTTTCCAATGGCGGATGGCTCATAAAAAGTTCAGATGCAGCCGGTTTATTGGCGATACCAAAGGCCATCATCGACCCTTCTAACTGACTTTCATGGTTATTGCGTAATCGCTCCAGAGCAGCCACCATTTTATTGGCACCAACCAATTTGGCAGCGCCCGCATCAGCCCGGTATTCCCGCTGACGAGAGAACCACATCACAATCACACTGGCTAACACACCAAAAATCATTTCCAGTACAAACACAGTAATCATATAAGCAAAACCGCCTTGGGCTGGTTCTTCACTATCGCTGCTACGGGTGGCGTTGGAAATGGCGCCAGCAATTAACCGTGCCATAAAGATCACAAAGGTATTCACCACACCTTGGATCAGCGTCAAGGTCACCATATCACCATTGGCAATGTGGGACACCTCATGAGCCAGTACCGCTTCGACCTCATCTTCGCGCATATTACGCAGCAGACCGGTACTCACCGCCACCAGGGCATTATTACGATTCATACCTGTAGCAAAAGCATTCATCTCAGGTGAATCATAAATCGCCACTTCCGGCATACCAATGCCCGCTTGTTGCGCCTGACGTTTCACCGTATTAAATAACCATTGTTCAGTGGCATTTTGTGGCCGTTCAATCACCACAGCACCGGTCGAGCGTTTGGCCATCCATTTCGACATCGCCAATGAAATCAGCGAGCCACCAAAACCGAACACAGCAGCCAGCGTTAATAATCCACCCATGCTGCGCCGATCAATGTCAAACACTGAAAACACGACACTGAGAACGATTGACAGCACCAGCATCACTGCTAAGTTCGTCAGTAAAAACAGCATTATACGTTTCATATTTACCTCATGATGACTACAATTCAACGCCAGATCTGCCCGGACTCATCTTGATAAGACGAAATACCTGATCTGACCTCGTTACTATATGGGCTAGTCGCGCGCTTTCAACGCAAGCTGCAGAGTGATTTGTAACAAATCGTATCACGCCAATGCTGCAAGCAACTGACAGCTGCCGTACAATACCCACTACACGACAGGAGTTTATCGATGAAATTGTTATTACTTAGCTCATCCAGAGCTGGCAACAGCGACTATCTGGCACCCGGCTTAAGCTTAATCGCCGAACAGCTGACGGGCATCCATCAGGTGTTGTTTATCCCTTATGCGGGAGTTAGTGTCAGTTACGATGCCTACCAGCAGATGGTTCAGTCAGCGCTCAACCCGCTTGGCATTCAAGTACAAAGTATTCATCAAATGCCGGATCCGCTGGCGGCAGTGCAACAAGCGCAGGCGATCATGGTGGGCGGTGGCAATACTTTTCAGTTGCTGCATCTGTTGTATCAACAACAATTGGTCACGGCTATTCGCGACAAAGTACAACAAGGCACGCCTTATATTGGCTGGAGTGCTGGCGCCAATATCGCTGGTTTATCTATCCGCACCACCAATGATATGCCGATTGTACAACCGGCGTCATTTGACGCCTTACAATTGTTGCCCTGCCAATTAAATCCGCATTATACCGACTATAAACCGGCAGGATTTCATGGCGAAACCCGCGACATGCGACTGGCTGAATTTATGCATTTGACGCCTGAGACTGCCATTATTGCCTTGCCTGAAGGCAGTGCATTAAGGCGGGAGGCAGAGCATCTGACCTATCTTGGCCAGCAAGACGGTTATTTATTTATCGGCGGCAGTAAAACTGCGATCTTACCCGGCGCGGATTTATCGGCGTTTTTATAACACGACAGGCCGTGCCATCAATAGCGGTGGCACGGCCGATCCCCCACTGAGTTGCGAGACGAACCCCTGTGGTTTATGTCAGCAGTGGTGCAACTGCAGCGGCCAATTGCCGTGCTTCGGCTGGCACAGTTGTGTCCCTGCTGTCTTGAGGTATTGGCTGATAAGGCAAGATGGCAAGTCTGGGCCAAGGCAATCGCAGACTCAGATCGGCAATATTTTCCTGCAGCAATAACATCTCTGGATCCACGCAATTGGCAACCCAGCCCAGCACTGTCACGCCTGATCTTTGCAGCTCTCTGGCTGTCAGCATGGCGTGATTTAAGCAGCCCAGTTTCATCCCAACGACCAGGATCACCGGTAATTGCCGGGCGATCACCCAGTCGGCAAGATAAACCTGTTCTGACAAAGGCAATAACCAGCCACCCGCACCTTCAATCAAGCAAAAATCCGCTGCCAGTTGCTGACTTTGCGCCCACTGTTGATCCAGCACCGACACCTCCAGCGACAAGCCCAGCTGCTGTGCCGCCAAATGCGGCGCCACCGGCGCTGCCAACAATAAGGGATTGATGGTTTCATAGGCTGGGGCACCATCCGAGTTCGCTTGCAAAATCTTGGCGTCGGCATTAAGACCATCCGCATCTACACCCGCGGCCACAGGCTTGAGGCCGAGCACACGCTTGCCTTGGGCTTGCAGACCTTGCAGTAATAACTGGCTCACATAAGTTTTGCCTGCATCGGTATCGGTAGCGGTGATAAAAACTGAATACATTCCTACTCCTGGAAATCTGGCACAATACATCTTGACCCAGCGGTCTTAGCCTGTAGCAGTGGCTAGTTTCAGCGCCTGGATCTGCAGCACTTGATAACTCAGCGGCAGGCCCTGAGGTTGACGAAATTGCTCATAGGCTTGGGCAAACTGCTGCCAGCGTTGTTTCCCCGTCAAACCGCGCTGCCGCCCAGCGACATAATTGGCGCCAATCTGCTGGAAACTACGGCACAGGCTAAACACATCCGGATAAAACAGTTGATAAGGCTGCAATTCGACTCTGAGTTGCAGGCTTGACCGCTGCAATTGGGTCATTAACTGCGGCACTGTTAAAAATGCCAGTTGGTGTGGTTGGTTATCGACCAGCGCCCAGCTTTGACTAAATTCACAGAGCGAGCCTGACACTAGCGTCGTCAGCAGCAGACGGCCACCGGGTTTTAAGATCCGGTTAATTTCTGTCATCACTGCTGCCGGATCAGCACACCACTGTAACATCAAACTACTAAACACCAGATCAACACTTTGATCAGGCAAAGGGATCGCACTGGCGTCGGTTTGTAAAAAATGACTGGCAGCCCCTATCTGCCTGGCATGCTGCAGCATCTCTGCACTGAGATCAGCCGCCCACAGCTGTTGACAGTGCTGGGCCAGAACAGGCTGCAACCAGCCAGGACCACAGCCTAAATCCAGCATCACTGGCACCTGTGTTGGCAGGCATAGCGCCAGTTGAGTCGCGACTTGTTGCTGTAAACTGGCAGCATGAAGATAACTTGCCGCACCTTTATCAAAATGAGCGGCAATCCTTGGCCGCAGTAACGCCTGGGGCGTATTAAGGTTCATAACAACGACCTTAAAGTAGCAAATAACAATTGCAAATCGGCCGGCTGATGCAATGCCGATAAAGTAATGCGTAACCTGGCCTGGCCAGTCGGGACTGTCGGTGTCCGGATTGCGCTTAACCAAATCCCAGCTGCAGCCAACTCAGCACTAAGCCGCAGCGCTTGCTGACTGTCACCAATCAGTAAAGGCTGGATAGCGCTGTTGGAGGGCATCAAAGCTAGATCATAGTGGGCCGCTAATTGCTGGCACAACTGAATATTCTGCAACAACTGATCGCGTCGCCATTGTTGCTGGCGACATAACCGGATACTTTGTTGCATCGCGACGGCCAGTGCTGGCGACAACGCCGTACTGTAAATAAAGTGGCGGGCACTTTGCGTCAGATAATCGGCCACCACACGACTACAAGCCAAAAAGCCGCCTTGGCCACCCAGCGCCTTACCAAAATTTGCCATCAGACATTGGCTAGCATCTGTCCCAACGCCAGCGGCGACCAGCGAACCGGTACCTTGTGCCCCGACCACCCCGAGTCCATGGGCGTCATCAAGCAATAATGGCACCTGCTCAGCTTGACACAAAGCAACCAGCGCCGCTAAGTCCGGGCTGTCGCCATCCATGCTAAACACGCCCTCGGTTGCCACCACAGCAGGCGTTGCTTGTTTTGACAACAGTTTTTGTAATGACCGCAGATCGTTGTGCAAAAACCTCTTATAACCCGCTGGCAATTGCAGTGCGGCGTCAATCATCGAGGCATGACTGAGTTTATCCAGCAACAGACATTCATCATCCGCCACCAGCCCCAATAACATCGCCTGATTGGCGGCAAAACCTGAGCTAAACAACAACACCGCTTCCACATTCAGCCAATCACAAATTTCAGCGCACAGTTGTTGATGGGGGCGTTGTTGCCCACTGATCAGCGGCGATCCGGTGCTGCCAACCCCATAGTCGGTGGCACCCTGGCACAAAGCCGCCACTACTGTTGGATCGGACGCCAGGCCCAGATAATCATTGCCGGAAAAATTCAAATAATCCCGGCCCTGAGCACTGAGCAAACGGCCTTTGACCTGCTGCAATGGCGGTAATTGTCGCAATAAACCAGCCTGTTGGCGTTCAGCCAGCAGCGCTTGCATCACATCAGTGCGCATTAACTGGCCGCGTGAAATAACGCTGGCGTTAATTGTTCAGTAATGGCATCCGCCATCGCAGCTTCATAAGCTTCGTCCGAAACATCATGCCGCTGCTCCGGCTTTAAACCAAGTTTGGCGAACAATTGCATATCGGCATCTGCTTCCGGATTTTCTGTGGTTAACAATTTGTCACCGTAAAAGATCGAGTTGGCACCGGCCATAAAACACAAGGCTTGCATCTGTTCATTCATCCGCGAGCGGCCCGCCGATAACCGGACATGGCTTTTTGGCAACATGATACGTGCCACTGCAATGGTACGGATAAATTCAAAACCATCCAAATCTTCGACATTTTCTAAGGGTGTACCAGCAACTTTAACCAACATGTTAATTGGCACACTTTGCGGATGCTCCGGCAAATTAGCAATTTGCATCAACAGCGCTGAACGATCGTTAGCGCTTTCGCCCATGCCAACAATACCACCACAACAAACTTTCATGCCGGCATCCCGCACATGTGACAGCGTGTCCAGCCGGTCCTGATAAGTGCGGGTGGTGATGATTTCACCATAAAACTCTGGCGAGGTATCCAGATTATGGTTGTAATAATCTAAGCCAGCGCCCGCTAATTCAAGGGCTTGACCCGCATCCAATTTGCCCAGCGTCATGCAGGTTTCCAGCCCCATGGCTTTCACCCCTTTCACCATTTCCATGATGTATGGCATGTCTCGTTGCTTCGGATTACTCCAGGCTGCGCCCATACAAAAGCGACTGGCACCTTTATCTTTGGCGGCTTTGGCCTGGGTTAATACTTTCTCCACTTCCAACAGCCGCTCCCGTTCCAGGCCGGTATTGTAATGGCCGCTTTGCGGACAATATTTACAATCTTCGGCACAGGCGCCGGTTTTAATCGATAACAAAGTGCTGACTTGCACTTCCTGCGGATTAAAATTGGCTCTGTGAGTTAACTGAGCCTG